>CAZXGJ010000015.1:0-15130 GCA_964639955.1 uncultured Ignavibacteriaceae bacterium
ATCGAAGAAACACCACAGTCAATTTCAATATATACTTTATTAGCAGCTTCATCGAAATTAGCAGTCCGGTAATTATCTGAATCTATTTTCTCAAAATCATTAAAATGCTTTGAAGATAATGCACCATCGGTTACTATTTTACAACCGGATTCTTTCGGAATAAAAATATTTATATCCGATGCACCTGCATCTACACTCAACTTTGTTTCCGGATATAAGCTGCCAACCTTTATTTTGATTGAAGCTGCACCCATATCAACATCAATTTTCCTCGTTTTAATTTCTGTAAGGTCAAAATCCATTGAAGCTGCACCGACATCAAAATTCATATCCCAGACAGGAATCGGATTTAATGCAACGTCAATGTTATTCTTATAACTTTTTCCAAATCTGAAAACAGATTTCTGCCGCATTGTTAGGTCAATTGTTGTGCTGCTGTCAGAATCAAAACGCGTAAGTTTAAAATTATGTTTTACACCTTCAGCTTTGGCATCAATCAGGTTTTCTGTTGTTCGAGAAATGTTAAATGATCCTGCACCAGCATCAAAATTAAGTGTGGCGAATTGCAGTACAGTATCATACTGCTCTGTGAATTCAGTGGTTGTGTATTCATAATCTGCATCTTCACCAAACGTGATATCAAAGTCATTATTCACAAGATTCGATGCGGTTTTAAAGCTTGCGAAAATTGCAAGTGCCAGAATAATAGCTGCAAGTCCTGCTATAACACTTTTACCATACTGATGTTTTACAAGTATTGACAAACCAATCAACACAATAGTTAATGGCCATAGTTTCCAGATAGTTGACCAGTCCATTGAAATTGTTGTGAAGTTGTTTATGAGAGCAAGTAAACCAAGCCCTAAGAAAAGTAAACCCCAGAATATATGTGATGGTTTCATTTTAAAATCTCCTTTTAATTCTTTGCCTTTAATAAAAGTCCGATCCCAATTCCAATAAGAATTACAGGCCAGAAATGATCGAAATCAAAACCCGGAAATATATTATCAAGCAAAAGCAATCCGCCGATAACAATTAACACAATTGCAACCCAGATTTGTTTATTGTTTGTTTGCGGCATTGAGCCGGCTATTCCGCCATTAACAACGCTGAATGAATCAGAACTCTTCTGATCTGTTGCATAGTTTGAACCGCCGCTTCCTTCAGAAGGTGGTTGAGTAAAATTATTTTTTGGCAGTTCATATGGCTTTTGCGGAACAACTATCCACAAAATTATATAAGCAATTATTCCTCCGCCACCAAGGAAAACAATTACAATGAACAAGACTCTTACAAGAGTGGAATCAATACCGAAATACTCTGCAAGTCCACCGGCAACTCCGCCGAGCATTTTATCAGTCGTAGAACGATATAGTTTCTTTTCCATTTTTCCTCCAGCTTGAAATAATTCTTTTAATTCTCTGGTTCTAATAAATAACATTTTTATTGATTTACACTCAATTTGATAAGTATGGTAAGAAAGTATCGGTGATTGCAGGAGATTTATCGGTAAACGGAATGCTAAAATCAACCTGAATGTATGGCTGGATGGATGATTGCATGAATGCATGTTGGTTTAATTCCATGCATCTATGCATTCATGCATTTTGTTTTGTCTTTTTTTGATTTTGGAGAGTTTAACGTTAATAACTAATTTTAGTCAATAAAATAATTTGTAGAAATGAAAATTGCACTTTGCCAGATAAACCCGATTATTGGCAATTTAGATTATAATAAAGACAAGATTATTAAAGGTTATGAGAAAGGCATAAAAGCAAAAGCCGATCTGGTAATCTTTCCTGAGCTTTCGCTCGTCGGATATCCGCCTCTCGACTTAGTTGAAAAATCAGAATTCAGAAAAGCTGTTAATAAAAAGATAAATGAACTTGCTCAAATCACAACTGATGTTGGCTTATTATTCGGTGCAATCACTGAAGACGATGATCGCATTGGAACAAACATTCACAACTCCGCAGTACTTTGTTACAAAGGTAAAGTCCGGTTCATCCAGCCAAAATCTTTAATTCCAAACTATGATGTCTTTGATGAAATGAGATATTTTGAACCAGCGAAGAATGTTTTTACTCACAAGTTCAAGGGGGAGAAACTAGGCATTTCTGTTTGTGAGGATATCTGGAACGATGCTGACTATTGGTACCGAAGAAGATACAATGTTGATCCGGTTGATATCCTGAAGAAAAAAAGTGCAACTATTCTTATAAATATTTCAGCAAGTCCTTATTCTTTTGGAAAAAGAAAAGAACGTCTGGAAATGCTCTCCACACTCTGCAAACAGGATAAACTACCGCTTGCATATGTTTGTTGTGTCGGTGTTCAGACTGATCTGGTTTTTGATGGCGGAAGTATGTGTCTTGATAAAAAAGGAAAGCTCGTTCATTTAGGAAAAACTTACGAGGAAGATTTTATTTTGTTCGATACTGAAAATGATAAAGAGATAAAAGTTGAAGTTGAAAAATCTTTTGAGGAAGAAGTTCTGAGTTCATTGATTTATGGTGTAAAAGAATATTTTGAAAAGATGAAATTTAAAAAAGCTGTCGTAGGTTTAAGTGGTGGACTCGATTCTGCAATGGTTACCTATATTGCAGTTGAAGCACTGGGTAAAGAGAATGTTCACGTTGTTTTAATGCCTTCAAAATATTCAAGCCGGGGAAGTGTTACAGATTCAGAGAAGTTAATAAATAACCTCGGCATTTCTTCAGATAATGTTTCTATTCAACCTGTAGTTGATGAAACACTCGGACAGCTTAAACCAAAGTTTAAGCAGAAATTTGGTAATCTTACTGAACAAAATATACAGGCAAGAATCCGTGGTGTATACTTAATGGCTTTTTCAAATAATGATAACTACTTAGTTTTAACCACTGGAAATAAATCAGAACTGGCTGTTGGTTATTGTACGCTTTACGGTGATATGAGCGGAAGTCTTGCTGTAATAGCCGATGTTTATAAAAGCGATCTTTACAGGATTGCAAATTTTATCAACAGGAAAAAAGAAATAATTCCGAAAGAGATAATTCTAAAACCACCTTCAGCAGAACTCAGTCCGAACCAGAAAGACCAGGATGATCTTCCACCATACGAATTGCTGGATAAAATTCTAAAGATGTATCTTGAAGAGAACAAAGAGTTTGATGAAATCAATTCAATAATAAAAGATGAAGAAGTTGTAAAGAAAGTTTTAAGGATGGTTGACATTAATGAATTTAAGCGACGACAATCTGCTCCAGCATTAAGAGTTTCCAGAAAAGCTTTTGGATATGGAAGGAGATATCCAATCGTGCAGGGGTGGAGAAATTAAAAGTTTATGGATAAGAACATCAAAATATATAATATCAATGATCCCGCTCAATATGATGATGAAATTGAGTATTGGCTTAAAGTTTCTCCTGAAGAAAAATTGAGTATCGCTCAAGATTTAAGAGAACAATACATTAAATTATTTAACAAACAAGAATTGTACGATGAGAGTAGAAGAGCACTTCGAAGAGTTTATAAAATTATTAAACTATCACAAAGTTAAATATCTCGTTGTTGGCGCTTATGCATTGATTTACTATACTCATCCACGAAACACTGGTGATATTGATTTTTTTATCGATGCTACACCGGATAACGCAGAAAAATTGCTGAGCGTATTAGCCGAATTTGGTTTTGAATCCCTTGACCTAAAGGTTGATGATTTTATTAAGCCTGACTCAATTATTCAACTAGGTTTAGTTCCTAACCGCATCGACATTATTACAGAGATAAGCGGTATTACTTTTAACGAGGCGTTTCAAAATAAAATCCAAGGAAAAATTGGAAAACAAGAAGTATTTTTTATATCACCTGAAGATTTACTTAAGAATAAAAAAGCTGCAAATCGAGCTAGGGATATTGCAGATGCAGAATTATTAGAAAATTATTTAAAACATAAAAAAAACCATAAAACAATTTAACAATTAAATAATACCAGCCAGATATGAAAATTGTAAACTTAATCACTTTACTAATTTTATTTACAGTCTCAAACGCATTTGCACAATTTGGAATGCCGATAGATTTGGTCAAAATAGAAACATACCAGTCCTTCGATAAAGTATATGCTAATACTGAATTTAAAATAGCAGTTAAAGCTGAAGTAGCAGATACGTGGCACATTAATTCTGATAAGCCTTATGATGAGTACCTTATTCCAACTTCATTAATTATAACAGAAAATCCTTACTTCAAATTAAATCAGACTGCTTATCCAAAACCTCACGATTATAAATTCTCTTTTTCTGCATCACCATTATCTGTTTGGGAAGGGACAGTTTATTTTGGAGCCTTGCTGAGTGTTAATGCTGATGTTCAACCGGGAATTTATTCCTTAATTGTTGAATTAGAATATCAGGCTTGCAACGATATGAGTTGTCAGGCACCAACTGCAATAGCTGATACAATCAACATTGAAGTAGCTGATAAAACCTCTCCGGTAAACACAATTAACGAAGAAATCTTTAAAGAGATAGAACTTAGTTTTACCCAGCCTTCAACAAATACAAAAGAAGAATCTGACCCAATCTCAAGTGCTCTGGAAAGTAAGGGATTGTTAATTGGATTACTTCTTGTATTTTTCGGTGGATTAGCACTGAATCTTACTCCATGTGTTTATCCACTAATTCCAATTACAGTGGGTTACTTTGGCGGACAAAGTGAAGGAAGTACGACTAAACTTTTCTTTATGGGAATTTTGTTCATTCTCGGACTTGCGGTTACATATTCCGCAATAGGAGTAATTACTTCGCTGACCGGAGCTATCTTTGGTGCATTGCTTCAAAATCCAATTGTAATTTTAATAATAGTTGCAATTATGTTAGCTCTATCTTTAAGTATGTTCGGTGTTTATGAATTTAAACTTCCTGATAGTCTGGTCAACAAAGCAGGTGGTGCAAAAGCAGGTTTATTTGGTGCATTCTTTATGGGATTAACTATGGGAATTGTTGCGGCACCCTGCATCGGTCCATTTGTTCTTGGTCTTGTAACTTATGTTGCAACAAAGCAGGATCCTTTCTTCGGGTTTTTACTTTTCTTCGTGCTTGCTGTTGGTCTCGGAACTCCATATCTGTTTCTTGCTGTATTCTCCGGTAAAATTAAAAAACTTCCTAGAGCAGGTGAGTGGATGGATGCAGTGAAACATATCTTCGGTTTTATTCTTATCGGGATGGCACTTTACTTTTTGTTGCCGCTTCTGCCAAAAGAGATTTCAGGATATGTACTTCCTGTATTTATGATAGGAACAGCAATTTATCTTTTATTCTTTGAGAAACTTGCAAACTCAGTTAAGGGATTCAGAATCTTTAAAATAGTTTTTTCTGTGCTGATAATGGCAGTGGGTGTTTATGCTCTGATCCCATCTGATACTAATTCAGTTGACTGGCAGCCATTTACAGAAGATGCATTAAGTGAAATTTCAGGCAGAGGAGTGATTATTGATTTTTATGCTGATTGGTGTATTCCCTGTAAAGAGCTAGATGCTATAACTTTTTCTGATCCTGAAGTGATTGCATTATCAAAAGAGTTTGAAACATATAAAGCAGATATGACAAAATCACTTTCCCCTGAAGTTGAATCATTAAGGAACAGGTTCAAAATTGTAGGAGTACCAACTGTTCTTGTGCTAAATTCCAATGGGGAAGAGATTGAAAGGATTACGGGTTTCGTGAATCCTAAAGAATTCTATAAAATTATTTCAAGTGTAAATTAAGAATTAAGTCTTATTACATTGATAAATCAATTGATAGTTTGTAATTTTATAATCAAATAAAAACTAATTAGGAAACATTTAGAGATGTCAGAGATTAAAGATAAAGATTTCAGAGTTTTAACCAGTGTCACCGTTCGTTTTGCTGGCGATTCCGGCGATGGAATGCAGTTAACCGGTAGCCAGTTTAGTGATACAACTGCGTGGCTTGGAAATGATTTAAATACATTACCGGATTATCCTGCTGAAATCAGAGCACCTGCCGGAACCCTTTACGGTGTTAGTGGTTTTCAATTAAGTTTTGGAAGTGAGGATGTTAACACTCCCGGTGATCTTCCCGATGTACTTGTTGCCATGAATCCCGCTGCACTTAAAAAGAATTTAAAAGAATTAAAACCGGGTGGAGTTATCATTGTTAATTCAGATGCATTCGATCAGAAAAATCTTAAACTTGCACATTATGATTCTAACCCATTGGAGGATGGTTCACTCAGTGGTTATGAATTGCATCAGGTTCCAATTTCATCACTTACAGCAAATGCACTCGAAGGTTTACCTTTAAGTCCTAAGGAAGTATCCAGATGTAAAAACTTTTTTGCTCTTGGGCTAATGTATTGGTTGTATGACAGACCGCTTAAAAACACTGAAGATTGGATCAAAGATAAATTCAAAAATAAACCCGAGTATGTAGAGGCAAATACTAAAGCACTTCAAGCCGGTCATAAATTTGGTGAGATGACCGAAGTCTTCACAACCCGTTACAAAGTTGAAGCGGCTAAACTACCAAAAGGTATTTACAGAAATATTTCAGGCAATGAAGCTACTGCTCTTGGTTTTCTTGCAGCATCAGTTAAAAGTGGTTTACCTTTATTTCTTGGTTCATATCCAATTACTCCGGCTTCAGAAATATTACAATACTTAAGTGCCTATAAAAATTTTGGAGTTAAAACAGTTCAGGCAGAAGACGAGATTGCAGGAATTACTTCGGCAATCGGTGCCGCATTCGCAGGTCATCTTGCATTAACAACTACAAGCGGACCCGGGCTTTCCTTGAAACTGGAAGCTGTTGGATTGGCTGTTATGACTGAGCTTCCAATTGTCATTGTTGATGTTCAAAGAGGTGGACCAAGCACAGGTTTACCAACTAAAACTGAACAGGCAGATTTACTTCAGGCAATGTATGGTAGAAATGGCGAAGCTCCTGTTTGTGTTCTTGCAGCAAGAACTCCCCGTGATTGTTTTTATATGGCAATAGAAGCTTCAAGAATAGCACTGAAATATATGACTCCTGTAATTCTTTTAACCGATGGTTATCTCGCAAATGGCTCTGAACCATGGCGTATTCCTCACGTAAACGAATTACCGGATATTTCAGTGAAGTTTAGAACTGATCCTGAAAGATTTTATCCATATCTGCGTGATGAAAATCTTGCGAGACCCTGGGCTATTCCAGGTACACCCGGCTTAGAACATAGAATAGGCGGGTTGGAAAAAGCTGATGTTTACGGTACCGTAAATTATGATCCTGATAATCATGACAGAATGGTTAAACTCAGAACTGAAAAAGTTAAAAGAATTGTTAATGATATACCTGATTTGGAAGTTGATGGCGATGATCATGGTGAATTACTTGTTCTTGGCTGGGGAAGTACATACGGATCTATTAAAGATGCTGTTAATAAAGGCAGAAGAGCTGGTTTAAAGCTATCTCATGCTCATCTTCGTTATTTAAATCCTATGCCAAAAAATACCGGAAATGTTTTAAGAAATTTCAGGAAAGTTCTGATACCTGAAATCAACCTTGGTCAGCTTGCACATTTGGTAAGAAGTGAATTTTTAATTCCTGTCGAACAATTAAATTTGGTAAGAGGATTACCACTTAAAGTAAATGATATTTTAGAAAAGATAAATTCTCTGCTTGGAGGTGGAAATGGCAAATAGTCCGGAAATAGTTACACAAAAATATACAGCAAAAGATTTTATAAGTGATCAGGATGTACGCTGGTGTCCTGGATGCGGAGATTATTCAATCCTTGCACAGGTCCAACGAACATTTCCTGAGTTAATTCAAACTAATAAAGAAAAAATAGTTTGGGTCTCCGGTATCGGATGTTCGAGCCGCTTTCCTTACTATATGAATACTTATGGTTTTCACGGAATCCATGGTCGTGCAGCTATAATTGCTACGGGAGTTAAAGTTGCAAATCCGGATTTATCAGTTTGGGTTGCCACAGGCGATGGCGATCTTTTAAGCATAGGTGGAAATCATTTCATTCATGCTTGTAGAAAAAATGTTGATTTAAAAGTGTTACTTTTCAATAATAGAATTTACGGATTGACAAAAGGTCAGTATTCACCGACTTCCGAAAGGGGCAAAGTAACTAAGACTACTCCCTATGGAAGTGTTGATTATCCTTTCAATCCGTTATCACTTGCGCTTGGGTCGGATGCTACGTTTGTTGCCCGGTCGATTGACCGGAATCCAAAGCATTTGCAGGAAATGATAAAGCGCGTTGGTCAGCATAAAGGATTTGCTTTGCTTGAAATATTTCAGAACTGCAATATCTTTAACGATGGTGCATTTGAAATTCTAACGGAGAAAGATACCAAAGACGATCACGTTCTTGTTCTCGAGCACGGTAAACCAATGGTGTTCGGTAAGAATCAGGATAAAGGAATAAAACTGGATGGTGCTCATCCTGTTGTTGTTGATATTTCAAATGGAAAATATTCAAAAGATGACCTCTGGGTTCATGATGAATTTTCCGATGCTCCTGTTCACGCAATGATACTTGCACATCTAGATGACAGACCGGATCTTCCAACGCCAATAGGAGTATTCAGACAATACTTTAAAGAAACTTACGATGAAGGAATAAGAAATCAGATAAACCAGATAATTGAGAAAAAAGGAAAAGGCGATCTGGAAAAAGTTTTGTTTGGTGCAAACACCTGGGAAGTTAGTTAACTTGTCTTCTAATTTAGTTTTTACAAAATGGGGCTTAACAAAAAGCCCCTTTTATTATTAATGTTGAATTTCGATAAACTCGCAGATATAATAATAAACAATCAGTCTTTCCTGATAACAACTCACGTTAATCCTGATGCTGATGCTATTGGTTCTGAAATTGCTTTTTATAAGTTAACAAAGCTTCTGGGAAAGAAATCCAGAATTATCAATCACAGCTCAACTCCATACAATCTTAAATTCCTTGATACCGATGATGTGATCGAAAAATATGATGAAGTTATGCATAAGAATTTATTCGATTCTTCTGATGTACTTGTTGCACTGGATTTTAACAGAGTTGATAGAATTGTGAGTATGCAAAAAGGTTTTTCTGAATCCAGCAAATTAAAAATTTGTATCGATCATCATCAGGATCCCGAAGATTTCGTTAATTATTTTTTTATTGATACCGAATATGCTGCAACCGGTCATATCTTATTTGATTTTATTAAGAATACAGAAATAGTTAAGATTAATAAAGAAATTGCTGATCCAATTTATGCTGCTATTATGACTGATACTGGTTCATTCCGTTTTGAAAGAACGACTTCTCATTTGCATCGTATAGTTGCAGAGCTTCTGGATTGTGGTGTTAATCCAACTGAAATTTACGATAAGATTTATGATGAGAGTAAACTTAGTAAAATAAAACTACTTGGAAGATGTCTTGATTCACTTCAGTTAATTGCAAATAATAAAATAGGTTATATGAAAATAACTCAAAAAGATTTTAGGGAAACAGGTGCAATCGAGAGTGATACGGAAAATTTTGTTAACACAATTCTTTCTATAGAAGGTGTAAAACTTGGATTGCTTTTCATCGAATTGAAAAACGGATTTAAAGTAAGTTTCAGGTCAAAAGGAAATTTACCTGTGAATAAATTAGCTGCCCAATTCGGTGGGGGCGGACATCTGAACGCAGCCGGTGCACGCTTCTTAAATCAAAACTTACAAGAAATGTTCAATTTGATCTTAGATAAAGCAAAATCGTTTTCTTTAAATAGTTAAAGGAGCAAAATGTTCAGTCTTAAATATTTTGTCGGTGGTAAAAAGCCTGTATTTAACCCCTTTTCTGTTGCCGTTAAGTACCTGATTGATGATAAACAAATAATGAAGTCTGTTATTGCAATTGAAAAAGATATGCAAATAAAATTATCAGGGCTCCAGATTAAAAATCTTACTGACGAAGAAGGAAAGGAAATTTGGGTAACAAAATCAGACGGTGCTCCTGAAATGATTCTGATTACGAAAATAAAACTTGATGAAAAATTTACCACAGATTTTTTCCGCAATCATCTTGCCAGTGTAATACAGAAATTAAAAAATGATAAAGTTGAAAATCTCTGTGTGTTCATACCTGACTTCTCTTCATATAAAAAATTCTTTGACCAAGAGGAATATTACTATAGGACTTTTATCGAGGGTTTATTCCTTGGAAATTATACCTTTGATAAATATAAGGAGGAAAAAAAGAAGCCAACTGACCTGAAAATATTTTTGTTTGCACAAAGCCAAAGAATGCTTTCCTCTGCAATTGAAAAATCAATTGCTTTATCAGAAGGTATTAATTTCACCAAAAACCTGCAGAACGAGCCTGCTTCATCCCTAAGACCATTCGAACTTGCAGATAGTATTAAATCAACTTTAACAAAAGCCGGAATTAAAGTTACAGTCTTTGATGAGAAAAAAATCGGGGAGATGAAAATGGGTGGTTTACTGGCTGTTGGAAAGGGGAGCTCAAATAAGCCAAGATTTGTAGTTGCTCATTACAAACCTAAAACCGCCGGAAAAAAAATTAAAAAAATAGCTTTAGTAGGAAAGGGAGTTACATTCGATACTGGAGGATACTGTGTAAAACCGCCGCAGGGAATGATTGAAATGAAGGCTGATATGTCCGGGGCTGCAATTGTTGCAGGCACGATGCTCGCAGCGGCCAAAGCAAATTTTCAGATGGAGATTCTTGGAATAATCCCTGCAGCTGAGAATATGATCTCCGGGGATGCAATGAGGCCTGGTGATGTGGTAATAACCTCTTCCGGCAAAACGATTGAAGTCGGGCATACTGATGCAGAAGGAAGAATGATTCTTGCTGATGCACTTGATTATGCTTCAAAGCAAAAACCGGATGAAATAATTGACTTTGCAACACTTACAGGTGCATGCGTTGTTGCCTTAGGTCTGGCAGCAGCCGGCTTGTTTACAAAGAATGATAAGCTTGCTGAAAATCTTTACAGAACAGGATTGAAAACTTATGATAGGCTGTGGCGTTTGCCAATGTGGGATGAATATGCAAAAGCAAACGAAAGCAAGATTGCAGATGTTAATAACGATGGCGGGAGATGGGGCGGGGCAATTACCGCAGCAAAATTTCTGGAGGTTTTTGTCGATAATAAAATTCCCTGGGCACACATTGATATTGCCGGTCCTGCTGTTGCCCACGATTTGAATAACTATTCAAAAACTTATATGACCGGCTTCGGAGTAAGATTAATGTTTGAGTATCTTACCGGCAAGTAGTTTGTTATTGAAATCCAATTTACAACAAGCAGAAGCCAGCAAGACGATCACGACCATTTCGCAACCGGCAAAGCTGAATGACTGAACCGATACCTGTTCTAAGATGAAATAAACAAGTCTGCTATTAATTTTTTAATGCCAGCCCGGATTAATTATCTTTTCGGGAAAATATCTTTCCATCCTTTATTTCGTAAACGATATCCGCAAGTGCTATCAGATTGGAATTATGTGTAACGATGACGAAAGTCTTGTCGTATTTATCTTTCAGGCCAATAATCAGATTATGGAGTTCCTCGCTGTTAGCTGAATCAAGATTGCCTGTTGGTTCGTCGGCAAAAATTATTTGCGGGTCGTTTGCAAAAGCGCGTGCAACAGCTACTCTCTGCTGCTCGCCCCCTGAAAGTTCTGCCGGCTTATGAGTTATTCTTTCAGTTAAACCAACACTATCAAGCAGCTCTTTGCTTTTCTTTTCAGCTTTATTAAATGAAGTTCCATATATCATAATTGGTATCATTACATTCTCAAGAGCAGTAAATTCAGGAAGCAAATGATGAAATTGAAATACAAAGCCGATATTCCTGTTTCTGAAGCTGGCAAGCTTGTCATCATTATACTTAAAAATATTTTCATTGTTAAAGATAACATTTCCGCTTTCGGGTCTGTCGAGAGCACCGAGGATATGTAGCAGCGTACTCTTACCGGCACCCGAAGCACCGATAATTACAGTTATTTTTTTCGCCTCAATCTGTAACGAAATTCCTTTAAGAACTTCAAGCTTTACTTTTTTTGTTGTTTTAAACGATTTGAAAATATTTTCTGCACTTAAAATTATATTATTCATGAACTTAAAAGGTTCTTATTTTTTCTTGTTCATTGTGAATTCTTAAATTTACTTTACTCCCATTTAATAGCAGCAATCGGGTTAACCTTTGCAGCTTTTTTAGCGGGATATAATGAGGCCAAAAAAGCCAGAAACATGGATGCACCGCTTATATAAAAGAAATCAGATAACCTTATTTCTACAGGCAGAGAATCAATTTTATACTGCGCAGGGTTTAACGGATAAATATTGTATTGAATTTGTAGGTAACAAATCAGATATCCCAGCAAAACACCTATTACAGTACCGATTATTCCTATCAGCAGTCCTTCGAACATAAATATTTTTAAAATTGATTTTTCCTTTACTCCCATTGATCGAAGAATTCCTATGTCTCTCCGCTTTTCAATTACCGACATAGAAAGTGAACCTAATATATTAAAAGTTGCAACCGCAATGATTAAGGATAAAATTACATATGCAGTCCATCTTTCAATTTGCATTACAGAATACAGTTCCTGATGAAAATCGTACCAGGTGCTTACGCTGAAATCTTTTTTCACAAGTATTTCTTCAAGCGATTTTTTTACAGAAAATGATTTAAAAATATCGGTTAACCTTGCTTCATAACCCTGAACAGTTTTTTTGTAACCTAACAGGTATTGAGCATTTTCGAGGGATGAAAAAATATAACCTGCATCATAATCGTTATTGTTGGAGCTGTATATTCCTGTTACGATAACTCTTCTTGATACCGGAAGAGAAAATTGTGTTATAGCTTTTTCAATTCCAACAGGCGAAATCAGTAAAAGAGTATCACCTGCAATTACCTGCAAGCGGTCCGCAAGCTGTATACCCAGCAATACCCCTGAATTATTTACTCCCGATAAAAACTTTGAAGTGCCATATACTATGCTTTTATCAATCATATACAAATCATCGGTTGATGCTTGCTTGATTCCTTTCAGAGTAACTACTTGTGTTAGTCCTTTATTATATGCAAGAACTTTTCCATCAACAAACGGTGATATGAATTTAACTTCTTTTGATTTTCTTAATAATTCAGGGATCGTATCCAATTGCTTTTCACCGGTTTCGGACAAGGCTGTAATTCTTAAATGAGGATCAAGATTCATCAGGTACTGAGAAACCAGATTTCCGAATCCGTTAAACACCGAAAGCACAACTATTAATGCTGCTACCCCAATTGTTATTCCAATAATAGATATAAAAGAAATTATTGTTATAAAATTTATTTTATGCCTTGATACCAGATATCGCCTGGCAATGAATGATTCAAATCCCATCAGCTAAACCTCAATGCAGTGATTGGTTTTATCCTGGAAGCTATTACTGCCGGAATTACTGAAGCCATAATGCAAAGCATAAAAGTTATCACAGAAACAAGTATGAAAGTATCAGGTCTTATCAGGAAAGGTACTTTGGACATAAAATAAACATCAGATGGAATTTTAATTACATTAAATTTTATCTGGATCAGCATTAAAATATATCCAAGAGCATTACCCGATATTATGCCTGCAATTCCAATCATTATCCCTTGCGAAAGAAATATGTTAATTATTTTCATTGGTCTGGCGCCCACAGCTATTAACAGACCAATCGCATTAGTTTTTTCGAGTACTATCATAAGCAAAGTGCCAATTATGTTAAACACGGCAACCAGTATAATTAAGGCTAAGACAATAGGAATTGGTTCTTTCTGAAGCTCTATCCAGGTGAATATATTGCGATGAATCTGATAAATTGAACGAACAGCATGCGGATATCTTAATTCTTTCCCAAGAAATCTTGTCAGACTGTCAATTTTGGAAATATCACCAAGCCTTATGTTATAGCCTGTAATGTTATCACCAATATCAAAAAGTTTTTGCGCAGAGCTTAGTGATACATAAGCATAACTATCATCGTAGGTTGACATTCCACTTTCAAAAATTCCGCTAACATTAAATTTTTTTACATTAGGAATATTTTCCGGTGATGGTACTTGGTCCCTGCTCAGAGCAAAAACAGTAATAGAGTCATTAAGCTTTAAGAATAATTTCTGAGCAAGCTTCCTGCCAATAACGATATTGTTCAGGCTCGAATCAAAACTGCCTTCAACAATATTTTTTATCATTGAGGGTTTCTTTTCATTTCCAATACCAATCAGGTTTAATCCTTCCTTGTTTTTTTTACTGCTCACGATCACAAGCCTTGATGCAAATGGTATAATTTCCGGATTAAATTCTTTTAAGCTGGTTTTAAGATGAGGTAAGATTTTCTGATAATCAGGCAGTATAGTTCTGAAAGAAGTTATTTTTATATGCGAGTCAAAATCAATTATTTTGTTTGTAATTGTTTGTTCAAAACCTTTTAGAACACTTACAGCTATAATCAAAGTAGCAACACCTAATGCAATGCCGGCTACTGAAATGGCTGAAATCAGGTTTATAAACCTGGAATCACTTCCGGAAATGATAAATCTTTTAGCTACAAACCATACGATGGACATTCGCATAAATTCACTTGATATAATAAATACCGTAAATTACCTAAGATTATTAACACATGAAAAACAAACCTACCCCGAATCCGGCATTACAGCTTGATTGTATAAGCTGAACTTAAAAATACTTTTATTTTAGATCAGGGATAAATATATTTGAAACCTATTTTTATAGAAATCCATACCTGTCTGCCAAAAGCAGTTTATCCGAAGGATATTAAGTATGATTTGCGTTCTTTGCATAACAATCGGGGCGTA
This sequence comes from uncultured Ignavibacteriaceae bacterium, assembly GCA_964639955.1. Lineage (GTDB taxonomy): Bacteria > Bacteroidota > Ignavibacteria > Ignavibacteriales > Ignavibacteriaceae > IGN2. The sequence goes on from CAZXGJ010000015.1 coordinate 14,861, forward strand.
GCGTAGTCCGGCTATCGCGCCTGCTTTGGGAGCAGGAGGTCGCAGGTTCAAATCCTGCCGCCCCGACTGGTTTAAATACCAAATCATAAGCACCAAATGACAAACAATTCCCAAATCCAAAATTCCAGGTTGTTTGCTATTTGAAATTGATTTTTATTTGTTTTTTGAATACTGAAATTTGATATTTTATCTTGAGCGCCCGTAGCTCAATCGGATAGAGCATCAGCCTTCTAAGCTGAGGGTTAGTGGTTCGAGTCCACTCGGGCGTAC
>CAZXGJ010000015.1:15230-55430 GCA_964639955.1 uncultured Ignavibacteriaceae bacterium
TAGAGCATCAGCCTTCTAAGCTGAGGGTTAGTGGTTCGAGTCCACTCGGGCGTACACGGTAAAATTCCAAAACACAAACACCAATTAACAATTGAATCTAAACTCTGAATTCTGAGTGTTTTGGATTTGGAAATTAGTGCATGGAATTTGTTTGAAATTTGATTATTGCAATTTTCAAGTATGGTGAGCGTAGCTCAGTTGGTTAGAGCATCAGGTTGTGGCCCTGAGGGCCGTGGGTTCAAATCCCATCGCTCACCCTAAAAATATTCGAAATTTCAAATTCGAATTTAAAAATTTCAATTGGCCCCATCGTCTAATGGTTAGGACCTCGCCCTTTCACGGCGGTAATAGGGGTTCGAATCCCCTTGGGGTCACAAAGCCTTGATACAGTTATCGAGGCTTTTTTTTTGTAGTTTGATTTTAGTGCTTTGAGTTTAAGAATCCACAATTTATCATAAGACCTAAATTTATACCCTGTTAAATGTTCTATTTTGCATATAATTTTACTTAATTATTTAAAGTATTTACTTAATAAGGAATCCTAAACTTTGAAAAAAAATATTTTTGCCTTAATTGTTGTACTTTCACAATTAAATTTTACTCCTTTATTAAATGCACAGGATTATTTCAAACCTAATATGGGAGATGCTCTTCGCGTTTCTATAAGCGGTCAAATTTATGATGCCCGCACTCTAAGTATGGGGAATTCAAACTCGGTTTTTAATGATACATATACCGCAACTTTGTTAAATCCAGCAACTTTAGGCTTAGCTAGAAAATTTACAGTTAATACTTCAGTCGGTGCTAATCTTTACAATAACGAGGCTTTCTTCATAAGTGATTCCTTATTAAGTCAAAGAACCGAAACAGTACTTTATCAATTAGGACTCGTAATTCCACTAACCAGTGATTCAGCTTCAAATAACTTTGCAATTTCTTTTGGATATAACCGTTCAAAAGATTTTAATAGGATACTGAAGTTTAGTAGTTTCAATTCAACAAATACTTCTTTGATTCAAGATCTTACTTCAGCAAATAGTTATCTTCCGCGTGAGCTGTTATTAAGTTATCCGGAATTTGATCCGGGCAGCAATGAATATCTGGGTGACAGAACAATCTTTAACGGAAATTTGAACCAGTCAGGTTATGTTCTTGAAGAGGGCGGAATTAACCATTGGTCATTCGGAGTTGCTGGCGAATTAGCTTATAATATTTTCTTTGGGGCAAGTTTCAACTATAATGTTGGCAGTTATTTACGTGATGGAGAGTTTACTGAATCTGATTCAAGAGATACTTATGCTGATTCAATCCGAACGATTGAAAATAATCCTTTGACTGCCGGCTTTCAGTCATTCTATATCAACGATATAAAAGATTGGGTTTTTAACGGATACGATTTGAGAATAGGTGTACTTTATAAATTTTTTAATTTCATTGGTATTGGTGGCTCTGTAAAAACACCCTCTGTCATATCGATTACAGAAAATCATTACTTCAAAGGTAAAAGTCAGTTCGCTACCGAATATTTTGCAGAGGTTGACACTGTGATTGAAAATAAATTCACCATTCAATCACCTTATGAATTCTCGGTTGCAGCAGATGTTAACCTTTGGATAATTACAGGAACAGCAGAAGTTACTTACATCGATTATACGCAAATGAAATTCTCCGGCGATTTACCGGTACCAGAACAATCTGCGTTAAATAAAAAAATAATTGACACATACACTCAAACGTTTAATCTAAAAATTGGTGCAGAATTCAGAATGCCTTTTACTGGACTTAGTGTACGTCTGGGCGGAATGTATATTCCATATCCGGTTGCTGATTCACCAACAGAATTTGATAGAAAATTTCTAACAGCAGGACTTGGTATCAGGTCTGGTGAAGGTGCTATGGAATTTAATGTCGCTTATGTTTATGGTTTCTGGGACCATGTTGCTGAAGATTATGGTTCAAGTATTCAACCAATCAGGCAATCGATAATCAGTCAGAATTTACTTGCAAGCTTGTCTTTGAGATTTTAAATATAAAAATCAACTTTTCATTTTATTAGTTCCAATTATCGGGCTTTTTCTCTGCAATTTAGTCCCTTCTATTTTTTTAAACTTAACATACTCTTAACACTCTCTTAACAATTCAGTAACATACCAATTTTATGTTTGTCTATTCGAAGGGCAAATTAATTTCAATAATCTGGAGAGAGAAATGTTATCATTAAATCAAGAACTACTCTGTCGAAGGCAGGCTTATTTTCAGAGTTTTTTTATGCGAAATATAATATTTGCATTTATTATTCTAGTGGTTACTACGTTGAATCCATCATTTGCACAGGAAAATGGAAGTCTTTTTGGAAAGATAGTGGATTCATCAACCGGAGAGGAATTAATAGGCGCTAATATTTTCCTCGAAGGAACTACTATTGGTGCAGCAAGTGATCTTGAGGGTAATTTTACCATTAAAAGTATTCCTCCGGGCATCTATACACTTTTTGCTTCGATGATCGGTTACTCGAAATTATCTGTAACACAATTGGAAATAAAGCCCGGGGAAAGTAAAAAGTTGGATTTGTCTCTTACACCGGAGATATTTGAGACCGAGGAGGTTGTTGTTACAGCTCAGCTCTTGCTTAATAACGAAGCAGGTCTTCTTAAAAACAGGCAAAAATCAATATCTATCAGCGATGCAATAAGCTCAGAGCAGCTCTCAAAGAATGGTGCCGGCGATGTTGGAGATGCAATGAAGAAGGTAGTTGGTTCTACGGTTGTTGATGGCAAGTATGTTTTTGTGAGAGGGCTTGGAGATCGCTACAGCAGCACTCATCTTAACGGGATAGAACTTCCAAGTACAGATCCTAATAAAAAAGCCTTCCAGCTGGATTTGATCCCAACTAATCTGCTGGATAATATTATTACATTAAAAACATTTACACCTGATAAGCCGGGTAACTTCAGCGGAGGAATTGTTGATATTGGAACTAAAACGTTCCCGGATCAATTTACACTTAAGCTTTCAGGTTCTACTTCCTACAATTCTCAAACTTCTTACAATAGTAATTTCCTTACATATAAAGGCGGAAACAAGGATTGGTTAGGCATTGATGACGGAACAAGAAGCATTCCTTCAATACTGGAAGATCCCAATATTAAAATTCCCATAAAACAGGAAGCGCGTTACGATGAAGATAAAGCCATTCTGCTCGATGATTATTCAAAATCTTTTAACTCAACTATGAATGTTAAAGAATCTTCTGTACCTGTAAATCAAAATTTTTCTATTTCAATGGGCGATAAGATTTATACCGGTGATAAATCGAGCCTGGGATATTTTGGAAGTTTGACTTATGGCAGAAACTTTTCATTTTACGAAAACGGAACCGTAGGCAGGTATAACGTATCGGATTTAGATGCTGACGAATTAAATCCATTATTATTGGTATCCGACACTAAAGGAGTTTCAGAAGCCAACATTGGAGGATTATTAAATTTAGCTTACAATTTAAATTCAAGCCAACAACTTGGTGGAAATATTTTCTATTCCAGAAACGGAACTTCCTTTGCAAGGTATCAGGTTGGCGGATGGCCACAGGAATTTGGCAATGACCCAGATGCCCCTGTTTTTAATAATCAAGTTTTAAGCTGGGTAGAAAGGGATGTTATCAACTCTCAATTACGTGGTCAGCACTTTTTAAGTCCACTGTTTAATTCAACGGTTGACTGGAATATATCGTTTGCAAATACTAACCAGGACGAACCCGATTATCGTCTTCTTTCGTATAGTATAGAGCAAACTTCAAACGGACCAAACTATATTATTTCAGGTTCGGGTTTTGAGAATCCTTCAAGATATTACAGAGAGCTTAAAGACAATTCAAAAAACTTTTCTGTTAATGTTTCTATACCTTTTACCCAATGGAGTGGTTTAAACAGCAGTTTCAAAACCGGTGCTTATTATCATAATTCAACAAGAGCTTTCAGAGAAAGAATTTTTTCTTACGACGTTGATAACAGTTTATTTAACGAGGTAAACGGCAACCTGGATGAGTTTTTCAGTTCAGAATACATTGGCTTAACAAGTGTTGATACATTAAACGGCGGAACTTTAAGATACAATTTTGGTAATGTTATACGCGATAACTCAAGAGAAAGAAATAATTATGACGGCAGTCTTGATATTATTGCCGCTTACGGTATGATTGATCTCTATTTGCTTTCAAACCTGAGATTTGTAGGAGGTTTAAGATACGAAACAACAGACATGAATCTTAAAAGCCAGGATATTACCATTGCTGAAGGTAACATCAATGAAAAGGATATACTTCCATCATTAAACCTGATTTACTCTCTTACTAATGATATGAATTTACGTTTATCAGCAACTCAAACTCTTGCAAGACCTAATTTCAGGGAAGTAGCTCCTTACTCGTCTAAGGAATTTATAAATGATGTGGAATTAAAAGGTAACCCGGAACTAAAACGAACACTTATTAAGAATTTAGATTTAAGATGGGAGTGGTTTGCAAACCCGGGTGAAGTTCTAGCAGTAAGTGGGTTTTACAAAAAAATGAAGGACCCGATAGAACTTAGCTATGCAGAAGGCTCTGTTGCTTCAAATCCAATTGTTCAATATCAGAATGTAGATAAAGCTACCGTTGCAGGTTTGGAATTTGAATCGCGGTTTTCGCTCAGTTCAGTGTTTGATTTCTTATCAGATTTTTACCTTGGTTCAAACCTTTCTCTGATTTATTCGAATATAGATATATCACAAAGTGAATTAGATCAGCGGCTTTCAATCGATTCTTCATCAAGCAGAACACGTAAGCTTCAGGGGCAGTCATCTATTGTTCTCAATTTTGATCTTACATATCAAAATGATGAGTGGGGAACTTCTGCAGGTTTATATTTTAATACTTTCGGCGAAAGGTTGTCTAAAGTTTCGGCAAACGTTAACCCTGATGTTTTTGAGCAGCCGGCTGCTGTATTAAATTTTTCTCTGAATCAGAAAATCTATGACAATTTTAACCTGAATGTTGGTGTAAAGAACCTTCTTAATTCGGCATACAGGGAGGTAGCAAGATTCAAGGGTGTTGACTACACTTACATAGAATATAATACAGGAGTTACTTACTCCATAGGAATCAATTATGGATTGTAAACCAGAATTTTATAATTAATTATTTATCAAAATAAAAGGAGTACTTATCGATGAAAAAAATTATTTCTATTATGTCTCTGTTTGGGCTGTTATTTACCGTTAACGCTCAGGTAGTAAATGTTACTGCCGACATAACTACTAATACTACCTGGTCAGCAAACAACACCTACACCCTGGACGGTTTGATTTTTGTAGATTCTGCTGCCACATTAACAATTGAAGCCGGAACAGTTATAAAGGGAAAATTACAAAGCAATATCACCACAGGTGATGGCTGTGCAGCGCTCATTATAAGAAGAGGCGGAAAAATTAATGCCGCAGGAACATTCGAAAATCCGATAATCTTTACAAGCGAACTCGACGATGTAAACAATCCAAATGACCTTGGAAGAGATGATAACGAACTTTGGGGTGGGATAATTTTATTAGGCAGAGCAACTACAAACCAGCCAACTACTGAAAACCAGATTGAAGGTGTCCCCAGTGAACTAAACGCAAGATACGGTGGTAATGATGATTCTGATAATTCCGGAGTTTTGCGTTTTGTATCTATTCGTCATGGCGGATTCTCTATCAGTGGAATTCCTGGTGACGAAATAAATGGTTTAACACTTGGTGCAGTAGGTTCGGGTACAACTATCGAATACATTGAAGTATTTGCAAACTTTGATGACGGAGTGGAATTTTTTGGCGGCACTGTTGATATAAAATATTTTGTTTCCGCATTCAATTTTGATGATGCTATAGACTGGGACCAGGGATGGAGAGGAAGAGGACAATTCTGGTTTGTCATTCAGGGTGATACCGAAGCAGGAAGAGGTGGCGAATTAGACGGAGGCGATGATTGCGAAACCTGTACACCTTACACTATGCCTTTGCTTTCAAATCTTACTTTAATCGGAGCCGGTGCAACCTCAACGGGGCTTGGCGGCGATGGTAACGACAGAGCATTGTACTTCCGCGATAATTCAGGTGGTAAAATATGGAATTCTATCATTACCGATTTTGTTGCAAGCAACTCTGGAGTTACTGTAGAAGATCTCGCATCGGGCGAAGACAGTCGTTCACGCCTGGAAGCAGGAGAGTTAGTTCTTCAGAATAACTACTGGTGGGCCTTCAGTAACGGAAACACTTTAACAAGTATAGCAACACAAGATTTTGTTCAAACTCATTTAAGTTCAAACCAAAATACAATAGCCGACCCGCTGCTAAGAGGCATCAGCAGGCAGCCGAATCAGGGTCTTGACCCACGTCCTCAGGTTGGTGCACCTACAACTACCGGTGCGATTGCTCCACCCGATGCCTGGTTTAGAATCGTACCTTACTACGGTGCATTCGATCCGAATAACGGAATCTGGACAGAGGGTTGGACGGCAGTTTCAAGTTTAGGATTTACTCCTACAACTACTGTTAGTGTTGATGAAAATCAATTAAGCACTTTACCTGCGAATTTTGAATTAAGTCAGAATTACCCTAATCCTTTCAATCCATCAACAAAAATCATTTACTCCATTGCTGAAGCTTCTAATGTTAAAATCGCTGTGTTTGATATTCTCGGAAGAGAATTGGAAGTATTAGTTGATGGTTACAGGGAAGCAGGTAATTATGAGCTGACATTTAATGGAGAAAACTTACCAAGCGGTTTATACATTTATTCATTAGAAGCAGGCTCAATAAAAATAACGAAGAAGATGACCTTGCTTAAATAAAAAATTATCTGATTCATTCATTACAAGCCCGGTTTGGTTAAATGAATAAAATTAAATTCTTATAAATCTCCGCTTAGGCGAGATTTAAAGGACCGGTTTTCTCTCTCTCGCTCTCTCCTTCGACTAAAGGCGCTGCTTAACGTAGCGCCTTTATTTTTTTTAATCCTCTCTCTGATTAAGTTTAAACAAATGAAATTCCGGCATTTTGTCATTGTCTTTTTTAATTTTTTGTTTTGGGCTGCTATTTTTTCTAGCGAAGTTATTTGTGTTGAAGACTCGCTCTTAGTAAAATCAGCAGCCCAAATTAAAAAGCATACAGAAATTCTTTCCAGCGATAAATTTGAAGGAAGGGGAACGGGCACAACCGGAGGAAACCTCGCTGCTGAGTACATCGCTTCGGAGTTTGAGAAATACGGTCTAAAACCTATCGGGCAGAATAATTCATTTTACCAATATATACCTATGCATGGCAGCTTCCCGCTTGAAAGTTCTGAATTGAAAATATTTTCAGGTAAATCAGAAGTTTCTCTACGCCTGAATGAAGATTACTTTTTATACAAATCTGGTCAACAGACATTTACACCGGTTCCTTTGCCAATGGTATTTGTCGGATATGGAATTGTCGCTCCCGAATTTGATTACAATGATTACCAGGAAATAGACGTTGAAGGAAAAATAGTCTTATTTCTTGATGGCGAACCGGGCTCGGATGATCCTTCTTTTTTTAATGGTGAAATTCCAACCATATACAGTTATCCTGCATCGAAACAGCGAATCGCTCTATCGAGAGGTGCAGCAGGCAGTATTTTAATTCCTAATGAAGACGATGTTGACTGGTCACATAGAGTTTTGGAATTTGCTTTTGAGGATGTTAACCTTGCTTATACGGCTACAAACAATCTGAGCATTTTATTAAATCCTGAAGCAGCAGATATTCTTTTTAATAATGCGGAATACTCATTTTCACAGATTCTGCAAATGAAACAAGAACACAGATTAATGAGCTTTCCTCTTAACGCACAATTAAGATTCAAAGGGGAGTATATACAGAGAGATTTTCGTTCGCAGAATGTTGCAGGTATCTTAGAGGGAAGTGATCCGGAATTAAAGGAAACCTACCTGGTTGTCTCCGCACATTATGATCACCTTGGCATTGGACCTGCTGTGGAGGGTGATTCAATTTATAATGGTACATTGGATAACGCCATGGGTGTTGCAGTATTGTTAGAGCTTGCAAAAAAATTTTCTGAAACAAAAAATTCCTTCAGCAGATCGATTATTTTTCTGGCGTTAACCGGCGAAGAAAAAGGGCTGCTCGGCTCATTATTTTATACAGATCATCCTCTCGTTCCACTTCATAAGACCATTGCCAACCTTAATATCGATGGTATTGCACTCTTCAAAGATTTCCAATCAATTATAGGCGTGGGTGCAGAGTTTTCTACACTTAAAATCGTTTTAGAAAACACCGCGGCAAGAAAAGACCTGCTTGTTGAAAAAATTCCCCCGCAATTCAAATCATTTGAAGCTTTTAACCAATCTGACCAGGTTAGTTTTGCATATGCTGGTGTTCCTTCAATCCTTGTTCTTGAGGGTATACAGAATAAACATAAGAGTAAAGAAGATGTTTTATATTCATTCATCAACTATATGGTTCATTGCTATCATACGCCGTTTGATGATTTGAGCCAGGAAATTGATTACATTGCATCAGTTCAACACAAAGATGTTTTGTATGATATGGCATTATCTTTACTAAACTCTGAAACTGCTCCTGAATGGGAAACTTCATCACCGTTTGTTAATGCACGGTTACGTTCAATTGCTGAGAAAAGGTGAATGATTACATTCAGTAATGTTTGTGTCAGCTAATTAAATAAGCTATCAAAATCAAAAATTTTTACAAACTTTATTAAATTAATTAACCTTAATTGCAAAGCTAATATTTTCTTTGAAATTATTAGAAAATGAAAGAATTTTAGTTTATCAAGTAAAAAATAATCTTAACAATTTCTTAACATTGCTTTTAGTTAGTGGATTAATCTATTTCTTATTTTAATCATCACAAATTTTTGGAGAAATCTCTATGCTTAAATTAAAATTCCATCACTTTTTCACTCTTCTCTTTGTTTTTATATCCTTTTTATTATTGAATTGCAGCGATAAAAAAAATGAAACTCCTCCCCAAAAAGAGGTCACTCAAAATGAAGGAACGACAGACGTTTCAAACCAAAAAACAGAAATGAGTGACGCAACAGCCGTAAAGGTTGATACTAAAATTCCCCGTTACAAAAAGGTCGCCGGAATATCAGGCAATCTCTCAAGCATTGGCTCGGATACAATGAACAACCTGTTAACCTTATGGCTTGAAGGTTTTAAAAAGTTTTATCCAAACGTAAATATACAGGTTGAAGGCAAAGGTTCAAGCACTGCACCGCCAGCACTCATAAGCGGGACAGCTCAGCTCGGACCGATGTCGCGTGATATGAAGCAGGAAGAAATTGACACGTTCGAAAAAAAATTCGGCTATAAACCAACCGAACTCCGTGTTTCAATTGATGCTCTTGCAGTTTATGTAAACAAAGATAATCCGATTGAAGGATTAACTTTGCCACAAGTCGATGCAATCTTTTCGAAGACTAGAAGAGGCGGATATAAAAATGATATTGGTAATTGGGGTGATTTGGGTTTGACAGGTGATTGGGTAAACAGAGGAATTAGCCTTTATGGTAGAAATTCCGCTTCAGGCACATATGGCTACTTTAAGGAACATGCCCTTTTTAAGGGAGACTATAAAGATCAGGTTAAAGAACAACCCGGAAGCGCTTCAGTTGTTCAGGGAGTAACTGAAGACAGATTTGGGATCGGTTATTCCGGAATTGGTTACAGAACTTCAGGTGTTATTGCCTTACCCCTCGCTTCTTCAGAAAATGATAAGCTTTATCAGCCCAATTATGAAAATTGTTTGGATGGAACGTATCCGTTGAGCAGGTTTTTGAATATATATATAAACAAAGCTCCAAATAAACCTTTAGATCCGCTGTTAAAAGAATTTCTTAAGTTTGTACTCAGTTATGAAGGACAGGAAGTGGTTGTAAAGGATGGTTATCTGCCATTAACGGTTGACCTGGTATCAAAAGAACTAACTAAACTTGAATAATTATTTCAAGGTTAAATCTGATTAGAAAAGAAAAAAAGAATTCTTCAGGTAAATCCGATAAGCAGCATAAAAGCGCTTTATTTTATGATAAAGCTGCCAGAGGAATAATTTATTTTGGTGGAATTGCAACAATTATCTCAGTTGTTGCAATTCTTATATTTGTTCTTTGGGAATCTCTTCCGCTCTGGTTCGGAGCAGATGGAAAAAAATCCGGTTCATTTAATTCTCCCGAAATATTGCAAGCAAAAAAACCTCTGCTGGTTGGTATAGATGAATATCAGGAAATCTTATATGTAATAACCGATTCAGCCACTATAGATTTCATCGATATTAAATCTAAAAAAATAATTAAAACTGAAAAAGTTGACTCTGCCGGAGGTATATCAATCACCGCAGTGTCTAAATCTCAGGGAAAAAATCTCCTTGCTTTAGGAACCAGTGGCGGAAAAATCATTCTTGCCCGTATTCATTTTCCGGTTTCCTTCGAAGATGAAAAAAGATTTATTGAGCCCCGTTTAGAATTATCTTCAGTTTTAAATATCGATTCGCTTAACAAACCCATTACCAAAGTTGTTTACCGTAAGAACACCGAAGATGAATTCTCGGTTGTTGCTTTAACCTCAGATGATCGTTTATTTCAATATAGCTCTGAGAGAATTTCATCATTATTATCTGATGGTGAAACGAAAGTTTTCATAAATGAATTGTCTGAATTTATTGAAAACGAAATTACTGCTATTGAGTTGGATAATTTCTGCGAAAAGTTAATGGTGGGCACTTCAACGGGTTTACTTTATTACATCTCGCTAAAAGATAAAGCTAAACCTCAATTAATCCAGAAAATAAATCCCACTCCTTCGGGTAAAAGTGCAATTACAGCACTTGGATTCATAATTGGTGATCAGTCGTTAATAGTTGGAGATGCTGATGGAAATGTGACCTCCTGGATGCGGGTACTGGATGAAGAAACTGAGTACGGCTGGAAACTTGTTAAACCTCACACATTTGATTCGCACAATGTTGAAGTAACATCAATTGCAAGTTCCCTCAGGAATAAAAGCTTTATTACGGGAGATGCAGAAGGTAAAATATACCTTGAGCATTTGACCAGCGAAAGGACCTTGCTTGAATTAATTGGAAAACAAAATCCTGTTCTGAATATTGCTTATTCCTCCAAAGGAGATGGAGCTGTAGTAATTTACAAAGATGGCACTATAGTTACATTTGAAATTTCCAATCCGCATCCTGAAATTACTTTGAATACACTGATCGGAAAAGTGTGGTATGAAGGTTATACCGGTCCGGAGTATGTCTGGCAATCAACAGGCGGTACCGATGACTTTGAACCCAAATTCAGTTTAATACCGCTGATTTTAGGAACATTAAAGGGAACTTTCTATGCTATGCTCTTTGCGATACCGCTCGCCTTATTTGGTGCTCTTTATACTTCACAGTTTTCACACCCAACAATCAAAGCATTTATTAAGCCATCGGTAGAAATAATGGCAGCTTTGCCAAGTGTTGTTATTGGATTTCTTGCCGGACTATGGCTGGCGCCATTAATGGAAAGAATATTACCGGGAGTTTTTTTAATGTTCTTTACGGTTCCGCTCGTAATCACCATCGGTTCATCTATCTGGAAGCGTTTTCCACCAAATATCAAAAACCGTATCAAGCCGGGCTATGAGCTTTTTTTAATAATTCCGCTAATCGTTCTTGGCTATCAGATTGCACAGTGGCTGGGCCCTGTATTTGAATTATATTTCCTTGGCGGCGATTACAGAACATGGCTTATGAATACTTTGGGTGAGCAGTATGATCAGAGAAATAGTATCGTGGTTGGATTTGCGATGGGGTTTGCCGTCATTCCAATCATTTTTACTATTTGTGAAGATGCACTTTCAAGCGTTCCCTCAAGCTTAACATCCGCATCTCTTGCACTCGGTGCAACAAAATGGCAAACCGCAACACGAATCGTTCTGCCATCAGCCAGCCCCGGTATTTTTTCGGCTGTGATGATCGGTTTTGGAAGGGCAGTGGGTGAGACAATGATTGTACTGATGGCAACCGGCAATACTCCTATTTTGTCTTTTAGTATTTTTAACGGAATGCGAACATTATCTGCAAACATTGCAGTTGAAATTCCTGAAGCACCTTACCAGGGAACTCTATACCGCGTTTTATTTTTAGCAGCAACATTATTATTTATACTTACTTTTATTATAAATACTGCAGCAGAAATTGTACGGCAGAGATTAAGAAAGAAATATGCTGATCTTTAATTTATCATGATTAAACGATATCTGAAATCCGGAGAAGTTTTTATCTGGCTTACAGGAATGGGGCTTGGGTTAAGCATTATTATGATATCGGGTCTACTGCTGCTCATTTTAATAAATGGAAAAAATTACTTCTGGGCAAATGAGCTTATTCAGCTAAACAGAACTGATGGAAGTAGACAGCTCGGAGAAATAGTAAAGCGGGAAAGCATACCGATCCATAATCTGCCCGATTCTCTCCGGAACAAAGGGCTGGAGAGGATACAATTGAAAATCGGAAACCGTGATTTATACGGATTTGATTTTCAATGGATTGATGAAAGAGAAATTTCTGCTCTCGAATATCCGTCATTCGCTGTTACAATCGAACGGATGGAATTTGGTAATTTTTATGGTTTTATCAAAGAAATATTAGTCGATGGGAATGTCGTTGCTGCAGGAAATGAGCAGATAGCTGAAAAAATAAATTCATATTTGGATATTACATCTGCAATTAGGGATGAGATAAAAGACATCGAAAAATCTGATATAGGAAATATTAATTATGAAATTGAAAATATCAGACTTGAGATCAAAAAGATAAATTATACCGGTCGAAATTCAGAGGAGGATTTTGAAAAAATATCCGGGCTTCAAGCTGAAATCGATGACCAAAATAAGAAATACGAAATACTAAAAGAACAGGTTGACTCGTTGAATCTTGATGCTTCCAGGTATGCTATTTATTGTGAAGATGTAAACGGTCTTGTTAAAACGATTCCGCTGCTGAATGTTGTCCGGATTTATCAGCCAAACCGAATGTCATTTATGGAAAAGACAGGATTTATGTTTACAAAAATCAGAGAATTTATTTTTGATGAACCGAGAGAATCAAATACAGAAGGTGGTGTATTTCCGGCAATTTTCGGAACAGTAATGATGGTTTTGCTGATGAGCATTTTTGCCGTTCCGTTTGGTGTTCTGGCTGCTCTTTATCTTCGTGAATATGCTAAGCAGGGTCTGCTGGTAAGAACCGTGCGTATTGCTGTTAATAACCTTGCAGGAGTACCTTCGATAGTCTTCGGAGTTTTTGGTCTTGGATTTTTTATTTACTTCGTTGGCGGCACAATCGATCAGCTCTTTTTCCCGGAAAGGCTGCCGACGCCAACCTGGGGAACGGGAGGAATTCTCTGGGCTTCTTTAACACTGGCGTTACTTACAATGCCGGTAGTAATAGTTGCAACGGAAGAAGCACTAACCCAAATTCCCCGTGGAATGAGAGAAGCCGCGTTGGCATTGGGCGCCACAAAATGGCAGGTTGTTAGAAGAATTATTTTACCGGCTGCCACACCCGGAATTTTAACCGGTTTGATTTTAGCAATGGCCCGTGCAGCTGGTGAAGTTGCTCCTTTAATGATTACAGGTGTTGTTAAACTGGCACCTTCCTTGCCGTTCGATTCTTTTATTCCTTTCTTTCACCTTGATAGAAAATTTATGCATCTTGGTTTCCACATTTATGATGTCGGGTTTCAGTCCCCCAATATAGAAGCTGCCATGCCGATGGTGTACACAACCACATTATTATTAATTTTGATTGTAGTTTTACTGAACATTACAGCAATGGTGATTCGCAATAAACTCAGGAATAAATACAAGTCCTCAGCTTTTTAAGACAGAGAAAAATCTATGAAAGAAGAAATATCAAATTTGGAAATAAAAGCAGCCAAACAAAAAGAATCGCATACACAGAAATGTAAGATTGAAATTAAAGATTTTAACTTCTACTATGGTGATGCATTGGCTCTGAACAAAATAAGCATGACAATACCTGCCAATCATGTTACTGCTTTGATTGGACCATCCGGCTGCGGCAAATCGACATTTCTAAGATCACTTAACAGGATGAATGAACTAATTGATAACGTTAAAGTTGAAGGTGATATTATCATTGATGGGCAGGATATTTATAAGTCAGGAATTGATGTAGTTCAGCTCAGAAAGAAAGTTGGTATGATATTTCAAAAATCCAATCCGTTTCCAAAATCAATTTACGAAAATGTAGCTTTCGGATTGAGAATTGGCGGACTTGGAAAAAAATCTAAAAAGGAGTTAGATGAAATAGTTGAGAAAAGCCTTATTCAGGCGGCTCTTTGGGATGAAGTTAAGGACAGACTTCAGGAATCTGCCCTGGCTATCTCGGGCGGACAACAGCAAAGACTCTGTATTGCAAGAGCATTAGCAATTGAACCTGAAATTCTTTTGATGGATGAGCCCGCAAGTGCGCTCGATCCTATTTCCACAGCAAGAATTGAAGAATTGATCCATCAGTTAAAAAAGGATTATACAATTGTAATTGTTACACACAATCTTCAGCAGGCAGCAAGAGTAAGCGATCAAACGGCATTCTTTTATCTTGGCGAGCTTGTTGAATACAATAAAACTACTGCAATTTTTACTAATCCTGTTAAAAAGCAAACAGAGGATTACGTAACAGGAAGATTTGGTTGATTATTCCTGTCAGTATTTAAACTCATATCAATCAAGGAGAACAGATGGAGAGACTATTAGACGAACACATAGAAAAACTTAAAAGAAGAGTTCTTAAAATGAGCAGCCTTGTGGATGAACAAGTTCATTTAGCCATTAGAGCTGTGGAAGAAGAAAATCTGGAACTTGCGAAAACAGTTACCGAGAACGATAAAAAAGTTGACAAGTACGATATTAAAATTGATAAAATTTGCCAGCGGATATTCGCTTTAACGCAGCCGGTTGCAATGGATTTAAGATTGATAATGTCTTCATTAACTATAAACAATAACCTTGAACGGATAGGTGATATTGCTGTAAATATTGCCGAATATGTTGAGATGATTAAAAAGAAACCTGATTTTTTCCACCAGACAAAACTCGAACAGATGTTCAAAGTTGCAAAGCAAATGCTTAAAGATGCAATAGATTCCTATGTGGAAGGAAATGAGGCTTTAGCAAAATCTGTAATCGAAGCAGATAACAATTTGGATCAATTGAACTTTGATAACCATAAAATATTAATAGGGATAATGAAACAAAACCCTGATAATATTGAACCGGCTGTTGCCTTGCTTGTAATGTCAAGACAGGTTGAAAGACTCGGCGATCATTGTACAAACATTGCAGAGGATGTCTTTTTTATAATCGAAGCACATATAGTTAAGCATAAATATGAAAAATATCTTTTTGCAGATGACAAAGAAGATGATGATGATTAATTTAATCGTAATTTTATTGTATCTGTCCGAAATGATAATATTTTCACAGTCGTGAAAAAACTTCTTCTTTCCTCAATTCTTTTTTTGCTTATTGCAGGCTGCAGCGTAAAACCTTTAGAAGTTTCGGTAATAACTATAAAAGGATCTGATTCGATGCTGCTGCTTACAGAAAACCTTGCCGAAGAATATATGAAGCGGAATCCCGGTATTTCCATATATGTTTACGGCGGTGGCACGGCAAGCGGAATTAAATCATTGATTAAGGGTGAGATTGATATTTGTACAGCATCCAGAAACCTGAGACCGGAAGAGGCAAAAGAGCTTGTTGAATATTATAGTACTGTCGGTCTTTATTATTTGATAGCAAAAGATGCACTGAGCATATATCTGAATCCTTTAAACCCTGTAAATGATATAAAATTGTCTAACCTCAAAGAAATATTTGAATGCAGGATTACAAACTGGAGCGACATTGGTGGTGAACATCAGGAAATAATTCCGGTTATAAGAAATATAAATTCAGGGACTCATCTTTATTTCAAAGAACATGTTCTTGAAGGGAATGAATATTGCGATAGAGCAGTTGTGAAAGCAACGACACCGGAAATAATTGAATACGTAGAGCAAAAGGAAAATGCGATTGGTTATGGCAGCATGGGTTACAAAGGAAACATTGTTTACGCAAAAATTGATGGAATTGAACCCTCTGATAAAAATGCTCAGAACGATACTTACCCGTTAACCAGATATTTACACTTCTTCATCGCTCAAACTCCCAAAGGTGCAGTAAAAAAATTTACTGATTGGGTGCTTTCACCGGAAGGGCAGAGGGTTGTTAAACAAGCCGGCTATATACCTCTCTGGGACCTGAACAGCCAGCTTAATAAATAACCAGTTAATTCCAAATTTCTTAACAGAAATTTAACTTATTATTAACCATTCCTTTATCTCTAGGCAGCCGGGATTTTGTAGTTTTGAGTACAAAAATCATCGGTAGATATAATGACATTTAAAGAAATATTTCATTTCAATAATTTCTTGCACAAGATTAAACTTGATAAATCAGAGGAGAATCAAGTTATTGCAGAGCAAGAAAAAGAAATAATTGATAATGATTTATTGGATGACGAAAGATTTTCAGGAAATGAATGGAATCAGGAATACGAATTGATTTATCTTTCTTATGTTCTCGAAAAGTAATATGAATTAAGTAAAAAAATCTCTCCTCAGTTAAACAAACATTGCTGCATTTACCAGCTTCAAATGATCCTTTTGATAACTTTTGTCAATTTCAGGTTTTAACCGTGATGGATAATCAAGCAGACGGATATCAATATCAATTCCATTCTTTGAAAGGTTAACAAAGTTTATTTTGATTAGTGATTTATTATTCTTTACTGTTGCTCCGGCATTAATAAATCTCACTTTCTTACGAACATATTCTTTCGATTCATGAATGTGACCGTGCATTACTAAATTAACTTTAAACTCCCTGAACAAATTGAACAATCTTCTTTTACCCCGAAGCTTCATTGTTTGCTTCTCGATGCCGGCCCAAATGCTGCCAAATGTACTTTTTGAATCAACTTTTAATTTGTTAAAATGGTGATGAATTAAAATAATCCTGTTCTTGATATCCTTATCAGTATTCTTTAATATCTCAAACAGTTCTCCGAATTGAGTTGCATCAATTTCACCATTTGAACCAAATGGATTTGAAAGTTTTGAGTATCTGGCAATTGAGTTTAGACCAACAATAAGTGTGTTATTTATTACCTTTGCAAACGGGAAAAAGTTTTTTGGTGAAAGATAAAAGCAGTTGTGAAATGCTTCAGGAAAGTAGCTGAGAAAAGTATTCACTACTTTAGTGTAATTAACTGAGTTGCATCTTTCAGGAAAAGAAAAAATATCTTCGGCTTTTTGAATACCGCCAAAGATATCATGATTTCCAGGAACAATCGAAAGTTTTTCACCGTTAAGAAAACCATATCTGTTAAGCATTCTTCTGAATATCTCAAAATCTTTTTCCGATGCATTGTCAGTAATGTCTCCACTTACGATCAAATGATCAACCTTCTGTGAGTAAATATATTTTAAAAGATGGTTTGAAAGTTTAAAAATAGAATCGTTGTAGAAGCTGTTAAGATGAAGATCGGATATGTGTGCTATTAACAAGTACTAATCTCTGCGTTGTTTTTGTTGTTCAAAATTAATATTGATCTGTTAACAGAATATTAAGAAATGCTTAAGTAATTATTATTAAATTTTGATGAACTTAAGAATCTGTTTCAGTCTGAAGTGATCTCTTTGATCTCCTGAAAGTACGAAAAGCATATAAAGTCTGCTTGAAGTAATGTTCAGGAAAATAAGTCTTAAGCCCGTACTCAACAGGTTTTGTTTCAGGGAGGAATGCTGTTCCGAAAATCCAATCCCAAATTGCTAACTTGGTTGCGAAGTTTCTGTTTCTTCCTTTTCCGGTCGAGTGATGCCAGCGATGCATTTCAGGACCATTTATTATTCTCTGCAATTTTCCTGTATGAACATTTAAGTTTGAGTGAATATACATTCCCCACACTGCACTAATAACTCCCTTGTATGCAATTATCTCTGGCGGTGATCCTAATAAAACTATCGGAAGAAATTCAATTGTCTGATTGATCAAGATTTCAAGTGCATGAGATCTTGAACCAGAAAGCCAGTCAACTTTCTTTGGTGAATGGTGTGCTTCGTGAATACGCCATAAGTATTTATTATTGTGCTGCCAGCGATGCATCCAGTAAATGTAAAGATCATGAGTAACCAGAAAGAAAAGCAGTTGGATCAAGATTGGAACATCTCTGAATAGTTGCAATCTCGAAAGACCGGTTGAAGCATCAATAAAATTTATGATGTAAGTGAATATCAGAATCCCAAGTATGTAACTTTGAGCAATTGTGTAAAGTGCAAGATCATCAAAGAAACCTTCCCGCAAAACTTTCTGACCTTCAGTATAAGGCCAAATTCTTTCAGCGATAATAAAGAAGAATGCTGCTCCAATAATCGTTAATGTTGAATATAATTCTGGATTGGACATATTTGTGACGTAGTTCTGTATCCAATGCAATATGTCTGCAAATACATTTGACATAAAAGTTGTCACTTAACTCTACTTTACTCTTCTTAATTTTGCTCTTGCATTCATTTCACTCGGATAAACTTTTTTAATTCCATCACCGAGTGCAATTTCGATATCGCGAATATTTCTTACTAATCGGTTGAAACCGTTTGGTTCAACTGATGCTGCCTGATCACTGCCCCACATAGCTCTGTCGAGCGTTATATGTCGCTCAACAAAAGAGGCACCTAACGAAACAGCTGCCCAGGTTGGAGCTAAACCTGTTTCGTGTCCCGAATAACCGATTGGAATGGTTGGGTATTTTTCTCTTAAAGTTGTAATCATTTTCAGATTCAATTCCTCATTAGGACAAGGGTATGAAGAAGTTGAATGTGCAATCAGGATATTTTTTTTGTCAAACAATTTCTCTGCTTCTTCAATCTCATCCATGGTTGACATACCGGTAGAAACAATAATTGGTTTATTTAAGTTCCTGTGTTTCTTCAATAGTTCTTTATCTGTTAATGATGCTGAAGCCGTTTTGTAAATAGGTACATCAAATTGTTCAATGAAATCCACTGCTACCTCATCCCAGCAGGATGCGAACCAGATAATTTCTTTCTGTCTGCAATATCTGTCAATCTCTGCATAATCTTCTTTACCGAATTCAACTTTATATCTGTAATCAATGTACGTCATTCTTCCCCAGGGAGTATCACGTTCTATATTCCATTGATCTTTCGGGACACAAATCTCAGGAGTACGTTTTTGAAATTTTACAGCATTACAACCTGCAGCTTTGGCGGCATCAATAAGTTTCTTTGTTATTTCAAGTGAACCATTATGATTGATACCGATTTCTGCAATTATAAAAACCGGGTAGCCATCACCAATATTTATTTTTCCCGAATGTATTGCTCTCATTTGAAACTCTCATTTAAAGATTTAAAGTTATTTTGATTTGAATGCAATTATTAACTCAGCAACTTCCCGGAAGGCACCATTACCACCTTTATTTTCACATATATAATCTGAAATCTCTTTTATAAAGCTCATACCGTCTGCCGGAGTTGCTCTGAATCCTACCATTTTCATTATTTCAATATCATTTGAATCATCACCAACAAAGGCTATTTCGTCCAATGCAACTTCATTCTTTTTCATTATCTCAGGAAGTAATTCTTCCTTTTTATTCACACCGAGATAAAACTCCCTGATTTTTAATTTCTCAGCTCTTGTTCTAACTGAACCGGATTCTTCACCGGTAATTATAATAGTTTCAACGCCTGCGTATTTTCTCATTCGTTCGATACCCATTCCGTCACGAATTGAAAATCTCTTTAACTCTTCACCTTTTGCAGAATAATAAACTCCGGTATCTGTAAGCACGCCATCGTTATCAGTCAAAACTAATCTGATCTTTTCAAGTTTCTCTTTAAGATGGAGATTTTTTTGTTTCAATTGAATATCTATTACCATGCTGTCCAACCTCCATCAGTAGAAAATATGCTGAACTTGTTTCAGCATATTTAACGTTTTGAAAGAAAATTCAGAAACCAACCTGCCTGACAGCAAGAGAGGTTCGGAATGAGAAACGACAATTACCATGCTGTCCAACCTCCATCCACTACGAGGTTAGCGCCTGTCATATATCCTGAAGCATCACTTGCAAGAAATATCAGAGCACCTTTATAATCAGTTGGATGAGCCATTCTGCCAAGCGGTGTTCTTGCCGAATAGTTCTTTACAAAAAATTCCTCCTGATTATCTCTTACTCCACCCGGAGATAATGTATTCACACGAACACCTCTATTTCCCCAATATGCTGCAAGAAATTTTGTAAATGCAATCACTGCACCTTTTGTAACCGGATACGCAGCTGATTTGTAAAATGTCTGTTCTCCTTTTTCATTTTTATAAATAGACTGATCGGGTGCAACAATTCCATAAGTAGAAGCAATATTAATTATACTGCCATAATTCCTCTTTGCCATTTCAGTTCCAATTACCTGAGAACAAAGGAACATTCCTGTTACATTTACCTCAAGGGATTTGCGGAACATTTCAACAGGGTAGTTTTCAAATTTTGATTCCTCAAGTGCTGAAAGAGGATCTTCAAATTTGTCATTGATAGCTGCATTATTAACAAGTATATCAATCTTACCGTAGTTGCTTATAATTTTATCTCTCAGGTCTTTAACCGATTTTTTATTGGTGATGTCTGCAGAAATTCCCAGTGATAAAGCCGGAAGGGAAGAAGCAAATTTTGCACATTCGTTTTCATTCAAATCACAAACAACAACATTTGCACCTGCTTCAGCAAGTGCGTGACAATGCTGTTTGCCCAATAATCCAAGTGCGCCTGTTACCACCGCAACTTTTTCTTTGAGGGAAAACAATTCAACTAATTTTTTTTCGTGAAGCAAATTACTTTCTCTTTGGTTTTGTATTGAAGTTACTTACTTTCCTGAAGACCGGTTCAACCGGTTCACCTTTGAGATAACCAGAAACATTTTTCTCATCTACAGCTTTCTTAAGAATCGGAAGTACATCTCTATATGCTTTTAAAGTATATTCAACATCTTCATCTGTGTGAGAGAAACTCATATTATGAAAACCACCCCAGAGTATTCCACGCTTAATCATTTCCTGCTGAACCAGTGATTTCATTTCTAAAGGATTTCCGGCAGAAGCATCAAATGTTATGAGTGAACGACATTCATAACCGATACATTTAGTATATGGCATATTCAAATCTTCTGCTATTTTGTTGTAACCATCTTTCAACTTTTTACCCTGTTTAGCCAAATAAGCCGGAACATTTTTTTCTTTCAATTCATTAATAGTAGCCTTTGCAGCAGCTAATGATAAAGCTTCGCCTCCGAATGTCGTAAAAAAGAAAACATCCTTTTCAAGAATGTTCATAATTTCTTTTCTGCCAACCAGTATTCCGATTGGCATCCCGTTGGCAACCGCTTTTGAAAAACAAGCAAGATCTGCTTTAACACCAAAATATTCCTGAGCACCGCCCAGTGCAATACGAAAACCCGTCCACATTTCATCAAAAATTAAAAGAGTTCCGTTCTTATCACAAACATCTCTGAGCTTTTGTAGAAAGTTATCTTTCGGTGCCTCGAAAACAAATGGTTCTAAAATAACAGCCGCAGTATCATCATCTATTGAATCAATTACAGACTGAATGTCGTTATAACTAAAAGTGAAAGTTAAATCCTGTACAGCTTTTGGAATTCCTGCGTTTCTGTCGGTTACAGAAATATACCAATCATGCCAGCCATGATAACCGCAACACAATATTTTTTCTCTTTTTGTGTAAGCTCTTGCTACACGAATTGCAGCCGAAGTAACATCTGCTCCTGACTTACTATATCTGACTGATTCAGCGTTCGGAATTATTTTGTTTAGCATTTCAGCAACTTCCACTTCCAACGGATGCATAAGTGAAAAAGTAATTCCATCTTCAAGCTGCTTTTTTATAGCATTATCAACTTTGTCATAAGCATATCCAAGAGAAAGCGGACCAATTGCCATGTTAAAATCTAAATATTCATTACCATCAACATCCCAAACGTGAGAACCTTTTCCTCTGACTAAATATTTCGGAGCAATTCCTTTAACATTTTGTTGAGGTCCTTTTGCAAGTGTTTGTGTTGTGCAGGGGATTAACTCTAAGGCTTTTTGGTACAGCTCATCAGATTTTTTTATTGATGGATAATCCTTATTGAATTCTATTTTATTTGGCATATATCAATTTTATTATTAAAGATTAATAACATTAAATTTTCTTAGTTTGTTCCGGTCGTATCGTTTTAAGTTCATCAAGATGATTACGATACCAGTTAACTCCGGCATACATCTCATTCATTATTTTAATCTCCGGATGTTCTTCAAGCAGGGTTAAAATATCATTCAAACCAAAACGGGAATTTTTATAATACAACTCATCATAGATTTTTTTAATGAACTCATAATCTTCTTTATAATCAATTGTGAACCTGTGTGTCATTGAATAATTTAACCCGGTTTCCCAAAAGACATTACCAATCCGGAATTTTTCAGGATTTTCCCAGATATAAGGTGTTGTATGTTCACGCTCAAAATCTTTTTTTGCTTCTTTCCAGGCAGTCTCAAGTGTTTCAAAACTCATTATTTCCAAATCATTTCCATCCGGATATGATGGAGGATGTAAATTGCTTACAAAATCAAATTTTTCTTTATTGTTAATATAATACAAGATGACTTTATCAATTATTTCCGGATCAATAAGAGGACAGTCAGATGGAATTTTTACTACTGCATCAGCATTGTATTTTTTAGCAGCCTGATAATGTCTATCCAATAAATCGAATGTACTGCCGCGACAAACTTTTATACCGTTCTGCTCACAAATTTCTAATAATTGATTATCATTTTTATCTTCAGTAATTGCTACGACTATCTCACCAGCATTTTTGGCAAAGGAAACTCGTTCATACATCCTTAGCAAAAGAGCTTTACCGGCAAGCGGTAGTAAAACTTTTCCCGGCAGCCTGGATGAGCCCATTCTTGCCTGAATTATTGTAACAATCTTTAGCTGCTTTCTCAATGCAAATGTGGGTTTAATTGAAATGATTTAAAAAAATATTACTGTTTAATTCTCGCCAGTCTGCTTTTTAATTTCAGTTTTTGAATTATTCGTTGCGTATAAGATATATCTTTACTAATTAAAAATAGCGGAGATTTTTCTTCAGATCGCAGGATTTTTTTAGCAACGTCAGCTATATTTTTTGCTGATGTTCCGCCATTCTGAATCGGCAGAAGTCTCTTTAATTCTTCAAGATTAAATTCAGAATAAACTTTCTTCCCGAGCGCCAAACCAACATATACTACTGATGAATAGCGGGTAATAAGGATATCACAATTTGCAATCATTGGATCAATTTTTTCTTTTTGAAAAACCAAAGAACCCGGTGCGTATTTAGTAATTTCCCGAAAAGCTCTCTCATAGTTTTCGTTCGGGTGAAGTTTGAAAATTATTTGCTTTCCAGCGGCAATACTGACTGCTTTCTCGATAAACTTTTTTCTGTTTTCATATTTATAAGTTTCCCTCATATCAGAAGTTGCAACAAGAACAAAACCTTTATACGGAAAATTATTATTCAGATGCTGAGCACAGTCATCAAAGTTGGGAATCCCCGTTACAATAATTTTTGAAGGATCAGCTCCTTTTCTTATAAACAGATCACGATAACCTTCTGAGGCAACACAAAATACTTCATACGCATTACTTATACCGGTAGTTGCTGTTCCACCAATCCATCTGGGTAATTTAAATTTCTTAGCAAGATAGAAACCGAGATGTTCAGGGTCTGTCATTCCTTCCTGAACAAGAATTATTTTTTTATCACGGATGTTTTTAGGAATAAGCATGTCTGAGCAAGTAAACACCAAATCATAGTCGTTTCTTTTTCCTTCAATATCAATATTTAGATTATTTTTCTGTAGATAAGTAATTGTGTTTTGTTTTGCCTGCCCGCCCAAAATGCTGAAGTCCATCAAGCCAACACTTCTAAGTGCCTGAATGTACCAGTAACCTTGTGAATAATATGGAGTGAAATAAGCTTCGTAATCAGGAAGCTCTTGTGAAATTTTATGCATTTGTGTGGTTTGATTCATCGAACCACATATGTATAAAATCTTTTTTTTGGTCATCAATTAGTCTTAATAATCCTCATTTTACTACTCAAATATATGGAAATATTCGTTCTTTTCTGATGTAAAGCCAGGGATAACTAGCTACTTTAAGACCTCCTTTGATGAAGATCACGTTTTGATAAAGAAAGGAACAAGATTTTAAAGTAGCTGTGATTGCAGTAAGTTTGTAAAGTGTTTCATTTATTGAATTTAAAATTTTCTGAAATTAAAAATTTATTTATATGAGTTATACCAAACCTGAAAAGCTTAACAAAGGAGATTTAATAGGAATAATTTCTCCGGCATCATCACCCGATGATTTATCACAAATTGAAAAAGGAATAAATTACATTGAGAGTTTAGGCTATAGAACCCTTCCGGGAAAAAATATTGGAAAGACCAGAGGCTATCTTGCAGGATCTGATAGTGAGAGAGTTGATGACATTCATCAGATGTTTGCTGATAAAAAAGTTAAAGCTGTTTTTTGTCTCCGTGGTGGTTATGGAGCATTCAGGCTGCTCGATAAAATTGATTATAAACTTATTCGAAACAATCCAAAAATTTTCGTTGGATTCAGTGAAATCACTTCTCTTCAAATGGCATTTTTAAAAAAAGCAAACCTGATAAGCTTTGCTGGTCCAATGGTCATACCTAATTTTTCAAAAGATGTAAGCATTTATACTGAAGAATATTTTTGGAGTACGATAACCACGGTAAAAAAAACTGAAAAAATTATACTTCCAGAACAACATAAATTTATAAATGTTAAACGAAAAAAAGCTTCGGGAATAATAGTCGGTGGCAATCTCGCTGTTTTTACATCAATGATTGGTACTTCATATCTGCCTGACCTGAAGGATAAAATAATTTTACTTGAAGATGTAAGTGAACCGCCTTACAAAATAGACAGGATGTTAAATCAGTTAAGATTGAATAAAATATTTAAAAGAGCTAAAGGAATTATTCTTGGCAGTTTTACTGATTGTAACGAACCCGATGAAAAGAAAAAAACTTTAACAACGGAAGAAGTTCTGGAAGACTATTTTAGTAAAGTAGAGATACCTGTGGTTTACAATTTTCCTCACGGTCACATTAAAGACTTTGTTACATTTCCATTTGGCATAAATGTAAAACTAAATCCATTAAAAGGTTTTGTTGAATTTACAGAAAATGCTGTCAGGTGATTGAACCTTTAGTAAACGGTGTGTTCAAAAAAGTAAAATATTTCTGTTTGAAAAATTCTTCTGCCCAGTAAGCCTGTTGAAGATTTGTAAATATGCCATAGACTGTTGAACCCGTTCCACTCATTAATGCAAATTTTGCTCCCTGATTGTATAGTTCGTTTTTAATTTCTTTTATGATTGGATATTCTTTAAAGACAATTTCCTCAAAATCATTTGTAATGTAATTTCTGTATTCCGTGATATCAATCTTTTTTTCTATTATGATCTTTCTCAAATTTGTCACTGGCTTTGATGGTTTAATTTTGCTAAAAGCCCAACCCGTATTAATTTTTATCCAGGGATTGACTACCAGAATAGGATAAGATAATTCTAAATCTAATGGAAATAAAATTTCTCCTCTTGATTCCGCAAAACAGGGAAAAGGATTTAAAAAGAACGGAACATCTGAGCCAAGTTCTAAAGCAAATTCCGATAATTCAGTAAAACTAAATCCAAGTTGAAATAACTTATTTATAGCTTTCAATGTAATAGCTGCATTTGAACTACCACCACCCAATCCGCCACCGATTGGAATATTTTTTTCAACGAAAATTTCTACTAAAATTTTTCTCTTCGACTGTCTTTCAAGAAGCTTTATTGCTTTGAGTATTAAGTTATCATTTAATTCATTAAGCTGTTTGGAATTCGTATTAAGTCTCAACTCATCTGATTTTGAGAAGATTAATTTATCAGATAATAAAAGTGGAATAAAGATTGTCTCAAGATCATGATAACCATCAGTTCGTCTTCCAACAACATTTAGCCCAAGGTTGATTTTAGCAGGAGAATCAACTATCATTTTTTCCATCTAAAAACTCCCTTATTTTTTTTATATGTGAAGGATTTGATCCACAGCATGAACCTATAAACGCTGGTTTTAAATGCAATTCTTTCTTAACATATTTAAGATAATCATCTGCTGATACTCCGCATCTGATATTTTTATCAGTTGGTTTACCACTACCACAGTTAAGATAAAATCCCCACTTATCCGGAAGCTGTATGCTCCCGGTAATTTTGAGAAATAATTCCGGCGAAATACAATTGAATCCTATAGCAAGTACATTGTGGTCTCTCAAAAAAGACAAAATATATTCCAATTTCTCACCGGAAAGTATCTGCAGGTTTTCCTGAACATAAAGACTAACTACATATGGTATTGAATTTCTATCACAGTGGTTACAGATAATTTTAATTTCGTCAAAATGACTTTGTGTTTCATTTAGCACAAAATCAACGTTATTATCCATAAGTAAATCAATATGATATTTATGATTCATCTCAAGTTTAGAATAACTTATAGTTCTTTCCGATTGATAGCAATCTTCGGCAGGAGGATTTGAGCCGGCGACTAATATTTTTTTACCATCCACAGCCTCCTTAGCCAGTTCAACTGCTTCTTTTACATAACTGGAAAAATTGAAAATATTTTTTTCTTCAAGAGCCGCCGGATTTGTTCGGAAAGTATTAGTGGTAATTATATCTGCTCCGGCTTCAATGTAATCCTTATGCAATTGAATTACAACTTCAGGATTATTTCTATTTATATTAGTCATCCATAAAACTTCATCGGATTTATTTAATTTTTCCTGCAGATAACTTCCTATAGCACCATCTAGCACAAAAGGTTTTTGAATCGCATCATTAAATCGTTTTGTTAAATTTTCTCTAAAGTTCATTAGACCATTTTTCTAAAATAATTTTCTGCTTCAGATATTATTCTTTCAAGGTCAATCATCTTAATGCATTCAAGATTGTAGGGACATAGTTTTTTCCAGCAGGGCGAGCAGGCTAAACTTGCCTGGTATAATTTTATTCCACGATCGTAAAGATCAATTTCCGTCCAACAGCTAACACCAAACCAAACGATTACAAATTTCTTTAAAGCAATAGCTATATGCATTCCGAGAGAATCACCGGTAACTATAATATTTGCAATATTTTCATAACAAATACCTCGTCTTAATCCTTCTTCAGTTGGAGTATTAATTATCCTGCCTTTAAAGTGTGAATAAATTTCTTTATTACGCTGAGTATCTTCCGGTCCACCAAGCAGTACTATTTTATATTTCTTCTTTAAAAGCTGCCTGATTAAATATATATGCTGATCAATTGTCATCTTTTTATTTGGATAAAGCTCGGAGCAGCCAGTATTAAATCCAATAACTTTATCTTTCTTTTTGATACCTACTTTCTTTTTGTATTTTTCAATAAAATTTTTTTCTTCTTCAGTAAACTCAAAAACATATTCATCTCTTCGATAATCTAAATCAAACGTTTCAGCTAAATAATCTTGCCCCGTTCGTTGATTGACTTTGAATTTGAAATGATCGTCCATTCCAAGCTGATAATTGTAATATGCTCCCTCATTAACAGGAATAATTTTTCCATCTGAATTCAGTCCGAAGCCTAATTTATTTTTGCTGTTTAAACTATTTAGTAAAGCGCAGGATTGTTGTGACTTATCTACATTCATTATAAAATCAAACTTAATTTGTTGAAGAATTAATAATGAGGTTGTGTCAAAAATATAAATGTGGTCAATCAGCGGATTATTAAACAGAAGTGGAGCAGCATTCTTTAAAGTAATCCAGTAGATAGTTGATTCAGGAAATTTCCTTTTCAAAGCCGGCAATTGCGCTGTTGTCATCAATACATCACCCATCGCATCAAGATTGATTATCAGAATTTTCGTACCTATTGGTATATTGTCCTTACAACCGTTCTCCCAACAATTGTGGTCTGGGAAACACGGTTTGTATCCGGAAAATCTTTTACAAGAGGGAATTTCTTTAGACATAATAATTGATCACGTATTTATTAGTAATTTTGAGTTGGCTATTATCGCTTATTACACTGCAAAATTAAACATAATTATTCTTAATATCAGAAAATCAAAAAATTAAATGTTTTATAATATAAATCAATTCAGTTTTGGTGATGGTTATGCCGGTAGTGCAAAGATGGCAATACTTAGTTCTTCTAAGCTGATTGAAAAAGGTCATAGTGTGAAATTGTTTGTTTCAAAAGATTCTTTAACAAAAAGGAGAGCACTTGAAAAGGGAATACCCATCATTGAACTTGAGAGTAAAAGAAAATTATCCTTATTAGTAAATGATGTAATTGAAAATATTTCGTATCAGAAACCTGATTTTGTTGTAGCCTATCATTCACAGGATAGAAAAGTTGTGATGAAATTAAAAGCAAAGTTCAGGAAACAAATAATTAGTGTTGCATACCGACAAAATATTTCTCTGAGCACGCCTTTCATCGGACCGTTAATTTATAACAGATATTTTGATTTTATGATCGCTTGCAGTCGTGGAGTAGCTGATAGCCTGATTAAAGAGGGGATTAAAAATAACAAAGTCCACGTAATTTATAATACTACTGAAATACCGGAGAATATTTCGAAAATATCCGGCGATAAAATCCGCATTCAATTAGGATTAGATGATAAAATTGTATTGGGAATTTCAAGCTGGTTTCATAAGGAACGGAAAGGTTTTGATATTCTCTTCAAGGCATTTTCCAAACTTGATGAGAGATTTGTTTTACTTATTATCGGAATACCAAAAGAAAATCAGAGCGAAGTTTTTGAGTATGCATTGACTTTTAATATCGCTAAAGAAAGAATAATTATGCCCGGATTTATTGATAATATTTTTGAATATTATAAAGCAATGGACATTTTTCTGCTCCCATCAAGATCGGAAGGATTTTCACTGGCATTGCTCGAAGCTGCTGCATCTAGATTACCGATTATTGCATCGAATATTCCCGGGAATGATGAATTTATTGAACATAACAAAAACGGTTTACTGTTTAATATTTCTCAACCAGATGAATTATCCCGGAGTATTCTAACTTTATCAAATGATAGAAGATTGGCAAATGAATATGGATTGCTTGCTGAAGAATATTTTAAAAGTGAATTTACTTTAGAAAGATATGCTGAAAAGCTGAACAAATTTTTCGATGATACTTATTCATCTTTTTATAGTATGTAATCTATCTGACGAACTTCATTAACTTTTCAATTTCAACCATAACTTTTTCGATTGGCAGTTCCAGCATACATTCGTGGTTGTAAGGACAGATTAATTTAGTACATTTTATGCAATGTAGATCGGAGTGGATTACAAAAGAACAATTTTCTGAATATGGTCGGTGTGCTTTTGGATCAGTTGGGCCAAAAATACCGAGCGTTGGCTTTCCAAGTGCTGCTGAAACGTGCATTGGACCGGAATCGTTCGCGATAATCATATCACATCTTTCAATTAGCGCAGACAATTCTCCGAAATTAGATTCCGGTGCAATCAATGGAGTTGGTTTCAATCTTTCATAAATAATATTCTTATCTTCTTCATCTCCGGGTCCCCACAGAATAATGAATTGTGTTTTATAATTCTTCTGAATCTCGTAACATATTTCAATCCACTTTACCGGTTTACATCTTTTTGATTCCCAGCCGCCCGAAGGAATGATACCAATTAATAATTTATCAGTAGTATTTAAACCACCAAAAAAATTAACTGCAAATTGTTTCTCTTCTTTTGTTGTTTGATAGATAATTCTTTTTGAAATAACAGGAATTTCAAAAGCTTTTAATAAAACGAGATTATCTTCAGCAGCGTGTTCACCCATCGTTCCATTTTTTCCGGAAATATTGTAAGCATATTTTCTTCCTCGCTTTTCAAATCCCACCCGGTACTTCGCACCTGAAAAGAAAGTTACCTGCGCGGTTTTTGGATTCGACCAGAAATCAAAAACCAAATCGTATTTTTCCTTCCTGACTTTCATTATAATTGAAAGAACAAAATCATTTTTATTGAATGTTAATATCTTCGAAACGAAAGGATTGTTTTCAACAGCTCTTTTTGCAAATTCTTCGGTGAGATAATGAATTTCAGAATGGGAGAAAGCTACTTTTAAATTTTCGAGTACGATTGTAGAAAGAATTATATCGCCAATACCTCGCGGTTTTATACATAAAATCTTTTTTATCTCTTCTCTATTCATCTTACTCATACTCTTATTCTATTCAGTGAGCGTCCAACCAGTTATCTCCAACTCCTGTATCAACAACTATTGGAACATCAACCGGCAAAGCTGTTTCCATAATTTCTTTTATCATTGGACGAAGTTCATCAACTTCATCTTTATGTGCATCAAAAAGAAGTTCATCGTGTACTTGCAAAACCATTTTAGTCATTGCTTTTCTTTTTTCAAGTTCGTTATGAATTTTTATCATTGCGAGCTTTATCATATCTGCAGCAGTTCCCTGAATCGGCATATTGATAGCAACACGTTCTTCAAATTGGCGGACAACTCTGTTGTTGCTGTTTATGTTTCTAAGAAATCTCCTTCTGCCAAACAACGTTTCAGCGAATCCTTTTTCCTGTGCTTTCTTCACAGACTCATCCATATAATTTCTGACATTCTTGAACGTCTTGAAGTAGAGATCAATTATATCTTTTGCGTGAGATTGTGGAATTCCCAATCTGGTTTTTAATCCGAAAGGTCCAATGCCGTACAAGATTCCGAAGTTCACCTCTTTTGCTTTTCTACGCATATCAGGAGTAACATCTTTCGGATCAACCATAAACACAAGTGCTGCAGTGCTTCGATGAATATCTTCACCGCTTTTGAATGCCTTCATCAAAGCTTCATCTTTACAAATTGCAGCAAGCAATCTTAATTCGATCTGACTATAATCAGCACTCAACAGAACATAATTTTTATCTCTGGGTACAAAAGCTTTTCGGATTTCTTTACCCATTTCTGTTCTGATTGGAATATTCTGGAGATTCGGATTAAGACTCGAAAGTCTTCCAGTTGCAGCTACAGTCTGATTAAAATCTGTATGAACTCTTCCGGTTTTAGGATTGATAAGATTCGGAAGTGAATCAGTATAAGTTGATTTCAGTTTAGTAACCTGTCTGTAATCCAGAATCAAGTCAACTATTTCGTGTTCACCGCGAAGGTTTTCCAAAGAACGTGCATCAGTTGAGAATCCGGTTTTTGTTTTTCTTCCTGAAGCCAGACCAAGTTTTTCAAAGAGGATTTTCTGCAATTGTTTGGGAGAACTGATATTAAATTCCTGACCTGCTGCTAGGTGAATTTTTTTTGTGTATTCATTTATCAGTTTTTGCAATTCCTTGCTGAAACTATCAAGCGCAGATTTATCAATCTTTACTCCTTCATATTCCATAGCTTCAAGAACAGGAACCAGAGGGAAATCAACTTCATAAGCTACTCGTTCAAGTTTTTCTTTTTTAATTTCCTTGCTGAGAATTTCATAAAGCTGAAAGGTAATGTCAGCATCTTCAGCTGCATAGTCGGAAAGTTTCTCCAGCTCAACATCATAAATTTTTGAAGGATCTTTTTTCTCGCCGATAAGCGAGGATAGTGTAATTGGTTTATAGTTCAAATATTTTTCTGCCAGATCATCCATTCCGTGCTTCTGATCGGGATCAATGATATAGCTCGCAACCATTGTATCAAAATAGAAATTCTCAACTTTAATTCCCACGCTTCGCATCACGGAAATATCATACTTACCATTCTGGCAAACCTTTTTAATTTTTTTATTCTCAAGTAGAGGCTTGAATATTTTTTTGAAATCATCAACCGGTAAACGCTTCTTTCCATCGGAGAAGATTTTACTGCCGGGATCAATTGCTACAAAATATCCTTCGCCAGCATTTGTAGAAAATGAAGCACCAAGAATATTCAACTCAAATGCATTAAGAGAGTCAGTCTCAGTATCGAAAACAAATAAAGAAACCTTATTCAATTTTTCTGCAAGTTTTTCTGCTTCTTTTTTTGTTGTGATTAGTTCATATTTTGATTTGGATTTATCGAAGGTACTTGCTGTGAATAGTTCTTCATTTGTTATGACTTTCTGCTGTTCATCGTGATTATAAACTTTTAGCAGTTTTGTGTAAAGATTTTTGAATTCAAGTTCAATAAACAAATCGCGCAGCTCATCAAACCGGGGTTTCTCAAACTTCGCTTTTTCGAAATCAAAATCCATCGGAACATTGCAGTTAATAGTAACAAGTTCCTTGGAAAGAAAAGCATTCTCTTTATTTTCTTCAAGCTTCTTTCTGACCGCAGGCTTATCAACTTTGTCAAGATTCTTATAAATATTTTCAATCGTTCCGAATTGTTGAATCAATGGAAGAGCTGTTTTCTCACCAATACCTTTAACACCGGGAATATTGTCTGAACTATCGCCAACCAGTGCGAGATAATCTATCATATATTTTGGTTCAAAGCCATAATGTTCTTTTACTTTTTTCTCATCAAAGAAAACTACTTCATCTGTACTTCTGCCCGGTTTTGCAACGATAGTTTTATCAGTAACAAGCTGCATATAATCTTTATCGGGAGTTATTGCATAAGAAATCATTCCTTTTTTTTCAGAAAGCCTTACAGCAGTTCCGATTATATCATCCGCTTCATAACCGGGAAGTATGTAAAGTGGAATATTCATCAGCTCGACAATCTCTTTTATTCTTCCAATCTGAGGAATCATATCCTCCGGCATTTCGAGGCGGGTTGCTTTGTAAGCTTCGTATCTCTCGTGACGAAAAGTTTTTTCTTTTGAATCGGTTGCAACGGCAATGTAATCCGGTTTGTGATCTTCCAGTACTTTTAACATCTGACTAACAAAACCATAAACGGCAGAAGTCGGTTCACCTTTTTTAGTTTTCAGCGGACGGTTAATGAATGCAAAGTAAGCTTTATAAGCCATTGCCATTGCATCAACAATTACAAATGTTTTATTTTTCATTGAGTCTGTATTTAAATATTAGATTTGCTGGTTGAAAATAATGATTAGATACTTAAGTTTAAATTGAAAAAGTTGAAGATTCTATGATTGGCAACCGATACTATCCCTCAAAGGTATAGTATCGGTATAAATTAATCGGTTTACCTACCGACAGGTAGGCTTGTTTACAAACTTTGCGGAATAACTTAGAACTAAATGAAACCTCTACGAGGTTAAAATTAGGAATGACATCGTAGATGTCTAGTTATTGCAGATCTAAAAAAATAAGTACAGATAAGATCCTCGAAGAGGATCAATAAATGGCACGTGACTACGAAAAGTGGTCACAGCAAGTCCCGTCAGGAACCAAATATTTTAAGTTTTTGTAATTCAAAAACAAAAAAGATGTAGAACGAAATCAATCACAGCAAGAGACTGATAAATAATTTTTTCTTGTATAACAACCTCCCAAGATTAATATTTTGTTAAACTCATTAAAAATTTTTATAAATTAGTTTAATACTTTTTGGGGCAAACAGAGCTCACCTTTGTTCAAACATAATTGAGTTTCATAAATAACTATAACTTAAATCTAATTCCGGAGGGTAAATGGAATCAAAAAAAATGTTGGCTGAATTTTTCGGAACTTTCTGGCTGGTGCTTGGCGGATGCGGTAGTGCGGTACTCGCTGCTGCATTTCCTGAAGTTGGAATCGGTCTTCTTGGTGTTGCTTTAGCATTTGGCTTAACCGTTCTAACTATGGCTTATGCTATCGGTCATATTTCCGGATGTCATTTAAATCCTGCTGTAACTGTTGGACTCTGGGTCGGTGGCAGAATTCAATCCAAAGAAGTTCTCCCTTATATTATTTCTCAGGTACTAGGTGCAATAGCTGGCGCGGGAGTTTTATATTTCATCGCCAGCGGACAGGCGGGATTTGATATAAACAGTGGATTAGCTTCTAACGGATATGATGAACATTCTCCAGGTGGTTATTCACTTATTTCAGGTTTTGTGACTGAAATTGTAATGACATTTTTCTTTTTATTTGTTATACTCGGCGCAACTGATGAACGAGCTCCGAAAGGATATGCAGGTATTGCAATTGGTTTAGCATTAACATTAATTCATTTGATTAGCATTCCTGTTACAAATACATCTGTAAATCCTGCAAGAAGTACAGGACCAGCTGTTTTTGTTGGCGGCTGGGCTTTATCTCAACTTTGGATGTTTTGGGTTGCTCCAATCATAGGTGCAATACTGGCAGGTGTTGTTTATAAATTTTTTGAAAAGAAATAATTAACCTAAAATTACTTTTTACTAATTCCTGCCTGCATTTGCGGGCAGGATAAAATTTACTTTTCTTATAAATCATAAATTAATATTCAAATAAAAAAGGAATTACTTTTATGGGTGAGAGCATCTTCGATAAAGCAAAGGCATCACTTGATTTAGCAAAAGGAAAATTGAATGATGTAAGAGAATCATTTTTTGACGATGCAAAGAAAGAAATTATAGAACAATTCAAAGACAGCGGTCAGGAAAAAATAAAAGAGATACTTGCAACATTTAGTCAGTATTCAGCTTTATTTAAAGAGTCCGGATACGAGTTAGGTTCAATTAATGCCAGTGTTTCAATTCCTCCGGATATTAGTGTTAGTTTTAAAGTACTTGATTCCATTGCTGTTGAAAAACGAGAAGAGCTTTTAGAAAGAGCGAAAGAAAATAAAATAGCAGTGATCATTTTAATAAGCCTCTTCAAAGCAAGTGATTTTTCTGAAACGATTAAAATGGGAAACTACAAATTGAAGAACATCAATATAAAGCTTGGTTTAATTCCCGGCATTTCAGTTTCATTCTCTTAGGAAATTCATCTTTAATTTGTTCAACTGTAAAAATCATTTTGTCAGATAAATTGTTGGAATAAGACAAAGCTTATTCAGATAGTTCCATCAGCGACAATTTAAAATTCACCGCATAACTTTTACGTAAGAGGAAGACGTCTCTCAAAGGAAGAGTATTTTACATTTCATCCTTGTGTATTTATACCTATTTTGAAATTCATTTAAAAAGAAAGATTAAAAACCTACTTATGTCATCAAATATTTCAACTGCAAAACAGACATTCTGGGATAAACTCGTTGCTAAATATCAAACCTCACACAGATGGAAAAGTATCTGGCAATTAACAAATTCATTCATTCCATACTTTATCATCTGGTTCCTGATGTATTTTAGTCTGGATATAAGTTACTGGTTAACGCTACTTCTTTCATTACCTGCCGCAGGTTTTGTTGTCAGAATTTTTATAATTCAGCACGATTGCGGGCACGGCTCATTTTTCGAATCGAGAAAAGCAAACGATGTGTGGGGTATTATCTGCAGTATTTTTACGTTAACTCCTTACTATTACTGGCGGAAGAAACATGCTATTCATCATGCAAGTGCAGGTAAACTGGATAAGCGAGGAATCGGTGACATCTATACTATGACTGTTGAAGAATTTCTTCAGCAATCAAAATGGGGAAGATTTAAATACCGGCTTTATCGTAATCCGATATTTTTATTTATTGTAATTCCTTTCATTCTTTTTGTATTTATTTATCGCTTACCTCTTCCACCTGTAAAAAGTTTAAAGAAACTTCATCCGAGCGTTTATCTTACAAGTTTGTTTCTTCTACTTCTGGCAACAGGAATGATACTTGTTTTTGGATGGCAGTCGTTTTTGTTTGTTCAATTGCCAATTACATTTATTGCGTCATCAACCGGAACGTGGCTGTTTTATGTGCAGCATCAGTTTGAAGATACTTACTGGACAAAAGATAATACCTGGGATTATGAACTTGCAGCACTGCAAGGAAGTTCATACTATAAACTGCCAAAAGTTTTGCAATGGTTCACCGGTAATATTGGATTTCATCACATCCATCATCTTAGTCCAAAAATTCCCAACTACCTTCTTGAAAAGTGTTATAAGGAAAATCCGGATTTTCAGAAGGTTCCCGTATTAACTCTCCGTTCAAGTTTTCGAAGTATGTTTTTAAGATTGTGGGATGAAAATCAAAAAAAACTTATCAGCTTTCATCAATTAAAACGCAACTGGTTAAAAACAACGGGCGATCTTTCAGGCAGATAATTTAAAATAGATTTTTGAGTAACATTCAGGAGTTAATATGCTCAACAAGCTAACCACTATATTTATTTGCAGTCTTTTTATCTTAAATTGCAGTCAGAACAATAATAGCAAAAAGACAGGAGATACAATGGATTCTCAAACACAAAAAACTCTTGAGACGGTCAACAAATTCAATGAAGCTTTTAACAAGCATAATGTTGATGAGATTATGTCTTTGATGACCGATGATGTTGTATTTGAAAATACAAGACCTGTCCCTGATGGAGAAAGATTTGAG
Source organism: uncultured Ignavibacteriaceae bacterium (assembly GCA_964639955.1). GTDB lineage: Bacteria > Bacteroidota > Ignavibacteria > Ignavibacteriales > Ignavibacteriaceae > IGN2. Next base: position 51,961 of record CAZXGJ010000015.1, read on the forward strand.
GGTCAGGAAAAAGTTCGTGCATTTTGGGTTCAGATGTTTGAGCGTTCTACTCAGGCAAGATTTGAAACAGAAGAAATTTTTGCATCCGGCGACAGGTGTTTTGTCAGATGGATTTATCATTGGGTGAAAGAAGGTAAATCCGGACATATACGCGGTGTTGATATCTTTAAAGTCAGAGATGGAAAAGTCGCTGAAAAGTTTTCTTATGTTAAAGGGTAAGTCAAACGAAAATTACTTAACATGAATCTAATCTGGGAAACAAAAACTAAAATCCGTGCTTTTGATGTTGATGCAAATGACAGATTGAAAGTCAATACAATTCTCGATTACTTTCAGGATGCTGCTTCCAATGATGCTGAACGCCGTCATTTTGGTTACTCAGATTTCGTTCCGATGGGATTGACTTGGGTTTTATCCTGGGCAAAATTTGAGTTTATAAACTATCCTGAATTTTCTGATGAAATAAAGATTCAGACCTGGGGAAAAAAGCAATTTAAACTTTATTCGATGAGAGATTATTATCTCTTTAATTTAAAAGATGAAATCATCTGTAAAGGAACTTCTGCATGGTTACTAATTGATTCAAAATCACTTCGCCCAAAAATTCTTCCTCAACTATGCCCTGATATCAAAATGCTGGAGTCAAAAGATGCATTAGCAGATCTTCCGCAAAAAATAATTCCGACCACAGAAACAAAAATCATTTACACAACTCAAATCCGATACTCGGATATTGATTTGAACCAGCATGCAAACAATGCTTCATATATCAGACTTATGCTTGACTGCTTTGATGAGAATTTCCACAAAGCTCATACAATTAAATCACTAACCACTTCATTTAACGCTGAATCGAAATTTGGTAACGAAATTCAGCTAAGTAAAGGGACAGAAAAAGATTATCCACTAACTCACTATATCGAAGCAAAAAATTTGTCCAGCAAAAAAATAGTTTTTCAATCATTAGTTGAGTGGAACTGAACATGGAATTCGGCTGGTTGTCAGTTGTTCCACCTTTGTTTGCAATTTTACTTGCGATTAAAACACGACAGGTTTTTCTCTCCTTATTTCTTGGAATAGTTATCGGCTGGGTAATTATAGCAGAAGGAAATATTTTAAAAGGATTCGAGCTTTCCATTCAATCAATAATTGATGTCTTTAAAGATGCTGGCAATACAAGAGTGGTAATATTCTGCGCACTCGTTGGTGCATTAATTTCTTTGACACAGGCAAATGGTGGAGTGCAGGGTTTTGTAGATTTCATTCAGAAAAAAAATATCGTCACCACAAGAAAACGTGCTAGTGTTTTTTCCTTCTTTGTCGGCTGCATAGTTTTTATTGAATCCTCAATTTCATGTCTTGTAACCGGAACAATCTTTCATCCTATATTTGAAAAGTTCAAAATATCCCGAGAAAAGCTTGCCTATATCTGTGATACGACTTCCTCACCAATCTGCATCTTAATTCCTTTGAATGCCTGGGGAGCTTATGTTGTTTCATTGCTTGAAAAGGAATCAGCTTTCGGCGAATTTGGCGATCCTGTTTCACTTTTTTTAAGTACAATTCCACTAAATTTTTATGCAATACTTTCTGTGCTGTTCGCTGGCTTCATTGCTTTTAGTTACAAAGATTTTGGTGTAATGAAAAAAGCAGAAATCAGGTCTCTGGAAACCGGAAAGACAATTGCAGATGGTTCTGTTCCGATGATTTCAGAAGATGTTGCCTCACTTAAACCTAAAAAGGGAATAAAGCACAGATCATTAAACATGATTATTCCAATATTAGTAATGATTACAATGATGCCGGTTAGTTTACTAATTACCGGGGATGGAAATCTTACATCAGGTTCTGGTTCAACTGCAGTTCTCTGGTCAGTTTTGACTGCAATTGTAGTCGCAGGAATTATTTCTCTTGTTCAAAGAATTTTAACACTGAAAGAAGTAATGGATTACACACTTAAAGGAATTTCTGGTTTGGTTCCACTTGCTATTCTGATGGTGTTAGCATTTTCAATTGGTGAAACTTGCCGAACACTCGGAACAGGTATATATGTTGCTTCATTATCAAAAGATTTTTTAAATCCTTCCGCTATTGCGCCAATATTGTTTTTGACTTCTGCATTTATATCATTTTCAACAGGTACAAGCTGGGGAACTTTTGCGATTATGATTCCTATTGCTGTACCAACTGCAGTTTACGCTGATGCTTCGCTTTCACTTTCAATTGCATCTGTTCTTAGTGGAAGTGTATTTGGTGACCACTGCTCACCAATCTCTGATACCACTATTGTTTCATCTATGGCATCTGCCTGTGATCATATCGACCATGTAAGAACACAGTTGCCATATGCAGTTAGTATTGCAATTGCATCTGCATTCCTTTTCTGGCTTGTAGGTTCGATTTGATGTCAAAGCACTGATTAGGATTAGATTTAGCATTTGTTTTTAAATTGAAATTAAGATAAATATACTCCAGTGAAAAATAATCTTCTTTTAAAAGACCTATCTGTAAAAGGATTTATAATCCTTTTCGTCTTTGTTACTTTGATCAACAACATTATTGTATTTTCTCACAATTCAAACTACCTAAATGTTGAGGAGAACAATTACTCCCAATTAAATAACCAGGTAATAAATCTTTTACCAGAAACCAACTGTACAAAAATACATTTCAAACTTCTGGCTGAATCATTCTCATCCAAATTTTATTCTTATGAATACTTTATTAAAAAGTTAGATAACCATCATAAGATATTAACAATTATTTCAGAGACAGTTTTAGAATTAAATCTACGCAATTCATCATTTCTAATTGCTGAACTATCAACCAGCACCTAGGTCCTTTCAAATACTTCATTCGTAATTAAATTTATTAATATTTCAAAATTTGAAAGGATATATTTCATGGATACTCCGGAAAAAAGCGATAAAACTACATCATTTTTATTTTATTTTTTTATAGCACAAGTGGCCATCGGTATGCTGGTTGTAGTTGGATATATAATTTACATGTTTATTGCAGGTTAATTTTTCTTTTCAAAAAATCCAGATAAGATTTTAAGAAAAAATTACTCTATAAAAAGTCGTAAGCAGTTTGGAAGCCGTTTGAACTTATTTTAATTCTCTATGAGATAATAACGTATTTGATAACTTGAAATTTTTTGCGTTCTGACTGAACAAATTGCTGGGTGATCTTATATTATTACGTATTTTATTTTCTTTCTTGTTTTTAGTAAACCTAGAGAGAGTATTGAGTGAGCAATAAGAAAATATCACCGTAAAGATGTTCAAGACAACACATCAGTGAGGATTGATCTGCAGTAGACATACTACTATTTTCAAATATTGGTGAAATCCAACTAATTAATTAAATAATTGATTTGAAATATTTCCCTCACCTAGGTGTATCTGGAGTATGAACCGTACCCCATATAGTAGACAAAGAGAAAAGCAACTATATTTAGAATAATA
>CAZXGJ010000016.1:0-55025 GCA_964639955.1 uncultured Ignavibacteriaceae bacterium
AATCTTTAAATAATTATAAACACGGCGTTGTGTTTTAACATAACACGCCGTTAGGCGGTGGCACATTTTATTTTGAAAGCAAATTTTATGATACACAAATCAAGTTCAGAAAGGATATTCTTGAAATGAGGAAACTCTGGCAGGATATTCGAGCCCATAAACGGGCAGCAATGTTGTTTCTTGTATACTGGCTAGCGACGTTGGTGGTAATCCTTATTACATGGGATATGGGCATTCCTTTTCCCGTCGTACTGCTACTTTTTACTGTGCCTCTGATTGCCGGTACCCTTGTGGGATTATGGCGCTCTTCTACGCCTGAACATACCGCTCGTTTTGGTGATAAGATCGGTGGTGGTATGCTGGCTGGACTACTTTGCACTGAAATTACGTTTTTGGTGATGAAGGGAGGGATCGTTGAAGAATTAATCGTCTGGATGCAAGGAGGCGGCCAAAGATTCGGTGAGATGTTGGTATTTTGCATTGTCGCTGGTGTTTTTGGGATTATCCTCGGCTTCACAGGTGCGGCAGTTGCTTCGATCATGGAACGCTTTCGCAACCGCCTAACCCGTGCCTCAAGCTGACTGCGAGTTCGCACTTGGCTTTTGTGCAGTTTAAAAGGTAGTTGTTCCCCGCCAAAGGCGGGCAGGCTGTATAATCTTTCTTGGTAAGTGTTTACTGTTAAAAAAGTTTCCGTCAAAGGCGGACAAGTGTTCTAATTGTTAAATGTATATTTTAAATTAATCATTGCTGTTCTGGGTCGTTAGACTCCGACAGAGCCTAACGGACCCTGGCGAGCGGCTTGCCTCGGCGAAGCCGAAGACGAGACGGGCGGGTTAAGCGCAAGTACGTTATAAGCCAAGTATCAAGTAAGTGTAATCAGACAAATGAAGATTTGGAACAATATTAAAATAAATTAATTTAGCAGAGCGGCAATCAATAGAAATGTTGTATTTAACCTCTAATATTGGCGCATTTACACTTTAATTATACACTTTTTTGCTAATATTTATATGATAGCAAAACCAATTTTGAAAAAGCTTTTTAAAAATAAATTATTATTGGAGATTAAATAAAATTATGGCACTTATAAATCCACACATTAATTTTAATGGAAATGCCGAAGAAGCATTCAATTTTTACAAATCAGTATTTGGTGGAGAGTTCGCAAAGATTATACGCTTTAAAGATATATCAAGTTCTGAATTTCCAGTATCAGAAAATGAGGCAAATAAGATAATGCACATTGCATTGCCAATTGGTAAAAATTTTTTAATGGCCAATGACGTTCCAGAAAGTATGGGACAAGTAAATGAAAATGAAAACAGATCTAAGATATTTGTCAGTACAGAAAGTCGTGAAGAAGCCGACAAATTATTTAGCGGACTTTCAGTAGGCGGAAATATTGAAATTCCCTTTGATGAAAGTCCTTGGGGTTCATATTTTGGAATGTTTAGAGATAAATTCGGTATTGAATGGATTGTGGATTTTGACCCAAAAATTACAAACAAAAGTTACTGACGAAAAACAACGAACGCTTATCTTAGCTATAGCTTAGCTGTTGTAGGATAGAAAAAAAATTCAAAAGGCTTATAACAAGCAAATCAACCGGACGCCTTATTCTATTCGGCATTTGCGTAGTTGCTAAGTTTAGTGAAATTAAAAAACATTGCTGTTCGGCAGTATAGTAATATATTGTATTGTTGCAACCGGCTTGTGTGGATAAAGATATAATCCGGTTGCTAAATTATTGGCGTTGTACTTTTAAATCGGCTTTCTTGTGTTTGGGTGCCGCTTATCGGCGACGCTGTAATCTTCAGTAATAGAAAGAACAGACTATGAAAACGAAAATACTTGCAGCAGTTGCTATGTTGCTCTTTGGCAGCGCGATTATAGCCCAGGACAATCCCTACCCCAAAGCTAAAGTCAGTTTCGATGACTTCAGGAACCTCGTCGCCGAGGTTGAGAACCATCGCGAAAAGCGATTGATTGATCTCGATACGTTTCTAAAGATGAGCAAGGAGCCGGGGGTAATTATTCTGGATAGCCGCTCAACTTTTCGTTATGAGCGCATACACGTAAAGGGAGCAAAGCACCTGAGCTTCACTGATTTTACTCAGGACAATCTGGGAGAAGTCATTCCTTCCTTCGAGACAATAATATTAATCTACTGCAATAACAATTTCGAAGGTAACCAGACGGATTTTGCATCCAAGGTTGCCATGCCGATAACTCGCTCTGGCGACATCATAACTGCACAGTTCAACTCGCAGGAAAAGCCACTAATGATGGCGCTGAATATCCCAACATACATAAACCTCTATGGGTATGGTTATCACAATGTCTACGAGTTGCATGAGCTTGTTAGTGTAAACGATCCTCGCATTACCTTTGAAGGATCGATTGTAGAGCAGTCAGAAGAAATGACTCCTAAATTAATCGACCAAAAATGATTGAAGAGAAAGTTAATTTTAAATCTTTGGCTTTGTCGTTTTAATCTGCATTGCTGTTCTGGGTCGTAAGACTCCGCCAGAGTCTAACGGACTCTGACGAGCGGCATGCCTCGGCGAAGCCGAAGACGAGACGGGCGGGTTAAAAACAACTCCATTAATTCACTTTATCCTTAATTTGTTTCTATAATTATCCTAACCAGACTTTGCCCAACAATAATTTACTTCTTATCTTTAATTAAAAATATTTTATTTAGTAAAAAGGAATTGCAGAATGAGAACAATTTTTATCCTGATTCTGATTTCGGCGAACATCTTTGCCCAGGATGAGCCTACTCAGAAAGCAAAGTACGATGTTTTTTCATTTGGTAAAGAAGTTATTCTGCCGGGAACTCCCGAAGTAATTTTTGATGCAGTTACAGGCGATATCAGCGGCTGGTGGGATCATTCATTTACAGATAATCCTAAAAAATTTTATCTCGAACCAAAACCCGGCGGCGGCTTTTGGGAAATTTTTGACGATGAAGGAAACGGAGTGCTTCACGCAACAGTTATTTATGCTGACAGAGGAAAACTTCTGAGATTTGACGGACCGTTTGGTCTTTCAGGTAAAGCAATTCAGATTGTAACTACATATCAGTTTGAACCGGTTGGAATTGATTCAACTTTATTAAAAGTCTCGGTGCACGCAGCAGGTGAGGTGGACGAAGGAATTCCCGCCATTGTGGAAAGAGTATGGGAACATTTTATTTTTGAGCAGTTGAAACCTTATATCGAAGCCGGAAATCATTTGAAGAAATAAAAAATCGGGTTTTACTAAAAGGCAGCACAGGTTATTAATCTGTGCTGCAATAAAGTTGAAACTCAACTAAAATCGACTATAAATATTTAAAGTCGTTCTCATATTTTACTTTTTGGTCAGCTCCGAGTTGGAGTTTTAATATTAACCGGATGATCATCAATTATAAAAGCAAACAAATCATCTTAATAAAATCATTTTCTTATTTGAAGAAAAGCTGCGCCCGTCAAATCCTTTGGATTCGATAGTATAGATGTAAGCGCCGCTTGATAATCCCTCAGCATTGAAATCAATTTTCTGCGTTCCCGGTTGAAAATCTGAATTTACAATTTCCCGGACTTCCTGGCCAAGCATGTTAAAAAGTCTTATTTTAACGTTTGCTTCAACCGGAAGTGTGAACGAAATTTTAGTTGAAGGATTAAACGGATTCGGATGGTTCTGGTAAAGTGCAAACTCACCCGGCAAAGGACCTTCCACTTCAACAGAATTATAAATGGTTTCCGTGCCGTCAAAATCAATTTGCTTTAGCCTGTAGTATTGAAGACCTGCGACAACATCTTCAACAATAAAATTATAAGCTTTTGTTTCGGTTGTTGTTCCAAAGCCCGGTGCAAAACCTATCTTGTTAAAATTTTCATTATCAAAGCTCTGTTCAATATCAAATCCAAGATTATTCAGCTCTGTTGCAGTACTCCAGGAAAGCTCAATTCTGCCGTCAATAACTGAAGCCGAGAACGAAGTAAGCTCAACCGGCACGAAAAATTGCGACTCAAGTTTATAAAAACCGCCGCTCTGTGCTGCGAACTGGTTCATAGAATCGATAATTGCAATCTGGTAGTTGTTTGTTGAAATGGGAATCTGATACCAGGTCTGACCACCGTTTTTAGAGCGCCAGGTTCCCTGCCCGCAGGAATAACAGCCTGCTATTACCACATTTCCATCAGTCGGCTGAACATGAACGCCCCACATATTTATTCCGCTGAACCCTGAAACTGCAGACCAGGTTTCACCGTAGTCTGTCGATTTAAGCAATCCGCCTCCGCCGCTCCATTTTGTTGCCCATGCCGTGCCGGGATTAGTAAAATCCACAGCGATAGTTGGTATTTCTCCACCTGTTGCAAATTTCTGGGCCCACGTGTAGCCGCCATCCGTACTTTTAAATATACCTGTTCCGTTGTCCCCAATCAAAACTATGTTTGTACCGGGGAATACCTCTATATCACAGGGAGCAGAGTTTGAGCCGGTATTGCTTGATAGTGTAGTCCAGCTATTTCCAAAATCAGTTGAGCGTAAAAAGTTAACGCCGTTCATTGTATAAATATTATTGGGATTGGATGGATCCTGCGTCATCGGTATGCCGAAATAAGAGAATGTTGCATTGTCGAGCACTGTAGTCCAGTTTTGTCCGTCATTTGTGGTCTTTAATATTTTATCGGGGGAAGACTCAATGGCAACCAAAAAGGTTCCGGGGTTATAATCGTCCAGCAAAATGCATTTAATTTCCGATGCGCCGGGGACTGAAGTACCTGTTTGCGCGAAAGTTTCACCCATATCTGTGCTTTTGTAAATAGTACTGTTCGAACCATAGTAAACAATGTATGGGTTAAATTTCAAATAATCGATTGGTCCGCCGAGGCTGCTACCGGATTGCTTAAGAGTCCATTGATAAAGTGGCTGCCCGGCAGTAAAAGATGAGCATATCAGCAAAAGAATAAAAGCAGTAGAACTTAATTTCATTATTGCACCTGAAAATTAATTTTTTATTAAATTTTTGATTAGCTGTAATTGAGTAGCCGAAAATAATCAATAGTTGCTAAAAAACAAATATTATTCCTTATTATGAAATGTTTATTCTGTTAAAAGTATTCTTTTACGCTCCGCCATAGATTGATAAATTGCTGCGGCTATATTTAGATTAGCACTCATATTTATTTTCAATAACTATTTAATTGCTTTTATGAAACTTGATATTTTAGTATTTGCTGCACATCCTGACGATGCAGAACTTTCGATGGGAGGAACAATCGCAAGGTTTACCTCTCATGGTTTTAGAGTTGGTGTGGCTGATCTTACAAAAGCTGAAATGAGCACAAGAGGAAATGTGAGTATACGCTCGAAAGAAACCAGTGAAGCTACCCGTATTCTTAAGTTGAAAGTTCGTGAAAACCTGGGCCTGAAAGACGGAATGTTAAAGGCAGATGAAAAATCTTTAAAGAAAGTAGTTTCCCTTATTCGCAAATATAAACCCGCCATCGTTTTTGCTCCTTACCTTAACGACAGGCATCCAGATCACATCGATGCAAGCAACCTTGTTAAACGTGCTGTTTTTAGTTGTGGATTGGAAAAATTTAAAACTTCATTTGCCGGTAGAAATCAATTACCCTTCCGACCGAAAAAAATCTTTTACTATATGCAAACTTACTTATTCCAGCCTTCATTCATTGTTGATATTTCAGAGTTTTTCGAAACTAAAATGAAATCGTGTAAAGCTTTCAAAAGCCAGTTTCATAATCCTTCACTTAAAAGAGAAGATACCTTTATCAGCAAACCTGAATTCCTGGATTATGTTGAAGCACGCGCAAAGTTTTATGGATTTCAGATAAGGACAAAATACGGCGAACCTTTTTATTGTGAAGAAGCAATCGGATATGATTTTCTGGATTTGCTGAAATAACATACAATCAATTAATTAATATACTATTCAGGAATATAAATGATACTTAAAGACAAAGTAATAAAAGAACTTCAGCTGCAGGGAATAACTAACATACGGGAAGTGTTTTATAATTACGGAACTCCTGCACTCTATGAGCAGGTTGTGCGCAGAAGAGAAGGACTGCTTGCGCATCTTGGACCAATTGTGGTTCGCACCGGCTATCATACCGGAAGAAGCCCGAATGATAAATTTATCGTTAAAGAAAGTTCCAGCGATAAAAATATCTGGTGGGGAAAAGTAAACAAATCGATGACAGAAGAACAATATAACCGTCTGTTTGCAAAGATGATGGCATATATTCAGGGTAAAGATCTTTATGTTGAAGATTGTTATGTGTGTGCAGACGAAAGATACAAGGTTCCTATCAGAGTGATAACAGAAACTGCATGGCATAATCTTTTTGCAAGAAATATGTTCAGAAGGTATAAAGATATTTCTGAACTCGAAACCCACAGCCCGCAATTTACTGTAATTCATATGCCGAATTTTCATGCAAATCCTAATAATGACGGAACAAACTCTGAAGTGTTTGTACTTATAAACTTCGGTGAGAAGCTGGTGCTGATTGGCGGTACAAGTTATGCCGGAGAAATTAAGAAATCTATTTTTACTGTTCTTAATTATGAAATGCCAAGGAAGAATGTTATGTCGATGCATTGTTCTGCAAACGTTGGGCAGGCAGGAGATGTTGCTTTATTCTTTGGTTTATCGGGAACAGGAAAGACAACTCTGTCAGCAGATCCAAACAGAAAATTAATTGGAGATGATGAGCATGGCTGGAGCGAAGATGGTGTTTTTAATTACGAAGGGGGGTGCTACGCTAAGGTGATACGCCTTTCTGAAGAAGCAGAACCGGATATCTATGAAACCACAAGAATATTCGGTACCATCCTTGAAAATGTTCAGATAGATGCACAGACAAGAAGAATAGATTTAAATGATGATACCTTTACTGAAAACACACGGGCTGCATATCCGATTACTCATATAAAAAATATTGTTGAAGAAGGAAAAGCCGGACATCCTGAAAATATTATTATGCTTACTGCTGATGCGTTTGGTGTTCTTCCTCCAATTTCAAAACTAACCACCGAACAAGCTATGTATCACTTTATTTCAGGTTACACGGCAAAAGTTGCAGGTACAGAAAAGGGTGTAACCGAACCTAAAGCAACTTTCAGTACCTGTTTTGGTGCGCCGTTCATGGTTTGGCATCCGACAGTTTATGCCAAGTTGCTTGGTGAAAAAATTAAAAAGCATAAAGTTAAATGCTGGCTTGTAAATACAGGCTGGACAGGAGGTCCTTACGGAGTTGGCAGCAGAATGAAAATACAATACACACGCGCTATGCTTAACGCTGCTCTTGATGGCAAACTTGATAATGTCGGGTATGAAACTGATCCTGTTTTTAGTTTGCAGATTCCCAAAACCTGTGATGGTGTTCCAACCGAAGTATTGAATCCGAAAAATACCTGGAAGGATAAAAATGCTTATGATGAGATGGCGAAAAAACTTGCAGGTATGTTTGTTAATAATTTTAAAGAATACGAAGCTGAAACTGAAAAAGAAATCGCAGCTGCGAGTCCGAAAACCTATGCATGATTGGATGAATGCATAGATGCATGCAATCATGCATTCATGCATTCATGCAAAGCATTTATTTTTAGTTCGCCGGCTAACGGTAATTGATTCATCAATCAAAGGAAGAATATCAGATGAAAAAAATATTAGGTCTGTTAGTAATTGTTTTAATTGGAATTCAGTTCATTCCGGTTGAGAGAACAAACCCGCCGGTTAGCCAGGATATCGGTGCCCCGGATAATATTTCAGCAATTCTTAGAACTTCCTGTTATGACTGTCATTCAAATGAAACCGATTGGCAGTGGTATTCATACATAGCGCCGGTTTCATTCCTGGTAACAGGAGATGTTAAAGATGGAAGAAAACATCTCAACTTTTCTGAATGGGATAAATATGATACAAATGAACGGGAAGAAATTCTTGAGGAGATTATTGAAGAAGTTGAAAAAGGCGGAATGCCGCTTCCGATGTACACCTTCACTCACCCAAAAGCAAAATTAGATCCGGTAAGGATTAAAACACTGAAAGATTGGGTGAACAGGAAAGGGGGGATGGAAAAAATGTTAAGACAGGAAAAGCTGCCGCACTGAGAGTGGCAGATTTATTAGTCTGATACTTTTTAAATTTAATTTTTAATATGAATATTGCTTATCAGACATTGTTCATTTAATTTCACACGCAAATCTTTTTGAGTTGATACAAAGTGACTGTCCTAAAATTAAAGCCAGAGTAGTGTAATAAATAACTTCTTGCTTTCGGACAAATTTTTTAACCTGATGCTACAAATAAGCTCCGTTTGGAGCGATATATATAGAATAAAAATTCAGGTAACAATCTGAACCCCGTCAGGTGTGACATAAAAACATTTTAAGTGCATAACTAAATCAATAAATTTAAGGTGCGAGATCAATGGCAAAAAAACAGCTATCCGGCGAAGTCTATTATCCTACTGAAGAAATAGTAAAAAGAGCTCACGCTAAATGCGAGGAACTTTATAAATCAGCTGAAAAAGATTATTTAGGCTTTTGGGAAAAAGAAGCAAGCGAACTTCATTGGTTTAAAAAGTGGGATAAAGTTCTGGATGATTCAAAGAAACCATTTTACAAGTGGTTCATTAATGGAAAGACAAACATCGCCTACAACTGCCTCGATGTTCACTGCGAAACATTCAGAAGAAATAAAGTTGCTTTGATATGGGAAGGGGAGAATGGTGATTTCAGATCTTTGTCTTACTTTGCGTTAAAAAGAGAAACCTGCCGGTTTGCAAATGTGCTTCGCAGTCTAGGTGTAAAAAAAGGTGATAGAGTAACAATCTATATGGGAAGAATTCCTGAAATTGTTACTGCGATGCTTGCCTGTGCACGCATTGGTGCAATTCACTCAGTTGTTTATGGTGGGTTTTCTGTTGAAGCTCTCCACGAACGATTGGAAGACAGCCAGTCAAAAGTTTTAATTGTAGCAGATGGTGCATTTCAAAGAGGAAAAATTGTCGAGCTTAAAAAGATTGCTGATGAAGCACTTCAGCGCGCTGCAACTGTTGAGAGTGTACTTGTTGTTAAAAGAACCGGTCACGAAGTCAATATGGAATTCGGCAGAGATATGTGGTACCACGAATTAATGTCATTACCAATTGCCGGAAATAGTTGTGATATTGAAGAAATGGATGCAGAAGATCCGCTTTATCTTCTTTACACTTCAGGTACAACAGGAAAACCAAAAGCAATTATGCACACACACGGCGGCTATATGGTTGGAACGTACACAACTTTAAAATATGTTTTTGATATTCACGAAGAAGACCGTTTCTGGTGTGCCGCAGATCCCGGCTGGGTGACAGGACACAGCTACATAGTTTATGGACCACTACTGAATGGGGCAACATCATTTATGTACGAAGGTGCACCGACTTATCCGTATCCCAGCCGATGGTGGGGAATGATTGAAAAATATGGAATCAATATTCTCTACACTGCACCGACGGCTATCAGAGGATTTATGAGATTCGGTGATGCGTGGGTCAAACGTCACAATCTTTCTTCATTAAGATTATTAGGAAGCGTTGGCGAACCAATCAATCCTGAAGCGTGGCGATGGTATCACAAAGTAATTGGTGGTGAACGATGTCCGATAATGGATACGTGGTGGCAGACAGAAACCGGAATGTTTATGATAACACCACTGCCCTGTACTCCATTAAAACCCGGTTCCGGAACAAAACCATTTCCTGGTTTAAAGATGGATATAGTTGATGAAGAAGGGAACCCGGTTAAAGATAACGAAGAAGGATTTCTCGTAATAAAAACTCCCTGGCCATCAATGCTTAGAACAATTTGGAATGATCCTGACAGATATGTTCAGCAGTATTGGTCAAGATTTCCTGGTGTTTACATGACTGGTGATTCGGCAAGAAGAGATGAGGATGGCTATTACTGGATCATCGGAAGAGTTGACGATGTGATAAAAGTTTCCGGTTACCGACTTGGAACTGCAGAAATTGAAAGCGCATTAGTCAGTCATCCGGCAGTAGCTGAAGCTGCTGCTATTGGATTGCCGCACGAAGTGAAAGGTCATGCAATTCACACATTCGTAATTCTGAAAACAGGTTATCAGAAAAGTGATAAATTGATTGAGGAACTTAGACAACATGTTGGTCACGAAGTAGGTCCGATTGCAAAACCAGAGCATATTGAAATAGTTGATTCGCTTCCCAAAACAAGAAGTGGAAAAATTATGCGGAGAGTTTTGAAAGCACGAGCACTTGGAATTGACCCGGGTAATCTTTCAACACTGGAAGAATAAAAATTTTAATTTTTAATTTATTTTCAACAATAAAATATTATTCTTCTTTCTGAGGTGTTTTAAGTACTTTGATGAAGAACTTCACTGTAAAAAAAATTATTACAGACCATGCTAATATCATCATCAGGATTGCTGAAAAACTCATTTGATTATTTCTCCATTTTCTTTTCTTTTCATAACCCATGCTTTGTGAACAAGGTATCCAAATGTAGCGAATACGCTGAGTAATAATAATCTGGTTCCATCCTTCACAAATTCTCTAGTTGGTTCACCATTCTCGAACCAAACATACTTATCAACACCAAGATGAAATATTACACCAATCACACTATCAGGTGCAAATGGCCATCCGTTACCACTGAACAAGCTTGAGATTGCAGTTATCCAATCCGTACTAGGTTTTATAATTGAACCGACGAAAATTACAATTATAAAAAAAGGAGTTATATACTTAATAAAGATTTTGAAAATTTTTGGAACTACTATATCAGCACCGGTAGTAATCTCGTTCCATCCTTTATCAATTCCAAACACATAAGCAAAAATTATTGTTTCCAACAGGGCAAATACCACAAGTGAAAATGTTCCTGTCCAGAAATCAAATTCATCAAAAGAGCCACCCGGATACAACCAAACACAAACAAATCCTAATAGCAGCGTACATAATCCGAAATTTATTGCGCTTCTGTTGTGTGTGAATTTCAAATCATCTTTAAAAAAAGCGACGATAGGCTGACCCATTGCCAAAGATGAAGTAATTCCGGCAAAGAATAATAAACCGAACCACATTGCTCCCGCGATTGGTGCAAACCATCCCCAGTTATTAAACAACGTCGGAAGAGTTAAGAAACCCAAACCGAATCCACTTCCTCCCATTGTTGCTGCTTGAACAGCTTGTAATCCAAGATATGCAGTTGCGATAGGAATTAAAAGTGAACCACCGAGAATCACTTCAACGAATTCATTCATCCATCCAGCTGAGGAAGCGTTGAGGGCAATGTCTTGCTTTTCTTTTACGTAAGAAGCATAACTGTGGATACAACCCATTCCAACAGACAAAGTGAAAAATATTTGTCCGGCTGCAGCAAGCCAGGTTGTTGGATTTGTTAATCCTGAAAATTTTGGTTCCCAGACAAAATTCAATCCAATGAGAGGACTTTCAATAACACCAGGATTACTTGTATCAAGAGTTAATCCTTTAATAACAAGAATTATCCCAAATAATAATAATAATGGTATTCCGATTTTTGCTGCAACTTCAATTCCTTTTGCAAGTCCTTTTGATAAAATCCAGGTATTTAAAGCGAGTGTTAATAAAAACCAGAAGACGGCTTCAGTAGGAATTGCAAATATTGAATCTTCGTGAAGTCCAAGATACTTTGGAAAAAAATCAGTTGGTTTAATATCCCAGAATGTACCGGTTATAGAGTGGAAGACATAAGATAAGGTCCAAGATTCTATGTAGCAGTAATAAGCAGCAATACCGAGATTGGTAAATAATCCGAATACTCCGATGTATTTAATGAATCTTGATTTACCCATAACATCGAACATACCGGGTGTTGAATGATGTCCATACTTTCCACCATTTCTTCCGATTGCCCATTCGATATAAAGTAAAGGAATCCCCATCAATAGAAATGAAATGAGATAAGTAATAATAAAAGCACCACCACCGTTTTGTGCTGCCTGAGCAGGAAAGCGAAGAAAGTTTCCGAGTCCAACAGCATTTCCGGCCATTGCAAGTACAAGACCAACTCGAGATCCCCAGGCTTCTTTAGATTTGATGATTCACTCCAAAATTTTTACTGGATATCGAAAAATAAATTCTTTGAAGCTTATTGCAAATAAATATTAATTAATTTTTTCACCTATCAGCGAATGAAAATCTTTGCAGCTTTCTTCCATTAAGTAACATTAAATAATAATGATCTGTTAAATTGACTGTCGGGTGTTCAAATAAATTTGATAAGGTAATTTAAATTTCTTCAAATAATTGTTCTGCAATTATTGTAAGGGTATTCTCCACCTTTTAACAGGATGCAGCCAGGGATAGTTTGCTCGGCAGCTGGAGAGATGTCACTGATAAAGAGCAATTTTTAATAATTTATTTGCGTTTGATCACAATTTAATAACAGTGTATTAGTTCTAGTTTTCTGGAAACCATTTATTCGATATATTTCCACCTAAATTTTTCAACTCTCAATATTCTGAGTAAGGTAAGCAATGGAAACGAAGACAGCAGATTTGTCTTCACTTAAAATAGATCGTTCGGTAAAGGATGATCGTCCTTCATCAAAAAAAAAATATATATCTGCTGCGGTTTTTTTTCTTGTAGTTGCAGCAGCAGTATATTTCATTTATCCTCTGGTTTTTACAGAAACTGTCGAGGTTAAGCTTACTACTGTTTTACTTCAGTCGCCGGAGCAGACGAATGCTGTGTTAACTGCAAGCGGGTACATTGTTGCTCAGCGCCAGGCATCCGTAAGTTCTAAAGGCACCGGTATTTTGGTATATCTTGGAGTTGTTGAGGGTGATAAAGTTAAGAAGGGTCAAATTATAGCCCGACTTGATGACAGAGACATCGTTGCACAGCTTGATGAAGCAAAGTCAAGTCTTCAATTATACAAAGCTCAGATGAATGAAGTTGAAAATAATTACAACCGTGAGAAAGAATTATTTAATAGAGGTTTATCTTCCCAGCAAAGTTTAGATCAGGCTGAAACCGCTTACAAGTCATTGCTCGCAAATATCGATATGGCTGAGGCAAGAATAAGAGCTGCGGAAGTCGCACTTGAAAATATGATCATCCGTGCACCTTTTGACGGAACAGTTCTTACAAAAAATGCTGAAGTCGGAGAGATTGTAGCTCCATTTGGTGCAAGCACAACTTCCCGCGCAGCAGTTGTTACAATTGCAGATATGAATTCCTTGATGGTTGAAGCCGATGTATCTGAATCCTATATCGACAGAATAAAAACAAACCAGGATTGTGAAATTATTCTCGATGCTTATCCCCAAATAAGTTACCCGGGGTATGTGTTTAAAATTGTTCCCACTGCTGACCGCTCAAAAGCTACTGTGATGGTAAAAGTGGGATTTAAAGAATACGATTCAAAAGTTTTGCCGGAGATGAGTGCTAAAGTATCATTCTTATCCAAACCGGTCGATGAAAAATCTTTAAGCAAAGAAAAAATATTGGTAGTACAGGCTTCTTCAGTTAAGATGGAAAACGGAAAATCGCTGGTGTATAAAGTAGAAAATGATCTGGTTGTTCCTGCGGAGATTAAAACCGGAAGAAAGATGGGAACTTACGTAGAAGTGCTCTCCGGGTTGCAGGCAGGTGATAGTGTGATTGAGAAAATTACTGATGAAATTAAAGAGGGAACTAAGGTAAAAATTGTTCAATAGCATATATGCAATCGTCAGGGTTATGCATCGCTGAGGCCGATCTGACCATGAAGGTTAAGTTCTAAACGGTAATTAGTTAACATATAGGAGATATAATGTCGGCAATCATTCAGATTGAAAATGTTTCAAAGTCTTACTGGCGTGATAGTTTTGAAGTGCCGGTGCTTAATGACCTTTCACTTGAAATTAATGAGGGAGAATTTCTTGCTTTGATGGGTCCATCAGGTTCAGGAAAAACCACTTTACTTAATTTGATTGCCGGTATCGATCGTCCGTCTAAAGGAAAACTGATTGTGGATGGAACAGATATTACCACTTTGGGTGAATCTGCATTAGCTAAATGGCGTTCTGCAAAAATCGGATTCGTATTCCAGTTTTATAATCTTATTCCTGTTTTAACTGCATACGAGAACGTGGAGCTGCCACTTCTTTTAACAAAACTTTCAAAATCAGAAAGGAAAAAACATGTTGAAACTGCTCTGGGTATAGTTGGACTTGCCGATCGTGTAAAGCATTATCCGAAGCAGCTTTCAGGCGGGCAGGAACAGCGTGTTGCTATCGCACGCGCTATCGTTACTGATCCGGCAATACTCGTTGCAG
Source organism: uncultured Ignavibacteriaceae bacterium (assembly GCA_964639955.1). GTDB lineage: Bacteria > Bacteroidota > Ignavibacteria > Ignavibacteriales > Ignavibacteriaceae > IGN2. The sequence continues at coordinate 14,354 of CAZXGJ010000016.1, forward strand.
ATGAACCAACCGGTGATCTCGATAAACATTCCGCTGAAGAAATTCTTACTCTTATGGAAAGACTGAATAAAGAGTTCCACAAAACAATATTAATGGTAACGCACGATCCGCATGCTGCCTCAAGGGCAAGAATAATCCGTCATCTTGAAAAAGGGGATTTAATTCAGGAGAATGTATGAAAGTTTTGAAATTAATTCTGAAAAATCCGCTGAGGCATAAATTAAGAACTGCGTTAACAATTCTTGGAATTGCAATAGCCGTTATTGCATTCGGGTTATTAAGAACCGTTGTAACCGCCTGGTACGTTGGTGTTGAAGGATCATCCGCAAACAGGCTGATTACAAGGCAGGCTGTGTCTTTTATTTTTCCTCTCCCTTATGCCTACAAGGATAAAATTGCACAGGTGCCTGGAGTAAAAAACCTTACTTTCGCAAACTGGTTTGGCGGAGTATACATTGATAAGAACCAGTTCTTTGCCAGAATTGCTGCCGATGCTGAAACAATTTTTGATGTGTACCCTGAGTTTTTAATCAGCAAAGAGGAACTTGAAACTTTTAAGAAAGAGAGAAATTCTTGTGTTCTTGGAGAAGGGATTGCCAGACAATATAATCTTAAACCCGGAGATATAATGACTCTTGAAGGAGATATTTATCCGGGTAACTGGGAATTTATTGTACGAGGAATTTATAAACCACGTGATAAAACTACTGATGCATCGCAAATGATTTTTCACTGGGATTATGTTAATGAGCGGATGAAAGAGGAATGGCCTGAACGGGCTGGCGACGTAGGCTGGTACATTGTCCAGATCGAAGACCCTTCAAAATCTGCTTTAATATCTGAACAGATTGATGCATTGTTTAAAAATTCTCCGGCTGAAACAAAAACAGAAACAGAACGAGCTTTTCAGCAGGGTTTTCTCTCGGCAACAAGTGCAATAATAGTTTCTATGAATATTATTTCATTTGTGATCATCGGAATAATAATGCTAATTCTTGGAAATACAATGATTATGGCTGCACGTGAGCGCACCCGTGAGTATGCAGTATTCAAAGCCCTTGGCTTTTCAGGGAAACATCTGACGGGATTAATTATGGGAGAATCTCTTTTTATTGCCGCGATCGGCGGCGGCTTGGGTTTATTTTTAACCTTTCCTATAGTTGCAGGCTTTGAGCGGGTAATTCCAAAAGGATTTTTCCCTGTCTTCCAGATTGAACCAATTACAGTAGTTCTTGCTGTCAGTGCTGCAATATTAATTGGTGTTGCTGCAGCAATTTTCCCTATTCAGCGTGCATTGAGTACCAAAATAATTGATGGATTCAGGTTCGTTGGATAATTCTTTTTAACTAATGGCACAGATTAATAATCAGTGCTGCATAATAATAACAATGGTATGATATGAAAATTCCATTAAAATATATTTTAAGAAATTTTAAAACCCGTAAGCTTACAACTCTTATAACAATAGCCGGCGTTGCTTTAGTGGTATTGGTTTTTACCGCAGTGCTGATGATGGCTTATGGTATTCAAAAAACACTGATAGCAACAGGTTCGCCGGATAATGTTAAAATCATTCGTAAATCTGCTGTTGGTGAAATATCGAGTATAATTGACGGCGAAACTCAGAATGTGATACGAACTTTGCCGCACATAGAAAAATCTTCGGAAGGCACTGATTTGATTTCTGCTGAACCGGTTGTAGTTATAACACTCGATATAATCTCCGGTGGAATGAGCAACATAACTGTGAGAGGAGTTTCTCCCACTGTTTACCAGCTTCGTCCGCAGGTTAAAATAACAGAGGGAAGGAATTTTACATTTGGCACACGTGAATTAATTGTGGGAAAGTCAATTGCAAAAAAATTTAAAGGTGCTAAGGTTGGAGAGTCAATAAAAGTTGCAGGTGATTACTGGAAGATAGTGGGTATGTTTACAACAGAAGGAAGCGGGTTCGATTCTGAAATGTGGTGTGACGGTTTGCAGCTCTTAAGTGCTTTCAACCGTGGAAGCAGCGTTTCTTCAATTACCCTGAAGCTTGATGATCTAAATAATTTCCAGGCATTCAAAAATGCTTTTGATTCAGAACGGCGGCTCGAACAATTTGAAGTAAAAACAGAAAAGAAATTTTTCGAGGAGCAGTCAGAAATTCTTGCAGGATTTATAAGGATACTCGGAATTTTTATTACCGTCATTTTCAGCTTTGGTGCAATAATAGGTGCAATGATTACAATGTACGCTGCCGTTGCCAACCGCACTGTTGAAGTGGGAACATTACGCTCACTTGGTTTCAGCCGCCGCAGCATCCTCTCAGCATTTCTGCTGGAATCGCTTATCATTGCATTGATTGGCGGAATAAGCGGGTTAGTTCTTTCTTCATTTTTATCCTTCTTTTCAGTATCAACAATCAACTGGAATTCCTGGTCAGAGCTTGAATTCTCTTTTGCAATTTCACCGGACATAATCATCTCTTCACTGATTTTTTCTGTACTGATGGGTTTCTTCGGTGGATTCCTTCCTTCGGTAAGAGCGGCGAGATTGAAAATTGTCGATGCTCTCAGGGCAGGGTAAAAACAGCCTGCTGGTTATTACTGTAAAATTCAAGTGTATAATTAAAAATAACTTTACTTTATATTTGATTCCGTAATTTGTTTATTATTGTTTACGGATAATGCGGGTACCAATTCTCACTAATCTTATTTACGCTGTTTTAGTTCTGGTAATCATTCCTTTCGGACTAATAAAGCCTCAGCAAACCGGTAATCTTCGCGGGTTTATTACAGACTCGACCAGCGGTGAAGCACTTGCTTATTGTAATGTTTTCTTAAAGGAAATTAATACCGGTGCTTCTACAGATGAGAGGGGATTATTCCTTATCAAATCCATTCCTTCAGGCAAAGAGTATGAAGTTACGGTTTCATATGTCGGTTACAAATCCAAATCCCTTAAAGTTTATATTAAACCGGCAATAGTAACACAGCTCGATGTTCAGCTTATGCCTCTCAGCTTTCAACTGCAGACAATTGAAAAAATCGGTGAGAAAATTATAAAAGAAAATAAAACCGATATCAGTCTCGAAAGAATTTCTGTAAAAGAAATTGAGATTCTTCCCAAAGGAGTAGAAACCGATATCTTCCGGACGCTTCAATATATACCGGGTGTAAGCACAACCGGAGATGTTACAGCCAAGTACTATGTTCGCGGCGGAAGCGGAGACCAGAATCAGATTCTGTTAAACGGCGTTGAAATTTATAATCCGTTCCATTCTCTGGGAATGTTCAGCGTTATTGACCCCGAAATGATTAACAGCATTGAATTTTACAAAGGAGGTTTCACCTCTGAATACAGCGGCAGGCTCTCTTCTGTAATGGACGTTATTTCAAAGGACGGTAATAAAAACAGGTTTGGATTTAAAGGAGGTTTGAGTTTATTGACAGCGAAAGGATTGATTGAAGGACCGGTCCCGAACGGTTCATTTATGGTAACAGGAAGAATGAGTTATAATAATGAAGTGCTCAAAAAATTTTTTAATGAACAGACTGTTCCGATTGATTTCTATGACCTCTCATTCAAATTAAATTACTCGAGTGCCGATATTTTTGAAAATGCAAAGTTTGCCGTATTCGGTTTTTTCTCCGATGATAATGTTGATTATGAAGATCCTCTGCGCGAACAATTCAAGTGGAAGAATAACCTCGTTGGGTTCGAATGGCTTCAGGTTTATGATGTGCCATTATTATCAAGATTAGGTATTTCGCTCAGCACTTTTGAAGGTGAAGTGATTCCGAATTTAAGCAGTCTTAAACCAAGGTATAACGAGATAAAAGATTTTACTATTAGTTTCGATATGAATGTTGTTTACGAGAATCGTGATGAAATTGGTTTGGGTTTGAAATTAAAGACTATCGACTCGAAATTCAGCCAGGTAAATTATGTGGGTGTGAAAAGTAATTTGGAAAAGTTCGCCGGAAATCTGAGTCTTTACGGTAAATATAAATTTTTGCAGTGGAAAAATTTCGGACTGGATGCCGGAACCCGGTTTAATGTTACCGGTCTGAGCCTGTATGGCGGGGGAGTATTTGAGCCAAGGGTTAGCCTGACTTACAGATTTATCCCCGCGGCAGCATTCAAAGCTGCCTGGGGAATTTATCAGCAGGAAATGCTTACTGTCTCCGATGAAAGCGAATTAATATCCATCTTCGAACCCTGGATAATCACTCCCGATTATCTTAAACCGGCAAAATCAATTCAATATGTTGCAGGTTTTGATGTAGATGTTTTGAAAGGAGTTCAGTTTTCTCTGGAAGGTTATTACAAAATTCTCCAGGATATTCCTATAGTAAATGAAGAAAAATTTACCAGTGCTGATCCCGATCTGCTTTCTGGCAGCGGAGAATCTTACGGCTGGGAATTTTTAGTCAATTACAGCATCGATCCTTTAAATATAACAACCTCCTATACTTTAAGCTGGGCATACAAAGAAGTAAACGACTGGCTTTACTATCCGAAATATGATGCAAGACATGCAGGTAATATTATCGTGGAATTTAATTTAGGTAACGGCTGGATTGCAAGTTCAGTATGGAATTTTAATTCGGGTTATCCTTTCACAGAAATGATTGGATTTTATGATAAATATTATTTTAGTAATAACGGTCAGGGTGAAACAAACGGCGGAGAGTTTGAACCTTATGCTTACCTGGGAGATAAAAATCTGGGAAGACTGCCGGCTTATCACCGGCTGGACCTGAGCCTGCTGAAAAGATTTAATTTATCAATTGCCAATATTGAGCTTGGATTAAGTGCGATAAATGTGTACGACAGGAAAAATGTTTTTTACTTTAACCGCGATACGGGTGAAATAGTTTATATGCTTCCATTCCTTTTAACCGGAACTCTGAGGATTGAAATATGAAACTGATAAGATTGATAATTTTGTTTCTTTTAATTTTGTTTACAGTTTCCTGCGAGGAAGATTTTAATCCTTACGACGATTACTTTGAGAGGTACGCTTTTACTTGTATTCTAAAAAGTGATCAGAACTATCAAACTGCAACTTTACTCAGAAGCTATAGACCTGATGGTTATGATCCATCCACTTATACTGAAGATCCTTCTGTAATCGGGGCTGATATCCGTGTATGGTACAATGATTCGGTTTTTGTCTTCAGAGATACATCGGTTGCAAGAACTGATACATCGAGGTACAAATCACCATTTAGTTTTTATTATAACAATACCTTTGCCCTTAAAACAAATAAACCAATTGAAGTTGAAGTGCTGCTGCCAAACGGTAAACGGCTCAGAGCTTCATCCTACACACCGGAAGAAATCAGATATAATGACCAGAGCGATGTTATTGTTCCTCCCGGCGGCAAAAACATAATACAGGTAATCTGGAACAGTATGGATGAAGGCACTTATTTTCTGCCGGGAATGGCAGTTCGCTACAAGCAAAACTTAAACGGGGAAATAATCGAAAAAGTAAAAAATATTCCTCTCGACTATATAGCAGAAGGAAATGCGCTTATGCCTGTATATCCTTCTCCCGGCTCTGCCAGCACGATAGTTTATAATCTGGATGCTGTAAGCAGGGCGCTGCAGGAAATTTCAGAAGGTGACCCCGAAAAAAGTAATTATTCAATCTACCAGAATCTGATTTTTGAGGTGAGAGCTTTTGATATGCCGGCATCAAGATATCTTTCTTCAACCGGAGGGAATATTGATGATCTCACAGTTAGTGTTGCTGTAGCAGATTATACGAACATCGAAGGTGGTTTCGGGTTGTTCGGTTCATACTCAAAGAAGGACTACACAAGATTGAGATTCCTTGAAGATTACATTGAATCTTTTGGTTATAATTTCATTGTTGAAAATTAAATGGCTTTAATGCATAAGCTCGTTAAAAAATATTTTTATTATATCTTTATTGCCTCAGCAACTCTGGCAGCTTTGTACGGCTGCGATAAGGATGTTTCCCGTTCACCTGTTGAACCTGAAGCGCCGCAGGGATTTATTTATATTAATTCTAACCCCGGAGGATTTACTATTTTCCAAAACGGCAGGAATACAGGAAGATATACACCGGACAGCATTTCATTTTTAGAAGCCGGTACTTATGAAATCACCCTGAAGAAAAAATATTTCAAAGATACTTCACTGGTAGTGGATCTAAATGAAAGTGAAAAATTAACTCTCAATATTGATATTGCTTCAAATCCATCTATGTACGGCGGGCTTTACCTGCAATCATTGCCCTCAGTTGCAAATGTATCGGTTAACGATTCGGCATTAAATAAAGTTACCCCGTTGCTGCTGGAGGATTTGTTACCGGGTGAGTACAGAATCCGGTTTTCAAAATTTAATTTCCGTGATTCTGAAATTATTGCGGTTGTGCAAAGCAGTACTATAAACAACTATACAGAAGAACTGCGCGATACTTCAGTTTGGGTTGATTACCAGATTTTTAATTCGGGAATTCAATCTAATTCTTTATCTGCAATTGCAGTTGATAATAATAACGTAAAATGGATTGGATCGTTTGATAACGGGCTTATCAGGTTTGATGAATTAAGCTTCACAAATTATAACTCGCTCAATTCCGCTATCCCTTCCAATATTATTAATTGTGTTTCAGTTGATAAACTGAACAATGTATGGGTCGGAACAGACAAAGGTATCGGAGTATTCAACGGCAGCAGCTGGATAATCTATGATGTAAATAATTCCGGTCTTTCATCACATTATATAAACGTTATAAAGTTTGATGAGTCCGGAAATACCTGGATTGGTACTTCTGCGAACCTTGTGAAATTCGATGGAGTTAACTGGATTCTTTACAATGATACTTCGGGAGTAGACTGGATTGAAGATTTTTTTGTTGAAGAGCAAAATAAAATATGGTTGGGAACGAAAGCCGCCGGGATCTTTATTCTGCAGGATAACAGCTACAACAACTTTTCAAAAATCCAATACAACTATCCTACTTATTCAATCAGCTCGGTTTCACCAGATAATTCTAATAACATTTGGTTTACATTTCTTCCGGATAATTCCGGCAGAGGAGGAATTTCGTATTGGGATGGCAGCAGCTTTAATAACATGTTCCCCGGAACTTCGGGAATAAGAATTGAACATTTGTTTATTGCTGAATCCGATAAAAAATGGTTGAGCACTTCGGAAGGGCTTTTATATTTGGATGCTTCTGTAACACAGTTTTACACCACTTCCAACTCACTCATAAGCAGTAATAACACAGTGGCATCTGTTGAGGATAAAAACGGGAATATCTGGATTACAACCAGCGGCGGCGGATTAAACAAATATAAACCTCCCCGGTAAATCTTTTTGAAAAGAAGTAAGAAGAAATTTATATTCTCCATCAGCTTCAGCTGATGGGCAAGGGTAAAAGGCAAAGAAATAAAACCGTTTCAACGGTTTAAGGAAAACGGTTAAAACCGTTTTTGTCCTTATGGTGGGCTTAAAGCTTTTTCATCTCGATAAATCGAGGTGAGAATGATAGAGCTAAAAAAGCAATTCATATTCTCCATCAGCTTCAGCTGATGGTAATAGGTTTTACACAACAAGTTAAGAAACCGTTTTAACGGTTTAAATACTTTAAACAAAATAATCTTTCAGGAGGCTGCATGTCTACACATTCCTATAACAAAATCTGGATACATCTGATTTGGGAAACACTGGATAAGCAGAAAATCCTCACAAAGCCAGCGAGGATAAAGGTTTCCGAATATCTTTATGAATACTGCAAAGAGAAAAACATTTATATGAAAATAAACTATGTTAATGCTGACCACGCCCATTCACTGATTGATCTGCCGACAAATCTTTGTGTTGAAGAATGTGCTAAATTATTGAAAGGTTCTTCTTCACATTACATAAATCAAAATAGGTTAATAAGCACAAAGTTTTATTGGGGCAGGGGATATGGTGCATTTTCTGTTTCAGCTTCTCAGCTTGAGGTTGTTGCTAATTACATAAAAAATCAGGAAGAGCATCACAGGGTTAAAAGCTTTGCTGAGGAATATAAAATGTTTATTGAAAAGTATGGTTTGAAATATGGTGTAAACGGTTAAAACCGTTTAGCTCTTATGATGGGCTTAAAGCTTTTCACCTCGATAAATCGAGATGAGAATGGGGAAGAGAGAAAAGCATTTCATCCTCTCCATCAGCTTCAGCCGGGTGAAGCTGCTTTAGAAATGTTCACCAAAATAAATCTTTGTGAGATTGGGAATGAAGCTTATTCTTTTAGATTTCTCAGCTTGGCTTTACGGCTTTAAGCTGTTATTCTCCATCAGCTTTAGCCGGGTGAAATTTCTTTAGCATTATTAATCTAGATAAATCGAGGTGAGAATGGGGAAGAGAGGGAAAAGCATTTCATCTTCTCCTTACATTGGCAGTAGAAGTCTGTGAATGAAGATTTAAGTGGAAGAATACTGCTGCAAATAAAAAGAAATATGTAAAAAATCTTTTCATCTATTATAATAAAAACAAAAAATTATTAAGAAGCAAATTGATAGTTTACAATTCTACCTGAAATACTGAATCAAGCACAGTTCCGTCAACCCATTTAACAATAGCCACAACTTTATCCTTATTCACTTTTGGTTTAGCCGGAGCGCCTCCGCAAATTTCATCAACTTCTTTTTTTATTTGCTTAATATCTTTTATCGGTAGTCCGGAACCTTTAACAGCTTTTAATAAATCTTTTCTCAAAGGATTAATTGCAATTCCTCTTTCTGTAATGATTACATCAATCAACTCACCGGGTCCGCAAAGAGTTGTAACTTCATCAACTATAACAGGAATGCGATCTCTGAATGAAGGAATTGCAAGTATTGTGCATTTGGAATATAGACAATTTTGCCAGCCGCCAATTCCGTGAAGCAGATAACCATCAGAATGAGTAACAACATTTGCATTAAATTTTACATCAACTTCGGTTGCACCAAGTACTGCAACATCAACTATCGATGCAAAATTTCCTTTGCCGTGAAAATTGTAACTTGTAAAAGGAGAAGTGTTAACGTGATTTGCATTCTCTCTCATACTTCTCACACCCTCGAGATCGAAAGTTTGTCCATCAAGAATGTAATCTGTCAAACCTTCCTCAAGCATTTCGACTAAATATTTTGTACTACCACCGCGCATAAATCTTGCTTTAACACCTTTAGCTTTCATTTTTTCTTTTAAGAATAAAACGAAAGCAAGGTTAGTACCACCAGCACCAGCTTGAAGTGAAAAACCATCTTTCATAATTCCTGCTGCTTCAATAAAATCCGCGACGTACTCAGCAATCAATAAACGATCAGGTGATTTAGTTACTTCAGTTGTTCCCGAAACTATTTTTGCGGGATCACCGAGCGACTCGACTTCAACAACATAATCAACATTGTTACCTTGAATCTGCCAGGGAACACATGGGAATGGAATAAGATTATCCGTAACAACAATAACTCTTTCGGCGTATTCAGAATCAGCAAGTGAAAAACCTATTAGTCCGCAAGCGGATTTTCCGCGATCTCCGGTTGCGTTTCCAAATGGGTCTGCGGTTGGTGCTGCAATTACTGCTATATCAATGTGAACTTCTCCGTCTTGCACTGCCTGATATCTTCCTCCGTGTGAACGAAGAACTCCGACTCCTTTCATCTTTCCTTCAGAAGTGAATTTGCCAAGTGGTCCGTTCATGCTTCCTTCAATGTGATGAATGGTTCCATCTTCTAAATATTTTATCAAATGTGAATGAACAGGAAAGGAAGCGGAAGGAAACCAGCGGATATTTTTTATCCCCATTTCTTTAACAACATCAAACAACATATTTGTAACAGCGTCACCATTGCGAAGATGATGATGAGTTGAAATTGTCATTCCATCTTTAAGTCCAGCTTTCTTTAGTGCGGTCTTTAAATCTTTAACAACTTTGTTTCCATCGGAAGGATAATCAATACAGGAACGAATCGGTGGCTTTGCTTTTACTCCAGTTGGTTTGTAATTATCAACACCTTTAAAAGGAATTTGTTGTTGTCCGTTTACTTCTGTTGGGACTAATCTACCTGCTGCGTTTTTTATTAATTTCATTGCTCTATTGTTTAATTGCTAAATTATTTTATTGTCTAATTGTTAGAGTTACTATTAAATGACTTCACAAGACAACTAACTAATGTCTATTGACCAATGACAAAATCCTCTGTGCCCGCTTAACCACCGGCGGATCAATCATTTTACTTCCAAGAGATACAACACCTAAACCTTTTTTCTCAGCTTCTTCAAATGCTTGAACAATTTTCTTTGCTTTCTCAATCTCTTCTGCAGTTGGAGCAAAAGCTTCGTGAACAACTTTTAATTGTCTTGGATGAATGCAACCCTTGCCTTCAAATCCCAATGCTTTGGCTTCTAAAACACTTTGTCGTAAAGCTTCCATATCAGAAACGTCAGAAAATACTGTATCAATTGCCTGAATACCGGCAGCTTTTGCAGCGTTAACAAGCATCTGTCTTGCAAAAATACTTTCGCGTCCATCGTTTGTGCGCTGTGTTCCGATATCTGCCGTGTAATCTTCAAGTCCGATTGCAAGTGCACAATTATTTTTTGATGCAGAAGCAATTTCATAAGATTTAATTACACCAAGAGCACTTTCAATTATCGGCATAAAGTAAATTGGATTTTCTACTTTATGCTGCTTCTTCAATTTATCAACTTCTTTTTCAAGCAGATGAATTTGCTCTGCTGATTCGCACTTAGGAACAAGTATTACATTTACATTATGCGGAACAATAAACTTGAGATCATCTAAACCTTTTGGAAGTTGATTGATGCGAACCATTCTTTCCGCACCATAAAAATCAACTGAACGAAGTGCATTTCGAACAAGTAATTGTGCTGCATCTTTTTCAGTTGGGGCAACACTATCCTCAAGATCTAAAATAATTCCATCAGGTGAATGGAGGCCTGCATTAATAAAAAACTTTGGTTCATTGCCAGGCAGATATAATCTGCTTCTTCGCAGTTGATCTTTTTTTGTTGAGTATAAATTCTTTTCGTTGAAGGTAAGGAGATATTCTTTTTTGTTTTGGGGGAATAATCTTTTTACCGCAAGTTCAAATCTTGCTGCAAGCACAAACGGGAGTGCACCATTATCTTCACACAAAATCTTTGCATCTTTCAATCCAAAGAATTTGCACATATCGAGAATCATTTGTTTGATTGATTCTCCGTACATTGACTGCACTTTGCTTTTGATATCGGGTTTTATTCCTCCTGAAGATTTCACTTCAATTTCGAAGTAACAATCTGAGCGAATATTTTCACCGCGTTTACCTGCTGTTGATTTCAATGTCTTTTTCATATAGTTAAAATATTAATTTTAATTCAATAGCACGCAGATGAAACTGATTAAACTGATCTGCGCTGATCTGCAAAATCTGCGTCATCAGTGTGCTATTCCTTATTTATACGATTAATTTCTTCATAAACTCTCTCGCAGTCATCAACTCTGCTTTGAATATAGCGTCTTTAATTTCTTTTCTTCTGCCTGCGACCAGTAATTGAGAGGATAAACCTTCAAACTTATTATCAAGATCTTCCATTGTCATCGGTTCGCGTGGATCACCTTTTGGATATTCAAGATATTCAGAGAATTCTCTTCCATCTTTTGTTCTAACTACAACTTTACTTGGCTGTTTTGCCGGGAACATTTTTTCAAACTCGATTGATGGTTCGCCTTTTATTCGGTCTATCACTTCCCATATTCTTGGGTCTTTCAATTTTTCATCTGAAAAAGATTGTGTTGTTATTTTATGATCGACCAAAGCTGCTGCGATGCAGTAGGGAAGTGAGTGATCTGCAGTTTCTCTTGATTCAGGACGATACTTATGAGGATCAAAAAGAATGTCATAAGCTTGTGCTAAAGTTGTAAGTGTTACAGATTCAATCTGATCATGTCTTATATTATTTTTTGTTACAACATTAAGCGTTGCCGAAAGATGAGTGTGTGTTAATGCTTCGGTTGGAAATGCTTTCATACCGCACTCAAGAATTTTATACGATTCACCAAGTCCACCGATAAGTTTATCAATATTCCATTTCCATTCAGATACTCCATCTCTTCCTTTCATACTAACCGGTTCAACTTTTTGTTCTTTAACATTGTAACCTAAAAAGCAATCCATAAAACCTTCTTTGCCTTCAAACACTGCTTCTGTTCCTGTGTAACCGCGTTGAGCCATCAGAGCTGCAAAAACTCCGGCTTGCACAGCCATCGGATCAACAGTGTTTTTCATCATCGTAAGTTTGCCGGCAGTAGGACAACCAATTGTGTGATTATGACTTCCGCTAATGCCAATTGCATTTACCATTTGATCAACAGTTAAACCAAGAATTTTTCCCGCAACAATCGGAGAAACAAATTGAGTTAGAGTTGCGTGATGCCATTTGCGTTCACGAATTCCCGGTACGGCAAACTCGCAAAGTCTCTGTTCAAATTCATATGCGAGAACGATCGCAGTTATTACTTCTTCCATAGATGCACCACCAACTAATTCTGCTGTTGCCAGTGCTGCAGGAATTATATCGGATGGATGAGAAGGATCTTCTTTCCAATAAATATCGTTAAAGTCCAGAGCACGAATCATCAGTGAGTTTACAAGCGTTGCATTCACAGCAGGAATTTTATCGCCAAATCCGATTACTGTTGCTTCTTCCGTTCCGCCCATATCGTGATAAATATTTCTTATGATTCTGACATCCTTTGTATGAAATCCACCAAAGGCGCAACCGATAGAATCGTAGAGATATCTTTTAACTTCGTGAATAACATCTTTTGGTAAGTCCTTGTACTGCAGGTTAACTGCAAATTCCGATATTGTTCTTGAGATTGATTTGTTCATAATTTTATTGCTCTTTTGTTGAATTGGCACATTGTAAATTATATTGATTATCCTTTTTCTACTAGATTACTTAATGGCACGCTGATGACACAGATGAGACTGATCTGCGCTGATCTGCAAAATCAGTGTAATCAGCGTGCTATTGTTATTAAAGATTCTTCTTCACCCATTCTTCAAGCCCACCAGTAACAATAAGTTCTTGTGCTGCTTCTCCAGGAAAATAATCAATTATCTTATCCTTATTTTTTTATCCTGGTAAACCGAAAATTTTCCAATAATATCTTTTGAATGCTTGCTAAAAATTTCCGTGAGTACATCAATTTTTTGTTTCCAATTTGAATCTTCCATTCTTAAAAGTAATACTCCGTTGTGAGGTTTTTTTGAATTGAATACTAATTCACCAAAGTCTTTATCCATTGTAATAATTAATCTCGATTCTTTATTGGCAAGTTCAAGAATATCAACATCTTTCATTCTTGCATCAACATCACGAACGGATAGAACATCAAAGCCTAACTCTTTAAAATGTATTTCGGCTTTTTTACTTACACCAACATCAAACAGAAGTTTTAAATCAAGGTATGACATTAAGAATTAATAGTATATATTCTCTCTGATTCCAAAACTTTAGAAGCATAAAGCAAGGCAGCCTTTATGTCATCCTTTTCTAATTCTGGATAGTCTTCAAGAATTTCTTGCTCTGTTAAGCCGGCTGCTAGTGCTTTAATAATCTGATCAACACTAATTCTGAGACCACGGATGGTCGGTTTACCGACCAAAATATCACGATTTATTGTTATTCTTTCTATCAAGTTCATTCCGGACCTCTTTAAACATTATGATTATAATGATAAATATAAATAATTACTTAAATAGAATTACCTTTCCTAAAATCCATCACATCGGATAGGCAATTATAAATTCTTCTTTACCCATTCTTCGAGCCCACCGGTAACAATAAGCTCCTGTGCAGCTTCACCAACAGGATCGATTGAATAAGTTTTATTATCAAAAGTTAAAACTGAGTTTTGAAAATCTATTTTAACATTCTTTCCGGTTTTAACTGTCAGCTTTTCTTTTCCGTATTTTGCTTTTAGATCATTCACAAGTTGCGGACATTCAATCAACAAATAACCGTTGTTAAGTGCGTTACGTTTGTAAGTTTCGTTAAATGTTCCGGCAACAACAAGTTGGATTCCTTTATACTTCAATGCGGTTGCTGCTTGTTCACGTGATGAGCCAGTTCCAAAGTTAAAACCGCCAACAAGAATATCACCTGCATTTGCAATTTTGCCAAATTCAGGATCATAATTTTCCATTACAACTTCTGCCTGCTGTTGCGGAGTCATATCGTCGTTGTAGGTGTACTTACCGGGATAAATTCCGTCCGTGTTCAAATTATCCTGGTGGCAAAAAATTAATTCTCCTTCAACAACTGGTTTAAATCCATCAATAATTTTTACAGAAGATTTAGCTCCGGATTTCTTCTCATTTATTTTGATAGAACCTTTAAGTTCCCGATGTTCTTTATTTTTCCAATCGTAGTCAATTTTTCCGGCTATTGCAGAAGCAGCAACTACTGCAGGCGAAGCAAGATAAGCTTGAGCATTTGGCGAGCCCATTCTGCCTTTGAAGTTTCTGTTGGTTGCAGATATTCCAACTTCACCATCTTCAAGTAAACCTGTTCCAAGTCCGATGCAAGGTCCGCAGCCGGGAGGAAGTGGAATCGCACCAGCCTCGATTAATGATTGCCAATAACCATATCGTTCTGCTTCTTTCTGCACTTCACTCGATGCAGCAGCTATATAAAACTTAACATGATCAGCGACTTTCTTCCCTTTTACAACTGCTGCAGCTTCTGCAATATCATCAACACGACTGTTAACACAGGAAACAAGATAAGCTTTGTTGATTGCAATATTTTTTTCTTTAAGTTCTGAAACGGCAGCATAAGTTTTAACAGTGTTTGGTCCGGACACAAAAGGTTCTATTGTTGAAAGATCAATTGTTAATTCTTTTGCGTAAAAAGCATCAGCATCAGCATGTGGAATGTTGTGTTCAACTTCTTCAATTCGTTTATGATTTATTCTTGGGTGAACACCGTGTCCATCAGCATCGGAAAAAACTCCTTCAAGTCCGCGATGCTCAATAAATCTCTCACGCTTTTTTAACCAGAGAATTGTAGCAAGATCGATGGGAAAAACTCCTGCAAGTGCGCCCCATTCAGTTGTCATATTTGCAATAGCTAATCTCTCATCAATAGTCAGATAACGAATACCATCGCCAACAAATTCTATTGCGTGATTTAAAACTTCATCGTGATTAAAATAGCCGCACAAAGCAATGATTACATCTTTACCGGTAACACCTTGTCGCAGACTTCCTTTCAATTCCACTTTTGCAATTGGAGGGACCTGCCACCACGTTCTTCCGGTTGCCCAAATAGCAGCAGCATCTGTACGAACGATTGGGGTTCCGAGGCAGCCAAGTCCGCCGTACATATTTGAATGTGAATCGGATGCAACAACCATTGTCCCCGGAAAAGCGTAACCTTCTTCGCACATAATCTGATGCCCGATTCCGCGACCAGCGGGATAAAAATCAGCGCCCATTGATTTTGCGAAGTCTTCAATCTTTTTGTACTTCTCAAGATTTTTTTCTGATTTATCCTGAACATTATGATCGAGAGTAATTACAACTTGTCGCGGATTAAATAATTTTTTTGCACCAATTGATTTAAACTTGGGAATAACCGCACCTGTGTTATCGTGCGTCATAACATAAGCAGGCTTTATAGAAAGATAATCACCTGCGTGAACTTCGTGTTTTGCATCCAATCCGAATGCAAACTTTTGTGCAATTTTTTCGATTAATGTTTGACTCATTTTACTCTCCAAGTCTTTAATAAATAAAAACAATGGCACACTGATGACACAGATGAGACTGATCTGCGCTGATCTCCAAAATCAGCGTCATCTGCGTGCTATTGTATTAAACCTTAAAAGGATCGAAGCTAACAAAATCTGCATGATGAACTATAATAGCTTCAACACTTCGTTTCGCAAGATCACCTTCTTTTGCGTGATATGCAATTATGTGTTGAACTTCATACGGTAAACCAAAACGATCCGCAATTGAAACTCCACTGAATGGATGACGAAGTAAATGACCGGCTTTGCTTGT
The DNA here is from genome assembly GCA_964639955.1 of uncultured Ignavibacteriaceae bacterium. Classification (GTDB taxonomy): domain Bacteria; phylum Bacteroidota; class Ignavibacteria; order Ignavibacteriales; family Ignavibacteriaceae; genus IGN2. Next base: position 30,436 of record CAZXGJ010000016.1, read on the forward strand.
TACCAGTTTTCCATCAACTTTATCGTACTCAATTAGCTTTCCAATATCGATTAAGATTGCACCGGCAATCAACGTGTCCATTTCAATTTTTATCTCATCACCGAAATTTTCTTTCATTCGTTTTGCAATATCAACAGAAAGCTGAACGGCAGTTCGCTTGTGATTCATAAAAGATATTTTGCAATCTTTGATGAGAAGAGAAAATGGAATTACCTCCAGATCTTCCGGCGATAGGACTGAATTCTCAATTGCATATATCCAGCAGTTTAAAACTTTATCTCGTAGCTCTTTGTTTTCAATCCAGTTTATTTCAGGCCAGATTTTTAATACTTTTTCTTTCATCTTATTTCCTCTGTTAGGTCAATAGAACGCAGATTACTCAGATTAGGCTGATCTGCGCTGATCCGCTTCATCGGCGAAATCTGCGTTTTATTGCTTTAAATAGTTTCTTTAATTAATTGTTTCCCATTAGTTAAAACTCCATACGCTTTTATTCCAAGCAATACTGCAAGTGTAAAAAGTAAAATCGAAATAACTGCTAAAGTATAATTTGTTGCGATGAAGTTCGTATAGATCAACATACCCAGAGCGGTTAATGTAACTGCGAACATGAAAATCATTGGAATCAAAACAAACAAAAATCCTTTTTTAAGATTTGCAACCCAAACGGTTAATGCCAGCAACGCGAGTGCAGCAAGTAATTGATTTGCACTTCCGAAGACTGGCCAGATTGACATTGTTTGTCCGCTGAAAGTTAGTGCTGCACCAAACGCAACAGTAATAGCAGTAGAAACATAACGATTGGTAACTAACGATTTTTCATTTTTCTCTTTGTCCTCAAAATATTCCTGAAACATAAATCTTGCTAAACGAGTTGCTGTATCAAGTGAAGTAAGAGCAAAAGCAGAAACAGCAAGAGCAGTAAAAGTTTGAGCCATAGGAACAGAAATATTAATAACTGGAATCGCACTAATGAATCTTGCAACACCAAGTGAGAAAGCCGGAACTGGTCCATTGGTTGTAAGAATATTTATGAACTCTTCATTCACCATTGATGCAACAGCAATCAGAGAAAGCACGGCTAACATTCCTTCAATCAGCATTCCGCCGTAACCAACGATGTGTCCATCGGTTTCCTTATCCAATTGTTTTGCTGTTGTTCCACTGCCAACGATTGAATGGAATCCACTGATTGCGCCGCAGGCAACTGTTACAAACAAAGCAGGGAAGAGGTAACCAACTTTGTCAAGTGAAAAAGAATTGAATGCAGGAATATTAATTGTTGGTGCTGCAAAGAAAACTCCAACTAATCCTCCAATCATTAATGCATAGAGGAAAAATGAGTTGAGGTAATCTCTTGGTTGCAGTAAAATCCAAACAGGAACTGTTGAAGCAAGAAATATGTAACCGAATAGTATTAATTGCCAGGTTAAAGCATCAAGCTGTAATGGAAATAAATTACCAGCCGGAATTGATAGAAAAAGTAAAATCACTCCAATTATCGTTGCAATCCATAATGGGGCCTTCAATCTGTAAATGGCAATTCCAAAAAACACAGCAAGTATCATAAATAAAATTGAAGAAGTTCCTGCGCTTGGAATGTGTGTGAAGGTATCAGCAACAATAATTGTAAAGACGGCTATAACAAGAATCAAAGTTGCCCAGGCGAAAATCAAAAATAATTTTTTCCCACTGATTCCAATGTATTGTTGAATAATAAATCCGATTGATTTGCTTTGATGACGAACTGATGCAACAATGCTTGAATAATCGTGAACACCACCGATAAATATTGCCCCAAATACAACCCACAAATAAACCGGAATCCATCCGAAACCTGCTGCGATTACAGGACCAACAATCGGACCCGCGCCTGCAATAGATGCAAAATGATGTCCGAGTAAAACGGGAGATTTAGCGGGACAATAATCAACTCCGTCATACATTGTATGAGATGGAGTTTTATTGCTGTTGTTAACTTCAAGTCGTTTGGAAATAAATCCGCCATACAACCTGTAAGCAGCAACATACATTACGAGTGCGATGATTATTAATTCTATGCCGTTCATTTTATAGAGATTGATTTATTGTTGTATTGTTATATTGCTAATGGCTTAACTTACTTTCAGTATAGTTTATCAGATGATGAATTGCTTTTGGGAGTTTTTGAAGCTCTGTGAAAATATGATCATACTCATCCTTCTTTAATAATTTTCGTTTCTTAGCTTTCTCATTTTCATCAAGAGATTCAAACATGGAAGCATAACCGATTCTGTAAAACCTTATTTTATCCTTTTTCGAATAACGTCCGAATCCTTCAGCAATATTTTCAGAAACAGAATCAACTGCTCTAACAAATTGCTGACCTAAAGTATTTTTTGCGAAGATATTCCACTTGATAACTACATCCCAAACATAGTTGCTCAAATTAAAAGCAATTTTGTAGGCCTCAATGTCATTTAGCTTAAGATATTTTTTACTTTCCATTTTTAACACTTATCCCAACAATAAAGCAATAAAACAATTATAAATTTTTAATTATCTCTTCTGTCATCTGTTGAGTTGTGCAGGCACCTTTGCTAAATACATCTGGACCGCCGCGCAATTTCATCATATCGTAGGTTTTAACTTTTCCTTCTTCGATGACTTTTGCAATTGCTTTTCTGATCCTGTTGGCTTTTTCATTTTCACCAATATGATCGAGCATCATGCAAGCACTCATAATCATTGCAATCGGATTAACAATTGATGGATTTAATTCCTGATACTTTGGAGCACTTCCGTGAGTCGGTTCAAAAACAGCAACTTCATCGCCAAGGTTTGCACTGCAGGCAAAACCCAATCCACCAACCAAGCCGGCAAATCCATCTGAAATAATATCACCAAACATATTTTCTGCCACAATAACTCCATAGTCTTCCGGATTTTTCGTAAGCCACATCATCTGTGCATCAATGTTTGTATCCCATAATGCAATTCCGGGATATTCTTTTGCAATTTCCTTTCCAATCTTTAACATCATACCGGAAGTTTCTCTAAGCACATTTGGTTTTTCGCAAACGGTTACATTTTTATATCCAAACTTTTTAGAGTATTCAAAAGCAGCTTTGATAATTCTTGTTGCAGCGTGTTTGGTAATTATTCTTGTTGAGATTGCAAGCTCTTCATTCGGAACGTCTTTAAATGCTTTCCATTTTGGATGAGATTCAAACGCAGCACGAACATTTGCAGGAGGATTTGTCCATTCAATTCCCGCATAAAGTCCTTCAGTGTTTTGTCTGAATATAACTGCATTAACGATAGGTTCTTCATAACCGCCTTTACCATCTTTCCGAATGAAGTTTAAAGGATTTCCTCTAAAAGATTGACAGGGACGAATACATATATCAAGATTAAAAATTTGTCTCATTGAAACGATAGGTGAAAAGTAAGTGTAACCTTTTCCTTTCAATGAAGGATCAAGTTCCTTTTCAGCAGCATCTTTTGGTTTTGAAGTTATAGCACCGAAGAGTCCGAGTTTATGTTGTTTTAATAAATCAATTGTTCTTTGCGGGAGAGCATTACCTTCACTGCACCAAAAATCCCAGCCGATGTCACCGAGCACATATTCTGCACCAAAACCAACTGCATCTAAAACTCTTATTGCCTCTGGAAGTACTGTTTTACCAATGCCGTCACCGGGCATTCCTACTATTGTTCTTTTCATAAATGAATATCCTGTAAAAGTGAAAAAATTGCCTAAGAAACTTAGATAAATGGCGATATTTAACCAAGAAACTGGTATAAGGTTTGATTTAATTATAGGATGTACTTTAATCGACTCTTGATATTCTGCTGCAGGATTGAATCAATTGTTTGGTTTATACAAGATGGTTTTACGAGCCTGTTTTAATTATGTAAAGGAAATTAAATGTTTTTTTGGCGTAACAATAATTATCAAAATGAATTTACTGAAGAAATGCTGGAACTTCGGGGATTAATAAAATCTCTTGTTTCCAAAAAATTTCTGCCGCAAAAACATTTAGATATGCTTTTAAGGGCAGAGGAGAAAATGTTATCGCTCGAAAACAGCAAATCAGGATTGGAATCGCTGATAAACTTATCCCTCGATGTCTTATTCAGAATTTCTTACAGCGGCAAAATTATTTTTATTAGTGAATCTGTGTATGATCTGATTGGTTATAAGCCGGATGAGCTATTGGGGAAATCGTTCAATAAATTCATACCTGAAGGGAAACTATCAGAATATTTTGCCGAGATTAAAAAACCGCTTAAAGAACAGGAATTGATTTCATTTGTTGCTCATCTTGTAAGCAAAAATGGAAATCTCATCCCCGTTGAAATAAGGGGAAAGGTAATAAATGAAAAAGGTAAAAGGATAAGCCAGGGTTCGATAAGGGATATTACCAAACGTGAAAAAACCCGGCAGCAGCTTCAGTCGTCTGAAAACACGTTTAGAATTGTCTGGGAGAATTCCCATGATGGAATGCGCCTGACCGATGAAAACGGCATTATATATTTATGCAACGATTCATTTTCCAGAATGGTTAAGCTTGAGCGAAGTGCTCTTGAAGGGAAACCAATATCTGTTTTATATCCTGCCGAATATGCTCAAAATGTAATTTCAGATTATCGTAAGAATTTTCAGGAAGGGAAAGTGCTCAAAATGCACGAAACACGGCTGGAACTGTGGAATAACGAATTTGTACATTTTGAAATAACCAATTCATTTTTACAAAACATTAATCAGCAGAAGTTTCTTCTAAGCATCTTCCGCGACATCTCTCAGAGGAAAAAAAATGAAATCGACATAAAAAAGAAAGACCGGTTATTGCGTGGAATAGCTGAAGCAGCTAAAACATTAATAAGTGAAACTGATGAAACAAGAGGATTTAACGAAGCACTTCGGATACTGGGCATTTCGGCAGATGTTAGCAGGGTTTATATATACCGCCATCAGGTTCAGGGCAGCACCAAAGAAATGTACTTCAGTCTTCTTTATGAGTGGGTTTCAGAAGGTACTGACAGGCAGATGGAAAACGTGCAGTTCCAGAAAATTTCTTATTCAAGATTCGCCCCATTAAAATTTTATGAGAATTTTTCGAAAGGGAATTCGCTCAAATTTATAATCAGTCAGCTTTCAGATGAATCTCAGGCGGCATTTATCGATAATAAAATTAAATCCATTATTCTTGTTCCAATCCTTATTGATGGAAATTACTGGGGGTTTATCGGCTTTGATGAAATGAATTCAGACAGAATCTGGACCGAGGATGAAGAATCAATCCTTGTAACAATGGCTGCATCGATCGGCGCGGTAATTAAAAGAAATTTATTCGGGCATGCGCTGATTAAAAAAAATGAAGAGCTGGATGTAGCTCTAAAGGAAACGGAACGGGCTACACTTGCAAAAAGTGAATTCCTGGCGTTGATGAGTCACGAAATAAGAACACCCCTAAACGGTGTTATCGGTATGACAGAATTGCTCCTGGATACCAGCCTGGATGAAACCCAGAAAGAATATATTAAAACAATCAAATTAAGTGGCGAGCAGCTCCTCGTTGTAATTAATGATATTCTTGATTTTTCAAAGATTGAATCCGATAAGCTGGAGATTGAAAATCAGCCTTTCGATCTGAGACAATGTATAGAAGATTCGCTCGACCTGCTTGCTGTTAAAGCGGCACAGAAAAACCTTGAGTTATTATACTCAATAGACAAAAATACTCCACCGGCTATAATCGGAGATGTTACAAGGTTGAGGCAAATTTTAACTAACCTTGTAAGCAATGCAGTTAAGTTTACTGCGGAAGGTGAAGTCCAAATTATAGTTTCAGCCAAAAAACTTGACGAGTGTAATTTTATTATTAATTTTTGCGTAAGGGATACCGGCATTGGGATACCTGCCGATAAAATCAATAAGCTATTTAAACCGTTCAGTCAGTTAGATTCTTATTCAACAAGAATATACGGCGGAACAGGTCTGGGGCTTGTTATTAGTAAAAAGCTTGTGGAGCTGATGGATGGTGAAATATCGGTAGAAAGCAAGCCCGGCGTGGGAACTTCATTTTATTTTTCCATTTCGGCGAAATCTGTTTCGTCTGATTCCAGATTAAATATTTGTGAAATGCCTGCAGTTATTCAGGGTAAAAATGCTTTAATTGTTGATAAAAACCAGAGAAGCCTTGCGGTTGTTGCAAGCCAGCTTAAAAACAGGGGAATGAAGTGCAATGAGTTTGATAATGAATCATCGGCTCTCGGATTTATTAATGCAAACGAAAAAATTGACTGCCTGATTTTGAATTTAAATTTCCCTGATAACCGGGTAAAAGATTTTCTTCAAAAGATCAATGAGTCCGGTCACCTTAAAAATATTTTGAAAATTATACTTTACCCGCTCGGCAGAAATATACAACTTTATCAGAATTTTCTGCTTAATGAAACTGTGCTTGTTTCAAAGCCGGTAAAATATTCTAATCTTATTCAAATCCTGAAAAACCATTTTAGTAATAAGCGGTCAGACAAGTTAAAACCCGCACCTGAAATTAATAAAAGAGCAGTTCATGGCCTTCAAGAACATTCATTAAGGCTGCTGATTGCCGAAGATAATATTGTTAACCAGAAAGTTGCTTTAAGATTGATTCAAAAATTGGGATATGATGTTAATCTTGTGAATAACGGTCTTGAAGCTCTGGAAGCCGTTAAACAGATAAAATATGATATTGTTCTGATGGATATTAATATGCCCGAAATGAATGGCGCTGATGCTGCAAAAAGTATAAGGGAATATTTTTATAATAACAGCAGACCTGTAATTATTGCTGTATCTGCAAATCCTATTCCTACTCACCTGATAAAAAAAGAAAATTCTTATTTCGATGATGTTATTAGCAAGCCTTTAACGGTGGAAGAACTAAAAGAAGTGCTCGGGAAATGGACACAAAAAATACGTGACGATTCAATTGTTCCAATTAAGGACGTAAATTTACCCGCAGGTAAAATACTCGATGAGAATAACATTACATTTATTAACGATATCAAAACCAAAGAAGACCGTAAATTTTTTACTGAGCTAATGGATATTTACCTGAAAGATCTGCCTGTTATGATGCAGGAAATTGAACTTGCTATAAAAGACAGAGATTTAAGCAGGCTGAAATTTTTCTCGCACAAGTTAAATGGCAGTATGACAACACTTGGGGTTGATAGTATAAAAAAGATTTGTCTTGAACTTGAACAAGCGGCTGAGAATAAATTAGCTGATAACGATATTATTCACCACCGGGAAAAATTATTCAGGTATATTGCTGAAGTCTTGAAAGAAGTTAAAGCAATAAAAGCAAAATACATTGAGCAAAAAACCAATTAAACTGCTTGAAAAATACTGTATCCTCACTTCCTCCTGAATTCAAACGTGCTGCATTTTAAACTTTTCGAATGTTTGTGAAGAAGTTAATCCATTCCAGTACAAGACTTGTTTTACAAAGCCGTTGAAAAAATAATTATAACGGCTCATCACTTTTTATTAAACAGAAAATTAAATGAATGAAACACTTTTTGTATCTTTCGCCCGCAGTTTATTTAAAAAGTTTTTAATACCTTTAAATGCCGGTTAACAGGAATAGACCCAACCCCGTCAGGTCCGGAAGGAAGCAGCGGTAAGCACTATCCTGTGTAGCCGGCTTTTTTTGCAAGTAGTGAAAATTGGATTAATAAAAAATGCCGAATACGGCATTTGCCGCTAATGACGAATTAATGCCTAGCATAACTCTTGCTTTTTCTGCTTTTAGTTATCAAACTGAAGAGGAGGGAGTAAGAACTCCAGCACTCCTTTCCCTAAAGAGGGATTTCCATCAAAAGAAATTTTTGCAATTGATGCCGGAGGAATTTTAAAACCTGCTTCACTGCTGCATATTAATTTTGAAATATGCTGAGAAATATCCGGCTGATGCCCAACCATTGCTATATTTTTCATCGCCAATGATTCTCCGAGAAGCAATAATTCCTCAATGTTCCCGCCGTTCAATAGCGAGTTGTCTTCAATAATTTCCTTTTCAACTTTAAATATCTTTCGAATAATTTCGGAGGTTTCAATTGCCCTGTAAATCGGGGAAGAGACAATAATATCAATCGAATGGATATATTTTTTAAAGTATTCAGCAGAATATTCTAAAATTCTTTTGCCTTCTACTGTAAGCCTGCGCTCTTTATCTATGATTTTATTATTTGCCGGTTCAGCAATACTGTGTCGAATAAAATAAAAATTTATAGACATTCTATAAAAAATGAATTGATGGCATCATCGTAAGAAGTTTTATCCTTATCATAAGCAGATAGAGGGCATTCGAAAACGAGCAGGAATTTTTGCTTTCCACAGTAATGCTCAAAAACCTGGAAATAATTTACACCTTGTTTCTTCAACTCTGTTGATCTCATTCTGTATTTACCAACAGTTGGTTCGCCAAATTGATATCGGCAAAAATCTTCAGCCTTTTTATCCTCCGGGATTTGCAGTATAGTGAACCTTGCACCGGATTCTTCTTCTAAATAACTGTCGCCTTTCAGATTTACTGCCAGGTATTTTTTCGGAGTATACTCAGTTATTTTTTCCCATCCCTCCTCAAGCGAAATCTGGTAGCCTTCGCCGCTCATCATAATGCCGTCATTTAACAAATTGGTTGCAAGCTGGGGTTTTATTGGTATCCAGCGGAAGTCTTTAATTTCTTTTTTTACGAATTCTTTGAAAAGATCCGTTTTGCTGAAATATCTGTCCGAAAGAGAATTGAAATAAAATGTATCTGTTTTACCGTCAATAAATGAATTTGCACCTGCTGTTATCCGGGTAACAATTTTATCTTCCTGAATATTTACCACAGATTGCATGGTCGTATCCTTGTCTCTCACCAGGCTGCTGAGTGCACGATAAATGAGTGCAGCAGTTGTATCTTTAACCTGGTACATCGATAGTCTGTCGATTGCTAAAACATCTTTAGTTAAAAATCTTTCCTGCACAAAACAGAAATTCCTGGTGCCCTGCTGAGCCCACTCCACTGTGATATTTCCGTTCAGCGATTTATCGAGCAGTAACAGCCGGAGATTATTATCATAGATAGCAAAGAGATTCAGCGTCGGTTCGGGATATTCCAGAAGTACTGAAAAGTAGTACTTCCGGTCCATATATGAACTGTCAATTTTAAGCTGGTTGAAGTCTTTCTTGAAAACATGATTCTTATCTATCAATCCGGAAAGTGAAATATTGGCATCCTGATCACCGCTTAATGCAGCGGTTACCAGGGATTTCAGCCTGACACTGTTCAGATTGTTTTCTTCTTCTGAACAACCGGTAAAAATCAGCAGACCAATAACAACTATAGAAAATATCTTCATTTTATTCGCTTATTCTATTGCAAACAAAAATAAGAATTATTTTTGATTTTTTTCAGTTCAGGTTTATCTTTGATTAACAATAAGCCAAACAATTCATTTTACTGCTTGAAAAATTTTTACACGCGGATTTTATTCACAGCCTCGATGCTGATTGCGGTTAATTTTAATTTAGCGGGATATCAGTTAGATACTCCTTCCCTTGCATTGGCCGGAATCGGATTCAGAATTGAAGGTTCCGGTTTTCCGGATTCGCTCTCTTTACTTAGTCTGATAATAATAAACGATGAATCTGCCGATACAAGCCGGGTATCTCTTCACAGAGGTTCTTTCGATACTACAATTACAATTAATAATTTCGGAAATTATAAAATAATTCTTCCGGGTTATGATATAGATGATAAAACAATCAGTGTGATTCCCGGAATTTTAAGTATCATTCCACCTCTTCTGGCAATTGCTCTTGCGTTAATATTCAGGCAAGTTGTTATTTCATTGATTTTGGGAATTTATTCAGGTGCTTTATTTATTTATGGTTTTGATCCGCTTGTTGCATTTTTAAGATTGATTGATAAATATATAATCGAAGCAGTAAGCGATGTTTCTCATACTCAGATAATTGTATTCACTTTGCTCTTTGGCGGAGTTATCGGACTAATTTCACGCAGCGGTGGAACAACAGGAATCGCAAACTCTCTTTCAAAATTTGCACGAACAAGAAAATCAGGAATGATTGCCACCTGGCTTTCTGGATTAATTATTTTCTTCGATGATTATGCAAATGCGCTCGTTGTTGGTAACTTGATGAGACCAATAACCGATAAACTGAAAATCTCCCGAGAAAAACTCTCATTTATTGTTGATGCAACTTCTGCACCTGTTGCAAGTATTTTTATTGTCAGTTCCTGGATTGGTTATGAAGTCGGATTGATTCAGGATGGATTAGAGATAATCGGTTCTCCACTTAATGCTTATTCGGTTTTTTTGGATTCGATAATTTTCAGGTTTTATCCGATTGCAATGCTCGTTTTTATTTTTATTCTTGCAATCACAAACCGGGATTTTGGTTCAATGTTGAAGGCTGAAAGAAGAGCAGTTGTAGAAGGGAAAGTTTCTTCAGTGAAATTTACTGCAAATGAATTTTCAGATAAGGGTGAGTTGTTCGGAAATGAAGACAAAGCAAAGTGGTATAATGGAGTGATTCCAATTCTTTCTTTAATCTTTATAACTGTTTTTGGTTTGATATTTACAGGAATTGAATCACTGAAAGAGCAGGGAATAACCGAATACGGAGTTAGAGATATTATCAGCAATTCCAATTCTTATCTTGCTTTGCTTTGGGGAAGTTTTTCTGCCTGTGTGATTGCAGCCATAATGGTTGTTGTACAAAAAATACTTACTGTTCATCAGGCAGTCGATGCGTGGTTTGCCGGCATTCGTTCGATGTTTCTTGCAGTACTGATTCTAACCCTTGCTTGGAGTATCGGTGCGGTTACTAATGAAATTAGAACTGCAGATTATATTATAAGTCTGATCAGTGATTCAATTGACCCTAGATTTCTTCCGGTGATTGTATTTGCTGTCTGCGGATTAACCAGTTTTGCAACCGGAACAAGCTGGGGAACGATGGCAATTATGTTCCCGATAGTTATTCCTCTTTCTGCTGCAGTTACAGGAATGAACAGCTACTCACCTGATGATACTCATTTAATTTTAATTGGAGTTGTGAGCTCCGTTCTTGCAGGTGCCGTTTGGGGAGATCATTGCTCACCGATTTCTGATACAACAATCCTCAGCTCCATGGCTTCCGGCTGCGACCACATTGACCACGTCAGAACACAGCTTACGTATGCAATTACAGTCGGAATAGTAACAATGTTAGTTGGTGATATCCTGACTGCATTTGGTTTATCACCATACATTGCGTTGCTTCTTATTATTTCCAGTTTGGTTGGAATTATTTATTTGTTTGGCCGCAGGGTAGAGTAATTATAGTTGTAATTCGTAGGGGCTCAATTTTTTATAAAGATTCAAATCGTCTTAGCGGCTCAATATATTGAGCCCCTACAGTTGAAATAATTTTCTTGTAGGGAACGGACTCCTGTTTGTACCGAAGGAATGGATTTATAATTTCTGCGGATTGGTCAGCCAGTCAGCCTCTGGCTGAGAGACCAATCCCTACAGTTTAATTTCTTGAATCCAAAACAGGATTTAAAGTTAGCAGTTCTTTCTTCCTTCCGGAAAATATCTCCGCTATTCTTTCCTCTTCTGATCTGCTTTTGTCGACCCAAAGAGTTGAGGGTTTTAAGTTTTGTCTGGCAGGAATTAATTCTGAGTTACCAGTCGGCAGACCGTTTGAGCTAATATTATTTTCATCAACAAGAATTTTTTCGCTGGAAGATATCAGAAAATCGCCATCGTAAAGATTCTGATATCTCTCTTTCAGCAGATTGTAAGTATCCTTGTAAGAATATTGATTATAGCTTTCGCCCTCACTAGTGAAAGCTATTTTAACTGCGCTGTTTCCTTTGTGAACAAGAACCGGTGTTCCTTTTTCAACTTTATCATAAACGATTTTTGCATCTTCTCTTGAGACTCTCACACAGCCGTGCGAAACATTTTTCTTACCAAGATATTTGTAGTAACTCTTTCCAAGCAATGCATGAAAACCAATTCCGTTGTTGAATCCCATCCAGTTCAGCATGACAGTACTGTCAAACTGAACTGAATATTGTTTCCTTGCTTTCCATTGAATTGCGAACAGACCTTCTTTTGTATCCATTCCTTTTTCAACCCGCTTTGTGCCGGAAGAAATAGGGAAATGAAATTCTGAACCATCTCTTGAATAAAGTGTAGCCTGCTGAGTTAAAAGATTTACTTCGATAAAGTGATCTTTGTTTGTGTAAACAGTATCGCGAAGTTGTTTGAAATCGTATCCTGCGTATGGATGAAATGAATATTTAAATTCTTTCGGTGAAAATTCTGAAGAGTTTTTATTCAGATATGCGCTGTTAAAAAATATTATTGTTGTTAAAATTATCGATACTAAAAAAATCTTATTCGTTATTTTCATTGTTGAAGTACTCTCTGACAAGTTGGGCTTTCTTATTTCCTATTATTTTTGATAAAGTTTCAGTGTTTGAATTTTTAATTTTTTCAACACTGCCCAGCTCCGAGAGCAACTGATATGCCGTTGCTTTTCCTATTCCTTTTATCTCTGTCAGTTCTGTCGTTATTGTTCTTTTAGATCTTCTTTGTCTGTGAAAAGTAATTGCAAATCGATGCGCTTCATCTCTAATTTGCTGTAAAAGCTTTAATCCTGATGATGTTTTTGGAATCGATTCCGGTTCTGAATTTTCAGGGAAAAAAACTTCTTCGAGTCTCTTTGCGAGACCTATTATATTGTATTGTTTTAATCCGAGACTGTCTAATATTTCAACCGCACTTGATAACTGTCCTTTGCCTCCGTCTACCATAATTAAATCGGGAAAAGGATCTTTGTTTTCAAGAAGTCTCGTATATCTTCTGCGAATTACTTCCTGCATACTTGCAAAGTCATCAGGACCTTCAACTTCTTTGATGATAAATTTTTTATACTCACTTTTCTTTGGTTTGCCGTCAACGAACACAACCATACTTGCAACAGAATCGGAACCCTGAATGTTGGAAATATCAAAGCACTCAATTCTTCTTGGAAGAACTTTCAATCTCAAATCTCTTTGCAAAGCTGATAATGAAAACGGAACATTTCCTTCCTTCTTCATTTTTTGTAATTGAATTTCTTTCAGTTGAAGGATTGCATTTTCCTTACACATACTAACCAGCGCTTTCAACTCACCTCGTTGCGGAACAAATATTTTCACCTTTTTTTCAGCTTTTTGATTTAGCCACTCTTCGAGCAGTTCTTTTTCAAGTGGCTCAACTTCAATTAAAATTTCTTTTGGGATTTCAACGTGATCACCGTAATAGAATTTAATTGCTGAAGTGTAAATTTCTTCCAACTCTTCACCACCGCGAAGACTCAAGTGAAGCTGTTTCTTTCCTACCAGCTTTCCAGAACGAATATTGAAAACAGAGCAGGCAGAATCTTTATCTTCAAATGCAATTGAGATAACGTCTCGGTCCTCAAAATCATTGCTGACCACTTTTTGCTTTGAAGATATGATTCTCAATTGATCAATTTTATCTCTGATCTCAGCAGCTTTTTCAAATTCCATATTGGAAGCAGCACTTTTCATTTTTTGGTCGAGATCTTTTATCAAATCATCTGTTCTGCCGCGGATTACTTTTACCACTTCATCAACCATTTCGTTGTAATCTTTTTCACTAATCAATCCTTCGCACGGACCGTCGCATTTTTTTATGTGATAATCAAGACACACTTTAAATTTTTTCTTGGCTATTGATTCATCGTTAATATCAAACTTGCAGCTTCTGATTTTGAATATCTGGTTGATCATCCTCAAAGCTGACTTCATATTCTTTACGCTTGTGTACGGACCAAAGTATTTTGAACCATCACGAACAACTCTTCTTGTTGAAAAAATTCTCGGATATGGTTCATTCGTTACTTTAATGAATGGAAATGATTTGTCATCCTTTAAGTTGACGTTGTATCGCGGCTTTAATTTCTTGATGAGATTATTTTCAAGAATGAGTGCTTCAACTTCAGAATCAGTAACAACTAATTCGAGGTCAGCAATTTTACTTACGAGCGCTTCAGTTTTCGCATTGGGGTTTTTAGAGTGGAAGTAACTTTTTACTCTGCTTCTTAGGTTGTTTGCTTTGCCGACGTAGATTACTTTTTTCTTATCGTTAAAGAATTGGTAAACTCCAGGTTTGGAAGGAAGATTTGCTAATTTATTTTGAAGTTCAGGATTCATCAACTGATAATATTTGAATATTCGCTCGATGAATCTTGAGAAAAATCCGGATTAAATCAATTGAAAAATGAAAATAAAATTGTGCAGATGAGAATCAATACTTCTACTTTGGCAAAACCTCATTTTTACCTATAACAACGATACCGGTTTCAGTAACAGTAAATTTTTTCTTATCACCTTCTGAATCAAAGCCGATTTCATAACCTTCGGGGACGATTACATTTTTATCAATTATCGCTCGCCTGATTCTCGCGTGTCTACCAATATTACAATTGTTCATTATGATTGAGTCGGTAACATAAGAATAACTGTTCACACGCACATTCGGGCTGAGTATTGATCTCTCCACGAGACCACCGGAAATAATGCAGCCGTCGCAGATAAGTGAATTCAGCGTTCTACCCACACGTTCACCTTCGTGCGAAATAGTTTTAGCAGGTGGGAACTGATACTGGTAAGCACGGATATACCAGTTTAAATCGTACAAATTAAACTCAGGTGAAACACTCAGCAGGTTCATACTTGCAGCATAATAGCTGTCAATGGTGCCAATATCTTTCCAATAAGGCTGCGATTTTTTATTTTCATCTATGAAGCGGTAAGCATAAACGTTCATTTTCGATTTTACCATATACGGAATTATATCTTTCCCGAAATCATTAGAAGGAATATTCTTTGCTTCCATTTCCAGGAAAACGTCTCTCAGAATTGCAGCGTCGAAAACATAGATCCCCATATTTACAAAAGAGAAACCAGGTTTATCTGGAATTTCCGGCGGTATTTTTGGTTTTTCGATGAATGACTCGACTTTGTAATTCTGGTCGACACCAACAATACCGAACCTCGTTGCATCTTCCTTTGAAACTTCTATGCAGGCAATAGAAAGATGCGCTTTTTTATCAATGTGATATTGCAGGAGCTTAAGGTAATCCATTTTATAAATATGATCGCCGCTTAATATTAATACCCACTTGGCTTTTCGTTCGTCCGAGAAAAGGTTCATATTCTGGTAGATAGCGTTTGCTGTGCCAAGATACCAATCGTTGTTTAGTTTTCTTTGCGGAGGAATCGAATAAATAAATTCCCCAAGTTCAGGATTAAAAATACTCCACGCCTCAAGAATGTGCTGATTAAGCGAATCGGATTTGTACTGGGTTAAAACATAGATACGTCTCAGCTCGGAGTTCAGGCAATTCGATAGTGTAAAATCTACTATCCTGTATTTTCCTCCGAACGGTACAGCCGGTTTGCTGCGTACTTTTGTAAGAGGGTATAATCTTTCTCCCTGCCCGCCTGCAAGGAGCATCGTAATTGTATTTCTCAGTATCGACGAACCCGGAAGGGACATATTCTCTCCTTTAATTTCATTTCAAAGATATATAAATATGTTCTTAATGGCAATTAAAGAAATTGTTAAACTCTTAAAGTTTGTAATTTAATGCCGGTCTTTATTTCTTTTTATTGTTTGTTCAGGTATCTGCTAATGAAAACAAAAAGAATTTTCATTTTATTATTATTTATTTTGATGATACTGATTTTACCCGGTGCCGTTTATTATAAAATTCAGTTTTATAAACTTACATTTATTCATACGTTTTTGTACAAACCATTCGAAAATTATATAAATGATAACCAGAATAAAATTGATGTTCTGAAATATGATTTCTGGTTTGATTTATACCCCGGGCAAAAGATGCTTAAAGCAAAAGCAGTATTAAGCGGTAAAATAATTGATTCATCGTTAAAATCGCTGGATCTTAACTTCTATGATAATTTAAGAATCACCAAACTTACGTTGAACAATGCCGCTGCCGGTTACGTAAATGAAAATAACATTCTCACTATTTCCTTGTCATCGTTTAAAGGAAATGAATTTAAAGTTGAAGTTGAATACGAAGGCACACCTGAAAAAGCCGGGCTGGAAGGATTTGTTTTCGGAAAGAGAAATGGAACTTCACTTATTTACAATTTAAGTGAACCGAATTATGCTTCTTCCTGGTTTCCGTGTAACGATATTCCATCCGACAAAACTTTAATGGAAATGCATATTACAAACGATTCTTCAATGGTATCGGTTTCAAATGGTGTTTTAACCGGTGTAACGTATTCGGGCAGCAGGAAAACTTATCACTGGAAAACCGAATACCCTGTTTCAACTTATTTAATTGCCATCTATTCGTCTGACTATGAGATGTTCACGGATAAATACATTTCGCTGGATGGTAAAGACACAATGGATGTTGTCTGTTATGTTTTGCCCGATAAGCTTGAAAAAGCTAAAACAGATTTTGAAAATCAGGTTGAAATGTTAAGAGTTTTTTCTGAATTGTTTGGTGAATATCCCTTCATCAAAGAGAAATACGGGGTTGCCGAATTCCTGTGGCTTGCCGGTGCAATGGAACACCAGACAATTACAGGCATTTCTTCGAATATGATCGGCGGCAGGAAGTTTTTTGAAGATACATTTGCTCACGAACTGGCGCATCAATGGTGGGGCAATGCTGTGGGTCCAAAATCCTGGGATGACATCTGGCTTAATGAAGGTTTTGCCAGTTACTCCGAAGCATTATATTTTGAAAACAAATCCGGCGGCAGCGCTTTGCAATCAACCATGAGGAATAAGTATTCAACAGAATTTGAAAACAGATTATCAGAGCCCGGACCATTTCTTTTTACAAGAACCGTTTACGATAAAGGTGCGTGGGTTCTTCACATGCTGCGTCGCGAGGTTGGCGACACTCTTTTTTTCAAATCGCTCAGAAACTATTTCAGGGAATTTAAATACTCGAATGCTTCCACTGAGGATTTTATACAAGTATGTGAGAGCACCAGTGGTATCAGTCTTCGCAAGTTTTTTAATCAATGGCTGGATGGTGAAGGAATAATCGAAATCGAATATGAATATTATTCATATAAAGAAGAAGAACAATACATAACTGTATTAAACATTGAACAGGTGCAGGAAGAATATAGTGACTATGATTTCCCGCTTGATATAAAGATAAAATTTGCTGATGGGAATTATATTACTCAAACTTTCAGGATCGAATCCCAATCAGAAACCCTTAAAATAGTAACCGGGCAATTGCCTTCATTACTTGAACCTGACCCTGATAGCTGGCTTCTGGCTTCGTTTGAAGAAAAATAGAAAGTAGTCCGGATAAAATTGATTTTATTTACTGAGTCATATATTTACTTTTGTTCTGCCGATAATTTTTGTTAAATAATATTGAATAAAGTTTATTTTTTTATTTCAGATATTCACCTTGGGCTGCAGAGCAGGGAGGCAGAAACAAGAAAAGAAAAAAGCCTCGTTGATTTTTTAAGATTTGCCCAATTAAACTGCAATGAATTATTTATTGTAGGCGATTTGTTCGATTACTGGTTCGAGTATAGGAAAGTTTATCAGAAAGGATATTACCGAACACTGACTGCTCTTAAAGACCTTAGCGAAGCCGGAGTTAAAATTCACTATTTTATTGGCAATCACGATTTTTTACACAGAGATTTTTTCGCAAAAGAATTTGGTGCCGCTTTATATCATTACCCTGTTATTGTTGAATTGAATGGTAAGAAATTTTTCATCGGGCATGGTGATGGGCTGGTTAAAAATGACACCGGCTACAATATCCTCAAATGGATTATGCGAAACAGATTCTTTCAGTTTCTTTATTCTCTTATTCATCCCGATCTTGGAATTGCTCTTGCAAGCAGTACGAGCAAATCCAGCAGGAGTTATACTGAAAAGCGCGATTACGGCAGAGTTGATGGATTGTTCGAAACTGCAAAGAAAAAGATTGATGAAGGTTTCGACTATGTTCTCTTCGGTCATCTACATAAAAGAATTTACGAGGAATACAAAAACGGCAAATATATAAATCTTGGTTCCTGGCTGGATTCACCGTGCTACGGCGAGTTCCGGCAGCAGACGTTTACAATTGTTAACCTATAAAAGTTGAATAAAGATGACTCAATCAGAGTATGATAAATATTTTAACGATCCAATGTATAGAAACAAAAAATCAAAAAAGAAATCCAATAAAAGACGTAACCTGATCATAGCATCGGGTGTTTTGCTGATTTTAGCTGCAGTATTTGCAGCGTTTGTATACAGCGGGCTGCCTTCGCTTGAAGAACTCGAAAATCCGAAACCACAGCTTGCAAGTAAAGTATATTCCGCCGACGGCGAGTTGCTCGGGCAGTTCTTTATTGAAAACAGAATTGAAACTAAAATTGACAGCCTGCCGCCTCATCTGATACAGGCTCTCATTGCTACGGAAGATAGACAGTTCTATAATCATTGGGGTGTTGATGTTCCCAGGTTTTTCAAAGCGATGATTAAAAATCTTTTCAGTCTTTCGCTTAAGGAAGGGGCAAGTACACTAACTCAGCAGCTTGCCAGGAATCTGTATGATCTGAAAGTAACAAGAGAGACTGAATTTGATAAAGCAATAAGAAAAATCCGGGAGTGGATAACTGCCGTTCAGATCGAAAAGAATTTTACCAAAGATGAAATAATAGAACTGTATCTGAATGTATCGTACTTCGGAAAAAGTTGTTACGGTGTTGAAGCTGCCAGTAAAGTTTATTTTAATAAAAGAGCAAGCGAACTCAGCTTGACTGAATCAGCATTGTTTGTGGCGTTACTTAAATCTCCGAGAGATTTTGATCCTGAATCTAACTATGATAATGCCGTTTCAAGAAGAAACCTCGTTATGTGGAATATGATGGCGACGGATTTGCTAAGCCGGTCGGATTATGAAAAATATAAAGCCGAACCGATTGTACTTGCTTCGGAACGATTAAATGTAATGAAAACAATTGCACCGCACTTTCTTGAATATGTCAGGCAGCAGATGTCCCAAATTGCCGATGAGCACGGTTTGGATTTATACAGAGACGGGTTAAACATTTATACAACGCTCGATTCCAGGATGCAAAAAATTGCAAATGACGTTTCCCGCAAACATCTAAGTGATTACCAGGAAATTTTTAATAAAAGCTGGAACTGGGATCGTAACAAGGATTTACTGGCTACTTTAACAGATGAAGCAATAAGGAATTCAAGAGAGTATAAATCCGCAGAAGGTTCAGAACAAAAAGCTGCAGTATATAACCGGCTTAAAAAAGATGATCGGTTTATAGATAGTTTAAAGACTGCAGTTACCAAAATAGAAACCGGGTTTGTAGTTATCGATCCTTTTAACGGCCATATCAAAGCTCTTGTTGGTGGTGAAAACAAGGAATTTGGCCGGGGACTAAATCATGTTACTGGTATCAGGCGTCAGCCTGGTTCATCATTTAAACCTATTGTTTATTCAACAGCAATGGAAAACGGCTTCAATCCCGGTTATTCATTATTAAACCAGAAGTTCGATTACAAAGGCTGGTCGCCCTCAAATTCTGATAATGAATATTCAGGATACGAAACTATGCGTTATGCTCTGGCAAAATCATTAAATGTAATTACCGGAAGAATGACAATAAGCGAAATTGCTCCGCCAAAAGAAGTAGTAAAAATTGCACAACGCATGGGAATAAAATCACATCTGGATCCTTTTCCTTCACTGGCACTCGGCACATCGGAAATTTCTCCGCTTGAGCTTACTTCGGCATTTGGTACACTTGTTAACAAAGGTATTAATGTTGAGCCGATATCAATACTAAAAGTTGAAGACAAAAACGGAATACTGATAGAACAATACATACCTGAATATGTGCAGTCTATTTCGCCTGAATCAGCAGCGTTATTAGTCAGTATGTTGCAGGATGTAGTTAATTATGGTACGGGTGCTGGTGTAAGAAGATATTTTAAATATCCGGCGGCAGGAAAAACCGGAACAACCCAGGATTTTTCGGATGCATGGTTTATAGGCTTTACTCCAACACTTACTGCAGGATGCTGGGTTGGCTTTGATGATCACCGCATTAAATTCACAGGCTGGTACGGGCAGGGCGCAAAAGCTGCTCTTCCTATCTGGGCTATGTTTATGGAAGCAGCATATAAAAACCTGAATCTTGAAGTTGAATATTTTCAGCTGGACGGTGAAATAGATACGGTTGCGTTTTGTAAAAAAACCATGGAGCTCGGTGATGCAAGGCTTGCAAATAATTTTTGCCCCGAAGTTTATTATGATATTATTAATTCTAAATTTCCTCCTCAAACCTGCGAACTGCACAATGATAAAAATATTATCATCAGGGAGGAGAGAAGCGGGGATACCGGCTGGTAATCATTCCATTAAGAATTAACAATGAATAATGAACAATTGAGTAACTGGAAAATCGACATTAAAGCTTTAAATTTAAAACACAATTTGGTTTTAATTTTTAATTGTTCATTTTTAATTATTAATTGATTTAGCCCGGATGGTGAAATTGGTATACACGCTAGCTTCAGGAGCTAGTTGGCGCAAGCCAGTGCAGGTTCAAGTCCTGTTCCGGGCACAAAGAAAGTGGCTTTCTCTTTTAAGAATTTTATTAATTCTGTCCCTAATAAACCTGTGTTGGTAATCTTACTCAGATTGTTAAAGCAACTTTCGATTCGTTTATATACTGCTCGTTAAAGCTGTTAACAGCTTCCTGCATAGTTTTATACGTATCGAAAATTTTCAGAGTTGATGTCTTTTCAAGCAATGTCTGAAATACTGAAACCGGTTCAACAAGCTTTATTTCACCACCTATTTGTGAAATCCTCTTCTGACCATATACCAGCACACCTAAGAAGGTTGAATCCATAAATTCACACTGGCTTATATCAACGACAATCTTCCTGAATTTTTTTTCCAGATCTTCGTTTAAGATGTGCTTAAATTCGCTGGCTTCCTTATATGTTGCCCTCGTCAGGTTAACAACCTCGACAACGACATTTCCTATAATTTTTTTTCTGAATTCCTCCATTTTTATCCTCATATTAAAAAATTATTCTTCATTTCCCTTTGTTATTTTTATTCATTATTCGGGAATAATAGTTTTAGCATAGATTGTTTTCCAAATACTATTCCAATTTAATCTTCGATTTTTTTAAATATTATGAATTATTAACAATTTACTATGACTCAGAATGATAGAATTGATTCATTTATGAATATGCATAATTGAATACTGTCTAAAAAATTGGTAAAAGCCCGCTCTGCGTATATTTTTACAGTTTAAATTAAATCCCGAACACAGAAAAAAATTATTTTGAACCTCAATAAAAGATTTGATCCCGAAAGTGGCTATACAGAGGCACTGATTTTGGCTAAAAGTCACTACGAAAATTTTCCTGTCGTTTCCTTGTTAATACCAAAAGAATTGAGGAAACATCTGGCCGTAATATACTGGTTTGCCCGAACAGCCGATGACTATGCAGATGAAGGCATCGGCTCTTCAACTGAAAGAATAAATAATCTTACAACTTTCGAGAACAGATTGAAACTTCTGCTCGGCGGCAATTTCAGCTCCGATTTAGATTCAGCACTGCACGAAACGATTAAAAGGAAATCTTTATCCCCTGAAAATTTTTTCTCTCTGTTAAAAGCTTTTAAGCAGGATGTAACTAAACACAGGTATTCAGATTTTATTGAAGTGCTGGAATATTGCAGCTACTCGGCAAATCCTGTTGGCAGATTATTTCTTGAACTAACCGGTTATGCAAATGATGAAATGTTTGTTTATTCGGATAAGATTTGCACCGCTCTTCAGATAACCAATTTCATTCAGGATACTGTTAAAGACTATGAAAAGGGAAGGATTTATTACCCACTGGATGAAATGCAAAAACTTGGTGTTACGGAAAAAATGTTTGAGTTGAAGCAAAATAATCTTAATTTCAAGCGCCTTATTGAATTTAGTGTTGGCAGAGTTCTTGAAATGTTTGCACAAGGCAAACCGTTGCTGAATCTCTTAAAAGGCAGAATCAGGTATGAAATTGCCTGGACTATAGCAGGAGGCTCAGCGATACTTAACAAAATCAGGAAAAATGATTATAACATTTTTAGTTCACAGGTAATACTCAGTAAACAGGATTTTTTCGGGTTATTTATAAAATCTTTCTTTTTCAGATGACTGACATTGCGAAAGAAATAGCAAGGAAAAGCAAAAGCAGCTTCTATTATGCATTTAACCTGCTTCCACTCGAGAAGCGGGACGCGATGAACACTGTTTATGCATTTTGCAGGCAGACTGATGATATAGTTGATACAGGTAGTGAGGCGAGCGATTTGAAATATGAAAGACTTCATAAATGGAGGATTGAACTTGAAAAATCTCTTTCCGGATTTTCTGATTATCAGTTACTGAACAAGCTTGCATCAACCATTCAAAAGTTTAACATTCCTCTCGAACCTTTCTTTGAGCTGCTAAAGGGAATGGAAATGGATTTACAGAAAAGCCGCTATCTTACTTTTGATGATTTACAGCTTTACTGCTATCGTGTAGCTTCAACAGTTGGTTTGATGTGCATAGAAATTTTCGGATACAAGCATGCTTCTGCACGCGATTTTGCGGTCAACCTCGGCATCGCTCTTCAGCTAACGAATATTCTCAGAGATATAAAAAAGGATGGCGAAAAAGGAAGAATTTATTTGCCCATGGAAGATTTAAAGAAATTCGGTTATGCAGAGAATGAGCTGCTCAATAATACTTTTAACGAAAACTTCAGGGATATGATGAAATTCCAGGTTCAGCGGGCTAAAGAATATTTTGATAAAGCAACTGCTGCGCTTAATCTGGAAGATAAAAAGGCAATGTTTGCCGCCCGTGCAATGCAGCACATTTATTACAGGATGCTGAACAAAATTATCGATGCTGATTACGATGTTTACCACAACAAAATTCAAATATCCATTGTTAAAAAAGTTGGCATCTCGCTTGGAGTTTGGGCCAAGTACAGTTTAGTTTATTGATTTATCTGAATTCGGGCAGATGCAAAAAAAGGTTATTGTTATCGGGGGAGGTTTTGCAGGTCTCACCGCTGCTGCTTATCTGGTAAAGAATGATTTTAACGTTACGCTCCTCGAAGCTTCACCAAAATTAGGCGGAAGAGCGTATTCATTTGCTGATAAAGAAACAAGCACGATTATCGATAACGGTCAGCACATACTTATGGGCTGCTATTATGAAACCCTGAAGTTTCTTGATTTGATCGGGGCAGGGGTAAATTTCCATTTTCAGAAGCTCGAAGTAAATTTTATTAAAGAGAATTCTAAGCTTGTGCCATTAAAAGCAATATCACTTTTTTATCCTTTCAATCTTTTAATCGGCTTACTAAACTTTAAAGCCATCAGCCTTTCACAGCGCCTCAGTCTTTTAAAGGTACTTGCCAAGCTGCCATTCAGTGACCCGGATAAGTATTATAAAATAAATATAAGGCAGTGGCTCAAAAGCGAGAGTCAATCGCCGGAAGTGCTTGAATCTTTCTGGAAAATTCTTGCGGTTGGTGCTTTAAATACCTCCCTGGAAAAAGCATCAGCCGGAATTTTTATTGACATACTTAGAAAAATATTTCTGAATGGAAATAAAGCTGCTTCTATTATACTGCCCAAATACGGATTAAGTGAATCGTACTGTAAAAATGCAGAAGAGTTCATAAAAAGCAGAGGCAGTGAATTAATTTTCTCCGAACCCGTAACTACCCTTATGTTAAAAGATGGGAAAATTTGTGAGGTAATAACTTCCCGGAATATTTATAATAATTTTGATTTTGTCCTATCGACAATTCCTGCTTATGCACTTTCAAAAATTCTTGATGAAAATTTTGAAATGGAGATTCCTGATTTTACTTACTCTTCAATTCTGAATATAAATCTCTGGCATAAGCATAATAATTTCCCTGCCGGATTTTTCGGTTTAATAAATTCTCCGGTGCATTGGGTTTTTAATAAAGGTTCGCACCTGAATATAGTAATCAGCGATGCTGATGAATTCAGATTTAAAAGTGATGAAGAAATAATCGCGATGGTAAAAGTTGAGCTGAAGAAATTTTTTCATCTTCAGCCGGAATTAATTACCAACTATAAAATCATCAAAGAAAAAAGAGCTACATTTATTCCTTCGGGTGATGTGCTTCACAAAAGACCCTCACAAAAAACCTGTATAAGGAATTTATTTTTAGCAGGGGATTGGGTAGATACCGGATTACCATCAACAATCGAAAGTGCGGTAAAAAGCGGAAGAATTGCTGCTGAAATGATTTTAGATTTATAATAATTAGGTAAAGCTAAACTACAATAAAAAATATCTTAATTATTGACTTCCTAGAATCAAAATAAAAGTCCCCTCTAAAGAAGAGGCTGTGTGAAAATTAGGTTTAAAAAATAAGGATTAATAAATTGGGATAAA
>CAZXGJ010000017.1:0-54029 GCA_964639955.1 uncultured Ignavibacteriaceae bacterium
TGTTTTTACATTAAACAAATTTAGGAAATTCCATTTCCTTCTGAAGCATTACAAATCTTTAGAACAAGAAATTAAAAATAATGGTAACAATAAGAGAAGAAATTTGTTACAGTACGACATTTTGTACCTCCGAATATATTGTTAGCTAACTATTACTTATCAGGAATTACCGACACTGGTTTTTAAATAATTCCTGTTTTTTTCAATCCTAATATTATTATTAGTAATCATTTAGTCAATTAAAAGCTTTAATTGCGTGAATAACTAAAGTGTTCGGGATTGATATTGTTTATATCAGGATTTAGTCATTCCTGATATGATTACTTAAGGTTTGTGCAATCTAAGAATAGAAACCCTGTATTAAGATTGGAAGAACTAACTATTTGAAATCTTCGGATCCTTCACTTTCGTTAGTATCAGCAAGCCCACAATAAAAAAGAAAGCGATAGATATAATTGCAACTCTTTGGCTTCCTGAAAGGTAACTCACGAATCCAAATACCAAAGGACCGATTACTGCTGAACTTTTTCCAAAGAAAGAATAAAACCCAAAGAACTCTGTTTTCTTTTCCGGTGGTGTAAGTTTGCTCATTAAACTTCTGCTGGTTGATTGGCTTGAACCCATAGCTGCGCCTGCAATTAATCCGACAACATAAAATCCGGTTTTATCATAAACGAAATATGCAAGTGCAACAGTAACCAGCCACATAAAGAGACTGATTACAATTGTCTTTTTTTGCCCGATATTATCCGCAAGAACTCCCATCAGAATAGAGCCAACGATTGCCGTCGTCTGAACGACAATAAAAAAAATAAGCAGCTCCATTTCCGAATATCCAAGCGTTGTGCTGGCATAATTTCCTGAGAAGAAAATAACCGTGTTCACACCTTCGATATAAAAGAAATATGCTAATAAAAACATTGCCAGATTTTTATAGTATTTAAGATGAGTTATTGTTGCCCAGACTCTTTCAAATCCAATTGCTGCAAATGATTTTGTCCGCTCAACTTTACTGCGAGTTTCTTTCAGAAAGAAAAACAGCGGCAGAGAAAAAATAAGGAAGAATAAAGCAGCAACCGGAAATGTTTCTTTAATCATTGATGCTTCGATAAATGGATATACAATTGCAAGTGTTGCAAGCGAGCCAAGATAACCCATTCCAAATCCATAACCGCTTACGCGACCATAATTTTTCGGTGCTGTTATTTCAGGAAGGAATGCATCGTAAAAAACCAGTCCGGCTTCAAACCCAACATTAGCTAAGACAAATAAAAATATTCCCCAGAAGATTTGTCCCGGTCCGATAAAATAAAGAGAAGATGTTCCGAGAATGCAAAGAAGCGTAAAGAAAAGAAGAAATCTTTTTTTACCGGCACTGTAATCAGCAATTGCACCAAGCACCGGCGAGATGAAAGCAGTAATGATCATTGCAATACTTGTGCTGATACTCCAGTATAAATCACCGACTGCTTCATTTCCGGTTACGGTCTTCTTGAAGTAAACAGCATAAAGAAAAGTTACAACAATTATTGAAAAAGATGTGTTGGCAAAATCGAAGAGAGTCCAGACAAAAATTCTGCTTTTGCTGCTCATCGATACGGTCTATTCACCAGAACGTGAAATTGATTCGGTTACAAGTCCCCTGCCGGTTTTATTGATAGTACCTTTTTCCGTTTCTTCTCCAAGAATAGTATCGAGGATCCCGTTAATAAATTTTCCGCTTGCAGCAGTGCTGAAGTCTTTGGCTATTTCAATAGATTCGTTAATTGAAACTTTCGGGGGAATATCAGGAAAATATAAAAGCTCACAAATGCCCATCCGGAGTAATATTCTGTCGATTAGCGCAATCCGGTTAAGTTCCCAGTTATCAACCCGTTTTTTAATTTTGTCATCCAGTGCATCCACGTTCGCAAGAACTTTGTTGATCAGGCTTATGGCAAATTCTTTATCCGCTGCATCTTTAATTTCATTAAGGATTTCTCTTCGGAATAAATTCAATCCATCCTTATTCATCTCATAGGCATAAAGAATCTGCAGCACTTTTTCCCTGATGATTCTTCTTTTTGACTTCCGGGTTAACATCTAAGTAAAAAAAAATAAAAGAACTATAAGGTAATATTGCAACAGTTTTTTACAATGCAAAACACCAGAAAATAAAAAGTGCTACAGACTCCCTCAGGTAATTATAAACCTTATCTTCAAAATTCAATTTATGCCCTGATTCAGCAACCTTGATCTCCACATTATTAAACTCTGCTATTTCAACAATCCTTGGCAGATGGTAAGCATCTGAAACAACGATAACATCTCCGGTATAGTTTGCTAAGGAAATTTTTCTTTTAATAAATTGAATCTGCTCAGAAGTAGACGTTGACCCGGTTTCAATTGAAACAAAAGAAGTGTCAATGCCTTTCGCCAGCAAATAATTCAGCGAAGCTTCTGCTTCTGTCAGTTCACCCGGTGCATTGCTTCCGGTAAGTAAGATTTTACCCGCATAGCCGCTGTTCACAAGTTCAAGAGCTTTATCCACTCTGCCGGAAAGTGTGGGGCTGGGTATGTTTCCACTCCAGACTGCAGCACCGGGAACAACTACTGTATTATGGCTGTTCTTTCTAAGCTCCCATTTTTCCGAAGTGTAATTTATCAAGACAGAGTAGATAAATGTAAGCAGCAGTAAAATCAGAAACACTATAATAGTTGTGTTAATATTTTTAAGTATCGAAAAGTTCCGGCCGGATATGATATGACCCCAGACATAGACAATAAATGAAATTAAGCTTATAATGAAAACAAAATAAAGAAGCCCGGTAAACAGCCTGTTGCCTGTTTGCCCGAACAGAAAAATTTTATTTAAACCGGGATCAGTCATCGAGCTGATAATTGCCGTTAAAAGTAAAAGCCACGTTATTACCGCATAAAAGTAAATTACCTTTTCAGATAATTTTACCGCAGGCTTAATATATTTAAAGAACAACCCCGCTATCGGAATTAAATATAGTATAACCAGGAATATGTTCCCGATATTCCGGAGATTAAAATCAGAGAAAGGCAGATTTTGATTTGAATGTTTTGTATAAACAACCAAAACCAACTGGACCAACAGCATCACAGCCGGGATATAAAAACTTTTTTTATCTCTCCTGCCCACTTATGTTTAATCGAATACTATTAATTAATAAAACTAAACTATCGACTACAGAAAAATAATTCATCTTACTTTTAAGTGAAAAATATTTTTTTAAATCCAACCCTTATGAGTTTTCCCTTCACTTTTGATTTTTTGATTTATAATATTGTTCAGTGGATTACTGAGGGAAAAGTTTAATAATTGCCATGTCTTAATTTTATTTATAAACGTATACTTAAAAAAGAAGATAAAAATCCGATCGAATAAATCAACTTTACCAAAAAATTTTTGAGATAAATTAAGAAGGAAGTAAAAAGAAAATAAAAAGGCGTCCTGAGGACGCCTTCAAAGTTTATTGAAGCTTAAAAATAATGGGAATTGAAACCTGTACTTTAACCGGTTTACCTCTTTGCTTTCCAGGTTTGAATCTTGTTTTCAGAACAGCATCCAGAGCAGCCTCATCGCAGCCCGCACCGATGCCTTTTATTACCTGGGCTTTTGTAACTGTACCGGTTTCATCCACGAAAGCCAATACGTACACTTTACCCTCAACACCGGCTCGCTTGGCAATTTCAGGATAAATTATTTTTTCCTGTATCCCTTTAATACCGCCGATAGGTTCCGGCATTTCTTCAACTGCAACAAAATAAGTCGGTTCTTCCTCTACTTTTTTCTCTTCTTTAGGCGGTGGAGGTGGAGCTTCCATTTGCTCTGAAAGGTCAATTTCAGTATCACCAATTTCTATATCCTCCAGCACATCATCAGCAGGGGCTTCAATCGGTATAGGAGGTTTCGGAGGAGGCGGAGGACGGTTCTCCTGTTTCGTCTGCTGAATATCCTCTACTGTAAATAGTTCCTGGGGTCCTTCAAGTAAAACATCCCCTCCCTCAAGTTTGGGAAAGAATTTGAAGGCAACTATCAGCAGTACTAGAGCTAAAATAACAGATATTTCAAAATATCTTCTGTATTTTGATCTCAGGTCGGCTATAGGTTTTTTTAAGTTCATTTCAGCTCTCCAATATTATTCTTTTAATTATTTAAAAGTTAATAAATGCCGGTTGCTTTGTCAACTAACATTCTAAGGCTTTTTACTTGCCTAACATCTTAAAGTTCCAATTTTTTCTAATCAGTTAAACTTCGGACTGTAACTTGTTCTTTTAATTAATATTGAGACTAAAAAAGCTCCGGTAATTGCACCCAAAAAATCAGCAATCCAATCTAAAAGTTCGGCAAATCTTCCCGGTACATAAATCTGATGAATTTCATCCAGCGCGCCGTAAGCTGAAGCTATGATGACTGAAGCAGCAAAAGCATAATTAAAAAGAAATTCAGACTTTCTTTGATAAATTAAAGCCAGGTATAATAAAACAGCGAGGATCAGATATGCAACAAAGTGATTGATTTTATCGCTGATTCCCAGCGATGGAACATCCTGTGCCGGAAGCGAGGTAGCCGCAACCAGTAATAGCCAGTAAACAACTAACGGGGTATAAACAAAAAGTCCTTTTTTTCTTTCTAAAAATTCAAACAACCGACTGTTCCAAAAATCTGATAGTTTGCGGAATGTAATTACGAATATCGGATGCAAGAATATCAAGCCTGGTTCGCTTTGATGCGAGCAAATCTGCTGCAAGGCTATGAATGTACACAGCACTGACAATTGCCTTTTCGATATTTTTTGATTGTGATATTAAACCTGCAATAAATCCCGTTAGTACATCACCTGTACCGAATTTTGCCAGAGCCGGGTTGCCTGTGGTATTGATTAACGCGTCACCTTCCGGAGTAAAAATAATTGTTGGAGCACCTTTCAGAACAAGGTAAGCTTTTGTTCTCTTCACAAATGCTTTCCCGTATTTCAGAATATCTTTTTTTAATTCTGAATTTGAAATTCCAATCAGATTAGCAAATTCAGCATGATGAGGAGTGAGCACCGAGTTTTTAAGATTTAATTTTTTATATCTGTTCTGTCCTAAAGCAAAAAGAGCGTCAGCATCAATTACAATTTTTTTTGAATGAAACTTTTTGAGGAATGATATTACAGCTTTTTGTGTTTCTTTTTCTCTGCCAAGTCCGGGACCAACAGCAATTACATCTGCCCATTTAATTTTTTCTTCAAGTTCTTCAATATTTTTTTCGGAGAGATACTCTTTCCCTGAATCTTCATAAGCTCTTACAACTACTTCTCCTAATTTTTTATGAACAAGTTCACGTACGGATTTTGGGAAACAAAGAATTGATGCACCGGCACCAATCTTCAATGCAGATGCTGAGGTTAAAACAGCAGCACCGGGCAATGAGCCTGAGCCGGCTATTGTTAAAACTTTTCCAGCAGAATATTTGTGAAGATTTTTTGCTTTAACCGGTAATCCCTGCAAAGCATCTTCCGGCTCAATAAGATATTCTGTTGGTGTAAATTTTTCGTAAAGTGAATCCGGAGTTCCAATACCACCTTTTTCAACTTCGCCGGAATAAACATAACCATCTCCAAAGAATAATCCTTTTTTCAACTGACCAAGTGTGATTGTAAAATCTGCACTGAAAGAATTTTCTGAAAAACCGGTGTCAGCATTAAGTCCTGTTGGAATATCAATAGCAACTTTAAATGATTCAAGTTTATTAAGATACTTTATAATGGAAAGATATGGTTCGCGCAAAGAACCTTTGCTTCCGCTTCCTAGTAATGCATCGCAAACTACTGTGCATTCTTTAAGTGAACTAAGTGATGAAACTGAGGTAAACCTTTTTATGAAAATTTTTTTATTTACAGAAGCGAGTTTTTTTAATACCTGATAGTTGAATTTGCAATCATCCGACATTTCTTTTTCTGTTCCGAGATAGATAACAACTACTTCATAACCAGCATTAGAAAAATGCCTTGCAGCAGCAAAACCATCACCTCCGTTATTTCCTTTTCCGCAAACGAAACCAATCTTTGGTAAATCCAAATGCTCTATTCTTTCAGCAATTTTTCGGAAGATTTCCCGGGATGCATTTTCCATTAAAACTGCGCCAGGTATCCCCAGCTTATTTATGGCGTATTCGTCAATCTGACGAATTTGTTTTGTAGAATATAACGGAATCATTTTAACAAAAAATCAAATTAGAGATAAGATATAATCAAATCCAGCAATGAACCTGGAATAATACCAAGTAATATCACCATTATAACAGAAATTGCAACACCAAAAAATCCGCTATAACTTTTTGATGGAATAACTTCTCCTTCAGCTTCTTTGAAATACATAAGCACAACAATCCTTAAATAAAAATAAACACTGATTACACTGGAAATTATGCCAAGTATTGCCAGCCAGGTTAATCCGGATTTTATTGCCGCAACAAAAACATAATACTTGGCAAAAAATCCTGCTAACGGTGGTAGCCCTGCAAGAGAAAACATTATTATGGAAAGGAGTGCTGCAAGAACAGGACTCTTTGTTCCTAATCCTGAGTAAGAATTTATATTAAGATTAGTATCATTCTCCCCTTCAATTAAAGCGATTATTCCGAAGGCTGCAAGGTTCATAAATGTATAGACAGCAAGATAGAATACAACTCCGGCAACTCCAGGGGATGTTCCTGCAGCTAATCCTATCAGAATATATCCCGCATGAGAAATAGATGAATAAGCAAGCATTCTTTTAATATTACTTTGTGCAATAGCAACAATACTTCCGTATAACATTGAAAAGATTGAAAGCACTGCTAAGTAAGGAAGAAACAGACTTGTGCTCTCTCCGGAAAAAAGTGCTGTAAGTGTTGCAATGATTGCAGAAAAAGCGGCTGCTTTTCCAACGGTAGAAAACAATCCAGTAATAGTAGTTGGAGCTCCTTCATAAACATCAGGCACCCACATATGAAACGGGAAAGCAGCGATCTTAAATGAAAAGCCAATCAGGAATAAAAGAATACCAACAAGAAAAATAATATCGTTCGAGTATTCAGCGAACCCTGCAGTTATTATTTGAATTGAAGTGGTTTGTGCAGAGCCGTAAATCAGAGCAATACCATAAACTAAAAATCCCGTTGCAAATGCTCCTAATAAAAAATATTTCAGTGAAGCTTCAATTGCTTTATCCTTTTTTCTGTTAACACCGGCAAGCACGTAAAAGCAAACAGACATAACTTCAAGCCCGAGGAAAATCATAAACAAACTTTTTGCTCCGGCCATTAACATCATACCAAGCACCGAGCTTTGAATCATGATATAATACTCACCGTAATTCACACCATATTTTTTTGAATAATCAATTGAGAGCAGACACACAATAGCAGCGCCAATGTTAAAAATAAAGTAGAAAATATTTGTTATTCCACCTGTAGAAAGCATGTTCTGAAAAACTACTGACTGATTTTCTACCGTTAGCAGAGAGTTGAAACCTGCAGCCAGAAAGATGAAGATTGAAAACCATGGAATAACAGCTTCAGCATTTTTCAGGTACAGTTCCAGAAAAATTGAAACGACTATACCTGCCGCTATTATTATTAAAGGAAGAAGATAAATAAAGTCTTGTGTACTTATCATAATTTTACTCTATAAAAATTGTGTTATCATCAAGTTCTTTAATTGATAAAATATGATTGCCTTCGGGTTTGATAGCAATCTTTCTGTGTGTCTTAAAATCAAATATGTCTTTTCCCTTTTCAACAATAACCATCTTAATATTTTCATACTTTGAGATATTTGATTCAAGAACAGGATAGTCTATGAAATAGATTTCTGTATAATCAGGATGTTCATTTATATAAGCGCCTTTTTCTCTGATGCTAAAATCTGTAATTATATCTTTTTCAATTACGATTTTAAGTGTAGTGAAGTGAAATGGAAGCAGCACTCTGTTTCCATAGTACATACCTGTTATGTTATTTTTAAGTATTTCATCAAGTGATTTCATTTTATACCTCTCCAAAATAAAAAACTAACCAGACTAAGATAAATATGGGAAGAAGAATCGGTACTGCGTATTTGAATAAATATCCAAAAAAACTCGGCATTCTGATTCCGGCTCTTTCACTAATTGATTTAACCATAAAATTTGGTCCGTTACCGATATAAGTCATAGCTCCGAAAAATACTGCTGCCACTGACACCGCAGATAGATAAATCGGGTGTGCCAGCTCAAACTCTAAAACCTGAGCAGGAATATTTACGTCGAGGTTAAATTTACCCATCGCGGCACTCAAAAAGTTTAAGTAAGTAGGAGCGTTATCCAAAAAAGCTGATAGACTTCCCGTTGCCCAGTAAAAAATTCCCGGCGTCAATGACTGTCCATATATGTTTGACTCATAAGCAATAAGTTGGAGTGCAGGCATCATTGTTGCAAAAATACCAACAAATAAATAAGCAACTTCCTTTATCGGTTCAAAGTCAAATTCATTTGCAGCAAGGATTTCTGGTGGAGCACTTTTATAAGCTATAAATATTATGCTCAACATAATTATTTCTCTTATCCCGATAGGAATAGGATCAAAGCTTGGAACGAGGTCAACTACAGCCGGATCAATAAAAACAGAAAGAATAATCACACAAAGAAATATTACACTTTTAAATCCTTTAAATTCAATTTTTCCGGTATAACTTTTTTCATCACCTACTTTGGGCATATTTCGGAAATCAATAATATAAAAGATTAAAATTACTGCCAGCACAGTTGGAAGCCAGATATACCAAACGTGTTTAATAACCCAGAAAAATCCTACTCCTTTGAGAAATCCTAAAAACAAAGGTGGATCACCAATTGGGGTTAATGCCCCGCCAATATTGCTAACTATGAAAATAAAAAAAATTATATGATAAGGTTTAATCCTATCCTTATTTATTTTAAGAAAAGGTCTGATCAGAAGCATTGATGCACCGGTGGTTCCAATGATATTTGCAATAACAGCTCCTAAGAAAAGAAGAACAGCATTAAGCATCGGTGTTGACTTACGGTCAATCTTAATTAGAATTCCTCCGGATGCGACGAAGAGAGAACCTAACAGAGCAATAAAAGAAATATATTCGTCAAGAGTATGAAGAGGTGTATGAGTGTCGTGCAAAACAATCAGATAATAACCTACAGTAATTAAACCAAGTAATATTGCAATTTTAGGATAATGCTTTTCCCAAAAGTGACGATAGAAAAGTGGTCCTGTGGCGATCATTAGTAAAAGCATTACAAACGGAATCACCATAAAAGCTTCAGGTAATTGATGCTCTTCGGAATGATTGGAAATAGAGTTGACTGTTACTAACGAGGTATCACTGATATTTTGATCTGCAGCTTGTAATTCACCAAAGTGTAGTATCAGAATTAATACAAGTATGATTAGAGAGGTTGAATTCTTATTTATCATACTTGTTTATTCTAAATTTATTTTTGCGGGATTGAGAACCTGCTCAATTACTTTTTCGGATGATTTTTCCGATACATTTAAGAATGTTGATGGATAGATTCCTATCCAGACAATAAAAATGAAGATGGGGATGAGAACTAATTTCTCACGGAAATTTAAATCAGTAACAGAATTCATTTGGGAATTAGTAACTTCACCAAAGACAACTTTCTTATACATCCATAGCAAGTACACAGCAGCAAAGATTACTCCCGTTGCTGCAAAAACAGTGAACCACCAGCTGGCAAGAATAGTTGATTTGAATGCACCAGTCAAAATCAGAAATTCGCCAACGAAACCATTTAGTCCGGGCAACCCAATCGAAGAAAGCGAAGTGAAAAGTAATGCAAATGAAAAGTAAGGAACTATCTTTGCGATGCCGCCATAGTCAGCAATCTTTCTTGTGTGAGTTCTTTCGTAAATCATTCCAACTAAAAGGAAGAGTGCCCCAGTTGATAAACCGTGATTGACCATTTGTATAACAGCACCTTGCACAGCTTCCTGATTCAATGCAAAAATTCCAAGCATCACAAATCCCAGATGAGAAACAGATGAATAAGCCACAAGTTTTTTCATATCTGTCTGCACCATTGCGACAAGTGCACCATAAATTATTCCGATTACTGCAAGAACGGAAATCAATCCTGCATAATCCAGTGATGCCTGTGGAAACAAAGGAAGGTTAAATCTCAGAAATCCGTACGTTCCCATTTTTAGCAACACACCAGCAAGAATAACACTACCTGCAGTCGGTGCTTCAACGTGTGCATCGGGTAACCAGGTATGGAATGGGAACAGCGGAACTTTGATTGCAAAACTTAATGCGAAAGCAAGGAATAAAAATCCCTGAATTGTAGTATCAATGGTTGGTCCTGTCTTGTACAAATCGAGAAGATTGGTAGTAAACCCACCCAGTAAATCTGCAGAGTAAACACAAAGCCAGATTATTGCAACTAACATTAACAGACTGCCAGCCATTGTGTAAATAAAAAACTTTATGGAAGCATAAATTCTTCTTTCGCCGCCCCAAATTCCAATGATGAAGTACATCGGGATGAGCATTGCTTCCCAGAATACATAAAACAGGAACATATCCAATGAAACAAAAACACCAAGCATTCCTAACTCCAGAAACAACATAAAGAAAGTGAACTCTTTAACTTTATGTTTTATACTGCTCCAGCTTGAGATTAAAGTCAGTGGCGTGAGGAATGTTGTCAGAAGAACCAGAAGCATTGACAAGCCATCAACACCAACGTGATAGCTGATATTAAGATCTTTTATCCAGTTAAACTTATGAACAAACTGGAATCCGCCTGACTGCTGATCAAAATCAAAATAAATTATTAAAGAAACGATGAATGCAATCAGCGATACAACCAGCCCGAAATATTTTATAAGCTGTAATTTTTCTTTATTGATAAATAAAATAATTATAGATCCGACAATCGGAACTGCGAGGAGATATGTTAATAAGTATGATTGTTCCATTTATGAGTAACTCAGAATTATCCAGAATAGAGCAATTAAAATTCCAAGAACCATTACCAATGCATACGATTGTGCAATACCTGTTTGCATTTTCTTAATTAAACCAGATATTTTGTCTATTAGTTTTGCAAGCCCATTGATGAAGCCATCAATTATTTTATTATCGGCAATCTTCCAGAGAAAATTTTCAGAACCTTTTACAATCGGATTAACTATTGCGGCATCATAAACTTCATCCAAAAAATATTTATTAAGAAGAACGTTATAAATTCCCTTGAACTTTGAAGCGGTTTTTTCTGCAACTTCAGGTTTTTTCAGATAAACATATCTTGCGTAAAAGATTGCGCCTGCTGCAGCAACTACAGAAACTATCATCAGAAGTAATTCTTCGAAGTGTGAGTGACTTCCGTAATGTAGCAGCTTCAATTCAGCAGTTTTAAATACAGGAGCAAGCCAGTTATGAAAAAGATTTCCGTGCTCGCCAGAAAAGATTTCAGGAATACCAATAAATCCGCCGATTGCAGAAAGCACCGCTAATACAATCAGAGGTACTATCATAACTTTTGGAGATTCATGCGGATGTACTTTATGATGATCGAATTTTTCTTTTCCTTCGAAGGTCATAAAGTAAAGTCTGAACATATAAAACGCTGTCATCATTGCAGTAATCAATCCAATCAACCAAAAAATAAATCCAAGATTTGTAAATGAATACCAGAGAATCTCATCCTTGCTGAAAAATCCTGAGAGAGGTGGAATTCCTGAAATGGCAACAGCAGCAACAAGAAAAGTTCCGTAAGTGATCGGCATATATTTTTTTAAGCCGCCGTAATTTCTGATATCCTGCTGCTCGTGCATGGAATGAATGACTGAACCAGCACCAAGAAAGAGTAAGGCTTTGAAGAATGCGTGAGTCACAACATGAAAAATTCCTGCAGAGAATGCACCGGCACCCAAAGCTAAAAACATATATCCAAGCTGGCTGATCGTTGAATAAGCAAGAACTTTTTTAATATCATTTTGAACGAGCCCAATTGTTGCAGCCGAAAACGCAGTGAACACACCAATCACAGCTACGACCATCATTGCAGCGGGAGCAGAAGCATAAATTATACTGCAGCGAGCAACCATATAAACACCTGCAGTAACCATTGTGGCAGCATGGATGAGTGCAGAAACAGGTGTCGGACCAGCCATAGCATCCGGAAGCCAGACTAATAGTGGAATCTGAGCAGACTTACCAGTTGCACCAATGAATAAAAAGATTGCAATCAAAACAAAGATGTGTTCAGGAACCGCGAATGAAACTGCCCTGGAAAAAACATCTGTAAAAACTAAAGTTCCGAAGGTAGAATAGATCAAAAACATTCCGAGAAGAAATCCAAAGTCACCAATCCTGTTTACGATAAATGCTTTCAATCCTGCTGCGGAAGTTGTGCTCTTCTCAAATTTCCTGTCATACCAGAATCCAATTAACAAGTATGAACATAAACCAACTCCTTCCCATCCAAGAAAGAGGAGTAGAAAATTATCTGCCAGAACAAGATTCATCATTGCAAAGATGAAGAGATTCAGGTAAGCGAAAAATCTCCAGAACCCTTTATCGCCGTGCATATAACCGATTGAGTAAACGTGGATGATAAAACCAACTCCGGTTACAATTAACGACATTACTAAAGAGAGTTGGTCAACCTGGTAAGAGAAGCTGATGTTTAATCCTGCAACCGCAATCCACTGAAAGAGAGTTACAATATTTAAACGCTGGTCAACAGGAAGTGCAAGAGTTTCAAAGAATGCACCGACAGCAATAATGAATGATAAACCAATTGCACCGCTTCCAACAATTCCAATTACCTTTTCATTTTTAATCTTTGGACCGACTAATCCATTAAATAAAAATCCCAGCAAGGGCAAGAGAACAGTAAGATAAATTAATTCAATCATCGCAGGAGGTTTACCATTTTAGAATATTTATTTCGTCAATATTAACTGTTAGTTTATTTCTGAAGATGGCAATGATAATAGCCAGTCCAACTGCTGCTTCTGCGGCTGCTACTGACATAACAAAGAAGACAAAAAGTTGTCCTGCTACATCGCCTAAATAAGACGAATACGTAATCAGCGTAAGATTTGCTGAGTTCAACATCAATTCAATACACATAAAAACTACAATTGCATTTCTGCGTGTTAATACGCCAACGATTCCGACTGTAAACATAAACGCACTTAATATCAGATAATACTCAATTGGTATCTGCATATCTCATTAAAATTTCTTTTTTGCTAAAACCAATGCGCCAATTGTTGCTGCGAGTAATAAATAACCGGCAGCTTCAAAAGGCAGGATATAATTTGTGAACATTTCTTTCCCGATTTTCTCAATAGTTCCGGCATTAACACTTCTTGCAACCTCTCTGGTAATTACTTCCGATGGTCTTGAAAGAAATATGATATAAACAATCTGAACAAGCACTAAAGCAACAATCGCAACGATAAAAATTCGCAGCTTGGCTTTGTGTTCAAAAAATCTTTTTTCTTTTTCAGGATTTAAAAGCATAATTACAAAAAGGAAGAACACCATTATCGCACCGGCATAAACTATTACCTGTGCAACTGCTATAAACTGAGCATTTAGAATTAAATATAATCCGGCAAGTGAAGCAAAATTCAAAACCAAAAATAATGCTGATATGACAGGATTAGGTCGTGTAATCATCAATACTGCCGAAACAGCACAGATAGAAGCGAAAAGAATAAAGAGAAATATTTCTAAAGTCATTGCCCCTCTATCGATGGTAGATGTATGATGGGAAATGGGAGATGTAAATAGCCATTATAAATCAGTTTTGCTTATTTAAATTTTGTTGTGATGTTAATTTAATCGAACTAAAAATCTTTTTAAAATCGAAACTCTCTCTTAATAGAAATTAAAAATCAGAATTCTTGTAATCATTTTTCAAGATTGCATCCAAAACTCTCAACCAGTAATTACTTTCACGGGATTCTTTTAATACAACACCAATCTTATGAATGAAATCCTTCGATGATTCTGCTGCTTGTGCTTCCTCATAATTACTTCCAATAGATTTAGATGCTTTTGCCAACTGATAAGTAACTACGGCATTCACTTTGGATTTTGGTAACGACTCGAGAAATAAGAGACACTTAACCCCAAATTCAAAAATCCTTTTTAGCAACTCCTCAGTCTTCGGATTCATTGCATCAAGCACTCAAAATTTCCATCAAACATATTCCATCTTCCATATAACATCTCCCATCGTTTACGGAGTATTACGGTAAATCATCCTTGGGAACGGAATTGCTTCTCTTAAATGATCGAGACCGCAAATCCAGCTTACAGTTCTTTCCAATCCAATCCCAAAACCTGCGTGAGGAACAGTTCCATATCTTCTTAAATCAAGATACCACTCAAAAACTTCCTGGGGAAGATTGTGCTCTTTTATTCTTGCAAGAAGTTCTTCAAGACTATCTTCTCTTTGGCTGCCACCAATTATTTCTCCGTAACCTTCAGGTGCGAGTACATCAACTGCGAGTGCAACTTTCGGATTTTCAGGATCGCGTTTCATATAAAACGCTTTAACTTCCGCCGGGTAACGATGAACCATTACCGGTCTATCGAATTGTTGAACGATTACAGTTTCATCAGGTGCACCGAAATCATTTCCCCACTCAAAGTTTACTCCGTTTTTATGAAGAATCTGAACTGCTTCATCATAACTGATTCTTGGAAACGGGCGAATAACTTTTTCAAGCTTTGAAGTATCACGCTCAAGTATTTTCAACTCTTCTGCTCTCTCCTTCAGAACAGTCTGAACAATATACTCGAGCATTTCTTCAGCTAAATCCATATCATCATTCAGATCAGCAAAAGCTACTTCGGGTTCACACATCCAGAACTCAGTTAAATGTCTTCTTGTTTTAGATTTCTCTGCTCTGAATGTTGGACCAAAAGTATAAACTTTTCCGTGAGCCATTGCACCGGCTTCAGCATAAAGCTGACCTGATTGTGTAAGATATGCTTTACCAAGATCAAAGTATGGTGTTTCAAATAATGTTGAAGTTCCTTCAACAGCATTTGGAGTGAGTATCGGCGGATCCATTAAAACAAAACCTCTGTCATCAAAAAAATCTCTTATCGCTTTAACAATCCGATGACGAATCCTCATTATCGCAACCTGTCTTTTTGAACGAAGCCAGAGATGACGATGATCGAGAAGAAATTCCGGCCCGTGTTCTTTTGGAGTGATCGGATAATCTTTTGCATTCTGAATAACAATCAAGCCTGTAGCATCTAATTCAAAACCACCAACTTGTTTTGGATCTTCTTTTACTTTGCCCGTAACGATTATCGACGATTCCTGACCGATTTTATCTGCCAGATCAAACACTTCTTCTGAAACATTTCCTTTGAAGAAAACACACTGCACATATCCGGTTCCATCTCTTAAGATTACAAACCTGATTTTTCCGCTTGAACGTTTATTGAAAAGCCAGCCTTGAAGGGTTATTTCTTTGCCGACGTAGTCTTTTAGTTGATTGATATAGATGTTCTGCATTCAGTAATTTATTTCTTGTAAAATTGAAGCCAAATATAAAGATTTTTTTGATTTGAAGGATAAAAAATTGCGACTGTTTGTATTCTCAGTGAAGATCATATCTCGTCCCTAACGGGACTTTGAATACCGGGAAGATTGTAATATTTCTATAAATATTTAATCCCTAAAGGGATTATGGATATATCAAAAAATCTTACTAGACTTTTTTGTCTCATTAGAGACAAAATATCTATAGAAAAATTAAATCCAGTATAATTAAAAAGTCCCGTAGGGACGAAACAGCACTACTCGCCTTTCTCATTTTAATTTTATAAGTTTCAGGTGAGTTTAACATTTAATGGAGCATAAAATGCGAACCCTTAAAATATCTCTCCTGATTTTTATTCTTTCGATTAGTGTATCTGCACAGAATTACTATCCACTTAATATTGGTAATAGGTGGGATTATCAAAGCCTACACTTTGATCCTATAACTTTTGAAGTAGATACAAGTTACTTCTCTGTAAAAGTCATAGGTGATTCACTTTTTCCGAATGGTGAATTGTACTATGTATTAGATCGTCATGATTTAACTGGTGGTAAATATGTTCGTGATGATTCAAGGTTTATTTATTACTACGATGACTATCCACAAGAAGAAGAAGATACACTGTATCGACTAATTTCTGAAGTAGGTGAAACCTGGCAAGTACTATTTCTCCCCATAACACATGTAACTTTAGAGGTAATAGATACTGTCTGGATATTTTCTAATCTGACAACTATCCTTGGTTTTGAACTTGATGGACTGATGGTATACTATATTACATTATCAGATAAATTCGGTCCAGTTAGGTTCTACTGGACAGGGGAACCACCAGGAACAGACTACAGAGAAAATTTATTGATTGGATGCATTATAGACAGTGTTATTTATGGAAATCTTGTTTCAGTAGAATCAGAACAATTTCCAGCTAACAATTTCTCCCTCTCCCAAAACTACCCGAACCCGTTTAATCCCAACACGGTGATCAGTTATCGGTTACCAGTGACCAGTAATGTTACGCTGAAAGTTTATGATATTCTGGGAAGAGAAGTTGCAACACTCGTTAACGAAGAAAAACCTGCTGGTGAATATGAGGTTGAGTTTGATGGTTCTGCACTGCCGAGTGGAATTTATTTCTATCAATTGAGAGCAAGACAGTATTCTGAAACGAAGAAGATGATTTTGTTAAGGTAAGGAAATAAAAAGGTGTCTGAGTGTTCATCGACTCGCTGCACTTCGCTTGCGAAGCGAGAGATGAACTTATCGAAGACACCGTCTGAATGGTTGTCTCGATACACTCCTTGCTCTGCTCGGAATTACTCGACAACCTCACATCTTGTTTGAGGTTAAATAGTTGTGTTAACATTACTTTCGGGAAAGCTCACCTGGCAACTAAGCATAAGTTCACTTTTATTTTTCATAATTCCTATCAACCTTTTTATATTTCCAATAACGATTATCCACACAATTAAATCTGAGGATTAAAATATGTTCAAAATATTTTTACAGATTACTCTAATCTTTATTTATTTAAATGCTTACGCACAAAACCCACAAACAAATAATAACAGCAAACCCGATTGGGAAGGCGGTTACCCTGATGGCTGCACAACAGTAGCTGTTGGAAAGCTTGCAAGCTTTGATGGCTCCGTAATGACTTCTCATACTGATGACAGCCACAGAACAAGAAGCAACATCGAGATTGTTCTAGCAATGCATCACGAGAGCGACGAGCAGGTTACTTTATATAAAAGGGAGAACGATGATACTCAGAAAATGCCGGCTTATAAATTAATTCCAACCGGAAAAATTCCGCAGGTTGATTACACTTTCGGCTATATCAATACAGCTTATCCGTGCATCAACGATCAGCAGGTTGCGATTGGTGAAACTACTTTTGGAGGAAGAGAAGAATTAAAATCTCATAAAGGTTTAATTGATTGCCAGCGTCTCTGCCAGCTAATGCTTGAGCGCGGCGCAACTGCAAGAGACGCAATAAAAATTGCAGGAGAGTTGCTGGAAGAATACGGATGGAACGATTACGGTGAAACACTAACAATCGCAGATCCAAATGAGGTCTGGGTTTTTGAAATCGTCGGACCGGGTGCGGGTAAAATGGGAGCCGTTTGGGTTGCACAGAGAGTTCCCGATGATCATTTTTCAATAAGTGCAAATGCCAGCAGGATAAGACAAATCGATACGAAAAACCCCGATTACTTTATGTACTCCGAAAATGTTTTTGATGTTGCAAAAGAAAACGGATGGTGGGATCCTGCGAAAGGTCCGTTTGAGTTCTGTTATGCTTATGCCGACAGAAATTCATTTGCAAGCAGAAGAAGAGAATGGAGAGCATTCGATCTTGTTGCTCCCTCATTAAAATTAGATCCAAACGCTGAGAACTATCCCTTCTCTGTAAAGCCCGATACACTTGTAACACTGGAGAAAATGATTCAAATTTTCTCTGATTATTATGAAGGCACCGATTTCGATATGACAAAGAACCTTACGGTGACCGATGACAGCGGTAGAACAGTTATATCTCCGCTCGCTAATCCGTTTATGCCTTACGATATGAATAAGCTTTTCAAAATAAATGGCGGCTGGGGCTGGCTCGGTGAAAGAACCATTGCTCGGTGGTACACAATGTATGCAACAATAATTCAATGCAGAAGCTGGCTGCCAAATGAAATTGGCGGACTTGTTTGGCTTGCGTGGGATAATGTAGCAACTTCAATCTATGCACCTTTTTATTGCGGAATCACCAGCGTTCATAAATATGCAGCAACCGACGGAAGAGTTACAGGATTTTCGCGTAACTGTGCCTGGTGGGCGTTTAATCATCTCGGAACGCTCACAGCCCAGCGATGGGGAGATATGCGCTACGATGTAAGAACTGTATGGGATCCGATGCAGGCAGAACTGTTTTCCAGACAAAAAGAAATTGAAACTGAAGCACTTGAACTGTGGGGCACAAGCAGGGATAATGCAAAAGCGCTTTTAACAAGATACTGCTCAGAGTGGCAGCAAAAAATTGTTGACAGAGCATGGCTGCTCGCTGAAGAACTGTGGACAAAGTATGATGAGAAATTTTAAAACGTCATCTTTAAAATCAACTCCGGTAACCAATCTCTGTTTGGGTTTATAATGGTTGAGCAAATTATAGCCTTTACCGGGTTCCGGATTCCATTGAATTTATTTTTTATAAAAATTGAAGGAATGAAATGCCCAGATTAAAATATTTACTCCTGTTTCCGATTTTAGTCTTCACAAATTTTGCATATTGCCAGTCTCTCGAATCGATTCTCGAGTCGCATTTCAAGATTGTTGGTCAGGCAAAGCTTCTGGAAGCAAACTCGATTATTGCAAAGGGCACACTTGTGCAAAGCGGAATAGATATTGAACTTGTAACTTATAATAAGAGACCTGATAAATTCAGGTTGGAAGGAAGAGTTGAAGAACTTACATTCGTAGAAGTTTATGATGGAAATATCGGATGGACTTTTAACCAGTTGATCGGTGACGACCAGCCAACGTTGATCGGGGAAGCGGAGCTTGAACTTTTAAAAACAAATGCTGACTTCGACGGGATATTATACAACTACAAAGAAAAAGGTTATACTATAGAATTGCTCGAACCCGAGAATGTTGGCAATGTATTAACGGATGTTATTATGCTGTCTAAAGAGTCCTCAAAAGTAAAATTTTTTCTCGAGTCTGAATCCGGGATTATTCTCAAGTCAACTACCACCCTATTAATCGGAGGTGTGGAAAGAGTTTATGAATCAGTTTTTAAAGATTACCGTTATGTTGAGGAAATACTTTTTCCATTCAGTGTTGATGTTTATATCGATGGGGAATTAATTATGAATATAAACTATGCTTCAATTGAACTCGATGCTGAAATCGAGGATTTCAGGTTTGCTACTCCTCAGGCATTAAAATAAAATATTCAAAACATTACTGAACGCACATTTAAGCTGATTATCAGAGTTTTAATTCAGCCATAGGATCAGCAGTATGAGATGTAACCACGCTAAGGTCAATTAAAAGTTTCGACAATGTATAACCATCGAGCAAAGTAACGTTTTCTTTTACAAATTGTTCGCAACCT
Organism: uncultured Ignavibacteriaceae bacterium; assembly: GCA_964639955.1. GTDB lineage: Bacteria > Bacteroidota > Ignavibacteria > Ignavibacteriales > Ignavibacteriaceae > IGN2. The sequence goes on from CAZXGJ010000017.1 coordinate 19,710, forward strand.
TCCTGAAACCTTCCCCTGCTGATAATAAATACTTTTGTATCCGGAGAATCGGCTGATTCCATCACAACCTCTTCAACTGCCTTCCTGGAAACATTTCCCTCAAGATAGACTCTTGCAAAAAGATAAAACGTTCTTTCATTTCTTTTGGCTTCTCCTGCTATATTAAAAGAGCTGGAGTTAGGCAGATCAAAAATGTCAACATTAGAATAACCAAGCTTAAAAAACAGTTTGGAAAGAGTAGTTCTGAAGAAATTAAGTGTAGACTTATTTAAAAGTTTCAGCACTTCTTCAGGTGTGATATCATCGTGCGGTTCCTCGCTTGCAGGCATTTTGAATATGCGCAGCCATTCATCTATCGATATAAGCTCATCGAAAACCTTTGGCTGCATCACCTCGTAGATATTTTTGTTCAAAAGCCCTTTATTGAAAAGCAATTCTTTAATCTGCTGATCTATAAAATCAAGGAGATAGTAATTATAGATGCTTGTAGTTGAATTATTTTTAGCCGGATCGTTTTCACCGGATATAAAAATGTCTTCGTGTTCCCAGATTGAAACCGGGTTCCACCATTGATCGAATCTTATTAAGTAAGGAAAGTTAAAATCCCTGAAATTCAGCTTTGAAATTTTTGCATCTGAAATAAGCGCAACAATATTGGGCTTGCTCTTAAATAAATTTATAGATTTCTGAATTTCCTCTGTAGAAAGCCCGCCGGGCAGAAGCAGATAATTTATTTTATTCTGCTCAAATAGTTTTTCGATCTTTTTTGTACCAAGCCGGTCGTACTGCGAAAGTATAATAACCTTCTGCCCATTCTCTTTTATTGTAAGAACCTGTTCAAGCAGCAGACTTGTTTTCGGGCTTGTCGAATTACCCGGTGCAAAGTTGCTTACCTGTTTAAGCCTGTGAAGAAGAGTGAAAATATTTGCCTGAAAACGGAAGGGATTTCCGGATTCGAGAACCCGCCTTAAATCTTTCTGGCACTCCACTAACCCTTCTCTGAATTCTTTTTTCTGGTCTTCATCCGGAGTAAGCCATTCCTCGTACCAAAAAAATCTCGGAGCCTGCATTGCCACAGATTCTTTCTTCCTGATTTTAACTGCATCAATCTTCATATCTTGTTTTAATAATTCGTTAATCTCTTCTTTAAGAGTATCTTTTATAAGACTTGAAACCGACCATAAAATACGGGGCTTTATTGATGTTAATAATTCCCTGCTCTTGTCTTTCTTCCTGAAGAGCATCTGCACTTCATCAAACACAAGGCAATCAATTCCTTTTAATTTTTTTTCATCAAGGATTTTTAGATGGAAATCATTAAGCACCGTTTCATAGTCGGCAAGGTAAATCAGAGATGATTTATTCCAGAGATCAGCCCTTTGATCGTTATCTCCGGCTATTAATTGAAATGTTAACTCGGGACACTTTTTCATCAGCTTATCCTGCCATCCGATTTCAACATTACAATTTTTACTCAATGCTATATTACCAAAGCTTGCTGGCGAGCAAACTATTATGGCAGATTTAATTACCCTGTTCCCAAAGAGAAATTTAAGTGCAGCAATCACCTCGTTCTTCTTATCAAGGCCAAACTCATCCTGAAGCAGCGCCAGGTTATTATCAACCAAAAATTTCGCTCCTGTTTCTTCGTACGGTAAGAGCTTAATATGCAAATCTTTTCTTTTATCCCATTCAACCTTCTGAACGTTTTTAAGTAAGAGCCTGAGAAAATCCTTTACCGATTTAGGATCTTTTAAGCCCGGTACCTGCTTCTGTTCTTCAATCAGCAATTCATCTTCTATATGATAGTATTTAAGCAGGTTTATTTTAGGCAATTGAAATTGAGCAGACCAATATGAAATTTTCTGAAAGGAAATACTTGCAGTAGAAAAGATATCCGGCATTTTAAAAATGCCGAAGGGAATGCCGGAAAGATTACTTTTAAAGCTTCCCATCGAAGGCACCTTTACCTTCAATATCTTTTTAGGTTTTTTAATTTCACTTACGCTGATGTTTTTTATTTTTACTTTGCCCAGCGATTTCAGGTCGATATCCTGAATTTCTATTTTGCGTGTCTCCTTGCTGAAATTACTGAAATTCAGTAACTGCACATCATAAACTTTTGGTACCATTTCACTCAGATAATCGAAGATAGCAGGCAGCTCAAGCTTGCTTTTGTATTCAACTGGAGCCCACATATTAAACTTTACTTTAATATCTTTTGATTGAGCAGCAGGAATAATAAACGGAAAGTTTTTGGCTGAGTACACCGGCTTTGGTTCAATTTCGTGAATTACTAGCCCTGTATTGCTAACTGAGTGCATTATAAAAAAGACTGCATTACTTCTTACTTTTCCAAAAAAATAAGCTTTAAGCTCAGGGCTAATTTCTGCCGGCACCATATCAAAATGTAGTTGTGTGTTGATTGGTTTGGCTACGTCATACTTTATATTATTTGTATCTCTCAGGCGGGAAGTGATAACTCCGAGTTCAACTTTTTCGGAAAGCGGGGTTTTCAACCAGCTCCCAAAATTAAAATCTTCAACTTCCTCAACTTTAGAAATAGAGGAAGCAAGCTTTCTTCTTACTGATCGAAGCATCTAAATTATTCAATAGATTTTTGCTGATGGACCTGCTCACATGCAAGTTTTAACCGCTCAAACGGTTCCAGCAGATTTCGGTGCTCGGCTAATCTGTTGAGTGTTTCTTTAATAGATGTTATTTCTGTTTCAAATTTTTTTGATGTTTCGATCATTGTCTTTCCCGAACCATTCGATGAAAAAGACAGCTGTTCAGATTTAGAGCTTACTCTTGACTTGCCTTCTCCTTCATCAAAAACTCTAACCACCCTTACACCCTGTTTATTATTTGCACCAAGGAAGAAAGGATCTTTAACAAGAATTAAATCCACCGGTTCGTTTATTGCATTCAGCAAAGGAACTGAAATCAGTTCTACCAGGATGTGTTCAAGAAGTACATCACCATATAAAGTTTTTTGAAAACTGGTAGGTTTGATTGGAGCGGTTACTCTGAACTCCAGTGGTTTTGTATCGGAATCTGTTACCAAAATTGCTCCCATCACCCCACCATTATTCTCCAGATTGTAAGTCTCCAAAAAAGCTAGTTTTGCGATTTCCATCATTTTTCTCCGTTTATTTTTATTTATTGACTCAACCGGCTTCTTTAATCATAATCAGTGCCATACTCAGGTTTTAATTGATGCGTTTCCAGAACATATTGGAAGGCTGGAAGACCGGAATATTTTATCTGACCGACAGTATAAAAGAAGCCTAAGACATTACGTTTAATAATTGTTGATTACTGATATTTGGCCAGAACAAGCAGACAAGTTTGATTCTAAGGTATGAGCTATTATTTTTTTGTTATTGATAGGGATTATGCAATTCGGGGCTAATTTTAAATGATAATTTTTGCAAATCTTTGTAAAAATTACCGAAATGTAAAGATTTTATTTTACAGTCTTACCTTCAAGCAGATAAGTAATTTCAGGATTACTATGCGGAGGGTAAAGTAATTAAAACTGTAGTTCCTTTTCCTTCTATGCTCGATATTTCAAGGCTGCCCCCGAGAATTTCAATAAAATTTTCACTGATGAGCAAACCTAAACCTAAACCTGATTCTTTTGCCGTTCCCAGAGTCGAGTACATTATACGGGATTTAATCTTTAAAAGATTTTCTTCTGATATTCCAACTCCTTCATCTGCAATCCTCAAATGAATATTGGCTTGCTTATCAGAATTACCTGAAACTTTAACGGCGGATATTTTAATAACACCGCCGGAGTTGGAGTACTTTATGGCGTTAACTATTAAATTTTCAATAAGGATATGCAGCATTTCTTCATCTGCATACACAGAAAGTTCATCACTCATATCAAGCTTAATTAAAAGGTCTTTCTTTTTAGTACGGTGCTTCATTAAATCAACCATCACCTTAATAGTTTCATACAAATTTATCTCCCGTGGTTCAAAATCAAATTTATTTAGCTGAAGTCTGGAATAATTCAGCAGGTTGTTGGTCATTCCAAATAAGGTTTTTGCAGAATCGTTTATGATATTTATATATTCTTTAATATCTCTCTGAGTAAGATAATCGAACTCAGTGGTTAAAATCTCAGCAAACCCCAGTAAAGAATTAAATGGTGAGCGAAGATCGTGCGAAATAAGTGAGAACAACTGATCTTTCGATTGATTCATTTCTTTTAGTTCTTTTATCATCAATTCGCGTTCTTCTTCTACCATCTTACGTTCAATTGCTCTTGAAATCGGGTATGAGATTACATCGAGAATCCGCTGTTCGCTCCTGCTGTAGCTTGTTGCATCGTGGTAATCTTGTACGACCATTACTCCAATAGTTTTATCCATTATTTTAAGTGGCACGCCCAGCCATATAGGCGATTGAGGTCCAATAAGCTCAATCTCTCCTTTTTTTCTCAACTCTTCATCTGTCTTGATATCAACTAACACAGACTTTCCGGTTCTCAAGATATACTCAGTCAGCCCTTTACCCATCTTTTTCGACGAAGAATCATTATCATATTCATCTACAAAATAAGGGAAAGTAAGGATATCAGAATCACGTTTATGATATGCAATATAGAAATTATCAGCTTTCATTAATTTTTTAATGCAGGAATGAATGAACTTGAATAGTTCTTCTAAATTCTTCTCAGAGTTGGCGGCTTCCAGTATATCGGAGATAATTTGCCTTAACTTTTCATCACGCATATTGGCTGTAACATCTTTAAAGATTCCAAATTTTGTAGCTGCTCCGGATTTGTTTCCATTAATCGTAAGCGAATTATCTTCAATCCATTTTAACTCACCGTTTTTTGTTTCAATAAGATATGTTGCAAAAAATTCCTCTATCCTTCGTCCATTTGATTTTAGTATCGTTTTATAATTAGCCTGCTTATCTATTAACTGGTTTTTTATTAATTGTTCAAAACCAATAGAATTTATTTCCTCCATAGAGTAGCCCGTTAAATAAACTATAGAGGGACTGATAAAGTTATATTTCTGACATTTGCAATCGTATTTATAGAATACCTGCCATGTATCATTGCCACTTTGTCTAAAAGGGTTATCCGCCTGCACTTCCCACACTTCGTCTAATTCTAGGCTATTATTACTCATTTTATAATTTTGATATATTATTAAACAGGTATGTTTGTCAAATATTATGCCGCTGAAAACAAATTAAATATAAGACATCTGGTAAAAAACTGAAATTGTCCTTGACAAATCTGCAAGGAAACATTATTTTTATGCAGACTAAATCTTAATAATTTGTAATTATATAAATAGTAATTATGAAATCAGCTGCAGAATTAGATTTTGGGGAACAGGGGATAATTTCAGAGATTGACCTGAATCATCCTTCCAGCAAAAGAATACTCGAATTTGGTTTTACACCAGGGCAAAAAATAGAATTAATAAGTAAAACTGCCTTCAATGATCCCGTTGCTATTTTGTTAAGGGGCTCTCTTATTGCAATCAGGAAAAGTGAAGCTGATTGCATTAAGATTTTATGAGAACGGATGATACTATTCCCCAAATCACCTTAATTGGTCCGCCCAATTCTGGTAAGACAACCTTATTCAACATACTAAGCGGTAAAAACCATAAAACAGTAAATTACCCGGGTTCAACCGTTGAGTATTATACAAGCAGAATTCTGTCTAAGTACCAGCTTAAGGCACTATTGCTCGATTCACCTGGTCTGATCAGTTTAATACCTGAATCAATTGATGAAAATATAACCGTTCAGTCTCTTTACAACTCTTCCAAACCGGGAACTTACCAAATTATAATTGTAACCGTTGATGCAAGTCAGCTTTCAAGACACCTGCTGCTTCCAATGCAATTATTAAAATCCGGGTTTAAAATTATAATTGCCCTAACGATGAACGACATCCTGCAAAAACGAAATGCAAAAGTTTCAGAGGAAAAACTAAGCAAAGAGCTTAACTGCCCGGTAGTTAAAATAAACGGAAAAACCAAAGACGGCATCACTGAATTAATTGATACTGTTGGCTTTAGTCTTGACAAAATAAAAAACAATGGCTACTCCGAACCTATTCCTTATGATAAGATTATTCACAACAGTAGTTTGATTGATATTTTTCTGGAAATAGAAAATATAACAAACAGTGTGATGCAATACAGCCCCCAATCCACTCAACCAGATTTTAAAAATGCGGACGACCAATTAAAAGTTTATCCGGATTTACCTTTCGGCGATAATTTCAAAGCAGATAATCTAACCCTGAAATTAGACAGGATTCTTCTGCACAGGTATTGGGGTATTTTCATTTTTATATTGGTAATGGGTACTACATTTACCAGTATTTTTTGGCTTGCACAACCATTAATGGATCTTGTCGATAGCTTTTTTTCAAATCTTAACAACCTTGTATTGGAAGACCTGGAGCCGGGATGGTTCAGCAATATGTTGGCTGAAGGATTAATTTCAGGTACAGGATCTGTGCTGGTTTTTGTTCCTCAAATAATCATTCTTTTTATAGTTCTCGGTTTACTTGAGGATTCGGGATACCTTGCGAGAGGTGCAATGCTGGTAGATAAGCCTCTATCAAAAATAGGCTTAAACGGGCGGTCTTTTGTTCCGATGCTTTCTGGTTTTGCCTGTGCAATACCGGCGATGCTTGCTTCAAGAACAATTCCTAACCGGAAAGAAAGACTCCTTACAATTTTTATAATACCCCTGATGAGCTGTAGCGCAAGGCTGCCTGTTTATGCTTTGCTGATTTCTTACCTTGTTCCGAAAGATAAATTGTGGCTGGGCGGATTTTTACTTGCCGCAATTTATTTATTCAGCATCACCGTCTCTGTAATGATTGCAGCAATAATAAATAAATTCAGAAAGCAGCTTTTCAGAGCTGATGATATGTCATCTTTCATTCTTGAGCTGCCTGCTTACCGTCTCCCAAAAATCTCCTCCGTGCTTATAAACACATATAACAGTTCGAAGGAATATATACTAAGAGCTGGTCCGATAATCTTATTATTTTCCATTATCCTTTGGTTTCTTGTTTACTTTCCCGGCGCAGATTCAAAATCCGAAATACAGGAGTTATCTAAAACTGAAATGATATCATTTGAAAAATCCGAACGACTTGAAAATTCTTATGCAGCCAGCCTCGGTAAATTCATTGAACCGTTTATGGTGCCGATCGGGATGGATTGGCGTGTTGGAGTATCTCTTATTTCAGCCTTTGCTGCAAGAGAAGTTTTTGTATCATCACTGGCATTAACTTTTAAAGTAACTACTTACGACGAGCAGTCTCAGGTAAATCTGCTTAATTCACTTCGCAGCGCAACAATTGGAGATACTGAACAAAAAGTATTCACAACTGCCACAATTTTGGGTTTAATAGTATTTTTTGTCTTTGCGCTTCAATGCATGTCAACACTTGCAGTTTCAAGAAAAGAAACAGGTGGCTGGCGAATACCTATCACACAAGTATTATTTTTTACAACGATTGCTTATGTTTTTACCCTGATAAGCGTTAACGGATTAAGAATTTTAGGAGTCGAATGACAAAAACATTTTTTCAGGTGTTAGCATTTAATAACCGTTGATATTGGGAATTATCAATTATATTTTTGATATAATCATTTGGACTAACTTAAATTTTGAAACACGAACAAGCTGCAGAAATATTCAGGAACTTTTTAAAGTCAGAAAAAAACAGAATAACACCTGAACGATTTGAAGTGCTCGACGCTGCACTGGATTACGAAGGTCACTTCGGTGCCGATGATTTGTATATTGTTATGAAAAATGCCAACTCAAGGGTTTCCAGAGCAACGGTTTATAAAACCCTCGAACTGCTCGACCAGTGCCAGCTTATTTCCAAGAGGCACTTTGGTGAAAATCTTACAAGATACGAAAACAGCTTTAAAAAACAGGTCCACGACCATCTTATTTGCGTTGACTGCGGCAGAATTGTTGAATTTTCTGATCCTGATGTTAAAAAGCTGCCGGAAAAAATCAGCGACAGGCTTGGCTATAACTTCGAAAGTTATTCATTCAATATTTTTGCCCGCTGTAAAGACCCAAAGAAATGTAAATTCTACAAAGAAAAATAAATCTATTTTCCAATTCGCCTAATTAAAATTAATGAATATACAGAAATACCCTTTACTCTGGAGAAAGAAAAATTTTTCAATTAAAATCTTCTGCTCCATTCCAAATATTGCAACAGGTATACTGCTGAAAGCCGGAGATACTCACTTTGTAATTGACCCCGGCGACGGAATTTTAAGAGATCTTAATAAAGAAATTGGAGTTAACAGCCTGCTTAGCATGTCAGATATTTTCATAACTCATGGTCATCACGATCATGTTGGTGGTGTTTGGTCACTTCTTACTTACCTGCGTGTTATGAGAAAGAAAACCCCATTAACAATCCATTATCCCAAGGGCTGTGTAGAGATTGAAAGTATTTATAATGCATTCGAAAAAGTTTACGCAGGTTCTATCACTTATAAAATAATCCTAAAAACTTTAACGACGAATAACAAGTTTGCTGCAAAGAATGTTTCCGTCAAACCTTTCCCGGTTATTCATAAGGAATTTTTAACTGACGGTAAAACCCGGCAAGTGCCTGCTTTAGGTTATAATTTTGAGTTTAATGGAATGAAAATATGTTACGGTGGAGATACGGCGTATTGTGAAGAACTGGTAAAACATGCAAAAGGTGCAGACCTCGCAATCCTTGAAGCCGGGCACGATGACGAAACTCCCGATGATATGCATATGACAATGAAGGAAGCTGTATCAATTGGAAAATCTGCAAAAAAATATTTCTTAGTTCACGTTCCCCAATAAGGTGATAAGTGGGTATAAGGAAATAGCGTATGAGGGAATAATGGAACAGGAAAAAAAGATTGTATCAAAAAAATCTATTTTAAATTTATCTGAAACAAACGATTAAAATTAATGAACAAAATGGATTGTTAATATGAAATATATTTTTTATACCATTCTATCTATATACCTTTATTCCTTTTCATTCGCACAACAGACAAACTACTGGTTTGAAGGTGAAAACCATCTTACCAACATCAGAATGCTGACTGACGGCGGTGAAAATGCCGAAGCATATCTTTCATTCGATGAGCATAAATTAATTTTCCAGGCGACCGTTGGTGATATGAAATGTGATCAGATATACACAATGAACTTAGATGGAAGTGATAAGCAGTTGGTATCAACAGGAAACGGAAGAACTACTTGTTCATATTTTTTGCCGGGAGATAATAGGATCATCTATTCATCAACACATCTTGCTGATGCTGAATGTCCTGATCCACCGGACAGAGCAAAAGGTTACGTCTGGCAGCTTTATGATTCATTCGATATTTTTTCTGCAAATGCTGACGGAACTGATGTTACTCAATTAACATTCTCAGGAAAATACGACGCTGAAGCCACTGTCTCTCCAAAAGGAGATAAAATTATTTTCACTTCAACGAGAGATGGTGACCCTGAACTTTATGTTATGGATATCGATGGCTCTAATCAAACAAGACTTACATTTGAAAAAGGTTATGACGGCGGTGCTTTCTTTTCACAAGATGGTAGCAAAATTGTCTTCCGTGCAAGCCGACCGAAAACAGAAGCTGAACTTGCCGACTATAATGAACTTGCTAAAAATGGCTTATTCAGACCAACAGTCCTTGAAATATATGTTATGAACGCTGATGGCTCAGATATTCAGCAGGTTACAAATTTCGGAAAAGCAAGCTTCGCTCCTTTCTTTCATCCTGACGGAAAGCGAATAATTTTTTCTTCAAACGTGAACAGTCAGAGCGGACGAAACTTTGATCTTTACTTAATAAACATTGACGGAACAGGATTAGAACAAGTTACCTTCAACGAAACTTTTGATGGTTTCCCAATGTTCACAAAAGATGGTAAGCAGCTTGTCTTTTGTTCAAACAGGTTCAATAAAAATGATGGAGACACAAACGTTTTTATTGCGGACTGGCTGGATTAGTTGCTTGATGTTGAGTACTCGATACTGGATATTAGATACTCGATACTTGTTATGTGATACCGGATACATGATAGTAATAAATAATTTCTGAATAATTTTTAGAAGGGAAAAAATGAATTACAAAATTTCTAAAAAAATTTTCGTTATAAGTTTAATTCTTTTTGCTTACGTCTCAACTTATGCACAGACTATTTTTAATCCGGAAATAACTGCTGAAGAAATAAAACAGCACATTACATTTCTTGCATCTGATGAATTGAAAGGAAGAGACAGCGGAACTGAGGAACTGTTTGCAGCAGCAGTTTACATAAGTGATGAATTTAAAAATTATGGATTGGAACCCTTATTTGAAGATGGATTTGCTCAGGAATTCCCATTTGTAAAAACGATTGAATTAACAGATAATAACAGTCTTACATTAACAATAAAGGATACTGAAGTAAGTCCAAAACAAAAAGATGAATACATAACGGTACCTTTTTCAGGAAATGCAGATGTGAGTGGAAAGCTTGTGTTCGCTGGTTTCGGAATTTCGGCTCCTGATCTGGAATATGATGATTACGAAGGAGTTGATGTTAAAGATAAAATTGTGATTGTTTTCAGAAATACACCTGAACCAAATGTTCCTCATTCTGAATTTGATGCTCACTCACCATTAAGAAAGAAAGCTTCTGTTGCAAGAGACAAAGGTGCAACAGGAATTATTTTTATTAATCCTTATGATGAAAATAAAACTTCAGATGATCTTATAGAATTTAGTTACGACAGAGGTGGTTCAATCGGAGGTTTCTCTGCTGTAAGTGTAAAGAGAAGTTTCATTGAACAACTCTTACAATCAGAAGGGAAAAATTTAAAAGAGGTTTATGACAAAATAATTGAAACAAAGAAACCATCATCTTTCGAATTAAAGGATGCATCAGCAAAAATATCTACTGAAGTAAAAGAAGTTGAAGCAGTTAGCTGGAATGTTGGCGGATTCATCGAAGGAACTGATCCTGAATTAAAGAAAGAATGGATAATAATTGGGGCTCACTTTGATCATCTTGGAATGGGCGGCGAAGGTTCACTCTACCGCGGTGATGAACCACAAATACACAACGGCGCTGATGACAATGCTTCCGGGACAACAGGAGTTCTGGAACTCGCAGAAAAAATTGCTTCACAAAAAGATAAACTAAAAAGGAGCATTGCTTTCTTCACTTTTTCTGGTGAAGAACTTGGTTTACTTGGATCAAATTATCTCGTAAACAATCTCCCATTCCCTGTTGAAGCTGCAATAACAATGATAAATATGGATATGATTGGAAGATTGAAAGACAGTTCTTTAATTGTTTATGGTACAGGAACATCTTCCAACTGGAAAGATATTTTGAATAAGTACAACAAATATGGTTTCAAATTAACGTTTAATGACGAAGGTTTCGGGCCGAGTGACCATTCTTCATTTTACAGTAAAAAGATTCCGGTTTTATTTTTCTTTACAGGTACTCACGAAGATTATCACAAACCGTCGGACGATACCGAAAAAATTAATTTTGCTGGTGAGAAAGATGTTTTAGATTACATTTACAATATCACAATGGATATTGACAATAACCCTGAACGTCCTGATTATTTATTGGTCGAAAAAAAACAAACCGGACAAATGTTTGCAAGAAAAGTATATGTTGGGACAGTCCCTGATTTCGCAAGCAATGTTGACGGTTATAAAATCAGCGGTGTATCTGAAGGAAGTCCTGCACAGCTTGCCGGGTTACAGGGCGGCGATATAATCATTTCTTTCGGAGGAAAAAAGATTTCAAACATTTACGACTTCACTTATGCCCTCGGTGATTTCGTTCCCGGAGATGAGGTTGATGTTATTGTTAAAAGAGGTGAAGAAACAATTACATTTAAGGTAAAACTTGCATCCAAGTAATATTCTTTTATAAAATTCTTTTTACCGGGGCGAATCAGCTGATTCGCCTTTTTTATTTTAAAGGATTAATTTAACTCAGTAAAAGATTTAAACTGAGCAATAATTTGAAAAAAAACAGAAGAAAATTCGGCAACCTGGTTATGGTAGGATTGATTCTGCTTATTTTATTCTATGTTTTTATCGAGCAAACAAATCTTAAAGTAACTTCCGGCGAGCTAATAAAAAATTACATGATTAACCCGGCAGAAGCCAATAAGAAATACCTGAACAAAGAAATCGAGCTTACCGGTAAAGTAAAATCATATTACGAGTTTGAAAATGAAGAGAGCTTGCTTCAATTAGTATCAGAACAAAATGAATTAACAGTATATTGCATACTAATTAACAAAGAAACGAATGAAAAAGCCAAATCACTCACGACGGGCACAACAATTAAAGTTACAGGTAAATGTTTGGGCATTGGTGATTTAAAATTTCCCAATAGCATTTACATAGAAACTTATACGATAAAATGAAATTGTATCAGCAAGAAATAACACTTAAAGCAAGAGGCAGAGGGTTTCATCTCATAACCGATGAATTATTGAATCAACTGACCGAAATTAATTACATTAAAAAAGGATTAGTGCATTTTTTTTTAAAGCACACATCAGCTTCATTAACAATCAACGAGAATTACGATCCAGATGTCCGCTCAGATATGGAAAAGTATTTCAATAAAACTGTTAAAGAAAATGAACCGTGGTACGATCATAATTCAGAAGGACCGGATGATATGCCAGCACATATCAAATCAACTTTAATAGGAAACTCATTGACCATCCCAATAACAAACGGAAAGTTGAACCTCGGAACCTGGCAGGGAATTTATTTATGCGAGCATCGTAATCATGTTGGAAGCAGAAAAATTGTAGCAACTATTTTCGGAGACGAAATATGAATGCTGAATCGAGCACAAGGTATAAGGGTATAGAGGTATTTGGTATAATGGTTTCTTGCTGAAACCAAAATGAAATAACAAAACCCAAATCACAAATAATAAATAATATTCAATGAACAAAAAGTAAATCTCAAAATTTTTGAATTTTGAATTTCAAACTTGATATTTATTTGGAATTTGTTTTTTGTCTTTTGGAATTTCTTAAACGATTTACCAGTAATTTTATATCAATGAGATTAAAACTATTTAACTGAACAATTATGACACGCGATAAGAAAAAAATCCTGTTCGTCTGTATGGGAAACATTTGCAGATCTCCTGCTGCTGAAGGAATCGCAAAAAAGTTTTTAGAGAATAGAGGATTGGATGGAAAGATAAAAATTGATTCAGCCGGAACACTTGATTACCACACTGGCGAACTACCTGATCCGAGAATGATTAAACACGCTTCGAGAAGAGGATATCGGTTGGATAGTCATGCAAGACAATTCAATCCGGAAAAAGATTTTGAATATTTTGATTACATCGTAACAATGGATGATGATAATTACAGTGAAATAACTTCGCTTGATAAAAAGAATAAATACAAGGACAAAGTTTTTAAGATGGTAAGCTTTGGCACTAAGTTGAAAGCCGATGAAGTTCCCGATCCTTATTACAGCGGCAGTGATGGTTTTGAATATGTTCTTGATATTCTTGAAGATTCAGTTGAAGGATTACTAAGCAAAGTTGAAGATGATATCAGAAGAGAAAATAAAAGCAAGAATTGAACATAGGCTCGGAAGTAAAATCAAAAGCTTCACTTCCCTTTCCGGTGGATGTATCAGCGATGCATTCAAAGTTACAACCATAGATGGTTCAAATTATTTTCTGAAATATAATCCATCAACCTCTAACGATATGTTCATTAAAGAAGCAAAGGGATTAAAAGAATTATCTAAAGCCAATGCTATTAGAATACCTGAAGTTTTGAATTTTGATGAAGACTATATTCTACTCGACTATATTCCTACAGGCAACAGAAAGAAAAATTTCTTCGAAGATTTTGGTAGAAGTTTTGCTGAGATGCATAAATATTCTTCTGATAATTTTGGATTTTATGAAGACAATTACATCGGTTCAAATCCTCAAATAAATATTCCTGATGAAAAAGAGAAATTAAACTGGACATTATTTTATTTCAATAAAAGAATTTTATTCCAGTTACAACTTGCCGAGAGGTTTGGGAATGCAACAGAAGAATTAAGAAAAGCAATATCAAAACTTGAAAATAAAATCGAAGAAATAATTGGCGATACAAATGAGAGACCATCTTTATTACATGGTGATTTGTGGAACGGTAATTACATGGTTGATGAAAATGGTAATGCTGTCTTAATTGATCCAGCAGTTTATTACGGTCACCGCGAAGCTGACCTTGGGATGACTAAACTCTTCGGTGGATTTAGTACTGAGTTTTATCGTGCTTACAATGAAACCTTCCCACTTGAAGATGGATACGAATACAGAGAAAATATTTACAAACTTTACCACGTGCTTAATCATCTCAATCTTTTTGGTGGTGGTTATTATTTGCAGGCATTAAGCATTATAAAGTTTTATATTTAAACTGTTCAATAAATTGAGTTTGAAATGAAAAAAATATCCGTAACAGTAATCACCAAAAATGAAGAGAAAAATATTTCTGAATGCCTGAGGAGTGTTGACTGGGCTGATGAGATAATTGTTGTTGATTCTGAGAGTTCTGATAGAACAGTTGCATTAGCAAAGCAGTTCACTGATAAAATCTTCATCAGAAACTGGGAAGGTTACGTTCCTCAAAAACGATATGCATTAAGTCTTGCACGCAACGAATGGGTTTTAAGTCTTGACGCAGATGAAAGAGTTACTCCTGAACTCAAAGAAGAAATAATTAATCTTAATCCCGGCAGTTACACAGGATTCAGGATAAGAAGAAAAAATTTTCTGCTTAACAAAGAGATAAAAAGCTGCGGCTGGGGAAATGATGACCAGCTTCGGTTATTCAAAAAAGACAAAACCGGTTTAACTGACCGTTTGGTTCACGAGTCGTTTACAGTTACAGGCAATATCGGAAAACTCAAAGCACCTATGCTGCATTTTACGGTTTCGAGCATAAGCAATTATCTTTCAAAAATAAACTACTATTCTTCGCTCAAAGCAGAGGAGCTGTTTAATAATAAAAAGAAAGTCAATACATTTTCTATCCTCTTGCACACCACATCGGCATTTTTCACTTTTTTCATTATAAGAGGCGGGTTTAGGGATGGAATCTACGGACTGGTCGTTTCCCTCCTTCATTCATATACTAAATTACTCAATTACTTAAAGCTCTGGGAGCTTCAATTTAGAAACATAAAATAACCCCACACTCTTCCGATTAATGAACATCCAGAAGTTCAACATCAAATATTAAAGTTGAGTTAGGAGGAATTCTATCCAGATCGAGTTCACCGTAGCCAAGCGAAGGTGGAATAATCAATTTCGCTTTGCTGCCTTTCTTCATAAGTTTCAATCCTTCATCCCAGCCGGAAATCACCTGACCGACACCAAGAATAAAAGAAAATGGTTCGTCTCGTTCAACCGAGCTATCGAACTTATTTCCGTTTTCCAGGTAGCCGCTGTAATGAACAGTAACAACTTTACCTGAATCTGCAAAGCTGCCTTCGCCTTCTTTTAAAATAGCATATTTTAATCCGCTTGGCGTAGTTATAATGAGAGCTGAATCCACCTTCCACATTTCAGCCACAATTTTATCTCTTACCTCAAGCAATTCTATCACGAGCTTTAGATCGGTGTTCGGTGGAACAGGACCAATTCCTTTTTCACCGTATGCCAGTTCGGACGGAATAATAATTGTTCTTTTACCACCGGCTTTCATCCCTATGATACCTTCATCGCTTCCTTTAATAAAAGAATTCGTTCCAAGAATGAATTTTACAGGCTGGTTCCTCATTTTCGAGTTACCTATTAAAAACAAGGACCTTTGCGGATCGGAGAGCCAGTCACTGAAAAGTTCCGAAGTGTCGTTTATGCTCCATCCTGCGAAATGAATTGTTATAAGGTCATCAGCCTTTGCCTCGCGTCCGGTTCCGAGAGAGTCATCAAAGAATTGTATACCCGATGCAAGCGTAACTACTTCATTTTTATCAGTACAGCCAATTAATAGAAAAGTTAAAACAATAGAAACAACTAAGAAAAATTTTTTCATTTAAATCCTCAGATTTTGTGCGGCGAAATATATCGATATTTTTTCATGTAATTGATAATAAGCTTAAACTTTTTGGTCTATGTTTTATTGAAAAGCTTTGCTACCTTGTCTTAGGTTAAATCAACTAACTTAAAAATTTCGAACAAAATCCTTTTCAGAATGAAAATAACACTCTTCATCAGAATTATGTTTGTTATATCGTATCTATGTAATTCAGGAATATTGTTGCCCCAGGAAAATCCACAGGTAATTAACTATCCGGATTCTGAAAAATTTTCTACCGGTATATCTTTAAATGAAGTTACAATAGACTCAGATTTAAGTTTACAGGAAGCAATGCACGGAATACAAATTCCTGGTGCGGTGATAAATACTCTTGAACTGATATCAGTTCAATATTATGACTTCGGGGGAAAGCTGCGCCAGGGGCAGATTGTTGTGCATAAAGATGCCGTGAATGATATTAAGGAGATATTCGATTTTATACGGGATTCAAAATTTCCTGTTGAAAAAGTTATTCCCATTTCAGAGTATAAATGGTCGGATGAAGAATCGATGAAAGACAATAACACATCTGCATTTAATTACAGGTTTGTTTCAGGAACAAGAATCCACTCGATGCACGCAAGCGGATTAGCAATAGACATTAATCCCCTCCAGAATCCCTACATAAAAAATCACATCGTTCTGCCTAAAGGTGCGGTTTATGATACAACCAAACCAGGCACATTAAGTGCAGATTCTGAATTGGTAAAAGAGTTTAAAAAGCGTGGCTGGAGCTGGGGCGGTGATTGGAAAAATCTGAAGGACTATCAGCACTTTGAGAAAAAGTTAAAGTAATCCTTTACCTTCTTCTGTACCAAACATAAAAATTAGCGGTCGCCAGATATTTTTTGCCCAATCCCTTTCACTGTGAAGTGAATTTTTACCTTTATGAAAATAATAATCGCTTCCTTCAATATATCCCTGCTGCTTTAGGACTTTCAACATTTCATCAACGCCAGGCTGTAAACTGGAATCGAGTTCATTATCACCATTGTTTATAAATAATTGAAACTGTTTCAATTTTCCTTCGTATGATTTGATGTTATCAATGCAATCATAATTATCTATCTGGAAGGCCGGAGAAAAACAGATAGCTTTAGAAAAAGTTTCTGAATATTCCCACATAAGTAAAAAAGAAATCAATCCACCTAATGAACCACCACCATTTGCTGTGTTCATCCTATCAGGTTTTGTTCTGTAATTTCTATCAATGAAAGGTTTAATTGAATCAACTATAAATTTCATATAAGAAAATCCAAGCTTTTCATCAGAATACTCTTCGTCTCTGTCGGAAGTATTATATATACCGACGATAATAATGGGCTCGATCAGTTTTTTACGAATAAGACTATCCGCTGCTTCATCAATTTGCCAATCAACCTGAAATGCAGAGGTATGTGGATCAACAATATTCTGTCCGTCGTGCATATAAAGAACCGGATAATTTTTATTTAAATCTGATTCATAGTCCGGTGGAAGCCAAACGATTATATCTCTCGGCTTGATTCCCACTCCCAGAAAATTTTTATGATACTTCACTAATCCGGTAATCTGACCTTCGATTTTTCTTTCAACCTGATCTGCCCAAAGATCAATTCTGATTTTTATCGTAGTATCACTCAAAAGATCAACAACATAATTGTCGGGAACTGCACCGTCATTATTAAGCGCTTCGTTTTCCCAGCTTCCACGGGTGATTTTAAACTCCAGCTTTTTACCTTTTTGAAATGAAAAGCTTTTCGACCACTTCCCTTTCTCAATATTGTCAAGTTCAGTTTCATTTGGCTGCCAGTTACCTAATTGATTATCATTTCCTGTCAAATAAATTTTTGTTCCTTCAGGTAAACCTTCGGCAATTACTTCGATAGTTATTTTTACATTATTTTGTGAACAGAATGTAATTACCATTAAAATGGGGATATAAAAACGGAGTAGAAATTTTTTCATACAATTTTTGATGTGAAAATGTTTTCTTTGTAAATGTAAATTATTTGTCAAGTTGATTTCGATATAAATGAAAAACCCTGTTATAAAAATAATAATTATTCCGATGCTGCTTTTTTCATGTGCGGATCGGGAGCTATTCATCGACCCCGGTGTAGATCCGGGGCTTGGCGGGACTTATACAAAAATTTCCGGCAGTATTTCCGGCACTTTAAAAAAGAATGACTCACCTTTTCTTGTTACAGAGTTTCTATACGTTGAAGCTAACAAATCGTTAATTATCGAACCGGGTGCTATTATTTTTTTCAAGGATGGAATCTCATTCCATATAAGCGGAAATATTGAAGCATTAGGCACAAAAGAACAGCCGATTCTATTCACCACATTTTTAAATGACTGGCAGGGTATACAGATTGTGTCTGCTACCGCAAAATCAGTATTCAGTTTTTGCGTGTTTGAAAAAGTTTACCTGCCACAGAATAGCCCGCTTAAATACGGTGCAATCAGAATTGATAATGCAGAAGCTGAATTCACGAACTGCATTTTTAAAAATAATTATGTTCAGTTTGGCGGCGCATTGGCAATTGAAGCTGCTAACGTTGTTCTAACAAACAATATATTCTACAACAACGAGGCGGTAGTTTACGGTGGTGCTGTTTTATCCGAAAGATCATCGGATAAGATCATTAACAATACTTTTTTCAGGAATTACTGTATAAATTACGGCGGTGCTATTGTACTTGCAGATCCGGTTATGGAGGAAATTCAGAATAATATTTTTTATGATAATCACTCAAATCTTGGCGACCCGAGGATTGAAATTATTTCAGGCGATTCATCGAATGTTCTTCAACAATATAACTTTCTCGCATTCGGAAATATGAACCCGTATTTCATCTCAGATATTGATTTGCATTTATCGGAAAATTCACCCTGTACAGATGCCGGTAATTCTGATCCAATCTATAACGATGCTGACGGGTCGCGCAACGATCAGGGTGCTTATGGCGGACCCGAAGGCGACTGGTAGACTTTTTCTTGCCCGTAATTTCCTTACTTTTGTACTATGAAAATTTCCTTTGGTGAGTACTGCATACGCAGCTTTGAGCTTACTGACAAAGCTGCCATTGTTAAATATGCAAACAATTACAATGTATCAAAGTATTTAAGAGAGCGTTTCCCATTCCCATACACAGAAACGGATGCTGAGGAATGGCTTATGTTTGCCTGCAACCAGAATCCCGAATACAATTTTGCAATTGCTGATAAAAAAGAGCTTATCGGAGGAATAGGTATACACCCGCAGGATGATGTTTATAAGTTTTCTTGTGAAATTGGCTATTGGATTGCAGAGCCGTTCTGGGGAAAAGGAATTGCCGCCAGCGCGCTTTTGGAAATGACAAAGTATACATTCACTATGTTTGGGTTCAACAGAATCTTTGCCGCCGTGTTCGAAGGAAACAAAGCTTCCGAAAAAGTTTTACTAAAAGCCGGATACAAGCTGGAGGCTGCTATGAGAAAAGCAGTTTATAAAGAAGGAAATTTTTTAGATCAGTACCTTTATTCAATGCTTCGCGAAGAATTTATAAAATAAGATGATAAAAAATAATTTAATAAGCCTGCTGAAAAATTACTTTAGAAATTGGGCAAAAGAAACTCCTATTGAAATCACCCGGTTAGCAAATTCCGGTTCTAACAGAAAATACTTCAGGATGAAAGGAGCCGGGAAAACTGCAATAGGCGTTTTCAGTCCGGATGATAATGAGAATAAAGCCTTTATAACTTTTACAAAACATTTCCTTAAAAAGGGATTAAACGTTCAAAAGCTTTATGCACAAAACCTGAAAGAAAAAGTTTATCTGCTTGAAGATCTGGGTGATACAGCACTGTTCTCATTAGTTCAAAAAGATAATATTCCGGTTGATCAAATCAGAAATCGGAAATCGACAATCATAAATTTTAAAATAGTTGATTACTACAAACGAGCTTTGCAGCATCTTATCCGTTTTCAGATAGATGGCAATAAAGGTTTGGATTACTCCGTATGTTACCCGCGAAAAAAATTCGACAGGCAATCAATTCTTTGGGATCTGAATTATTTCAAATACTATTTTCTAAAGCTCGCTAAAATTCCCTTCGATGAACAGAAGCTGGAGGAAGATTTTTATTCATTCACAAGCCTGCTGCTGCATGCTGATAGCAATTATTTTCTATACAGGGATTTCCAGTCGAGAAATATTTTATTAAAGAATGATGATCTTTACTTCATAGATTACCAGGGCGGTAGGAAAGGTGCGCTGCAGTACGATGTTGCTTCGCTGCTTTTCCAGGCGCAGGTAAATCTTTCACCGGCTTTAAGGGAGGAATTACTTGAATTCTACTTAGCAGCCCTAAGTCAAAAGTCAGCCGCTGAAGGCGAGTCTCGTCAAAGGCGAAAAGTAAAAAGTCAAAATTTTTTGAAATTCTATTATGATTATGTGCTGATAAGATTGCTGCAAACGTTTGGAGCTTACGGATTCAGGGGATTTTATGAGAATAAAACTTATTTCCTGAAAAGCATTCCTTTCGCGTTGAAAAATCTTTTATGGCTCTTTGATAAAAATTTAATTCCTTCAAAACTCAAACAGTTAAAGCAGGTATTATCTTTAATTGTTCAAAACGAAGAGTTAAAAAGGTTTGAACTTAAGGATCAGAAAAAATTAAAAGTAACAATCAACAGCTTCTCTTATAAAAAAGGAATACCGGTTGATTATTCAGGTAACGGCGGCGGGTTTGTTTTTGATTGCAGATCGCTGAACAATCCGGGAAGATATCCCGAATACTCAGGATTGACCGGGAAAGATGAAAGTGTTATTAAGTTTCTAGAAGCTAAAAGTAATGTGAATGATTTCTTAAATTCTGTCTATTCATTGATTAACGATGCAGTTAAAGATTATGAAGAAAGAAATTTTACAAACCTGCTGGTAAATTTCGGATGCACGGGAGGACAACACCGATCAGTCTATTGTGCTGAAAAGCTTGCCGATCATCTGAAAAATAAATTGGGTATTGAAGTTGAAATAAATCACACCGGTTTGGAGAGTGATGATATTCTTCCAGGTTGATAATCGAGTTAGCAAAACGCTGACGTCACAGATTAGCGAAATAAAAACCTCCGGGGTTTGTCACCTTTTAAACAAAAACTTAACCTCGGAGCTCTGGGCGCGGGAACTCCGAAGTTCAGGATACGCAGAGAGGATTTAATTTTATGCGTGCAATGATACTTGCCGCCGGGCTTGGCACGAGGCTAAAACCCATCACTGATTCAATACCTAAAGCACTTATTTCAATCAAGGGTCAGAAACTATTAGAGCTTCAAATAAAAAAATTAGCTGCGGCTGGATTCAACAAAATTGTAGTCAATGTTCATCATCATTCAGAAATGGTTAAAGATTTTCTGGAACAAAATACTTTCGCCGGATGCGAAATAATCATCTCCGATGAAACAGATAAGCTTCTTGACACAGGAGGCGGATTGAAAAAAGCTTCGTGGTTTTTTAGTGACGGCGAACCATTTCTTGTTCATAATGTTGACGTGCTTTCAGACATTAATCTGGATGAGTTCTATAATTATCATATCAAATCAGCAGCGATAGCTTCATTAGCAGTTCAGCAAAGACCATCCTCCCGTCATTTTTTAGTCGACGAAAAAAATCAACTTGTCGGATGGGAGAATGAGAAAACCGGGAAATCAAAAGTAGTAATTGAGCGAAAGGGCAAGGTAAGAAAGTTGGCTTTTAGCGGCATTCAGATTATTGATCCTAAAATATTCAGATATTTTCCTGATGCAGCAGTTTTTTCTCTGGTTGATTTGTATTTGTCTGCCGCTGTCAAAGAAAAAATTTATGCATTCAATCACAGCAAAGATAGATGGCTGGATCTGGGCAAAATGGAAACTCTGAGTGAAGCAGAATCTTATCTTTGATTTAATAATAAAGGTTGCTCTTACATAGCTTTTTTGTTATTTGGCTGATTCTGTGTTACAAACAGTTTACTCCACCGGAACTCTATTGTGCTTTTAATTTTGTTATCTCGTAGCCGCAGGCGTGACCTGTTTAAAACAACTGTAAACTTGTAATAAACCAAGCCCCAGAGGTGCGAACTGTTTGTAAAATTACTAGTACCTGTCAAGCCTGAACTTTTCACCGAGGTAAAGCCTTTTTACTTCTTCATCATTTGCTAATTCTTCCGCACTCCCTTGCTTGAAAATTACTCCGTCAATTAATATATAGGCTTTATCAACAATGCTCAAAGTTTCATGAACATTATGATCGGTAATTAAAACTCCGATACCCCTATTTTTAAGATTGGCAACAATTGTCATTATATCCTCAACAGCTATCGGGTCCACACCTGCAAAAGGTTCATCGAGCAATATGAAATTCGGATCTGTTGCCAGTGCACGTGCAATCTCGGTTCTTCTTCTTTCACCACCGCTTAGCTGGTAACCTTTACTTTTCCTTATTTGATTTATCGATAAATCATTTAACAGCTTATCACATTTTTTTAACCGTTCCTCTTTAGTTAGCCTGGTGGTTTCCAGAACAGCAAGCAGATTATCTTCCACTGAAAGTCCTCTGAAGACCGATGCTTCCTGAGGTAAATAACCTATACCCATCTGTGCACGTTTATACATCGGTACTCTGGTAATTTCAACATCATCAAGAAAAACTTTGCCTGATTCAGGTTTTATCATACCGGTAATCATATAAAATGTAGTTGTCTTGCCGGCACCATTTGGTCCTAGCAGCCCTACAATTTCTCCTTTACTAACCTGAACGGAGGCTTTGTTTACCACTCTCCTTTTTTTATAAATCTTTACAAGTGAATCACTTCTTAATGTCGTTGCCATATTTGCAGTTTAATCTCTGATTTTTAGGTTATCAAACAATTCTTTTTTTACAGGTTTGTTTTCATTGAATGCGAATTTAGGTAAAGTGAATGTTCTTTCTAAACCACTTACTTTTTCTTCAGGATAAAATTCGCTAGTCGGCGAGCCGTATAATCTTACTTCTGAAACTTCCTCCTCTTCGAATAAAATTACTGCCGACATGGAAGCGGATTTAGTCAATCCACTGGGTTTCTCATCTTCAAACAAATAATAGATGCTTTGTACCTTTTCATCAAATTCAGCCTTGAATAGTTTACTATTTTCAAAATGCATTTTTATATTTGTTGATGAAGATTGATCAAACCTGTCTGAAAAATTTGTGTTCTGTGAGATCATAAAAGCATTACCATAAACTTCCAGCAGCTTTAAATCATTTCCTTCCAGTAAAATATTTATTGAATCGCCTGTTAACTGGGAATTTTCGTACCACAAAACAGGACGTGCCGCATCTTCACTTATTTTTTTAGTAATAAGCCTGTCTTCACTTCTAAGTAAAATTGTTAAATCATTCCTGGATGCAAAGCCTCCTCTGATTATCTTTACAGAATCTATTGCTTTGAATAAATCCGTTGAATCCCTGTAGCCTTCCATCAATTTACAGGAAATCAGGAGGGTATCAATTGTAATCTTTTCTGTTGAATCGGCTTCAGTTGTTAAGGTTGTATCTATTTGCAGCAGCAGAGGGTTTTCATTTATCAATGTGAATTTTTTTTTACCATAGTCCTCGAGGTGATTGGCAAAGATAGTTGTGTTTTCATCAAAATCTTTTAAAAAAACATTCCCATCTGCAATGCTGGTTTTGTTTTTTCTGAAATGAACAAGTGTATCAGCTCTCAGTTCACTTTTATTATCGATTACCTTTACATTACTAACTGCAACTGACTTATCTTCTTTTTTATAATAAGTCATTTCATCTGCAAACAGAATGGTAAGAGAATCTTTAAGAATAACGTTTGACTGGAAAAAGGCTCTGCTTTCAGCAAAATAATAAACACCACTATCAGCAGAAAGGACTACTCTAATATCGTCCATAGTAATTCTGTCTGAACTTTTTGCAATTTTCAGATCACCGAAGTAAAACCCCCTGGAGGTAATTAAAGTAATACTGTCCTGGCGTGCAACAACATTGCCGACTAATTCAGCTTCATTCCTTGCTAAATATTGAATTGCTTTGTCACAGGTTACAGTTACATTCCCCTGCCTGAGAGTAACATTACCAACCACTTCACGCACGGATTCACCATTAATAATTTTTCCGAAAAGGCTGTCGCCAATAACAACAATATTCTCATCTTCCTGTTGAGCAAACGAATGGGAAAATACAAATATGATGAGAAAGATAATTCTGCACATTATGGTCTTTCAGTTTTGGCAGTGTAAGTAATATTGTAGACCACATAATTTCTTAAATGCTGATCCGATTCGAATCCATAACCCTGAATAGTTTCATCTTCCGATTCAATTGTAACAAACTTATCCGAAAAAATTTTCCTTTCTTTATTCTTCCAGACAATTTCTTCGCTCCGAAGCACAACACCGCTGTCATTAACAGCAACAACGCTGTCTATCGCAAAAAGATTGTTTGAAGTTTCTTCTACTCTGCCTCTTTTGGAAGTAAGTGTGCTGGATTTAATTTCATTATCATTAAAAAAATCGACTATAATTCCTTCATCCAGTAAAGTTTCTTTTCTATCTTCAAAGACCTGGAGATGTCCTGCATAAAGAATGGCTTTGGTTTTACCGGAATCGGTAAAAAAAATTTTAGCATTCCAGCTTTCCTGGTCAGGTAAAATCTGATCCCGGAATGAATGATTGATTGACGGCTTTATTTTATCATCGCTGCAGTTTTGAAGCACAGCTAAAATCAGCAGAACAAAACATACTCTCATCTGCTCTGTAAACCCAGGTTTACTAAATCATGCAAATGAATCATTCCTATCGGTTTTTTGTTATTGTCAACAACTATTAACGAAGTGATTTTAAAATTTTCCATTTGCTGCAAAGCGAAAGATGCAAGATACTCCTTATGGGTAACTTTTGGATTGGCGGTCATTATATCACTAGCTTTTAACTCCTTAACATCCATTGTTCTCTCAAGTAATCTGCGGAGGTCTCCGTCTGTAATTATACCTTTAAGTGTACCCTTTTTATCAACTACACAAGTGCTTCCAAGCCTTTTCCCGGTCATTTCAACAATAATATCCTTTATGTTGGCAGTTTCATTTACGATTGGAATACCATTTCCTTTGATCATTATTTCTTCAATTTTCAGAGAGAGTCTTTTACCAAGGCTCCCGCCGGGATGAAGAACAGCAAAGTCTTCGGCAGTAAATCCCCTTTTCTCCAGCAGCGCAACCGAAAGTGCGTCACCCATTACCAATGCAGCGGTAGTAGATGAAGTCGGGGCAAGATCGTGAGGACAGGCTTCTTCCTTAACTGTGATGTCAAGAAAAATATCGCATTCATCAGCAAGCCCGCTGCCTGAATTACCGGACATCGCAATCAGTTTTACACCAAGTCTTTTGAACATAGGAAGCAGCTTTGAAAGTTCTTCCGTAGTACCGCTTTTCGAAACTATTATTACAACATCTTCCTTTCTTACCATGCCAAGATCACCATGCAGTGCATCGGTGGGATGAAGATAAATTGCAGCTGTACCCGTGCTGTTAAATGTGGCAACAATTTTCCGGGCAATCAAACCGGATTTTCCCATCCCGGTTAATACAACCCTGCCCTTCGAGCTAAAAATTACATTTACTGCTTTTACAAATTCATTATTTAAGCTCTTCTGTAAACCGGAAACGGCAGCGGCTTCTATACGGATTACCTTTTTACCAATTGCGAGGATTTCTTTTTCAGTCAATCTGTATCTTTAAAAATGAATGATTAAAAGTACTGCTTTACAATTAAAATTTCTTTGCGATTGCATCGATTGCCTTAATTTCTTTCAGAAGATTTTCAAGCTCATCAATCGGAAGCTGGCTTTGTGCATCGCTCAATGCATTTTCCGGATCAGGATGAACTTCGAGGAAAAGCGCATCGATACCTGTAGCGGCGGCAGCTTTTGCCAGTGGTCTTATAAATTTTGCATCTCCACCGCTTAATCCGCCTGCGGAAGGAATTTGCACCGAATGCGTTGCATCCATAACTACAGGGTAGCCGAATTCTTTCATAATCACCAAAGACCTCATATCTACAACAAGGTTATGGTATCCGAAAGAAGTTCCCCTCTCGGTTAATAATATTTTTTTATTGCCAGTTGATTCAATTTTCTCAATAACATATTTCATATCCCCGGGGGCAAGGAATTGACCCTTTTTAACATTCACAGCTTTGCCTGATTTTCCTGCAGCAATCAGCAACTCAGTCTGCCGCGAAAGAAATGCAGGAATCTGAATTACGTCTGCACAAGAGAGCACATCATTTATTTCAGCCGGACTATGTACATCGGTCAACACAGCAAGCTGTAATTCATCTTTTACTTTCTTTAATATTCTGATCGCTTCCTCATCACCGATTCCCTGAAAGGAATTTATGCTTGTTCGGTTAGCTTTCCTGTAGCTCGATTTGAATATGAATGGAATTTCAAGCCTGCCAGTGATTTCTTTAATTTTTTTCGCAGTACTGAATGTAACCTCTTCATTTTCAACAACGCAGGGACCGGCTATTAAGGCAAAAGGCTGTCCATCGCCGATTTTGATGTTTTTTATTTCAACCATCAGAGTAAAAATTTTTTATACACAAGCACTACGTAAATATAAGAAATTAGAAAGATTCAACACCTTTTATTTCGGTTTTCCGCACTAAAAACTCCGGGGTGTTTATTAAGTCACCAATCATTTTTAAGGATGAAATTAATAACCCGCTGCTTCTGATGTGGGAACAAATGATAAACCCACACTTATCCCGGGCTGTAACCCAGACTGAATTCACCTTAACCTGAAACCAATCAGGATCATGAAATCAATTTATTTTAAATCACAACCACCAAAATTTGTTCTTGCAAAATCATATCAAATGGTTAAATTCAAACCCAATTCTTAATTAAATATTCTAATTTGTAAAAAATCCTGAGTATTAATGAATAAAATTATCATCCTCATTACGGCAATTACTTTTTTGCTAATCGCTCAACCTAAAGAATCGCTTAACTCTTCAGAAATTAAACTTGCATTAAAAAAACTGAACACTGTTGGAAGTGTTTTGTACATTGCTGCTCATCCCGATGATGAAAATACTGAGTTTCTTACTTACTGCAATTACGGAAAACTTTTAAGAACCGGCTATCTTTCGCTTACCCGCGGTGATGGCGGGCAAAATCTTATTGGTAATGAACAGGGCGATTTGCTTGGGGTATTGCGAAGCCAAGAATTGCTGCAGGCAAGAAATATTGACGGTGCCGAACAATTTTTTACACGTGCCATAGATTTCGGCTATTCAAAAACTCCTGATGAAACGCTAGAAAAATGGGGCACGGAGGAAATATTATCCGATGTAGTTTGGATAATTAGAAAATTTAAACCGGACGTAATTGTAACAAGATTTCCTGTTACCGGTGAAGGCAGACACGGTCATCATACTGCATCTGCTATCCTGGCACTTGAAGCATTTAAAATTTCAAACAACCCGGATGTTTTTCCTGAACAGCTTGAGTATGTTGAACCCTGGCAGCCTAAAAGAATTTTCTGGAATGCCTGGACACCGGCTTTAAAATCTATGGGATTAGACAGCGACACATTAATCAATCTAAACCTTGGTGAATACAACCAGTTATTGGGTAACTCATATTCTGAAATTTCAGCACTGAGCAGAACTATGCATAAAAGCCAGGGCTTTGGAGATTCGGGAATGAGAGAAAATTATTATAATTATTTTTTACAGCTCGATGGTGACATTACTGAAAAGGATATATTTAATGGAATTGATATTAGCTGGGATAGGGTTAAAGGCAGTGAAAAAGTTAAAATCTTATTGCAGAATGCCGAACATAATTTCGATTATGAAAACCCGGCCGGGATAATTCCTCTGCTTATGGATGCTTACTCAGAACTTCAAAAACTGGAAGATAAACATTGGGTAGAAGTGAAAAGTAAAGAGTTGATTCAGGTTATCAAGTCCTGTGCGGGAATCTGGGTGGAAGCTGTAACTTCAGATTTCTATTTAACACAGGAAATAGAATATTTAATCCAGGCAGGAATTGTAAACAGATCCGATTTTCCATTCGTGCTTAAGAACATTAATGTCGATTATCAGCTTAAGGATTCCTTACTAAATCAAACTCTTAAAAAAGGAGAGATGGTTACAGTTCAGAAAAAGTGCACTATACCTGATAACATCCATTACACACATCCCTACTGGCTTAACGGGGTGAGACTTAAAGAAATTTACGATGTAAAAGAACAGCAGCTTATCGGATTACCCGTAAATAAACCGCTTATGTATGCTGAGTTTTACCTGCAATACGAAAACAATGAAATAAAAATTACTGAACCTGTTTATTACCGAATGAATGATCCTGTTCAGGGTGAAGTATACAGGAACCTTGAACTGGTGCCCGATGTCTTCATTAATTTTAATAAAGATTTATATATTGCCGGCAATAAAAGCAGCAGCAAGGTAAGTATCACGGTAAAAAGTATGAAAGATAATTTCAGCGGTAAACTAAAACTGCAAGCCAGCAACGGATGGATTGTTCAGCCGGAGTATTTTGATTTTAATTTATCTTTTAAAAATGAAGAGAGAAAATTTGAGTTTAATGTTCTTTCGGATAAAAATTCAGACATCTCCGAACTGAAAGCCGCAGTTTTTCACGATGAAAAAATATTCGACCGGAGTTTGCTTACAATTGACTATTCCCACATTCAGCCGCAAACTGTTACGCCTGTGGCAAAAGCGAAAATTATCAGGTTTGCTTCAAGCGATAACAGCAGTAAAAGAGTCGGTTATATACAAGGCTCCGGTGATAAATTGCCCGAAATATTAGCCGACCTGGGATTTGAAACAACTGTACTCTCTGATGAGTCCATCTCAGCAGAAACTCTTCAGGAGTTTGACGCAGTTGTTACAGGAATAAGGGCATTAAATACAAACGAAAAACTAAAATTAAGTTATAGTGTGTTGATGGATTACGTTTATAACGGCGGAATATTGATTGTCCAGTATAATACTATAGGTAATCTGCCTGCTGAAATCGGACCTTACAAAATTGTCATCTCACGCGGCAGGGTTACTGAAGAAGATTCACAGGTGAAAATTCTGAACGACAGTCATCCGCTCTTAAATTTTCCCAATAAAATTACCGCAGAAGATTTCAATGGCTGGGTACAGGAAAGAGGTTTGTATTTCCCCGGAGAATGGGCTTCCGAATATGAACCGCTGCTTGCAATGAATGATACCGGCGAGCAGCAGCTTAACGGCAGCTTGCTATATACACGGTATGGAAAAGGAACATTTATTTACACGAGTCTTTCTTTTTTCAGACAATTACCTTCGGGAGTAATTGGTGCATACAATCTTTTTATTAACTTAATTTATGCAGTTAAACTTGAATAACAACCAGTCAGCACATCATAATTCTGATAATCCGCCCTTTACAAAAAGCTGGGCTAAATTGTATTCACTTGTTCTCATATTCCTTTTAATTCTTATTTCACTTTTTTATGTATTCACGAAAGCATTTGAATGAGCATTATCGATTGGATTGTACTGACGGGTTTTCTTGGTTTCGTGGTAATTTACGGAACCTGGAAAACCAGAAAAACAGCAGACATTGACTCATATATTCTTGCAGGAAGAACAACTCCTTGGTGGATTGTTGCACTTTCAATTATGGCTACCCAGGCAAGTGCAATAACTTTCCTGTCAACGCCGGGTCAGGCGTATGTGGATGGAATGCGCTTTGTACAGTTCTATCTAGGTTTACCGATTGCTATGGTTATACTTTCAATTACTGCCGTACCACTATACAATAAGTTAAATGTTTATACCGCTTACGAATACCTCGAAAAAAGATTTGACTTAAAAAACAGGATGCTTGGCAGCGCACTTTTCTTAACTCAGCGGGGGCTTGCGGCCGGGTTTACTATCTATGCGCCGGCTTTAATATTATCAGTTATACTCGGCTGGGATATTAACATCACTATTATAGGGATGGGCATTCTTGTTATTATTTACACTGCAACAGGTGGAACGAATGCAGTAAACAAAACACATTTTTTACAGATGATTATCATTACCGCAGGAATGTTCTCAGCATTTATTCTGCTTATTTTTATGCTGCCAGACGATATGTCATTTATTGACGCCACCTACGTTGCCGGAAAACTTGGTAAACTTAACGCTATAGATTTTTCCTTCGATTTTGACAACCGGTATACAATCTGGTCGGGAATTATTGGAGGAACTTTTCTTATGCTTTCCTATTTCGGTACCGATCAATCCCAGGTGCAGCGCTACCTTGCAGGAAGTTCCGTTAAACAAAGCAGGCTTGGACTGCTTACCAATGGTATAATTAAAGTGCCTATGCAGTTTATAATTTTATTTATCGGAGCGATGGTTTTTGTATTTTACCAGTTTACAACTCCTCCTCTGTTCTTTAATCCTGTAGAAGTGAAGAATGTAAAAAGCAGTGTTTATAAAAATGATTATCTTGAACTTGAATCGAAGTACGAAAGAATATTTGATGAGAAGAGAAAAAACCTGAGTGGATTACTCAGTTCCATAAAGCAGAATAATGAAAATTCAACTGGTAAAATTACCAGCATAGTCAGAAACATGGGAAGCGAAGCAGCAGTAATAAAAAACGATGCAATTGAACTTATTAAAAAAGTTAATCCGGATGCAGATACAAACGATACAAACTATATATTTCTTTCATTTATTATAAACTATCTACCCGTTGGCATAATCGGGCTATTGATTGCGGCCATACTATCTGCATCAATGTCTTCAACATCTGCAGAACTGAATGCACTGGCGTCAACAACTGTAATTGATTTCTACAAAAGATTGATTAAAAAAGAAGCACCGGATGTTCATTATTTAAGAATATCAAGGCTTGCAACTGTTTTCTGGGGATGTTATGCCGTCGCTTTCGCATTATTTGCAAAGCATCTTGGCTCTTTAATCGAAGCGGTCAATATTCTTGGCTCACTCGTTTACGGAACAATACTCGGTATTTTTTTATCAGCATTTTACCTGAGAAAACCCGGGGGAACCCCGACATTTATCGCCGCAGTAGCTGCAGAGTGTGTAGTGCTTTACTGTTATTTCTTTACTGCTATCCCGTTTTTATGGTACAACGTTATCGGATGCTTAATAGTAATCATCGGAGCCGTTTTACTATCGGCAGTAATTCCAGAAAAAGTTAAATAAAAAAGTTTAATTTTGGATTGATTATTAAAAATCACTGAAGAAATTAAGTTTATAATTCTGAGCGATAACCGGTCTGCATCTTTGCCGGGGAAAACAGAATTGATATTTTATGAATTTATCCTGATATGTCAACCGAAAGAAAAGATCAAATAATCCGTGCTGCTGCAAAACGCTTTGCCCGCCACGGTTTGGGGAAAACATCCCTCGATGAAATTGCAAGAGATGTTAGAATAGGTAAGGCTACAATTTATCACTACTTCACATCCAAGGAAGAACTGTTTTATGAAACCATTAGGTGGGAAGTTTCAAGTTTTATTGAAGATATCAAAGCTATTTTCAATAATGAAGAATTACCTGTAGGCGGTAGGCTAATGGAATATCTTGCTTATAAAGAATCGGTATATTTGAAATACAAACTCGTTTACGACCTGATGCTGCAACTGTTGAATGATGACACGTTTGAAAAAGAAAAGAAAATACTTACAAATTTACTTAAACAGGAAACAGAAATTGTAAGATTAATCTTAAGTTCAATCTTTAGTAATCGCATTGAAAGTATGAACCCGGTTCTGCCTTACTATATTGTTCATACAGGCTGGGGAATAATGTTTGGCAGCAAGCTTGGCCAGATCAGCAATTATTCAGCCGGCGGCATGAAAGAGCTTCTCTTTAAAAGCCTGGAGAATCTGTTAAGCTGAGTTAATATTAATATTATATTACTACTTAATTTAATTCTACCGATTGAACTTGATTCCAATTATTAACATCAGCAATACTATTTATTAACAATTTGCGAGCTTACTTAACACGTATAAATATACAGGTAAAAATGAAAGTTTGCTCAGCAGCTGTCACCTGCATCAATACAGGCTATTCAGGCTATAAGTTTGAAATCAATTTTTTAATCAGGCTTTTTATTTTTACCCGGCTGGCATAGTATATGTAACAGATAAGCGCTTAAAGACAGAGTAATCTGTTACTTTTTAATTGTTAAAAGTTTAAAAACAAATACTGATTTCAGATTAATTTTTATTATTATTGGATCTAGTTGAAAATTTTATAAACAAATTCTCTACTAACAATTATTTATAACCAAAATAAGGAGACAGCATAATGAAACTTGCTTTCACTTTCTTAACCTTTCTTTTCATTTTATCATTAACAGTATTTGTTAATGCTCAGGATAATTTCAAGAGCTTAACAGAAGAACCTGCTGTAATCCAGAATTACCAGGGTAACGGCGATGTTACTAATACATCAACTGTTCCGGTTCAAAGAAATGATAAATTGATTAATAGTGTAAGAGAACTTTCGAGGCAGTTAAACCAGGCAAGAGAAAACGATAACTCGGAATTAGTCGAACAACTTGAAGATCAGATTAATGCCCTGGTTGGAACTAAGGAATCTGTTCCGGGATTCGGTCCCCAGGCCGTTCCTCTTTCAGAATCAATAATTCAGAGGGACGGAAACAGCGCCATCGGAATAAATGTAATCACTGCCGGTGCTATGTGGGGAACAGCAACTACTACCCAGAATACCAATGGAAGGATCTGGGTTGCCACAACGCATTACGCCGGTGGAGTTACTGATACACTGAGAATTTTTTACTCAGATGATGATGGTGACACCTGGACTTATTTTAATGGCTTCACTTACAACCAGTCCGGCGTAGATTTTCTAGCTAACGACATTGATATCGAGGTATTAAATGACGGAACAAATTGGTGGATTTATGTTACCGGAGGTTATTCTTTTAATAGTTCTTTGTGGGGTTTCGTAACCAGATTTAAAGATGATGGCACAGGATTCTTCTATGAAAATCTGGCGAAAAACAGTAATACCAACCAGTACTGGACCAGAATAGTATCAGATTATCCAAGGTTTACAAGCATAGCGTATGTTTACATTGTTGCAACAATGGATTCAGCCATCGATGCAAATAATAAAGCAATTTATTCAAGAGCTTTTACAATTGAAGATCCATACGCAAGCTCACCTACAGTACTCAACAGGAACAATAACGTGAACGGAAGTAGTTATTGGTGGTACGCCCCATCGGCACCTAATACCAGTACTGCAAGATCTGATGTAGCTTACTATGATTCCCTTGCTCAGGGCGATAGAATTGTTACCAGTGCCATTTTTGAATTTCCCGGTGTTCAATCAAATATATATATGACTTACAGCGATAACTATATGGCAACAATACCATATTTATCCAATTCCTTTTCTTTAACTTATAACTCAAGCACTCCTATAATGTCCTTCTCCGGCGGTAACGACCAGTTGAATGGTTGCATTTCACATATAAGATTTTATCAGGATACCCTGGATGCTGATCCGAGATATGTTGCCACCACTGATGGTGGTGGTGATTGGGGACAGGGTTATATTGATGCTTCATTTGACGAAACCGTAAAAGCTGATGTGATCGGTTTAAGAGGTATAGATGGTCACTTTAAGTTTGGATATATAAACGACCTTTCACCCAATGATGCATTTTATTACAGAACCGGTTACCTGAATGGTTCTTTGACTTTGACACCTGCGGTAATGATGTCAGGCTCGGGAATATTCCCGGATGATGTTTACGGCGGCAGAGCAGGATACAGAATTGCTAATACCGACAGCTGCTTCGCTGTTTATGAAGGTCCTACCGGCGTAACTGCATATGGAGTTACAGGTTGTTCGGGTGCTGTATCGGTAGACAACAGCGAAGTCTTACCGAACGAATATTTATTAACTCAAAACTATCCGAACCCGTTCAATCCGTCTACAACAATAAAGTATTCAATACCCGAAACTGCATTTGTAAATATTAAAGTCTATAATCTGATAGGACAGGAAATTGCCGAACTTGTAAATGAAGAAATGCAAACAGGAAACCACGAAGTTA
>CAZXGJ010000018.1:0-52070 GCA_964639955.1 uncultured Ignavibacteriaceae bacterium
CCGGGCATATTTTGATTTCAATAAACAGTCCCCCCCCCCCCCCCGCATAACTTGTTACAAAATTTCTCTGGCGATGATGAGAAACAAAATTCACATTGTTGTCTGGGAAGAATTCTTTACAGGTTTTACATAGCTTACGAAAAAGTAAATTGTTAGAATCTGACAGTAATAAAACCCGCCTTCGCTTAAGAGCTATAGCGGACAGGTTTCTTTCCCTATAAAATATTGGGTAATAATATGAAGTTAAAATCATTAGTTTGTTTGTTGTTGCCTATTGCGTTCAGCGCCTCTTTAGCACAACAGAGCAGAGAAGTAAAACTTGAGCAGTTAAAAAACAGAACCGATGTAAAAGTCACTGAAGTAGAAAAGGATATTTTAAAGTTAGAATATCCAAACGGCAAGGTGCTGTTTAAAAACATCTCCGATTACCGACCACCGGTTACCGATAACCTGAACTACTCCCCAAATTACGACAGCACCATAATAGAC
Organism: uncultured Ignavibacteriaceae bacterium; assembly: GCA_964639955.1. Classification (GTDB taxonomy): domain Bacteria; phylum Bacteroidota; class Ignavibacteria; order Ignavibacteriales; family Ignavibacteriaceae; genus IGN2. The sequence goes on from CAZXGJ010000018.1 coordinate 490, forward strand.
CTTAGATACATTGATACAACTCTTTATTACCATAAATATAGATTCTGGCAAGAAGTGTTGATTGCTAATATCTCACCAGATGGAGTTGTTGCCGGTGATATAAATAATAATGGCAGAGCAGAACTTTACGGATTTGTAAAAGATTATACCACTGGTTATAGTGATATTGTATTAAAAGAAATAAACCCAAACGGAACTTTTGACTCACTCTACATTTACAAAAACACCAACCGTGCAGTAGCAATTTACGATTTTAATAAAGATGGTAAATTACAACTTCATTTGCGAAGAGAAGAATACGATACTTTGAATAATTGGCCAGTTGATAGACAATTGTATTTTGATAAAGAAACAGATACCTCTTTAGCATTTGATTTGTCTTTTATCTTTCAGGTCCCAGGTGAAGGTGAACCTCAGCTTTTCCACAGATACTATGATTTAGATGGAGATGAACTCACTGATGTTTTATACATAAACAATGTAAAAAGACAAATGCGTATATATGAATATAATCCGGCAATAAATAACTTCGACTCAGTTTATAGTTTTGATTATTCAAACATTGATGCCTGGTTCGAAGGATTTCCAGTGGGTGATTTTGATCAGGATGGAAAGCCAGAGTTTTTTATAGGAGGAGCATCGGGACAAGTATATGGTTTCGAGAGCAATAGTGTTGCTTATCTGAATACCTGGACAGGGCAGGTTGAAACACATAATGCATTTCTATTCGCAGAAACAAATGATAATGACGGCAATGGAAAAAAGGAATTCTGGATTGGCGGAGATTCTTTTTTTAGTGGAGTTCCTATCACGAGACTAACTTGCTTTGAAGCTGTTGGTAATAATTCTTATCAGGCTGTTGCACGAATTGATATAATTGGCTTTTTCTCATTCTTTGCTTTTAATATGCTGGCATTAGATCTAACTAATAACGGGATTGATGAACTTATTCTTTGCCTTGATCAAACCTTCATAATTTTGAAGTTCAACGGAAGTGCCGGACACCATTCTTATGAGCTTTATTATATTAAGCAAAATGAAAGGGCATTGAATGGCGAGAATAGTGTTTATTGGAATGCTTCAATGTATGATATTAATAGTGATGGTCAAAAAGAAATTTTAATTACTGCAGGTCTTGGAGATCAAAATAATAGTGTTAAATTCTATACAACAATATTAAGGCGAGATAAACCAGATAATATTGATGACTATGTAGAACATAAATTATCATTCGAATTATTTCAAAACTATCCAAACCCGTTCAATTCTGCAACACAAGTAAAGTTTGAGTTGCAATCAGGCTCAAATACCACATTAAAAGTTTTTAACATCTTAGGGAAAGAAATAACGACGCTGTTAGAAAAAGAATTATCTCCCGGCAGCTATACTATAAGCTGGGAAGCCAAGGATAGTAACGGAAAGATATTTCCTTCAGAGGTGTATTTAATAAGGATGACTTCAGATAATTACACCAAAACAATTAAAGCATTACTGTTAAAATAATTTTTTAAATAAAAATCAAAGGTGTAAAAATGTTAAACAGAGTAAAATCCCGCATTACTGCCGGCAAGGCAGGTTTTCCGGGAAAAAAGTTTTTAGCTCTCTTTTTGATTATGACAGCTTACATCTTACCGCAGAGCTGGAATAGTACAGTCACAACTTCAGTTTACGAACCTAATATTGCAAAGATAGATTTGTTTACAAACAGAGATGGCAACCACATTGTAATTCAGAACTCTGATGCATAAAATTCAATCAAGTATTATTTGATAAACTCATCCGGGACTTTGGTAAGAAGTGCGACTATAGAAACTTCTTTAGATGCTCAATTCCCAAATATTTCTGGTGATAATGATAAGGTTTATATCGTTTATAAATTGGGAAGTAACTTGAAATTGAAAAAGTCAACTAATGCAGGTCAAAATTGGTCTTCGCTAAATAATCAGGATGTTGGTAACAACACCTGCAACGGAATTGATATTGTTTATGATGGTGATGGTTTACACGTAGTATATGCAATGCAAGATAATGGCAGTGACTATGAGACTTATTACAGACTAATTTCCAACGACCAATGGGGTTCTATAGAATACGTAACGGGATATGGTACAGAGGTAGGTGGTTTTCCAACTGTTGCTTTGTCTACGAACAGAGTCCACGTCGGTTATAACACAGATAATGAAACAAATCCCTGGGCAAGTTTAGGAACAGCAAAAACAAGGGATAAAATCGAAGGTTCGGGTTGGCAGACTCCTCAAACTGTTGCAACTGGTTCAGAAAGTTCATCCCGTGAAAAAGTTCAGGTTGCCGGTAATTATCTATATGACTTTTTCTTTGACCAATGGGAATATGGTTTTGCAGTAATGGTCAAATCAAGAACCTTGTCTGGTAATCAATGGTCAAGTGCTACTCAGATAAATGCACATTGCGATCCAATCCAGTATATGGGCGCAGAACAAACTAATAACGGATATTTACATGTAATTTACGGGGACTATGATCTCCTGCATAACTATTATAATGGTTCTTCGTGGGTTTCAGAAATATATCTCAGTTCTATAACAGATGGAGAAGTTAACACACCTCTTTCATCTGAAAGCAACGACCTATATGCAGTTTGGAAAGATTATAATTCAAGCTATCTGAAATACTGTCAATGGGATGATTATCCGCTAGCCCCACAAAGCTTGGTACCGGGTGACCATCAACAGGGGGGTGAATCCTATGCCAAAATAACCTGGCAGCTTAATAATGAACCTGATGTGTATATCAAACAGGATGCCTTTGAGATATGGAGAAGAATAAAATTATGGAATAATCCCTGGGGTGCCTGGGGAGTTGTTGACTATAAAAATGGTGATGAGACAGAATTCTGGGATCGTGAAATTGTTGGAGCGTTTCAGGCTGAAGTGTATACTGCTGAATATAAAATAAGAGCAAGGGATATGAATAACAATTACTCACCATATTCAAATGTGGTTACAATTGAATTTCGTGAACTTGGGAAAAAAAGTGCAAGCCGGATAAACTTTGATTATAATTTAGGGCAAAACTATCCCAACCCCTTCAATCCAATAACTCAAATAGATTACTCAATAAAATCGGCAGGAATGGTAACACTAAAAGTTTATGATTTACTTGGCACAGAGGTAGCTTCATTGGTAAACGAAAGACAAGAAGCCGGAAATTATTCTGTTACTTTCGTCGCATCAGATATTCCAAGTGGTATTTATGTCTATAAACTTGTAGCAGGCAGCTTTGTTGAAACAAAGAAATTAATACTGTTGAAATAATCTGTTGAAATGTTAAAGCCGGAGCTGAATGCTCCGGCTTTACTGTTTTTTCAGATGATACAAGCCCCCTTGTTTATTGCTTATCAAACACAATAGCCGTAATTTTTGAAACACAATTTTTAACTATTAGGATATCCAATGTCAAACGCATATTTCAAAGTACCACAGCCATTAAATGAACCAGTAAAAGCATACAAGCCGGGCAGTCCGGAAAGAGAAGAATTAAAGAAAAAGTTAGCAGAATTAAAATCGAAGCAGATAGAAGTTCCATTAATTATTGGCAGTCAGGAAATAAAAACCGGCAATACAGAAAAAATGGTTATGCCTCATAACCACAGCCACGTTCTTGGTGTTTATCATAAGGCAGGTAAAAAAGAAGTTGATATGGCTGTTGAAGCAGCTCTTGAAGCCCGCAAAGAATGGGCTGAGATGCCGTGGGAACACAGAGTTTCAGTTTTTCTTAAGATAGCAGATTTGTTAGCAGGACCCTGGCGCTCAACACTGAATGCGGCTACAATGCTCGGACAATCTAAAACTGTTTACCAGGCAGAAATTGATTCTGCTGCTGAGCTTGTTGATTTCTATCGTTTTAATAGTTTTTATATGGCTCAACTGATGCAGGATCAGCCATACTCAGGAAGTGGAATGTGGAATCGTTTAGAGTATCGTCCGCTTGAAGGTTATATTTTTGCAATCACTCCATTTAACTTTACTTCAATTGCTGGCAATCTTCCAACAGCACCCGCAATTGTTGGTAATGTAAGTCTCTGGAAACCTGCATCAAGCGCAGTCTATTCAGCATATTGGTTGATGAAACTATTTGAAGAAGCCGGTTTGCCAAAAGGTGTGATTAATTTTGTTCCCGGTTCCGGTGGACAGGTTGGAACTCCAGCAATGACAAATCCAAATCTTGCTGGTGTTCATTTTACAGGATCAACAGAAGTTTTTCAGAATATGTGGAAAACTATTTCCGACAATCTGAAAAATATGAAGTACTATCCGCGTATAGTTGGTGAGACAGGCGGTAAAGATTTTATTTTTGCTCATCAGTCTGCAGATGTTGACGCTCTCGTTGTTGCTGCACTACGCGGTGCTTTTGAATACCAGGGACAAAAGTGTTCTGCTGCTTCAAGAATGTACGTTCCAAAATCTTTATGGAAAGAGTTTAAGGAAAAGTATGTGGCTGAAGTTGGCAAAATAAAAATGGGTGATATTGAAGACTTCACAAACTTCATGGGTGCTGTAATTGATAAAGGTGCATTCAAAACAATAACTGAATACATAAAATATGCAAAAGCTTCCAGTGAAGCAGAGATAATAACCGGCGGTAACTTTGATGATTCAAAAGGATATTTTATCGAGCCGACAACGATTGTAACAACTAATCCGAAATTCAAAACAATGGAAGAAGAAATATTCGGTCCTGTCATGACAATGTATGTTTATGATGATAACAAACTCGATGAAACATTAACTTTGTGCGATGAAACTTCGCCGTATGCATTAACAGGTGCAATTTTCGCACAGGATAGAAAAGCGATTGTTATGATGTCGAACAGACTAAGAAATGCTGCAGGCAACTTCTATATAAATGACAAGCCAACTGGAGCAGTAGTCGGTCAGCAGCCGTTTGGCGGTGGAAGAGCTTCAGGTACGAATGATAAAGCAGGAAGTGCAATGAACCTGATGCGTTGGATGACTGCCAGAACAATTAAAGAAACTTTCGATCCGCCAAAGGATTGGCGTTATCCGTTTATGAGCGAGAAATAAAAAGCCCATCCCCGTCCCTTCCCTAAGGGAAGGGGAGGATTGCGCAATTAAAATTAATAAATTTCTATAGAAAAAAACCTTAAAGTACTTTTAAGATAAATTCAATTAACTATTAGATAACTTTTTTTAACAAACTTTAATTTACCCTCTCCCTTAGGGAGAGGGAAGGGAGTGGGCATCTAAATGAAAATACACGAGTATCAGGCAAAAGAAACATTAAAGAAGTACGGCGTACCTGTTCAGGATGGCGTAGCTATAAAACACCTAAATGAATTCGACGCTGCAATCAAACAGCTTCAGGCGCAGGGAATAAATCAGTTCGTAGTAAAATCACAAATACATGCCGGTGGAAGGGGTAAAGGAAAAATTTATAATCCTTACAATCATAATGAGTTGATACTCGAAGGAGGAGTTAAATTCACAACTTCGGTTGAAAAAGCCAGGGAAATTACAGAAAAGATTTTAGGCAATCATCTTGTTACCCATCAAACTGGTCCTGAAGGAAAAATTGTTAAAACCATATTCATCACTGAAGGACTGGATTACAAAAAAGAATTGTATCTCGGAATTCTGCTCGACCGTGCTGTTTCTAAAAATGTAATTATGGTTTCAACTGAAGGCGGAGTTGAGATTGAAAAAGTTGCAGCAGAAACACCGGAAAAAATTATTAAAGAATGGATCGATCCGGCGATCGGATTGCGTGATTACCAGGCTCGTAAACTTGCATTTGCTCTCGGTTTGGAAGGGAATGCTTTTAAGAGTTTTATCCCATTTATAAAATCTCTTTACAATGCCTATGAAAAAACCGATGCTTCGCTTCTTGAAATAAATCCACTAATTATTACAAATGACGACAGGGTTGTAGCTCTCGATGCAAAAATGAATTTTGACGACAACGCACTTTACAGGCATCCGGAAATTACCGCTTACCGTGATCTTGATGAAGAAGATCCGCTTGAGATAGAAGCATCTAAATACAATCTCAATTACATTAAACTTGATGGCAATGTTGGCTGTATGGTAAACGGTGCGGGACTCGCGATGGCAACAATGGATATAATTAAACTTGCAGGCGGCGAGCCAGCAAATTTTTTGGATGTAGGCGGAGGTGCAAACAAGGAAACTGTTGCAAACGGATTTAAGATTATTCTTTCCGATAGGAATGTTAAAGCAATTCTCATAAACATTTTTGGTGGAATTGTAAGATGCGACCGTGTTGCACAGGGAGTTATTGATGCAGCAAAAGAAATGCACGTTGCTGTTCCGATTGTTGTACGACTTGAAGGAACAAATGCAAAAGAAGCCGCAGTTCTTTTAAGAGAATCCGGATTGAATTTTGAAGTTGCAGACTCGTTCTTTGATGCTGCGAAAAAAGTGACGGCGGTTTTGAAAAAATAATCTCATCTGCTTTAATGATTTTATGCCCTGCAAAAGCGGGGCTTTATTATGCCCGATAATTGCTTAATAGAATTTTATTAATCTTCAAATCAAACAGTTCTTGTTTTTAGTTTTTTTTAGTTATACATTTTTTAGGTGATTTTATTTATTCATATACTATAAAGAAATTGTATGCCCGGATTTGATTCAGATGCCGGTTTTAACGAAACATTTAAACACTCCGGCGAAAATCTTAAGGAGCTGATAACCGAGTGCAAAAAGCTGTTGGACAAAGGAGCAGTTTACGGCAACATTGAAAGAATTGAAGACGTTTTACAGGCTTGCCTTGAAAATGAAAATAATGAGGATGGACTTTACCTGGTTAACGGGCTGATCGGGATAGCACCGTATAACTCAGAATACTGGATAAAGAAGGGTCTTTTCCTTAATGCTCTCGGCAGGTTTGAAGAAGCGATTTACTGTTACGATAAATCCCTTTCACTCAACCCCGGTGATTCAGAGGCGCTGGTTGACCGTGCCATTTCAGAAGAAAATGCAGGATTATTTACAGAGGCTGAAGAATCTCTTCACAGCGCACTTGCCGGCGACCCGAATAATGAAGACGCAATATACAGCTTAGGAATTTTGCACCAGCGTAATGAAGAATTTGAAGAAGCAATAAAATACTTCTTACAGGTGCTGGAAATATCGCCCGATTATGCCGAAGCCCATTATGAACTTGGATATTGTTATGAGAATCTCGATGATAACATCAATGCGCTTAATTCTTATGAAAAATTTCTCGAATTCGATCCCTACAACCCCAACGGCTGGTATAACCGTGGTATAATTTTATCCAAAATGCAGATGAATGAACAGGCATTGAACAGCTATGACCTTGCAGTATCATTGAAAGAGGACTTCGCAAGTGCTTGGTTCAACCGCGGAAATGTTTTAAGTGAGCTCGGTCGTTTCGGTGATGCTCTTGAAAGCTTTAAGAAGGCTTATATGCTGGATAATTATGATGAAGAAACTTGCTATAACATCGGCAACCTTTACGAAGAGCTTGGCGATCTTAAAAATGCAATCCGGTATTTCAACGAAGCAATTAAAATAAACGATGAATATTACGAGGCGTTCCTTGCGCGTGGATACTGCTACGATGCGGCAGGTAAATATCAGTTAGCTTTAAAGGATTTTAATAAAGCTATTACTCTTTCGCAGGATAACGCCGAAGCCTGGTATGCCAAAGCTGACCTTGAATATTCGCTCGGAAAGCTGAAAGATTCAATTGAAAGCTATTTGCAAGCTCTTAAAGCAAGTCCTGATAATTATGACATCTGCTTTGTTCTTGCCGAAACCTATGTTGAGCTTGGCGACTGGCTGAATGCTTTAGAAGCGTTTAGTAATTGCAGCCGTATCAAACCCGATGATGCCAAATCAGTCTACGAAAAAGCAAAAGTTAATTTTATCTTAAGCAGAACCGAAGAAGCGCTTCATTGCCTCAAACTTGCTTTCAGGCTGGATCCAAGCATTCAGGATGAATTTGCCAGCGAATATCCCGAAATTAAGTCTTCCAAATTATTTAAAAAATTATTGGGTGAAAATTAATCAGGTTTTTTCACCCGGGCAGCTGCATATTATTCCGGTGCCGGCTTAAAATATTTATGGAAAACTACCAACAATAAATTAACGAAATGACGAACTCATATTTTGCAAATACAGAACTTATAGCACTTATAGGTCACCCGATTAAACAATCTTATTCGCCCTTCATACAAAATAGTGCATTTGAACTGCTGAACCTGGACTATATTTACCTGGCATTTGATGTTCCTGCAGACAATCTGAGATCTGCTGTTAACAGTGTTAATGCCCTGGGAATGAAGGGGCTTAACGTTACACTTCCCCACAAAGAAAAAATAATAAGATTTCTTGATGACCTTTCCGAGGAGGCATCCATTATTGGTGCGGTTAATACAGTTGTGAACGATCATGGCAGGCTTTATGGGTATAATACCGATGTAAACGGAATTCTTGAAACCCTTCTGCCTTTCAGGGATGAAATTTCCGGTTCAAAGGTTAGTGTTATTGGTGCCGGGGGAAGTGCACGTGCAGTAATTTATACGCTGGTTAGACATTTCAAGCCGGAGGAAATAAACATCATTAACCGGACTCAGCAGCGTGCTGATACACTTATGAACTATTTCTCATTAAAGATGCGCTACGATTCATTTCGTACAATGGAATTATTTCCACCCGATATTGCAGAAACCCTTAACTCGTCAAAACTTATTATTAATGCAACAACCATCGGGATGATGCCGGAAGAAAATGATTCGGTGACCGATCTTGAAGAATCATTTAACAGCCGGCAGATAGTATTCGATTTAATTTATAACCCGACTAAAACAAAATTATTAGAGCTTGCTCAAAAACAAGGGGCAAGAATAGTCGGCGGTATGAAAATGCTTGTCTCGCAGGCTGCAAAATCATTTGAATTATGGACTGGTGTGGAAATGCCCGTTGAACAAATATCGGAATTACTTGAAAAGCACATTTCATCCAAACGATGAGATTTTTTACTTCTTCAATTCAATCTATGAAATTAATTTTGCGAGGGCTTTTTTTAATCTGATTACAGCTTCTTTCAGGTTTTCCATAGAAGTTGCATAAGATATTCTCAGGTATCCCTCTGCACCGAAAGCATTCCCCGGAACCACGGCAATATGTGCCTCGTAAAGCAGGTGCATTGCTAAATCGAATGACGAATCAACCTTTAAAATATCCGAATGTCTGTGGAGATAAGCTGAAATATTCGGGAAAAGATAAAATGCTCCTTCGGGTTTATGACAGGTTATTCCTTTCATATTTACCAGTTCTGTGTAGAGAAATTCTCTGCGCTTTTTGAATTCCTCCATCATTTCTTTAATTACATACTGAGGACCGGTTAAAGCCTCAATAGCTGCAAATTGGGATATTGATGATGCATGTGATGTGCTGTGGCTTTGAATTTTATTCATCGCTTCTATCACGTGCTCTTCTGCGGCTGTATAACCAATTCTCCAGCCTGTCATCGAGTAAGCTTTGGAAATTCCGTTAACCAGTATAGTTCGTTTTTTCAATTTAGGATTTGCAGCAGCAAAACTTTGGAATTCAAAATCGTCATAAACCATCTTCTCATATATTTCATCAGAAAGTATATAGAAATTGTTCATCGCTATAACTGAGGCAAGTTCTTTTAGTTCCTTTTTGTTGTAAGCCGAGCCGGTAGGATTAGAAGGATTGCACAGTATCAGCAGTTTTGTTCTTGGTGTTAGTGCTGCTTCAAGCTGTTCGGGCGAGATCTTAAAACCATTTTCTTCCGTTGTTTCTATATTAACGCTTTTGCCCTGTGCCAGCTGTACCATTGCCGGGTAGGAAACCCAATATGGTGAAGGAATAATTACTTCATCTCCCGGATTTACTGTTGCCAATATAGCATTATAGCAGCTCTGCTTGGCGCCGCCCGATACAATTATTTCGTTAATTTTGTACTCAAGTTGATTTTCGCGTTTTAGCTTTGCCTGAATTGCAGTTCTTAATTCGATGGTTCCCGGGTTAACCGTGTAGCGTGTGTGGTTTTCATCAATTCCTTTTTTACCGGCCTCTTTTATATTATGCGGGGTCGGAAAATCCGGCTCACCCATACTAAGGTTTATTACATCCACCCCTTCTGATTTTAATCTCTTTGCTTCGGCTGCGATAAGCATAGTTTCCGAAACACTGATCTGGTTTACACGCTCAGCTACCATCGGGTATTTTTTATTAAAGGTTGTTAATTAGAAATAATTGATTAAAGAATTGACTCAATATATATTGAGTTGCGTTAAATAAAAAAGGCAGCATTACTTAAAAATATTTCTCAGACTGAATCTCCTGCCGGTAAATCCTTTTACTTTTTTAGAAAGAGATTCTTCAAGAATCGAATTAAACTTTTCAGGATTTTCCAGAATAAAAAAATGCCCTGATTTTTCTACAATATTCAGTTCAAGGTTTTTGATATGGCGCTTTAAACCTTCAGCATCAGTCGGATGACGGTCTGCATTTATACAAATTACCGGTAAATCGAGTTTATCGAAGGCTTCCGGCTGATTGAAATGAAATGATTCCCTGAATGATTCCACAGCAATATCAGCAGGTACTGAACACATATCGTTTGTTATTTTCTCGACAAGTTTTTTATCACTCTCCGGCGGGAAAAGAGCAGTAATATATTCCCTTACAGTTTCTCTGAAATTTCTTTCATAAGGCTTCATAAAAAGATTTAAATCCTCCTCCGAAATTTCAAACTCTATATTTGCAAATGAATCTGCACCTACTATCGCTAAAAGCCTATCTTTTAATTTTAAGGATGCAGCTAATACGATGAAGCCGCCCATTGAATGACCGATAAGAATAATTTTCTTAGGGTTCTCATATGCAATAACGCTCAGCACATCTTCTGCGAATGCAGGGATAGTCCATCTTATCCTGTTCGTACCGGATTCTCCATGTCCGGCAAGATCAATGGCTATACAGGTAAATCTCCTGCTGAAATATTCAATCTGTTTATTCCAGTAAGAACGATTGCCGCACCAGCAGTGTACGAAGACAAGAGCCGGACTTCCATTACCGGTTACTTCATAGACTATTTCAACTCCATCCTTACTTTTCGCCTTTTTAACAATATTCAACTATTACCTCTTAAGTTCAAAGTTAATATCATATTTTTTTGTAAACACCGGATTCAGGCGGTAATTTCTGATTCAATAATTTCATACTACGCTTCCTGCTTTCTCACATAACCTGTTAACAATGCTTTTTAATCCGTATTTACATTAATCAACTCCTCTGTTCTGTTTAATGCGAACTCTGTGTATCTGCCGTTAATTAATTTTGTTTCGTCGGCAGGTATAAATACTTCACGGATAATTTCATCACTATAAAATTCGAGCACTTTCCTTGATACGGCATAATTTTGAAGAACGGAATAAGTTCCTGCGAGGCGTCAAATGCTTTTGTCAACTGAATTTTTTGCTTTTCATTGAGCCTGTCGTATTCCGTTTTTTTATTTGCGGCTAATGCGGGATCTCTGCGATACAATTTCTTCCAGCTGCTTTGCGTGTTCAATAACCACATCGGCTTCTTCCTGGCTCAGCGAAGATCTTTCTCCATTAATAACTTTATCATAAGCGATGAGATTACCGCCGGGATCAACCATCATCTCAATATTTTTAAATTGCTTTTGGGGAGTATAAGTCAACTCCTTGCCAATAAAATAAAGCATGTTGCCATCCTTAAAATAATACCGGTTGAATGCTTCGCCAGGTTCTCTGTATCTGAAATCTTCATTTATAAAAATCAATTCTGATTTATTATAATAAGCTCTGAAATTAGAATATGCCTTTGCCGATCCCCAGTCGAAATGCTCTTCGGCTTCAGGTTTATGGAGTATCGAGTCAATCTCTTTTTTAATTTCCAGGATACCATTCTCGGTATACTCTTTCCGCCCGCAGGAAATAAGTACTGGCAATATAAAGACAGTAAAAAGCAAGAAGGCAAATTTCATATTACTTCTGTTTTTAAAAATAAAAAGCCACGGAAAAACCGTGGCTCAAAGATAAAAATATTGGTTATTTTTTCCTCAGTTCATCCCTGATTTCTGCGAGAAGTATTTCCGACTTAGTTGGTTCAGGCGGAGCGGAAGGTTTCTCTTCTTCTTTTTTCTTTAGTGTATTGATACCTTTAACCAGCATAAAAATAGCAAAGGCAATTATTATGAAGTCAATGATTGTATTTATAAATACACCGTATTTCAACAGGACGGGTTCGCTTCCCTCTGATCCTTCTTTCAGCACAATGGCAAGACTTGAAAAATCTACACCGCCAAGTATAAGCCCGATAGGAGGCATAATTACATCAGCTACAACAGATGACACAATTTTACCGAATGCTGCTCCAATAATTATACCTATAGCCATATCCATCACGTTTCCGCGCATAGCAAATTGCTTGAATTCCTGAATCATTTTCATAGATTACCTCCGAATACGTTTAAGGATTGAAATAAAAGTTTTTTTATTAGATGGTTAAAATATTCTAATTATAATAAAATGGAAAAATTATTTTCAGCAAACTGCTTTATGTTAAAATAAATAAACCCGGCTGAGTATTAAACCGGGTTTATCAAACAATTTCCGAACGGAAACTCGTTTGGCAGTTAAGCTTATTTTAAAAGTATCATCTTTTTTGTCTGAGTTAATTCTCCGGTGCTTAAAGCGTAGAAATATACACCGGCAGGAATATCCGAAGCATCGAAATTAAATTCGTAAGTGCCCGCATCCATTTCTTCGTTTATCAGCTCAGCAATTTCATTACCCAATAAATCGTAAACTTTAAGCTGCACATTTGTTTTAAGCGGAGTTGAGAACTTAATGATTGTTGCCGGATTAAACGGATTCGGATAATTCTGCTCTAAGGCAAATTTAAATGGCAAGACAACTTCTACTTCCACCGTTTTTGAATACTCAAAGCTTCCATCAAAATCAATTTGCTTTAGTCTGTACTTGTAATTTCTATTCGTAACATGCTGATCAATAAATGAATATGAATGTGGTTCCGTTGTAGTGCCAAAGCCAGGTATGAACGCAAGATTTTCAAAAGTCTCATTATAAGTACTTCTTTGCACTTCAAAACCGCTGTTATTTAATTCAGTGGATGTTGTCCATATGAGTTCAACTTTACCATCCCTGGCAACGGCGCTGAAGCCGGAGAGTTCAACCGGTATAAGTGCTGAATCGGCGTAGACCCAAACCCCTCCGGTTGTAGTTCCTGTTGCACAAACCAAAATTTTATAATCGAAAGTTAAGATTTTGTTTGAGCTTGTAGTAAAATTGTGATTGATAAAAGTTGCTCCATTGTCGGTTGATTTATATACACCACCGTTTCCAGCAATGTATATATGGTTAATCAAATCTAAGGTAGCACCGCGCATTGCTGCCGGCTGGTAACTTACTACAGTCCAAGTTAAGCCGCCATCAGTTGATTTGCTGAATGGATAAGGAGAGTTTGTAGTTGCAGTATACAGGTTGCCGGGTGAAGGTTGGAGTATTTCCCAAATCCTGTCTGAACCTATTGCCGATCCGAAAGTAGCGCCGCCATCTGTTGAAATAAAAAATCCGCCAATTGTTGATGAAGATGCACCGGCATAAATAATATTTGCGTTGTATTTGTCAACTTTAATTTCTACGATAGTATAAGTCTGCGCCCCTGTATTGGCGAAGGTTGCGCCATAATCGGTGGAACGCCAAACTCCGCCATTAGTTGCTCCGACAAAAATATGACCATTTCTTCCGCAGGCCACCGCGTTAACATTATTACCGCCAAAAGTGCTCGCCGGAATTGTTGTAAAATTCTGACCGCCATCGGTAGAGTATATTAATCCATTCGATACATTGGCAACGTAAACATTGTTTAAAGAATCACAGGCGATATACAAATAGTTTGATGTGCCCGTTGAAAAAACATTAGTCCAGGTTTCACCGCCGTCAGTCGATTTGAAAATACCTCTGTTCGAACCTGTTGTGCCGGCGTAAATGTTGCCGGCAAAGTCCTTCCCGATAGACCATATTGAGTAGCCATCAAGGTGCCTGACCCAGGTTTGTGAACGAATTGTTTGAGAAGAAAAAAGAATGGTTAAAACAATTAAATAAAAACCAATGGAAAAGCTGTGCAGAAAGTGTTTCATAATTATTGCCCTTTCAATTTTATAATTATGTAAGTTTACTTTGCCCCGGATTTGTTAGAAGAGTAATATTTCTATCTAAACTTATTTAATAAATAATTATTTATCAAGCGTTATCAAATTCAGGCGTGATATTACGGGAAATATGTTCTCTGTTTCTGATATGAAAACAGGATTGAAATGCCTTTCTACAGCCGGAAATCATCTTTCCCAGAAATTCTGAGAGCTCAACTAAATAATTAACATTCGGCAAAAATAAAAGCCGTCTTAAAATCAAGACGGCATTAATAAAATAAGAAACAGCCAGCTGACAAGTAATCAGAGCAAAAACGTTTTCTGTTATTTCGCTACAACCATTTTCTTTGTTTGTGCGAATCCGTTTGTTTTCATTGTATAGAAATATACACCGCTGCTAAATTCAGACGCATCGAACTCAACCAGGTAAGTGCCGGCATGCTTTTCTTCGTTCACAAGCGTTACAAGTTCATTCCCGAGAACATCATAAATTTTTAATTGAACAAGTGATGCTTCAGGAACGCCGTACTTTATTACAGTGGCAGGATTGAAAGGATTCGGATAGTTCTGTTCTAAAGTATATCTTGTTACCAAGCTTGCATCATTGCCAGCATCACCGATATTGACATCGGCTGAAAAATGATAATATTGTGCAGTAACACCAACAGGCATACCGCCCGTGTTTACGGTGCTTCCAGGTATACTGTCGCCCTGCATAACAATATGAATAGTAAATGATTCGTCGTCGGTGGTAACCGGTACCACTTCGGCAATACTAGGATATCTCCAATCGAGTAAAGGCGAGTCCGGCGTAAACTTTTCCGGAACTGACCAGGTTTCGCCTCCATCAACTGAATACATGAAATAACCCGCCATATAACTTGTAGTGTCAGGGCTTGGAAAGACATGCTCTGTTGTTGCATTAAAGGCAACAAATAAGTAACCGTTATCTGCTCTGCCTATTACGGGTCTGCAGACGGGAACATGTGTATCGTTTGTACCTACGTAAGGATAATATGGAACGTTGCTACTGTCTGCAATTACTTTAGGTACACCGCCATTTATATTTGGAGACCAGAATTGAATTTCGCTTGGCAGCCCGGGGAAAAATGAACCGCTTGAAGAAAATATCTGCAGGCAAATCTCATAGGTAACACACGGCTCTTCGTTAAAAAAATTAACTGAAATACCGCGCAGTGAACCATAGGCTGTATCACTTGTAAACTGGTTATCACTGTCGTAAATTTTAACAAGACCACTCCAGGTAATCCCGTTATCAGTTGATTCCTTGTATAAAACGTCTCCATCCTCGTTAACTCCGCTCCAGCCGCTATAAGCCAGCCCTATTTTACCACCCGGGGAAATTGCAAAATCATATTGTTCAGCATCGTCACTGGCCAAATTGGTCCAGCCTGAAAACAAACCAGTGGAAAGATCCAGTGAATTAAGCTTTACATCATCGTCAGGTGCGGGAGAACCGGAAGAGGCAAAAACAACTATATCATTTGCCGTTACAACGTGCCTTGGCCAAACAGGGCCATCACTTATATTACCTGGATCGTAGTCGGTAAAGTTATATCCAAATGGTGTAGCATCTGCAGAAACTGTAGTATGAACAAATCCGCCAAAGAAATTGTTATGATCCAGTAAAACTGCCGAGCCATCATTCTTACCATAAATTGAGGGGAAACCAGCTCTGCCGGATGAGGGAACCTGACCTAACTCAAACCAGTTTACACCTGCATCTGTACTTCCAAAATAGAGGCATTTCCTGTCGGAATAACCTGCTGCCTGCTGCGAGTTAGTGAATGTAGCATGTAAATATTGTGGATTGAAATAATCTACCCAGACTTGTTGTGTTGACGCATTTGATTGAAAATCGTAACCATTTTTGATTGGCGATATGCTATGAACATTGAATATAAATTCACTGGTATTTACAGGGTTGAATGCCGGGTTGGTAGAGGTGCTGATTAAATCAACATTCTGATGTTCGAAATTTTCATCACCTCTAATTTCTACTACCGGTATAGGTTCATAGATATTCCTGTTTTGTGCTGTTGCAAAATCATTCAGGAAATTTATAAGCAGAACAGCAAAAAGAGCCGTAAAGATTTTCATTATTTATTCCTCCGGATATTTTATTTGGATAATAGTTACCTTTAAAAGTAATTAATTGTATTAAAAGATGCTATTGATAATTGTGGTGTTCAATTAAAATTCAATTAATCTTCTGTGGTAATTAATTTGTCCGAGATGATAATTGAGGTGTGTAGTTAGGTGTATAAGGAAATATTCTGTAGTCATTTCATAACCGAAAACGTTTATAGGGAAAGTTTTTTGAAGTGCTTCTTCTTTCAAACTCTGTAAGGTTTTCTGTACAATTTCAGCTGTCAATTCAATTTCTGCTACAAGCTCTTTTATGGGAACATTCTTCTTGCTGAACTCAGCATCGCGGTTTCTGATGTAGTCTGAATTGCCAAGAACAGCACCGATAAAATGCTGAAGATTTCCGCAGAGATGAAGACAAAGATTTCCTGCTGAGTTTTTAATATCGCCAGAGATCTCCCAGATTTTCTTTTCATCTTTGAAAGAATTGATTTCTGTTTTTAGTTTTTCGAGATCGCGGATGAAGAGTTTTGTTAAAGTTTCAATCATTTTTTCTACCATCAAAATTAAAAATATTATAAATCCACTTATTATTTATAACAAATTTCATAGTAATAAAAAAGACGGGTCATCGACCCGTCTCTACAAAATATTTTACACTCCCCCTTAGGGGGAGATGGAGGGGGCTCTTTATTTTCCCAACCTCACCGGTCCGGCTTTCTTTACTTCTTCTGCAGTTCCATCTGCAAAAAGCTTAAAGTTCTCCACGAACCTTGCAGCAAGTGCATCGTACTTTTTCCAGTATTCATCCTTGTTTCCCCAACTGTTAGAAGGTTCGAGCACATCTTCAGGAACATCAGGGCAGGAGAGAGGGACTTCGAATCCAAACAATTTATCTTTTCTGTATTTCACATTATCGAGCCTACCATCAAGAGCAGCGTTTAAAAGATTTCTTGTATGACGAATGCTGATACGTTTCCCAACACCAAATCTTCCGCCAACCCAGCCGGTGTTAACAAGCCAGACGTTTGCTTTGTGCTTCAACATTCTTTCCTTCAGCATTTGAGAATATTCGTACGGGTGACGGACCATAAATGGCGCACCGAAACAAGCTGAGAAAGTTATCTGCGGCTCAATGCCAAGTCCGATTTCTGTTCCCGCAATTTTTGAAGTGTATCCACTGATAAAATGATATTGTGCCTGTTCGGGATTCAATCTTGCAATCGGAGGCATCACACCTGATGCATCGCACGTAAGGAAAATAATATTCTTCGGATGTTTGTGAACGTATCCTTCTTTAACAATATTCGGAATGAATTCTATTGGGTAAGAACAACGTGTATTCTCTGTTATAATATCATCATCGAGATCAATATGTCTGCTGGCAGGATCAAATACAACATTTTCCAGAATAGTTCCGAATCTTCTGGTTGTAGCATAAATTTCCGGTTCAGCTTCAGCAGAAAGACGGATAACTTTTGCATAACATCCGCCCTCGAAATTAAATACTCCCTGTGAGCTCCAGCCATGTTCATCATCGCCAATGAGCAAACGGTTTGGGTCTGCAGATAAAGTTGTCTTTCCTGTTCCGCTTAATCCAAAGAATAATGCAACATCACCTTTCTTTCCAAGATTTGCCGAGCAGTGCATTGGAAGAACATCTTCAAATGTCAGCAGGAAATTAAGAACGGTGAAAACTGATTTTTTAATTTCACCGCCGTAAAGCGAGTTAGCAATTAGCGCAGTTCTTTCAGCAAAGTTGAGAAGAATTCCTGTTTGTGTTCGTGTTCCATCTATTGAAGGATCAAGTTTAAAACCGGGCAATGCTATCACTGTAAAATCAGGAATAAAGTTTTTAAGTTCATCTTTATTATCTATAGTTAGAAACATATTTCTGGCGAAGAGACTGTGCCATGCCTTTTCAGTTATTACTCTTACTTTTAATCTGTAATCTGGATCAGCACCTGCATAAACATCCTGAACAAATAGTTCTTCTCCCTGAAGAAATGCTCTTGCTCTTGCCATCACCGATGAAAATTTTTCCCGGCTGAATGGACGGTTGTAAACACCCCACCAAATTTTATCTTTTGTGCTCGATTCTTCAACAACAAATTTATCAGAAGCAGCACGGGCAGTATGTGGTTTTGTGTTTACAAGCAGTGGTCCGCCTTTGGAAATCTTTCCTTCATTTCTGAAAACTGCTTCTTCATAAAGTGCTTCATCGGGAAGATTCCAGAAAACTCTGTCTAATTCTGTGAAGCCCTGATTCTTCAATCTGAAATCTGAAGCAAGCTCCATTGCCTGCTTGGTTGCCGGTGTATCGAATTCTAAATATTTACTCATGACCAATCCCTCACTAATTTTCTGTCGCCAATGTAGAGTTCGTTAGGTGAATTAGGATCAAGCGCCCATTTCATCCTTTCAATTCCATCCTGAATATCTTTGATTGTTCCGCAATAGCTTAATCTTAAATAACCTTCAAGTCCGAATTCAGCACCAGGAACTGTGAGCACCTGAACTTTATCAATCAGAAAAGCTGAAAGTGCGTTTGAGCTTTTATTGTAAACACTGAAATCAGCAAAGCAATAAAATGTTCCATCCGGTTTAGTTACTTTAACTCCTTCAAATGAATGAAGAAGATCAATCATAACATTTCTGTTATTCTCCAGAGTAACTCTGAGAGATTCAACACTTGATTGAATTCCATTAAGTGCACCGACAGCAGCTTTCTGCAGGAGAACAGACGGACCGGAGGTTTGATGCCCTTGTATGTTGCTCATTGCTTCGATTACTTTTTTATTTCCGATTGCCCAACCAATTCTGAAACCAGTCATTGCATATTGTTTAGAAACTCCATTGATGATTATCAGTTTTGAGTTCTCATCTTTCTTTTTTGCATACTTATATGCATTGATAGGTTTTCTTCCATCAAAGATTAAGCGATGATAAATATCATCCATTATCAGCCAGATATCTTTCTTCTCGCAAAACTCAACAACATCAGATATAAACTCTTCTGAATACATTGCGCCGGTTGGATTGTTTGGACTATTTATTATAACAGCTTTTGTGTAAGAACCAACGCGGTCCTCGATATCTTTTAATCTTGGATAGAAAGTTCCGTCTTCAGGCAGAGCAGGAACAGGAATAGCACCAATCAATCTTGCCATATCAGGATAACTCACCCAGTATGGTGCAGGGAAAATCACTTCTTCCTGCGGGTTAAGTATTGCCTGTAATGCAACCATAATTGCTTGCTTGGCTCCACCGGAAGCAATGACATGCTGCGGAGTAACTTTTCTGTCGTAAAATTCTTCAGTATATCTGATGATTGCTTGTTTCAGTGCAGGAATTCCATCAGCGGGTGCATATCTTACTTCTCCTGTGTTCACGTGTGCAACAGTTGCCATAATAGCTTCCATCGGTACACGGGTTTTTGGCTCTCCTCCACCGAGGTGAATTACCGGGTCACCTTTCTCTTTTAAGATTGCAAACTTTTCATTTAGTGCAAGGGTAGGGGAGGGCTTTATTGATTTAGCGATAAGACTTAAGCTCATATTTTCAGCCCTGTAGTTTGATGATTATAAAATAATAAAAATTTACCATTGAAAATTATTTGTACTGTGTCCCATAAGCAAGTTAATTCAGAATCATTCTTGAGCTAATAATTTAATTTGAAGAATTACTTCACAGGCTTTAAATCAGAAAATTCAATGGTTAACAATTAACAGCCTATTGACAATCATCCATTAATTTGTAAAGTTTCTGCTGTAATTAGTTCTCTGTGCTGAGGGATGGAAGTGCAGCGAACCATGGACTATTTAAGTTTCTTTCTAAATGCTCATATTTTTACCCTTTGCACGGAAGGATTGATTATCCTGATGTAGGAAATTAGTCAACAATATAGGAGGGTATCTATGGGTTTCATTTCACGGTGTACTTTTCTTTTTCTAACTATCTATTAATAAACTATTAATTTTTTAAGGAGGATGCTTATGAAAAAGTTTCTTAACATTTTCTTTTTGTTTGTAGTTCTTGTTCCATTTATTAATTCACAGGATGGAATTGATATCTGGACGACAACCACTAACGCTGTGGGTAATGTTTGGGCAATAGTAATTGATCCAAGTAATCAGAATATAATGTATTCTGGTTCGAATAACTTAGGGGTATACAAAACTACCAATGCAGGAACTAACTGGAACCAGATGAACACGGGATTACTTAATACCCAGGTTCAGGCACTGGCCATTTGCTCTGGCAGCCCGCAGTATTTGTATGCCGGAACTGCCCCTGGTACTAATGCCGGGGTCTATAAATCAACAGACGGCGGAGCTAACTGGATTCAGGTTAACAACGGGATAAGTGAAGCGATTGGAGTCCAGGCGTTGATGGTTCACCCAAATGATCCCAACACTGCATGGGTTGCAATTTTTGTTGCGACTTCCGATGCAATAAATGGATTATATAAAACGACAGACGGTGGTGCTAACTGGTTTCCTATTACCAACGGGATAGGAACTATAAAGAATTTCCTTTGCTTTGCGATGTCTCCTGTTGATCCGAATACAATTTATGCAGGTTCTTCTTTCCAGGTATCCGGATCAACCGGTCCTTCAGCTATTTATAAAAGTACCAATGGCGGAGCCAACTGGTTTCTTTCGAGTAATGGTCTGCCCAACGCTACTACAGATATTAATCCGATTAGAACAATGCAGGTGAGTGCTCTTAATCCAAACGTAGTTATAGCAACTTTATTCATGAATACTGTTACGGGCGGATTTTATGTTTCAACTGATGCCGGGGCTAACTGGACAAAGAAGCATAACGGCTTACCCAGTGATATCGGACAGAATATGCGTTCCTCGGCAATAAGGCCTTTGTTTGATAACCAATTCTACGTTGGAATGGATGGTGCAGATAGTCTTGGTGTTTGGGCTACTACTGATGGTGGAAACAACTGGTTCGGATTCAGTGGTGGGACTCTTTTGAATACTTTTGTAATCAGAGCACTAGCTTTTAACTCAACCGGTAATCATACTTTATATGCCGGTTGTTCTTCTACTAATGGTGCCGGGATTTATGAATATACATTTTCATTTATTCCTGTAGAATTAGTTTCATTTTCTGCCGATGTATACAGTAATGATGTGGTTTTGAGCTGGATCACCGCAACTGAAACAAACAATTATGGTTTCGAAATCCTGCGAAGCTTAAATGATGGAAACCAGATTTGGGAAACCATCGGTTTTGTTGCAGGTAATGGAACCTCTTCAGAATTCCGGAATTATTCTTTTACAGATTTTAATGTGGCAGCTGGAAATTATCTCTACAGGTTGAAGCAGCTGGATTACGGTGGAAATTATAGCTTGCTGAAAATTGTTGAGGTTAATGTGCTGCCGCCGGATAATTATTTATTGATGCAGAACTATCCAAATCCTTTTAACCCGAATACCAGGATTGCTTTCAATATTCCAAAAAGTGCTCATACTATCTTAAGAGTTACAGATGTAATTGGTAATGTAGTTGCAACTTTACTTGATGGTGTTATTCCCCCCGGAAGCTATGAATTGGATTTTGATGCTACATCAATACATGGTGGATTGCCGAGCGGGGTTTATTTCTACACACTTCAGGCAGGTGATTTTTCCATAACCAAAAAGATGATGCTTTTACGTTAAGGCACTGAGTCTGATTAAGAGTAAGAGTACCAAAACCGGTCTCTTACTCTTTTTTTATTTTTAATCTTATTCTTTTATTTATAATCTTCCCTTACAGGAAAAAAAGTATCAATTAATTTACAGTCGGTTACTGCTTTGCCTGCGTGCGGAACATCAGAAGGAATTACAAAAACTTCTTCTGCTTTCATTAGATATGATTTACCCCCAACATCAAGAATAAATTCCCCTTTAATAACAGTACTAATCTGCTCTTGCATGTGTGAATGTTTTGGCAGAGAGTAACCGGCTTTTACATCCCAAAAGACAACGCTCATATTATCAGAATGGATAATCCTGGCGAAGTAACCTGGTACTAATTCCTTTTCTTCTAAAGATTTCAGTTTAATTACATCCATTAAAATTTCCTTTCAGGATACTTTTTAGGCTTCATTCATGGCAAAAGTAGAGCTCATTACCACTTCAAAATTACTAATGAACAAAGTAGAAATTACCACGATTTACAATATCAAAATGTATTTATTTAAAAATTTCAAATAAACATACGGTATAATAGTTGTAAAAATGTATAAAGTTAAAAAACGTAATAAAAAATCAATTCACAGGTTGAGTTATGCAAAATGATACTTTTTTAAGAATCATCACCAGCTTCATTTTCGGCGCACTGATATTAGGAGTAAGCATTCTTTTTTATAGTTGTAAAACAGAAGAAGATCTGGTAACTGAGCCGGGTAATACAAATACTACTGAGACTGCTATTATCTCAGGGCAGGTGATCGATAAAGCCACTGGTTTTCCTGTGGATAGCGCGCTCGTAAGAATTTTCGGTAATAAGTTAAGCGGTGCGTTAATTTACACTTCTTCAGACGGGCAATTTTTTATGGAAGGAGAAGTAGAGCTTAACGAAGTATTATTAGTACTAACGTATAAAGCCAACTATAAGCTTGACTCGACTACTGCAGTAGTAATTGATGTTGAAAATGTTGCCTTGCCTCAAATTCGGTTAGAAGAAATAACCACTCCTGGAGGCGGCGGACCAACCGGGGACCCCGTAAGTATTTTTCTAGCTGGAGTATCTTTTACAACCATTGGAGTTAAAGAAAGCGGTTCTACTGAAACCACGCAAATTACCTTTGTTGTGCAGGATTCAGCCGGCAGACCTGTTGATATCGATCATTCTGTATTGGTTGAGTTCAGGCTCGGTGCTGGTCCCGGCGGCGGTGAATTTTTAAGCCCACAGTCTGTCGAAACCAATTATTCAGGTCAGGCATCTGTGAACCTCACAAGCGGTATTAAGGCAGGGGTTGTGCAGGTAATTGCTGAAGTGCATCTAGCAACCGAGACGCTTTCTTCTATTCCTGTTCCCATTACCATACACGGCGGGCTTCCGGATTATGATCATTTTAGCATAGCCCCCGAAGTATTAAATTTTCCGGGTTACAACATATTTGGTCTTGAAAATGTTATTACTGCTTTTGTTGGTGATAAATATGCAAATCCTGTAAAGCCTGAAACCGCTGTTTATTTTACTACTACCGGCGGAATAATTCAGGGTTCAACTCTCACCAATGAATCAGGAATAGGCAGTGTTAATCTGATTTCTGCACTGCCAAGACCTGTTCATCCTACACTTGGTGAGGGGTTTGCTACCATTACGGCTTCCACAGTAGATGAAAACTCGAATACGATAAGCAGGGAAACTATTGTTCTATTCTCAGGTGTACCGCAGGTTTCGATTAACCCGACAAATATTAATGTGCCAAACGGCGGTTTTCAATCGTTCACTTACTATGTAAATGACCAGAACGGAAACCCGCTGGCAGGAGGTACCAGCATTAAGGTAACAGTGGAAGGTGAATCGGTAGATGCCCAGGGCGATATCGATTTTACTATGCCCGATACACAAAGCCCCGCATGGACACAATTCAGTTTTGTGATTTTTGATATTGTAGATACGGTTGCCGTTCATCCTGCAACTGCTAAAATTGAAATTAATGGTCCGAATGGACAAGCCTTTACAACAATATCGGGATTTGGATATTAGTTAAAAGAAGTAAGATTTATAATCTTACCCTGTCAAACCTTCATTAAATTTTGTAATGAAGGATAAATAACCAGAAGAAGAAAAGGGTGCGTCGTCAGGCACCCTTTTTATTTATGATCTGAATTCTGTTTGGCAAAATCTTCAACTTGCTGCCAAACCCTTAATAAATTTCCGGAACATATTTTTTCAATATCAGCTTCCGAATATCCTCTTTTCAGTAATTCAAAAATAAGGTTCGGGTATTTAGATACATCTTCCAATCCTTCCGGAAGGAAATAAACACCATCAAAATCAGAACCAAGTCCGGCATAGTCAACTCCAACGAGCTTAACAACATGATCAATATGATCTGCAACCTTCGAAACATTAACTTTTCCAGGGTGATGAGCCGCAAAATATTTTTTCAGCACTTCTTGTGCTTCCGGGGTACCAAATGATAAATTTTTTTCTTTAAGAAGAACTGAAGCTTTTTCCCATGCTTTGTCACTGCTTTCCCTTACTTCTTCATCCAGGAAAGAAGAGCCGAAATTAATCATAATAACTCCGCCCTGTGAGGCAAGAGTTTTTATCATGTCATCATTCATATTTCTTTCCCAGCCCGGTGTAAAATGGCGGCAGGATGAATGCGATGCTATAACAGGTGCCTTTGAAATTCTTATTACATCGTAAAATGCACTATCTGAAAGATGAGATACATCAACCATCATACCCAGCCGGTTCATTTCCTTTACAACTTCGGCTCCGAACGGGCTCAGTCCGTTCCATTTTCTTTCTTCATCATAAGATGAATCTGAAATATGATTGCTGTTTGAATGAGCGAGAGTAATGTAACGGATTCCTCTGTCGTAAAAGTGTTTTAAGTTAGATATTTTGCCTTCAATAGGTGTTCCGTTTTCCATTCCTAAAGGGAATGATATAACTCCGTTAGAAAAGTTTTTATTTATATCTTTTGCACTCAGGGCCGGTGCAAATTTTTCAGGGTGCTCATTTAAAATCAATTCCACTTTGTCTATAAGATAATCGGCAAAATTTTTTCCGCTGCCCGATTTTTCATAAAAAGCCGGAACGTAAATTACAATAAAAGCTGCATTAAGACCGCCATCTTTTGCTCGCTGATAATCAAAGTGTCCGCGTGCCGTTCTCTGTGAAATATCTTCAGGGTCAGACTGCAGCCTGTACGGAAGATCGATATGCGAATCGAGAATTAATAATTTTTGTGACAGCTCTGCAGCTTTTTTAATCATTTGTGCCTCTGTGAATTGTGATTTACTGGTATTCTTTTCCCCGCAGGAATGTAATACAACGGCTGTAATTAATAATATAGAAGTTTTATAAAAATTTTTAAGGAACATTAAAAAGCTATTTATTAAGTAAGCAGGGATCTTTCAGGGAAATTTTTTCCTGAGTGCACTCTGAACTATCGGAGGAACAAAATCACTTACATCACTGTGCAGACTTGCAAGGTTTCTGATTATTGTTGAATTAAGATATGTAAACTTTTCATGCGGCATAAGGAAAATGGTTGTAATATCATTGGCAAGCTTACGGTTCATTAGCGCCATCTGGAATTCATACTCAAAATCACTTACCGCACGCAAGCCTCTGATAATACCGGTAGCACCAACTGATTTTGCATGGTCTACAACCAGCCCGTCAAAAGAATCAACAGATACATTTTGAAATTCCTTCAGGCTTTCCTTAAGCATTTTTACACGCTCATCTGTTGAGAATAGTGGTTTTTTACCCGGATTAATAGCAACGGTTACAGCAACAAACTCAAAAAGTTCTGTTGCTCTTTTAATTACGTCTATGTGTCCGTATGTAACGGGGTCGAAAGTACCGGGATAGATTACCTTTTGCATCTGAACTAAATAAAAATTTCCTGAAAACTTTTAGTTTAATATTAAGCAATGAACGGGAAATTACAAAAAGTAAATTAAGATTGAAGAAATTTCTTTAGGAAATTTAAAAACTAAAATGATAAATTTGTTTTGAACATTAGTAAAAAAAGAAGGAAATAATTATGCGCTGGAAGGGAAGAAGACAAAGCTCGAATATTGAAGACAGACGTGGCAAAACACCGCGGGGAATGGTTGGAGGCGGAATAGGAACAATTATAATAATTCTCGTAATTTATTTTCTTGGCGGCGATCCAACCGGGCTGCTTAACAACGTGCAGGTTGATAACTCTTCTTCATCTGATTATCAGGGAACTGCCGAAGAAAATGAGCTTGCAGAGTTTGTCTCAGTAGTGCTTGCCGAAACAGAAGATGTGTGGACTGATTTATTCCGTAAAGATGGTACAAATTATAAATTTCCAAAGCTTGTTCTTTACAATGGAAGCGTTCAGTCTGCTTGTGGTTTCTCCAGTGCTGCAACCGGTCCTTTCTATTGTCCCGGCGATTATAAACTATACATCGATCTAAGCTTTTACGATGAATTGCAGAGAAAATTTAAAGCTCCGGGAGATTTTGCAATGGCGTACGTGGTTGCGCACGAAGTCGGGCATCATGTTCAGACTCTGCTTGGAATAAACGAGCAGGTCATGTCTCTTCGTTCAGGATTAAGCCAGAAAGAATTTAACAAATACCTTGTAAGACTTGAGCTTCAGGCAGATTATCTTGCCGGCGTGTGGGCTCATTATGCCGAAAGGATGAACTTACTTGAAGAAGGTGATATTCAAGAAGCCTTAAATGCTGCAAGTGCCGTAGGAGATGACCGGATTCAAAAAAGTATTCAGGGTTATGTTGTACCTGAAAGTTTTACTCACGGCACATCCGAACAAAGAAAAAAATGGTTTTATAAAGGATTTATTAGCGGTAACCTTGATGAAGGAGATACATTCGGCGCAGATAATCTCTGATACAAAATTTTATTTACCAAATTAATCCGGGATCTTTGCTTACCGGCGGCTTAAATTAATTTAACGGATAAACAGGATTTAATTTTCCCTTGCGGCAATACCGGTTGCAAAACTACCTACGTCTATTACTTTAGCAAGTTCACCTGTTTCAGTTTCGTAAACGCATACAAGTGAAGCCCGTGTAGTTCCCGGAATCTTGTAATGAGGCTCAAACTCATGAGCCGGATCGTTATTTGCACACGTAACGTACAGATACTTCCCATCAGACGAAAGATCAGCGCCATATAAATGATGAAAAGCTTCGCTTGTAAATTCTCTGGTAATGCTCCAGCTCTCGCCGTTTTTGGTGATCTCGGTTATTACCGGTTCGTGATGAGATACTGTATAAATTTTATTCCCGTCTGCAGAAACAGCCGATTGCATAGGGTGGTTCTGAATGGCAATTTCCTGTAATATTTCTTTTGATGATATTCTTACGCAAAGCATTGTGCTCGATGTTCTGCAGTTTACGTACAGATAGTTATCATCGGGTGAAACGTAAAGGTGCATTGGCTCATAAGTCTTATCATTTGGTAATACTATATCGTCTTCGAGCACTTCCAGCGAAGCTACATCAACAATATGTATTCTGTCTTTGGTCATATTACCTACAAAAAGTTTTTCATCATTGTGTGTAAGCCAAATTGCATGTGGCAGCCCTGTTACAGGCAAACTTATTTCTTTTTTGATTGACATTGTTTCCGTATCAATTGCATAAATTACTGTATAAATACCCGGTGCGGTTGATGAACGTGATACGAAAGCAGTTTTGCCGTCATTGGTTATCTGAATCATACCGGCATATTCAATGCCTTCAACCTGTCCGGCAATCTGGTTTGTGGACGCATCAATTTTTAAAAATCTTCCGGATGCAATTAATGTAATGTAATAATAGCCGTTTTTTAACTGCACATTATGTGGTGCATCTGTAAGCGTAGGAATAAGATCGACATTAATTATTCTTGATACAACTTTGTACTCTGCATCAATTTCAAAAATTTCATCGGAACCCTGGTTACAAACGAATACCTTTTCACTGTTACTGTAAGGAATATTCCCGTTAAAATCTCTTGCACCGTTATTTATCCATTCTTCAATAACATTTATCTGCGATTGGGATAACGGTGATCTTTGGTAGGGCATCCGCTGGTTCTGGTCTTCAATGTTTCCTGTCAATAGATTATAGATGAGACTTTTTTCTGCATTAAAAGGCACTATAGGACTGCCTCCGTAAACACCATCATCATGCAGTACAGAGCTAAATTTGCCATGACCATGCCCGAGAGGTCTGCCGCTTGAACCCTTAATGAGTTCAGAATATTTTGTAAGATTCAGGTTATGCTGCGGCTCCGAATCACCATGGCATTCGGCTTCAGCACAATTTTCAGCAAATATTTCCGCAACGGATTTTGATTCAAAACCGTTATTAGTTTCATCAACAACAGGAACTATAATGTTTTCTTCACCGCAGGAGAAAAAAAACAGAAATGCAATCGCAATAAGGATAAATGATATTAGTACTCTGAGCATATTTTTATCCTTAATTTAGTAACGTCATTTTTATTGATAGGTTCAAACCGTCAGCACGCAGATTTGCTATGTATATTCCTGCCGGAAGATTCCGCGCTGTGAATTCTCTTTCATATTCTCCCGCCATCATTCTTTCGTTTATGAGTTCTGCAACTTTTTCTCCGAGCAAATTATAAATTGAAAGATTTACAAAATTATCCGCCGGTAAAGTAAAATTAATTTTAGTAGATGGGTTAAACGGGTTAGGGTAGTTTTGCTCCAGTGAAAACCTGTTAACCAAATTTACTTCTGCTTTAATAACATCAGAATAATTAAAGCTACCATCAAAATCTATTTGCTTAAGTCTGTACTCGTAGGAACCGTTCTCAAGGTTATTATCTGTAAATGAATATTGATGCGGTTGGGTAGTGGTTCCGAAACCGCTTACAAATCCAATGGAGCGAAACTCATTTTGAAATTTTCTTTCGATTTCAAAACCTGTATTATTTTTTTCGGTTGATGTTCCCCATTTAAGTGTAACTGAATTTTCGGTTACATCAGCAGTAAATGAAGTCAGCTCTACCGGCACGATGCCGTCAAAGTGAAGAACATATAAGCCAGTTGAAATATCCGAGATGAGTGTATTCCCTGATGGAAGATAAGGGTAGCAGCCCCAGGCTCCGTCATAATTACCGCTGTTGTTTTGGGGATAGGTATCATATTGTCCGTCAAGCTGCGGATTGGTTGGATCCGAAACGTCAAGAACAACATAACCGGAAGTGTAATAAGCAATATGTGCGTAGTTGCCTCTTATAAAAAGATTATGAACTATTGAATTACCGGTGGGCATTTCCCAGCTTGATACTGCCAGATCCCAGGTGCTTCTGTCAGCTAAATCCCAGACTGTAATATCCTTGACATTAAATTCTTCGCAGCCGACAAAATAACGCTTGTTCTCGGTCATCCATCCGCTGTGAGCATATATGCCCGGTAAAGTTGCACTCATACTGATTAATTGCGGATTGGATTTGTTGGAAATATTTATCAGGTGATATTGTTCTGAGGAACCGGCACAAGCTACAATAGTATCGTTCCATACATATACATCGTGAACATAACCGCTGCCTGTGTAATACGCAGTTCGGGTAGGATTAGTCGGATTGCTTAAATCTATTATATGAATGCCACCACCACCTTCTGTACCAACTGCATAAGCGAAGCCGTCGTCAATAAAAATATTATGGGATCTTTGAAACCAGTTAGTAATCTGATTCACAAGTGTAGCAGTTGCCGGAAGCTGTGAGAGGTCTATTATCTGAAGTCCGTCACTGGTAAAGTCGGAAACAACATAAGCATAATTACCATGAGTTTTTATATCTCGCCAAACTGAAGTTGAACCGGGTATGAATGCTATCTCAACAGGATTAACAGGGTTGGTTACATTAATAATGGAAGTTCCATTCTGTACACCAAGCAATGCATATTCATTGCCAAAGGCATCAACATACCCCCAGATATCATTGTATCCGACTGAAGGATATTGGTTAAGATTGCTAAGAAATGTTACATTTGTCTGAGCAAAAACCTGTAGTAAAACTACAAACCAGAGTGTTAATATTATCCGGATCATATTTTCCTTTTATTTTGTTAAACTCATTTTGATAAATGCCGATTTGCTTCCGGAAGTTAATCGTGCAATGTAAATTCCCGACGGCAGACCGGAAGCATTAAATTCAACTTCATGCTCACCTGTTGAAATTATATCGTTAAAAAGCGTAGCTACATTTTGACCTAGCAGGTTGTAAACTGAGAGGCTTGCAATGCCTGATCTTTCAATAAAGAATTTAATATTAGTAGAAGGATTAAACGGGTTTGGATAATTTTGCTCTAATATGAAATTCGCAGGGATATTTTTTGTGTTATCAACCCCGGTTACAGGCGGATTAAACCTGCAAACATAAAGTCCGTTTTGCATATCTGAAACAACAGTAATACCCGATGGAAGGTATGGATAAACACCCCAGGATCCAACATAATTTCCAAAACTTCCTCCGGGATTAGTATCGTACTGTCCGGCAAACACAGGATTTTCGGGGTCAGAAATATCTATAACAACATATCCGTCTTCGTAATAAGAAACATGAACATAATCGCCCAGTACAAACGGGTTATGAACAGGAGAATTTGTTGTTGTTTGCCAGCTATCAACAACCAGATCCCATGTTGAACGATCTTGCAGATCCCAGATGGTTATATCCCTGACATTAAATTCTTCACACGCCACGAAATATCTCTTATCTTCAGTAAGCCAGCCGCTGTGTGCATAAATACCCGGCAGCGCAGCGCTCATACTTATTAAATGAGGATTAGATTTATTCAAAACGCTCACTACATCATAAGTATTATTTGAAGAAGCGTATGCGGTGTCATTCCAGACGTAAACATCGTGTATATATCCGCTTGCAGAATAATAAGCAGTTTGAACAGGATTTGTTGGGTTGGCTAAATTGAGAATATGCATTCCCCCCGAGCTTGTACCCACTACATAAGCATAACCATCCGCAATAAACATATTATGTGCGGAAGTAAAAGTTGCGTTGTAAGTACCAACCAGCGAGGCACTGCTCGGAAGATTCGACAGGTCAACTATCTGCATACCCGAACCCTGACCTGTTCCTTCGCAAACTATGTATGCATAATTAAGATGAGTTTTTATATCACGCCATTCGTATGGCGGTGCTAACGGACCGGGAATAAAAGCGACTTCAACAGGGTTGGAAGGATTAGTAACATCGATTATCGAAGTTCCTCCCGTAGAACCTAAGAGTGCATACTCCCTTCCGTTTGCAGCATATCCCCAGATATCTGAATAAGGATCATTCGGATGAGGATTCAACGTTCCGAGCAAATCAATATTCTGGCAAAGGATATCAGCAGAAAAGAAAATGCAGATGAGGTAACAAAGTGTTATTACTTTATTCATTGCTTACGATATTTTGTTTTTTAATTTACTTAAGAAGAGATATTTTAATTGCGGTGTGGTAGCTGCGGGTTCTTGCCACGATAAGGTAAACTCCGGTAGGAAGCTCTGCCCCAATTTCATTTCTGCCGTCCCAGAAAAATTTATTGCTGCCGGAATATAGAAAGCCATCGTAGAGAGATTTTACCTTTTCGCCAAGAATATTAAACACTTCTATTTTAATCTTCCCGTCTGTGTTAGTTTCTACAATAACGCTGCAGTCGGAGTTAAACGGATTGGGAAAAGAGTGTAGAGAGAAATCTGCAATGGGCTTTATTTCCCAATCAGCAACTTTTGATATTTCTGTATTGATGTAAAGATATAAACCTCCCTTTACATTTCCAAGAAGTAAATCAGGGTCTGAATCGTTGTCAACATCAGCGAAGCAGGGTGCGGTGTTTCCCCCAAATCTGTTATCAATAAATAGATCTGTAATCAGATTCCATTGTGGAAAAAGATTGCTTCCTTCATTTTTCCAGTAATAAAATTTGCCATCCCGGCTTCCGGAAAATAAGTCAATTCTGTTATCCTTATCATAATCAAGTAAAACCGGTGTACTATTATCTCCCACATCGAGTAAAACTGAACCATTAGCAAAGTAAAATGTATCTCTCCGGAATGAGTAGCTTTGCGGGCTGCCTGTGTTAATGTAAAAAAATAATTTTCCGTTGAATGCGCCCGCAGCAAGGTCCA
This sequence comes from uncultured Ignavibacteriaceae bacterium, assembly GCA_964639955.1. Lineage (GTDB taxonomy): Bacteria > Bacteroidota > Ignavibacteria > Ignavibacteriales > Ignavibacteriaceae > IGN2. The sequence goes on from CAZXGJ010000018.1 coordinate 32,664, forward strand.
GATCCTGATCGCTATCAACATCAATTAAAAACGGTGAAACTGATGTTCCGAGATCAATCACTTCTCCATCTTTATTTTCTAAAGTGTCGGCAAATGTAAAATTTGGCGATACAGCTGAACCGGAATTAATGTATAAATCTATTTGCCCGTTTAATTTACCGACAAGCAGATCGTAGTCGCCGTCGCTGTCCAGATCACCAAAAGCCGGTACCGAACTCAGATCATTTTCAATACTAAAAAAAGATGAATCCATATATAAAAATGAAGGGTTGCTGTTAGTTCCTGTATTTTCAAGAAAATGAATAGTTCCGGTGGGATTATTCAGAGAACCGAGAAATAAATCCGGGTCATTATCGTTATCTATATCTGCAAAAACGGGAGAACTGTTATTTCCCACATCAAGTGTCTTTAAATAATCCTGAGTGATGAGATGATGATTGGCTGATGAAGAATTACCCTGATTTTCATAATATAGTAGTGATTGAGGAACTGTCGGGTCGTAAAGTACCGAGACAAATAAATCGTAATCACCATCATTATCGATATCTGCCAGCCTCGGCATATTAAAGCCGCTTGTGTTAACACTATCCGGATTTATCGGATAAACATTTGAAACAAGTTTCATATCCGGATTGGCTCTTGTGCCCTGGTTTTCAATAAAATATAAACTGTTGCTAAAAAAATCTCCCCAGAACAAATCGAGATCAGTATCGCTGTCAATATCAGCAAAATCTATAGAGCTTGCGCCGTGTCTTTGGCTTCCAGAAAGAGTGCCTATGATGACAAGATTCTGCCAGAGGTTTGTTATAAACTTAAGGTTGAACTGCTGGGGCGTACCGATGTTTTCGTAGAAAGTTAATGTGCCAGCCGAATTGCCGGTTATAAAATCGAAGTCTGCGTCCGCATCTATGTCCACAAAGATCGGGTTGCTGCCAAACTCGCTGTATATTGGCTGTCCTTCATTGTCTAAAACGGTATCCTGCGCTAAACTGAAAGAAGGATTGGCAGAATTCCCATCATTCTGGTAGAAAGAAATCTTATCTCCGTTTCCTGTGAAGTAATCAAAATCGTTGTCTGAATCAATATCCGTAAAATAAAACCAATCTGATAAAAACAACCCACCGGGTAAATTCAATTGAAAATTAAAATCCGGATTATACTTAGGACCATTATTTTTGAACCATCCGAATGTCTGATCGCTGTCTAAAAAAACAATATCAGCATCTTCATCTCCATCGAGGTCAATAAACTGGTGTTCAATATTGTTATGACCGCCGGAAAAGGTATTTTTTATCAGGCCGCCTCCGTCGTAAACAGGAATTAAATCCAATTTTCTTACGAACTCAGCTTGTGGGTAAATACCTGCTGCAAAGAAAATGAGCAGAAAATAAGCAAGTATTAATTTGAAATTTCGTAGAGGCAATTATCACCTATAATTTTGAACGGCTCTGTATTAAAGTTTTCAATATCCTTTGCTTTTGTCTGAATTGATCTCTCGATAATCATAAAAGACTGGTCTGAAAGGATTTTATTACTTAAAACATTCTCAACTACCTGGTAAATATCATTCTTAAAGAATGGTGGATCAGCCAGAATCAAATCATATCTGCTATTGTTGTTAGCAGTTACAAATTGTAAAACGCTCATTTTAAAAACAACGCAATTCTTTTCAGCATTTAATAATAAAATATTTTGCTCGAGCTGTTTGCTGATAAGAGAATCCTGTTCTACAAAGTGAATGATGCCGGCACCTCTGCTAAGACATTCCAGACCGAGTGAACCTGAACCGGCATATAAATCGAGTACCTTAATATTTTCGAAGTCGATCCTGTTGTTGAGGATATTAAATAACGTTTCGCGGACGCGGTCGGTAGTTGGTCTTACAAGTTCCGATTTCGGAACGAGGATTCTTCTGCCTTTAAATGCACCCGAAATAATTCTCAGTTTCATATGAAAAAGATAACAAGAAAAGTGATGATTACGCTAAGCGAAAAGCAATACCGGCTGCGGAAGTAAAAGAACCGTATTTCTCTTTAATCAGGTAATTATTTTCCAACTCGGGTATAACACGAATGTTAGTGAATGGGTTAAGCTGCCTGAATTTTTGTCCGGTGGTTAATCTTATCTGCGAAATAAATTCTGCTGAAACATCCTCACCAGATATAAATGCATCATTTAATAAACCGGATTTAATTGATTTAAATCTTGCAGAGTCTAATGCTTCGACAACATTATCCGCCGTGTTTTTATTTTCAATTCTAGGGTAAACTCTGGAATGTGCAGGGCTGCCATTAAGATTTGCAATAACCGAGAAAGTCTTTTCCGAAAGATATACATTCAGCACATAGCCTTCCGAAAACGGATGAATGATTGAATTGATGAGGTTGTTGGCTGAAAACATGGAACAATCTACATACCTTAAAGAAAGCGAATTTTTTGTGCAAAAATCTTTTATAAGTGTAAGATATTTTTTCTCCACAGCAACCACAAGCGCAGTACTTTTTGTATTAAGCGTATTTTTCCCGGTTTCAAAATATTGCAGCACTATTTCTTCGGGGGAAATAAACGGGAACAACAATGAAAATTCCCAATTAAATTCCTGGATTAGATCCTGGTAAAGAAGAGAATTATCGAAGGGTAATTCTGCAATTAAGAAAATTTCCTGGGGAAGTGAGAACGAAACGTTAGTGCTTTTAATTTTTTTTATGATGTTTATCCTGTCAAAAGCACTTTGAAGCCGCGCAGCAATTAATGTTATCTTATGCTGTTCAAAGTTTAATGGCTCATCAAACAGCGATTCATTTATATTTATAATCTGGTAATTTGTGCCTTCTTTAGCAACTTCGAGCAATTGTAGTTTTGATAATGAAATACTTATACCGGCATGGCTTGTAATTTCATTCATTCAATTGCCGTTACTCCCAGGATGCCGTATTTTTTAGTGCATCGTTTTCCAGCGAACCGATAGTTCCATAACCATCAGGGTCTTCAAGAAAATATCGTGAACCAAAAATCGTAGTAGTATCCACCCTGACAACGGCGCCTCTTCTGTTAACAGTTGTATCTACCGAAATCGATGTATCTATCTTAAGTATATACATAGAATGGCTTCTGGGTGAGTACATTAAACTATCCGGAGTAAATTCGCCGTGCGAAAGCGGGTTGAAAGGATTAGCAGGTTTCATGGTCAAAGAATCGAAGGCATTTACAACACTATCCACAAAAGAATCTGTTTTAATAAATTTAATCAGCTCAGCAAGTTTATCGGTATATGAACCATGTTTCTTCTGCCAAAGAATCTGCGCTTCTTTAATGTTATCCATCCTCAGTCTCGATTCTGTTTTGTAAAACCGTTCTTCAGCCACAATTTCTTTCGGATCGATAATAGCTACTTTTATAAGAATTATACTGAGAATTGTTATAACAGCATAAAGAATAATGTGAATATAAACAGGATCACCGGAATCAGATTTCATTAGGCCTCCAGGAAAATTTAATAGTTTGGTTATTCAATATATAAAAACTTTTTAATTTTGTTAAACTTCACTTCTCCTATCCCTCTAACCTCCAGAAGTTCTCCAACCGATCTAAACTTGCCCTTTGCCTCCCTTAGTGCAATAATATTTTCAGCAGTTTTTTCGCCAATGCCCGGTAACCTGACAAGGTCGGTTATTCCGGCTGTATTCAGGTTTATACTTTTTTCGGTTAAGGGTTCGGATTTTTTATCTTTGATGAATTCCGCTTCAGTAAGTTCTAAAACTTCGCGTTTAATATCAATATCGTTTTGTGAACTTAAATTCTCTTCGCTGCCGGGATTATTATTTGAATAATAATTAAATAAGCTGTCCTGTTCAGAGTAGTCAAAGCTGGCTTGTGTTTGCTGGTTCGAAAGGAAAAATTCTTTATAAGCATAGCCAGCAAGAAAGACGGCTGAAAAGAAAAGGATGACTTTTAACTCAGTTGTAGTAAAGCCTATTTTTTTAGATAATTTGCTTAACATGAATGTCTATCTTAAAACGGGAATAAGATAAGCACTATTATAAATTGTAACAAGCCGCCTAGGCTGATTTGCAAGCTTATAAACCTAATTTGCTGAAGAAACTTTTCTTTTCATCATCTGTAATAGATTTAAGGTTTGGCATTTCGCCAAGCTGTTTCAGGAGTTCTTTTTCTTTTGAACTAAGTTTCTGCGGTACAACCACATTAACCCGTACAATTTGGTCTCCATAACCAGAATGCTGTAAATGCCTGATACCTTTGTTTTTCATTTTAAGAAGCTTTCCCGGCTGGGTTCCGGCTTCAATTTTAAGCATGGCTTTTCCTGTTAAAGTAGGAACTTCCAATTCGGCCCCAAGTGCCGCCTGCGGAAAAGTTATAAATAAATCGTAAATAATATCATCTTCATTACGAATAAAATGCTGGTGCTGAACTTCATTAAAAATTACTATTATGTTGCCATTGGGTCCGCCTCTTTTTCCGGCATTTCCTTCACCTCTTAAAGTCATATAGTTTCCATCCTGAACACCTGCCGGAACATCTACTTTAATAGTAACTTCGTCAGAATACCTTCCATCGCCATAACATTTTTTGCAAGGAGAATCAATTGTTTTACCTTCTCCACCACAATTGCTACAGGTGGTGATGTTAACAAACTGACCAAATACCGATCTTGACACAGTCTTAACTTCGCCGGAGCCCTGGCAAACCGGACACGTTCTTAAAGAGGTTCCGGCTTCTGCACCACTGCCATTGCAGTCAGGGCATCTTACTAGCTTTTTTATTTTAATTTTTTTTGAAATTCCTGAAGCTATTTCTTCTAATGAGAGCTTAAGGGTCACACGCAAATCAGAACCCGGAATTCCTCCGCTTCTTTGCCGCTGGCGTCCTCTGGAATAACTGCTTCCAAAAAAATCGTCGAATATAGATGAGCCGCTGAAAATATCTGAGAAGTGAGAGAAAATATCGTTAACGGATGAGAAGCCTTCTGAACCGAAAGCACTGCCCCTTACGCCGTCATGCCCGAACCTGTCGTATTGGCTTCGTTTTTCTTCATGGCTTAAAACTTCATAGGCTTCTGCCGCTTCCTTGAAGTTTTCTTCCGCCTGCTTATCACCCGGGTTCCTGTCTGGATGATACTGCATTGCCATTTTTCTATACGCTTTTTTTATTTCTTCGGCAGAAGCGTTTCTGTTGACCCCGAGTACGTCGTAATAATCTCTCTTTGCCATAATCCTGTGTCAGAAGCTAAGTCGTTTCCTGTTCCGAATCATTTTTTCCCTGCGCAGAATTTTCTTCGGCGATATCCTCGCTTACAATTACTTTTGCATGCCGAATAACTTTATCCCTGTAAATATAACCGGGTTCAATTTCCTCCAATACAGTATGAGGTTTCACTGTATCATCCTTACGCTGCATAAGCGCATCGTGGAAGTCTACATTAAACGGGCTGCCAACAGCTTCAATTTTTTTAACCCCCTGTTCGTCAAGGACTTTTAACAGCTTTTCATAAACAAGCTTTATACCTTCCTCAATAGATTTGGAATTATTGGCGCTATCAATATGCCGTAACGATCTTTCAAAATCATCTACTACTGGAAGAAGCTTAACTATAAATGATTCTGCACCGTACATTAAAAGATTAAACTGGTCGTTTTCAACTCTCCTTTTGTAATTTTCAAACTCGGCTGCTTTCCTTAATAATTTATCCTGGAGTTCCCTAAGCTGTTCCTCCAATCCGGATATTTTTTTTCTGGCAATTTCAAGTTCATCTTTTTCTCCGGAAACGCCGGGTGATTCCTTTTCTTCAGGCAAATTGACATTCTCTGTCTGTTCTGTTTCCTGCGGTTTTACATTTTCTTTTTTATGTTTTGTAATCATATACTGTTTCCTCTTAATTCAACGTCTTTTTAAATATTCTGATAAAGCAGTTGCTATATAGTTTACGATTGCGACTATTTTTGAGTATTCCATCCTTTTCGGACCAATAATACCCAGTGTACCAAATGTACCTCCAAGCTCATACTCCTTACTTATGTAGCTATATTCGCTCAGCTTTTTTTGTTCATGCTCACTTCCGATAGAGATGAATACTTCGTCCTTGCTAACCGTGCTGGATTTTTCCATAATATGAATTATAACATCTTTATCTTCTATAAGCTCTATGATACCCTGAAAATTTTCGGGGTTTTCAAATTCGGGCTGACTAATTACATTTTTTACACCGGTAACAATCAATTTTTCCATTTTAATATCATCTTTAAAAAGCTTATCCGCAGAATCGATAAAGAGCCTGATTACAGGTTTCTGGTTATCTTCAACATCGCTAAAACGTTCCTTGAATGTACTTCTTATCTCTGAAAGACTTAGCCCGGATAATCGTTCGTTAAGCAAGTTCTGCACCGAATTTATCTGCGATTCTTTTACCTCTGTTGTTAATTCCATTGTTATAGTTTTTACCATGCCCGACCTGATAGTTATTACAACAAGTATCCTGCTCGATGTTAAGCTCACTATTTGTATTTTATCCAGCAAACCCGATTCCAGGTTTGGATAAGTTACACATGCAAGCTGCTTTGTTATCGAACTAAGAAGCTTTGAAGTAATTTTAATCAGGTCATCTGTTTCGTCGATATTCATTTGAAATGTCTGGTCAATTAATCCACGGTGCCTCGAAGTTAATTTTTCGACACTCATCAAAGAATCGACGTAATACCTGTATCCTTTATCTGTAGGTACCCTGCCAGCTGATGTATGCGGGTGGTTTATATAACCCCCCTCTTCAAGGTCCGACATAATATTTCTAACCGTTGCCGGTGAAAATCCAATATCATACTTTTTTGTGATATTACGCGAACCTACAGGGCTGGCAGTTAAGATAAACTGCTGTACAACCGATTTTAAAATCGTTTTTTCCCGCTCGTTTAATTCGTCTTCTTCCATTGGTTTTATCATTAAAATCAGGCGGCAAATATATTAAAAATAGATGATTTTTTTAAGGCATTGAAAGTTGAACAAATTACTTTTTGCACTTCAATTTGATTTATTGGACATTTAAATGATTCATATTTGTTTTGATTAGGTAATGTTAAACACTTAATTTTATAAAGATTATTACAACTTAATTTTTAACCGAGGAACAGCTTGAAATTTACATACGAGAACTCCGGCGTTAGCATTAAAGCCGGCGATGAAACAGTGAAAAGAATAAAAGAACTGGCAGAAACGACATTTAATAATTCTGTGCTGAGAGGTATTGGTCATTTTGGGGCTTTTTATCAGCCGGATTTTAGTAAATACAAACAGCCTGTGCTGGTATCGAGTGTAGACGGCGTCGGTACAAAATTAAAAATAGCTTTTGCTATGAACAGGCACAATACGATTGGTCAGGACCTTGTAAATCACTGCGTTAACGATATTGCTGTCTGCGGTGCCGAGCCGCTTTATTTTATGGATTACATGGCATTCGGGAAATTAGATACAAATACAGCAGAAGAAATTATTAAGGGTTTTACAATTGCCTGCAAAGAAAACGGTTGTTCGTTAATTGGCGGTGAGACGGCGGAGATGCCGGGTTTTTATCATAATGGCGAGTACGATATATCAGGTACAATTGTAGGCATTGTGGAAAAATCTCTTATTATAGACGGAAGCCGGATCGAATCGGGTGATATAATAATAGGAATTCGCTCAAACGGGTTACATACAAACGGATATTCTCTTGCCAGGAAAGTACTGCTGAAAAAGTATATGCTAAGCGAAAAAATTGAACTGCTAAACAAAACTCTGGGTGAAGAACTATTACAAATTCACAAATCCTATTTAAAAGTTATCCGAACCCTTAAGAACAATGTAAATGTTAAAGCTTTTGCTCACATAACAGGCGGCGGTATAACGGGTAATATAAGCCGGGTAGTGCCTGCGGAATTTAAAATGTCAATCCATTGGGGTAGCTGGGAGCCGTCACCAATTTTTAATCTTATCCAGGAATCGGCTAATATCACCGATGAGGAAATGAGAAAAGTATTCAATATGGGCATCGGGCTTGCAGTAATTGTTTCGAGAGGGCAGGAGGAGCTTGCAATAAGCCTTGCACTTGAATCTAACGAACGCCCGTTGATAATCGGGGAAATAACATAACATTTTGTATTGAAATGTTTATTGATACTCACGCTCATCTTTTCTATCCTAATTTTTCAGATGATCTGGATGCAGTAATTAATCATGCAGGTCAAGCTGGTGTAAACTATGTTCTCGTACCTGCCACGGATCTGAAGTCTGCTGAGCAAGTAATTAGTTTAACAAAGCAATATGAGATGATATACGGTGCGGTTGGTGTTCATCCACATGACAGTAAAAATTGGAATTCATCATTTATATCGCGAATAGAAAAACTTGCAAAAAGCAAAAAGATAGTTGCAATCGGCGAAATAGGATTAGACTATTACTATGATTTCTCGCCAAAAGAAAAACAAATTGAAGCATTCAGATCTCAGCTGGATCTTGCGCTAAAATTAAACCTGCCTGTTATAATTCATAACCGCGATTCCGATGAAGATATGATGAATATTATCCGGACTTACTGCGGTGCGGGTTTGAAAGCCCAGTTTCATTGTTTCAACAGTTCGCTTGATAATGCAATCGAATTAGTAAATATGAATTTTATGATTTCTTTTACCGGAAACATCACTTTCAAAAAAGCAGACGAGCTGCGTAACGTTGCAAAACATATTCCAACAGAAAATCTTTTACTCGAAACCGACTCACCATTTATGACCCCGGTTCCGAACCGCGGTAAAAGAAACGAACCGGCAAATGTAAAATTTGTTGCTGAAGAGCTTGCCAGAATCCACAACCTGAGAGTTGAAGACATAGCACGAATAACTTCATTTAATGCATTCAGAATATTTGGTATAGGAAGCAAGCCGGAAACAGCATTTACTTACAAGCTCGGAGATTCTCTGTATATTAATATTACAAACCGCTGTAATGCTCATTGCGTTTTTTGCAAAAGGAAAGAGAACCCCACACTCCGCGGTTACAATCTGGCAATGGAGAGGAATGATGAACCTTCAGCAGAAGTTTATATCAGAGAAACTGGTGACCCTAAAAACTACAAGGAAATAGTATTCTGCGGATACGGTGAGCCTACGATTCGGTGGGAGGTGGTAAAATCGGTTGCAAAATACGTTAAAGAGCAGGGCGGCAGAACACGCCTTAATACAAACGGGCATGGAAGCTATATCAATAAAAGAGATATTACTCCTGAACTGAAAGGTTTGATTGACGTCGTCTCGATAAGCTTAAACTCATTTAACCGTGAACAATACAGTAAGCTTGTGGGGCTTAATGCTTCTTATTTTGATGAAATGATAAACTTTGCAAAAAGCTCAAAACAGTATGTTGAAAAAGTTGTGATGAGCATAGTTTCCGTTGACGAAGTTGATATAGAAAACTCAAGAAAAATTGCCGAGGAAAACATAGATGCTGAATTCAGAGTTAGAGATTATTTTTAATTATTCCCCGCGGACGTTGCAAGTCACTTATTATTAAATCATAGTGATAATTTTATGATCTTCTTCAGGTTTAAAACATTTATTCTGCTTTCTATCATTCTATCTGTCAACTCTTTTCTGCTTTCACAGTCAGACATTAGAAAAATTGAGACTGATATCGGACAAATTCTTGCAGAGCCATTCTTTGAACAAACTACTGCGGCAATTAATATTTTTGATTTGACAGACAACATTTTCCTTTATCAGCATAATCACAAGCTCCTTTTACATCCCGCATCTAACATGAAAATACTTACATCACTTGCCGGCTTATTAAACCTTGGTGAGTATTATACGTTCAGGACAGATCTGTTTTATTCGGGTGTAATTAAAGATGATACTCTTTACGGCGACATTTTTGTAGTGGGCGGATTCGATCCGGATTTTACAACAATGGATCTGGATTCATTGGTTGGCACTATTAAGGCACTCGGTATAAAATATGTGACAGGCGGGCTATGTGCGGATATTTCAAGGAAAGATTCTCTTTACTGGGGCGAAGGCTGGATGTGGGATGACGATCCTTCCCCGTATGCGCCTCATCTGAGTGCATTGAATATAAATGATAATGCCATTGAAGTTTTTATTGAAGGCAGCAAATTTGATTCACCCGCAAATGTAACTTTGATTCCTGAAACAAAATTTGTAACTGTTGAAAATAATTCAGTAACGGTTTCGGCAAATAAAAAGGATAATTTTTTAATAACCCGCGATTGGGTTAACGGAGAAAACAAAATAATTATCAGTGGTGAAATCCGGAACACATCGCCGGTTGATTCATCAGATTATACCGAAAAACTGAACCTGCTGCATCCGGAAAAATATTTCCTTACTCTGTTTGCCGAACACCTTGAAAACAATGGAATTTACTCTGCTAAAGAAATTACTGTAAGCAGATTGCCGAAGGAGGCTGTTTATATAAATTCATTTTACAGAAGCATCGATACTGTTCTTACAGATCTGAATAAAGAAAGCGATAACCTTAACGCAGAGATGATTGTTTACGCAATAGCTTATGAAGATTCGGGGGCACCGGCAGAAGCTGGTGATGGTTTGGCTGCAATCTGCAGGCTGATTGATTCACTTGGTCTGAAGTCTGACGATTACCTGATTGCAGATGGTTCCGGGCTATCGCATTACAATCTTGTTACGGCAGAACTTTTGGTTGAAGCTTTGAAATACATTTATTATAAAAGAGGAAATTTGTTCAGCCTGTTTTATAAAACATTGCCTGTTGCAGGCATTGATGGCACGCTTAAAAACAGGATGAAAGGAACTGCTGCAGAAAATAAAGTTCATGCAAAAACCGGTACACTGCGGGGTGTAAGCAATCTTTCGGGTTACCTTACTGCTAAGAACGGACACTTAATTGCCTTTTCAATTTTAATACAGAATTTTAAAGACAGATATTCCGAAGCAAGAAAATTCCAGGATAAAATTTGTGAATTGTTAGCCGGGTATGAATAAGCATCGAGCAACCTTCGAGTTTGCAAATCCTTTTTTGCCCATAAACCTCGAAGTTTTCATCGAAACTAACGTGTTATTAAAATGAAAAACTTTTTTGTTTATAAGATTTTTACGCATCCCTTTGATCCGGATTTACTTTCCGGAGTAATGTGGGAATTTGAAATCACCGGTCTACTTGAAAACGATAATTACATATCAGTGTTCACTTCTGATAATTCATCTGCCAGCGAAGAATATTTTAATGCTGCTTTAATGAAATTAAAAAATGAAAAGTTAATTGACTCATTCAAAATCGAAAAAGAAATAACCGAAGATAAAAACTGGAATGAGGAATGGGAGAAGAGCAGGGAAGTTATGAGGATATCCGATAAGTTAGTTATTAAACCCTCATTCAGGCAGTATACACCCACCGCGGGAGAAATTGTTTTAACCATAGACCCGAAGATGTCATTCGGAACCGGAGAGCATGCAACAACAAAATTAATGCTGCGGCTGCTGGAAGAATTTGTTAAACCCGGGATGAAAGTTCTGGACGTTGGTTCCGGCACCGGGATTTTATCAATCGCTGCTGTTAAGCTGGGCGCATTATCTGCAACTGCAGTTGATACAGACCCGGTTTGCTATGATAATTGTATTGAAAACTGCAAACTAAATTCAGCGGAAGATTCTGTAACAGTAATTACAGGTGAAATAGCGGAAATAAAAGAAAAAGATTTTGACCTTGCCGCTGCAAATATCCAGACAAACGTTTTAATTAATATTTCAGATGAAATAAAAGAAAGAATAAAGAAAGAAGGCATCGCCATTCTATCAGGAATTCTTGCACAGGAGAAGATTGAAGCCACATTACACTACACAAAAGCAGGCTTCAGACTTATCAGAGAGGAAATTATAGATGAGTGGGCTGCCCTGGTATTTAAAGCAGCCGGATAAAATAATTTATTAAAATTTCTTACCCGGCTGTAAAAATTAGAAATTTACCAAATACTGTTTTTTTAATCGAAATTAATTCTTACAGTACCGTTTGCCAGCGGGTAGCCGTCACCATCGGCAACATAAACAATATATTTCCCATCATCGTAAAATGTAACTTTTTTCCAGAACCATGTCCAGTCTGGTTCGGTATCCAATTCCAGTGTGGAATCGAAAATTTCTTCACCGTTGCTGTTTATCCTGTAGAAGTCGAGGTAAACATGATCGGTTTCGCACCTGTAACCTAATCTTGTTAATACGTACAGGTAGCCGCCATCTCTGCCAATTGTAAAGGAATTGCTTTCGCTGATCGGGTAGCCGTCATCGTCAACACCTTCGCAGAAATAAACTGTCTGGCTGTAAAGTGAAGAAGAAGAAAACAGCAAAAATGCAATAAGTGAAAGTAACCTTAACTGAGCTTTCATTTAGCCTCCAATAATTATTTTATGTTGATAGAATAATAATAAATTACAAATTAAATGCCAACAGGATTATTTCGATGAGTGCAAAATTAACATCCCCATAATTGGTGATGGAAAAATTTTCTTAGTTGGAGAAAATACACTTGTAACATGTTCGGGGTTAAAAATTTTAAGCGGCTTGATGTTATTTGCATTGTAAGATTTACATTTATGTTTTCACCGGATGGTTTGGATTTTCTTCGTCAAGTTCCCATTGCAATGGATTGTTCAGAATATATTCTCTGATTCTGAATAGATCTTCTTCATTTCTTATGATATGTTCAAAATAATTTCTCTGCCATTTAAAATCTTCAAAACCATTTTCTCCGCACCACTTTGTAACAGATGCTTTGAATGCTCTGATAATTGAGCCTATGGAGTTTGGAATTATTTTTTGGTATTTATATCGCAGGGGTTTAAAATTTTGAACCCCTGCAATCAATCATTTATTCTCAAATATGATTTCACCATCAAACACAGTCATTTCAACAACAACATCTTTAATTTTTTCCGGTTCGATTGATAAAATATCTTCACTCAACACAACAAAATCTGCCAGCTTGCCGGCTTCAATGCTTCCTTTTATTTTTTCTTCATACGAGGCGTACGCTGCATTTAATGTATAACACCTGATTGCTTCTTCAACAGAAATTTTTTCTTCGGGAATCCAGCCATCTGGATTTTTGCCGTCAACAGTTTGGCGCGTTACTGCGGCATAAATTCCAAAGAGCGGATTTAAAGGCGCAACAGGCCAGTCTGTTCCGAAGGCAACTACTGCACCGCTTTTCAGTAATGATTTGTATGGATGAGTTGTTTTAATTCTTTCCGGACCAATTCTTTTTTCTGCCCAAACTCCGTCATCAATGCAATGATAAGGCTGTACAGAAGCGATTACTCCGATTTCTGCAAATCGTTTTATGTCTTCTTTACGTAGATGCTGTGCGTGCTCAATTCTGAATCGTCTTTCCCAGGGAGAATTTTGTGATTTAATTTTTTCATAGAGATCAAGCATAAATGAATTTGCTCTGTCACCTATAGCGTGGGTGCATATCTGCAAACGGTTCCTGTCTGCATCGAACGCCCACTTCTCAAGGTTGCCGTTTGTTACAACATCAATTGCTAATCCTGAATTTGATGGATCCTGAAAATATGGTTCAAAGAACCATGCTGTGCTTGCACCGAGCGAACCATCTGCATAGGCCTTAAGACCGCCGCGCTTGAGAAAACCTTCTTCATTTCCGGCGGTAACTCCTGCACGGAGGATATCCTCGTACTTATCAATCGGCCAGATGGAATAAATTCTGCAAGTCAGGTTACCATCAGCCATTATTTTTTTGTAAGCTTCAAACTCATCGGGCTGAGTCATATCCTGAACGCTTGTGATACCAAGTTTTCTCGCTTCTTCAAGTGCACGAAGAGTTGCCTCAACATTTTCTTCAAGCGATGGTGGAGGAATTACTTTGAACACCAAATCCATTGCATTGTCTTTTAAGATACCTGTTGGATTACCTTCTTCGTCTCTTTCAATTAATCCGCCATCTGGATCCGGAGTATCTTTTGTTATTCCTGCCAGCTCGAGAGCTTCTGAGTTTGCGAGACCAACGTGTCCGTCAATCCTGCTTACAAAAACGGGAGTGTTTTCTGTAAACGGATCAATCAATTCTTTTGTGGGAAGAGATTTATCCGGCCAGAGTTCATGATCCCACCTGCCGCCGGTTATCCAGGTTGAAACGGGGAGACTTCTCTTTAAAATGTACGACTGAATTATCTCAACAAACTCCTCCTTGCTGAGTGCCGGACGAAGATTTATCCCCAGCAGATAACTTCCGCCGCTTGTAAAGTGAAGATGACTATCGTTAAAACCGGGCAGCATAAGTTTACCTTCGAGGTCAATTATTTCTGTTGAAGCATTAATATGTTTTTTTGCTTCCCGTGTTGATCCAACGAATTTAATTTTATTCCGTTCAACTATAACAGCTTCGGCGTAAGGCTGGTTTTCGTTTACAGTATAAATTTTTCCGTTGATAAAAGCTTTCGTCATTTGCTGCGCCTTAATTTCAAGATTACAAAATTGAAAAATTACAAGATTGAAAAGCAAAATATTAAAGAGAGTTTGAAGTATTTTTTTCATTTTATCCGTTTATAAATGTTGCTGTGCAAATATAAAAATTATCCGCCTAAGCCGGAGCAGAAAGAAATTTTAAAAAGAAGTTTGATTTTTTAAATACCGCTTGTTAAGTTGAAACAGGAATAATTATTTACTTTGCTTAAAAGGCAGGGCATAATTTGCCTTAAGTATTTTGGGAGGAATACATGAAAGCGGTAAAATGCCGCAGCTAAACCTTGTTAGCATCAACCGGGCGAAACAAATAAACAAACCAAAACTGCTCGAACAGGTGCGCATAGCTATGCGTACGGCTCACTACAGCAGAAAGACGGAAGAGAGCTACACCAACTGGATTAAACAGTTCATAATCTTCCATAATAAAACCCATCCGGAAAAGCTAGGTGCAGAAGCAATAAAAGAATTTCTGAATTATCTTGCAGTGAAGAGACAAGTATCAGCTTCGACACAAAATCAGGCGTTGAGTGCAATTTTATATCTCTATAAAAATATTCTAAGAAAGGATATAAAATGGTTAGAAGGAGTAATCCGTGCTAATAAAAGTAAAAGACTGCCAGTGGTTTTCACAAAAAATGAAATAAGAGATATATTTAATTACTTACACGGAACTCCAAAATTAGTTTGTTCACTTTTATATGGATCTGGGTTAAGATTAGGTGAAGCTTTAAGATTAAGAATAAAGGATATTAATTTTGATTACAAACAAATAATCGTAAGGGACTCGAAGGGGGAAAAAGACAGGATTACTACCCTTCCACAAATAATAATTCCTGAATTTAAACAGCATTTGAACAATGTTTTTATTCAGCATAAAGACGATTTAAGAAAGGGAAAAGGAAGAACGAAGCTGCCGTATGCATTAGCTAAAAAATATCCCAATGCTGATAAAGATTTTTATTGGCAATATGCATTCCCTGCCGATAAATTTATTAAAGACAGATACAACGACATGGTTTACAGGTATCATATTCACGAGAGTACCGTTCAAAAAGCAATTAAGCAAGCTGTTCGGAAAGCAAAGATTTTAAAACCGGGTACTGCACATACTTTTAGGCATAGCTTCGCCACTCATCTTTTAGAAAGTGGCTATGATATTCGTACTATACAAGAATTGTTAGGACATAGCAGTGTAAAGACTACGATGGTATACACACATGTAGCAAACCTTGGTGCAGGAGTCAGAAGTCCTTTAGATGGATAAAACTAGTGGATTTTTAGAAAGATTAGATCATTATGATAAAATACCTTTAGAAACTAAACTGAAATTTTATAATATAATATAAATGAATAAGTTAAAGCACAACTATTCATTGTATATAAGGCGTATTAGGCGGATTTAATTTACGTCTAAAATTCAAAAAACAGATAAGATAGTTCTGCTTAATTAATAGTTATATGCAGTAATTTTTTTACTAAGTATTTTTCTTTCTCTTCCTTTATCTGATTAAATTTTTCCAATAAAATTTTATAAAAATATTGTTACTTTTGATATAAAGAATTAAATTTGTTACTCAAAGTCAACACGTGTTAAAATGAATAAAAAATTACTGAAAGATTTAATCACTACTCAAGATATTAAAAACCTTGAGAAGCATTTAATTTTCAGCTTTTTGAGAAATATTAATCTTGATTATAGTAGAAGTGACTTGCTGAAAAATTATTTTACTGATTTTGAGAGGGACACAAAACTTTATTTTGACACTTCTGCATTAAACATTGATTCAGTGAAGGAATTAGAAAACTACCTTGAACTTATTATTCCAGAAAAAGATAAGAAATTTAATGGAGCCTTTTTCACCCCCACATATATTATCGATTTTATAATCAGTGAAATTGGACCGAAAGAATCGGATAAAAATATAGACCCAAGTTGTGGAAGCGGAGCTTTTCTGCTCGGGCTAGTGGAATATTATAAGAACAAGTACAGAAAACCTATTAAAAAAACCATTAAAGAAAACGTGTTTGGTTCTGACATACTAGACTATAATATTAATCGAGCAAAACTTCTATTAACTATTTATGCGCTTCAACACAATGAAATAATTGAAGAGAAAGATTTTAATTTATTTTGCCAAGATAGTCTTCGAACAGAATGGAAAGATAAATTTGATAATGTAGTTGGTAATCCCCCATATGTAAAATTTCAAGATTTATCTGATAAAAATAGACAATTTCTTGTGAGGCATTGGAAAACAATTGAGCAAGGAACGTTCAACCTTTATTTTGCTTTTTTCGAGTTGGGTTACAAATTACTTTCTGATACCGGTAAGTTGGGTTATATAACTCCAAATAATTATTTCACCTCGTTAGCCGGTGAATCTCTGCGTATATTCTTTCAAAATCATAAATGTGTTGAGCGGATTATAGATTTCAATCATAAAAAAGTTTTTGATGTTCAAACTTATACCGCAATCACTATTCTTAATAAAAAACAAAATGACATCATATTTTTTGACCGTATTAAAGAAAATGAAGAACCGGAAGAATTTTTAATGAAAGTTAATGGTTCACCTAATGCTGTTCAAAATTTAAATTATAAAAAGTGGCGTTTATTAAAAAGTGATGAACAAGAAAACATAAGACTCATTGAAACAATTGGAATTCCTATAAAAAAACTTTTTGACATTAACGTTGGTATTGCTACGCTTAAAGATGAATTGTACTTTATTGATGGTAAAACTGAAAAGGGAAAATATTTATATAAGGCAACAGATGATGGAGTTTTTGAGATTGAAAAGGAAATTACAAGGCCTATTTACAAAATATCAGATTTCAAAAGTCAAGACGAGATTTCTCTGAACTCACGAAGAATTATTTGTCCGTTTAAAATTAAAAACAATGTAGCTATTCCAATATTAGAAAGTGAAATGCAAAAAAAATATCCTAAGTGTTATAAATATTTTCTTTCAATAAAAGGTGAATTGATAAAAAGAGATAAAGGAAAAAATAACTATGAGCCATTTTATGTTTGGGGAAGAACTCAAGGACTTACCAAGACTGGTAAAAAGCTACTGACCCCAACATTCAGCAGTTATCCACGATTTCTATTAGTTGAGGAAGATGATGCATTCTTTACAAATGGATATGGAATATATTTTAAGAAATTTGAAGATAATTATTTAGCGTTCTCAGATTCTGAAATTAATCAGTTAACCAGAGTAGAAAATATTCGGGTGGTGCAAAAAATTCTAAATTCTTATGTTATGCACTATTATATAAGCAAAACCAGCGTAGCTATCGAAGGAGGATATCCTTGCTATCAAAAAAATTTCATAGAAAGATTTACTATCCCAGAATTTTCAGAAAATGAGATTGAAGAATTGAGAGAACTAACCGATAAGAATGAAATAGATAATTTTCTTATTGAAAAATATCAATTGAAAATGTTGGCACCGAATCTTTCAGTATAAATTCCAAGTAAATCCTTAATAAACGATTCAAAGTTAAGATTTTTCAAAGTTGCTTTTGAATTATCAGATAATAGGCCATCTTCTTTTAATTGTTCATCATAACTATAAATCTTTGGCGGTGATTTACTAAAATCAACTATTAACAAACAAACTCGCTCATACTTGTATTGATCTGTTTTTAATGATTTTCGGTTATTAACAGCGTTAAATGATAGTATATATTTCTCGATATGCTGAGACACACCCTTTATGTTTTTGAATTTAACTTGTTTTTTATTTGCATAATTGCTGTCATACTCATTCACTGCAATCATATAAAATTCACCTAAAACCATTTTAGAACATCGCAAATGTAAATTTAATGCTTCGGCAAATGTTCGTTCATACAATGTATCGAAATTCTTAGCTGAACTACTTAATTGGCTTCTAACATTAATTGATAATATTTGTTCAGTGAATTTATAACCAAGGTTATCCTTTTGACCGTATAATATTCCTTCAAAGTTCAGAGTCTCCTCTTTTGGTTCAATATTATTTGGGATAACACAAATATCTTGATCTTTCTTTTTGAAAAAACCGGCTAATGAATATTCACCTTTAGATTGACCCAATGGCGGAATGATTAATCTAGGATTTACTTTATTTCTTATTAATTCTGATTTAACTACATCGTGTAATAACTTAATTGGTTTTTGTGTTCGGATGAGATTATTTTTCCCTTCAGTACCATTGTTTCTTATAGCTTTTTCAATGGATTTTTTAATACTATCTAGGGCGTCTTGAAGATTTATCAAATTCTGCATCGTTAAAAAATTCCTTTAGTGAGCAATTAAGAGCATCGGCAATTTTTTCAATATTAACAATTGAAATATTTCTTTGGCCGCTTTCAACACTTGCAATATAGCTCCGATCTAAATCGGCTGAAAAAGCTAGATCTTTTTGTGACATATTAGCGGATTCTCTTAATTTTCTTATCCTTTGTCCTATTTTTAATTTTATTTTCATACTACAAAATTCTCCCATTGTTGACTATAATTCAAAGACTATAAGTAACAATGTAAAATATTTTTTGAGTTAAAAAGTTTATTAAAAATGTTCTTTGTCGTTTATTTTTAGTTTAATTTTATATAAAGAAATTATAGAGCTGCATATAACCAGCCAATCAACCCGACCGCCTTTTCGCATTTGGGTTTTCTAAAATTTTTGGTTGGGTTTTTCCGTTTTAAGTTTGTTGTTCTAAGTAGTTCTATTAAATAACATTGTTGCAAACTGCACTTGCGAAGAAAGATAAGTGCAGTTTGCTTAATCTTTGGCTTTGTCGTTTTAAGCTGCATTGCTGTTTTGGGCGGCGGGTTATCGGCAACGTCGTTATACTTACTCACAAGAGAAAAGGTAACGGGAATGAAAAGAGAAAAATATTT
>CAZXGJ010000019.1:0-51036 GCA_964639955.1 uncultured Ignavibacteriaceae bacterium
AACGACCCCTAACCCAATTTTGCTTGGGTTACATTATTTATGAGTCAATGCGTATAAATATTTCACTGGTAGAATTAAATATGATTTTTAATATGTTTAAATATTCAATTGTTTAAATTCAAGGTTAACCTTTAACAAAAACTACTATGGAAAAAACTTTTAAAATAGAAGGAATGAACTGCAGGCATTGTGCTAAGGCAGTAGAGAATAATCTTTCTAAATTGAATTTAAGGAGGGTTCAGGTTGAGATAGGATCAGTTACCGTTGAATTTGATGAAAAGATTCTCGATGAGAAAGTAATCATAAAATCTGTAGAGGATGCGGGCTACAGAGTAATAGTTTGATCTGAATTTTATCTAATCAATTAAAATGACATCTGAAACAGAAACTAAAAACCATATCAGGCATATTATTGCAAAAGTGGAAGGAATGACTTGCGCCGCTTGTGTTGCAAGAATAGAAAAAGCACTTGCTTCTACAGAAGGTATTGAAAATGTAAACGTAAATTTTGCTACAGAAAAGGCATCCTTTCATATCGATACAACCCGTGTTGATTACGCCAAAATCAGAAAAATTATTGAGGACTCCGGATACAGAATTGAACTTCCTCAGGAAGGCATCTCCGGTAATACTAAATCCTCAGAAAACAGTAACACTATTGAGAAAGACCTGCGAAATAAATTCTTTCTTGCAGCATTTCTCTCCGTCCCTATCTTAATCCTTAATATGGGTACTATGTGGAGTGATTTCTACCGGATCATACCTTTAAAAGGAGATTATATAAATAAAATTTTATTTCTTCTCTGTACTCCAGTAGTATTTATCACCGGGGGAAGATTCTATCAAATTTTCTGGAAAAACCTTAAACACTATTCTGCGGATATGAATACTCTTGTTGCTGTCGGCACAGGAACAGCTTATTTGTTCAGTGTAATCGTTACTCTGTTCCCCGGTCTTATACCTGCAGGCAGATTCAACAGCCATGTTTATTATGATACTGCATCTGTAATTATAACACTTATTTTGATGGGGAGATGGCTTGAAAGTAAAGCTAAATCCAAAACAGGATCTGCAATTAAAAAACTTGTTCAGCTTAAGCCTGAAACAGCTCTGGTAAAACGCAACGGAAAAGAAATAAATGTTAAGCTTGATGAACTACTTACCGGTGATATAGTAATTGTAAAACCCGGGGAAAGCATTCCTGCCGACGGCATTATTTTAAAAGGATTTTCTACGGTGGACGAGTCTATGATTACGGGTGAATCATACCCCGCTGAAAAAAGTGAAGGCTCAGAGGTAATTGGAGGAACGATAAACTTTAACGGAAGTTTTGAATTTAAAGTCACTGCGCTCGGTGATAACTCTGTACTCGGGAAAATAATCAGAATGGTTGAAGAAGCACAGGGGTCTAAAGCACCGGTACAAAAGTTAGCTGATCGTGTCTCGGGAATATTTGTTACAATTATATTAATATTTTCAGTCCTAACATTTACCGGCTGGATGTTGTCTGGATCAGGTATAAACCATGCACTGCTTAACTTTGTTGCAGTACTTATTATTGCGTGCCCCTGTGCATTGGGATTGGCAACGCCAACGGCAATAACCGTCGCTACAGGTCTCGGTGCACAACATGGTATACTTATAAAAAATGGTGAAAGCCTTGAGATGGCACATAAAATAAATGTAATAATTTTTGATAAGACCGGCACAATAACTTCAGGGAAACCGAAAGTTGAGTTTGTATTTACTGTGGGCATTGAAACCAACGAATTTATCCGGATTGTTGCTTCGCTTGAGCGTAAATCCGAACATCCGATTGCGAGAGCCATTACAGATTATGCCCAAATAAATGTAGCGGATCTTTACGAAGCTGAAAAATTCGAAAGCCTGACCGGCTTAGGAATATCGGGGATGATTAATGGCAATAAAGTATTGGTGGGAAATAAGCAATTGATGAATGATAATTTTGTTTTGAACAATAGCCTGATGTCGAAGGCAGATGAATTTTCCGAAACCGGTAAAACAGTATTGTTTGCTTCGATTAATAAAGAAATCAAAGGATTAATTGTCATAAACGATTCCATTAACAAGAGCGCTGAAACTTCAATAAAAAAACTGAAGGAGATGAAAATTAAAACTGTTATTCTCTCCGGAGATAATGAATTTTCAACAAAAGTTGTTGCTGAAAAAGTCGGCGCAGATAAATATGAAGCCGGGCTTCTTCCCGAACAAAAAATAAAATCTATTATTGCTTATCAGGAACAAGGAAATATTGTAGCGATGGTTGGAGATGGAATAAATGATTCTCCTGCGCTGGCTAAAAGCGATGTTGGTATAGCAGTCGGCACAGGAACAGATATTGCAATAGAATCGGCAGATATTGTATTGATGAGCGGAGATCTTTATGGAGTTGTAAATGCTTTCAGGCTATCGAAAAGAACTATTCTGACAATTAAACAGAATTTGTTCTGGGCATTTATATATAATATAATCGGTGTTCCTCTTGCTGCCTTAGGGCTGCTCAGCCCTATGCTCGCAGCACTTGCAATGTCTATCAGCTCGGTTTCAGTTGTGTCAAATTCACTTAGGCTCAGGAGGATGAAATTCAAATAGTAAATCGTACTCGAAGTCTGTTTAAAGTTCAAATTTTAATTAAATTTTAACAGGCAGATGAAAGAAGCTGGTTTTAATTGCTCTTTTGCGCCGGTGAAGCCGAGACCGTTTTACTTCTTTCAATAGACTGTAGTGCCAGATATTTTTCTCCAAACTTTTCGATATTCTCCATCTCGGTATCAAACTGATCGAAATGCCGTTCTTCATCGGCAACCAGGTTTTCAAATATTTTCTTCGTTGCTGAATCAGCATTTGCCGCACAGATATTAGCCCATTCATTATATTCCCTGGCACTATCGTCTTCCATTTGGGCAGCGCATTTCACCATTGCTTTAGGATCGTGAATTTTTTGTAATTGACCCAGTACTTTCATTTCAACTTCGCCTTTCAGAAAAAGAATTCTTTCCGAAAGAACTTCTACATGCCCCATCTCCTCGATAGCCGTTTTTTTGAAGAGGCTCGCAAGTAAATCATAACCCTGATCATCACAATGAAAATGAAAATACATATATTGATGAATTGCAAGTAGTTCATCTGCAACTGCTTTATTAAGAAGCTCAACACTTTTAGAATGTTTGTTTTTACTCATAAAAATTCCTGGTAAAAAAATTTTAAATATTACAGAGGGAAAATAAGAAAATTTATAAAGCTAATCGGAATTGATGATTACGAAAGATCAGGTTTTCGGTAATCTTTCCAGATACGAAAAGTTGCTTAAAACGGCAAAACTTTCTACCTTTCCCAGTTCTGCTAAGTTCAGGCAATTCATATAACTCATAGAACTTTTTAATCCGTCTGAGATGGCATTAATAACATTTTTAACAACTCCACGGTAGGGAACCATTGTCTCCTCACCTTCAATAAATTCGTTTTTCATCTTTACTCCGAAAGAAGCAGAACCTCTGTATTTTTTCCACAGTTGGTCCTTATACCGAATGACTTCGCCCGGGGTTTCTTTTGTACCTGCCAGTAATCTTCCGAGCATTACCATATCAGCCCCGGCAGCAATTGCTTTCGCAATATCTCCGGCACCTTTAATACCTCCATCAGCAATAATTTTTATCTTTAGTTTCTTCTCTTCACGGGCAAAGAAAACATCAAGAAGTGAAGATACCTGTCCTATTCCAATACCGGTTTGTATGCTTGTTGTACAAACACTTCCGCTGCCTATGCCAACCCTAACAGCATCGGCACCTGAATTTACAAGCTGCTGCAGAGAACCTCCGTGTGCAATATTACCTACGATAATTTTTACATCATATTTGTTCTTAATCTCTTCTGTTTTTTTTAATACTTCAAGATTATTTGCATTTGCAGTATCGATGCAAATAATGTAACCGGCTTCGGCGAGCTTTGAAACTATTCCAGAGTCTGAGCTTAGAGCAATGGAAACTGCTTTTATTCCGTTTTCACCGGTCGGGTTACTTAATATCTCATCCAAAGATGAATCAAACCTGTTGATGATACCAAGACAACCAAGAGATGAAAGTTCTGCAGCCATTTCAATTCCGGTAACAGATTCCATCGGGCTTGAAATTACGGGTAGCGACAGTTTAAGACCGAGGAATTCAGTATCTGTGTTTACTTCTTTTCTTGTTCTTATACGTGATACATCGACAGGTATCAGACTTATATCATCGTAAGTTAAAGATTGCCGATATTCATTTAATAATTTCTTATTGTATACTATCATTTCAATTCACCTGTTTATAAAAGGATTTCCATTTCATCTAAAACCGCACTCATTTTTTCCGATACAGCAAGAACAGGATTATCCGAGGTCATATCAACCCCTGTGCGCTTAAGAATTTCTAAAGGATAATCAGAACTTCCGGCTTTGAGAAAGTTCAGATATTTGTCAATAGCAGGCTTACCTTCTGCTTTAATTTTTTTTACCAGTGCTTCGGATGCTGCAAAACCTGTGGCGTACTGATAAACATAAAAGTTATAGTAAAAATGAGGAATACGCGACCAGGCATAGCTTTCTTCTTCAGTTACAATCATGTCGGGTCCCCAGTATTTCTGATAGATTTGCCTGTAAAGCTCGCAGAGGGATTCTGAATTAAGAGCTTCCCCGTTTTCTGTTCTTTCATAAATCACTTTTTCAAATTCTGCGAACATCACCTGTCTGTAAAATGTAGCGGTAATATTATTCAGATATTTTTCCATCAGAAAAAGTTTTTCTTCTTTTGTATCGGAATTCCCAATTAAATAATCCAGCAGAAGCGCTTCGTTAAATGTTGAAGCAATTTCGGCTAAAAAAATAGAATAGTTGGCATAGGGATATGGCTGCGTTATACCGGTGTAATATGAATGCATATTATGTCCCATCTCGTGTGCAAGTGTAAAAACATCATTCAGCAGGTCAGTCCAGTTCAGCAATACATACGGGTGCACTCCAAAAGTTGTGCCTGATGAATAAGCCCCGCTCTTCTTGGCTTTTGTTTCATAAACATCAATCCACCGGTTTTCAAAAGCAGTCTTTAATGAACTTATGTATTCTTCGCCTAAAACTTTAAGTGAATTCAAAACAATATCCGTGGCTTCATCGTAGCTGTATTTTTTCTCAAGCTTTTCGTCAAACAAAGTAACGTAAACATCAAACGGCTGCAGGTTAGTTATACCAAGCAAACTTTTTTTCATAGATGCCCAACGGTGCAATGGAGCTAAATTGCGAATTGCAGCTTCTATGAGGTTATCATAAACTATAGGGGAAATATTATTTTTATCAAGTGCTGCTTCTTTTGCTGAGCTATAATTTCTTGCCTGTGCATTGAAGATATTTACTTTCAGGTTGCCGTTAAGAAGTACAGCCAATGTGTTCGAATATTCCTTAAAACTTCCGAGGTAGGATTTAAATGCTCTTTCCCTGAAAAGTCGATCTTTGGAATACATTGCCGAATAGTATCTTCCGTGAGACAATTGCATCGGCTTACCGGACTCATCTTCCACATACGGAAGTTTGAGATCGGCATTGGAAAATATTGAAAATGCATTGTAGGGTGTTTGAGTAATTTCGGATGCAAGTGCAAGGATCTTCTCTTGTGAATCCGAGAGTGTATGCTCTTTAATTCTTATCAGGTTGAGGATACTGTGTTCGTAAATTCTCAATTCTTCATTGTTCCTGATAATGGAAAGAAGCTCTTCATTCGGAATTTTAAGCAATTCAGGACGTATAAATGAACTTGCAGCACCTGCTTTTGAGTATAACGATTTAATTCTATCATCCATTGACTGGTATTTATTTACGCGCAGGTCACTATCTTTCGCCAGCATTGAATAAAGATGCAGCCGATCCATTCTTATTCCAATACTCTCATCAAGTTTCAGGCACGAAAGAAGTGTTTCAGGACTTTGTCCAAGTTTACCCTGGTAGTTCCGGTATTTACTAATCTCAGCTTCAACCCATTTATAGTCCTTCTCCCATTCATTATCATTTGCATAAATGTCAGTTAAATTCCAGGTATATTTTTCTTCGATATCCTTTGGTTCAATTAAAGAAAATTTTGTATCTGCTATCTGGTAATACATATTCAATCACTCTTATAAATTATTTTTCTTTTGATCTATGTAGTTTTAATAAAATGTATAAAAAAAGCGTGCAAAAGATACTGAAAATATTTTTTTGTTATGATTACACAATAAGATAATTATTGCACTCCCGGATTCTTTTTGCCGGAAAGAATATTTTTAATTTTTATTGAAAATAAAAGAATGGAGATAGTTGAAGTTATAAACTCTTTCTTAATTCTATTTTGATTTTACCGCTAAAATTCTCCGTCCGGATATTAACGCTTCTTGGAATGTAACCATCAATGATCTCAGTATAGAAACTAACATCACCAGCCGCAAAGTAACTGTATCGCTCCTGATCATCATAATCGTGTACAATTATTTTAGCATACCCAGACTTATAATCAACAAGGGTAACATTAATCCTGGAACGGGTTGAATTTAGCAAGGGAAACACGGTCAAATTCATAGAAAAAGATTCGGCATTTAGTAAAAAAGTATAAGAGTTTCTTTCATTTATCTGAACGGGGTCATTTATATTTTCAATCAGAACCCCCGGTTCAATTATGCCTTCGCGGCAGGCAATTAAAACAAGTAACGCAATTGAAAATATTCCGAACAGTTTCAACAAGATTCAAAATCAAGTTTTAGTTAGCGATAAATAATTTTTGTGATGAGATAATATGAAATTGGAAGTTTAATTACAACCCATGGTTTGGGTGGAAGCAAATCAATTTAATTTTGCCCAGTCGGGAAATACATTCAGATCGAAGATTAAACTGCCCCACACATATACCAGCAGACTGATAACAACTATGCCAATTATATTTAGTATTAAACCGGTTTTTGCCAGCTCTGATATTCTGATTCTGCCGCTAGCAAATATAATTGTATTGGGCGGAGTGGCAACCGGAAGCATAAAAGCCATTGATGCTGATATTGTTGCTGTTAACATCAATATAAGTGGATTCATCCCAACTGCTACGGAAACCGAGGCAACCACAGGAAGAATTATTTGTGAGGTTGCTGTATTAGAAGTTAATTCAGTAAGAAAAGATACCATTGCTGCGGTTATAATAACAATTAAAAAAGGCGACAGCGATGAAAGTCCTGATAATTGTTCACCGATAAAATTGGATAAGCCGGTTGACACAAATCCTTCTGCTAATGCAAAGCCTCCGCCAAAAAGCAATATAACTCCCCAAGGTACTTTTGCAAAAGCGCCCTGGTCAAGAATGGTTCTGCTTTTCTTTTTTGCAGGTATTACGAAGAATAAAAATGACATAGCTATAGCTACAGTACCATCATCAATTAAATCTGAAGCCGGAAGAAGGTTAGACCAGCCGGGAATTTCAACAAAACCAAGATTTATATTAATTCTGAAAACCCACAGTATTGCGGTAAGACAAAACACCGTGCTAACAATTTTTTCTTCGAAACTCATCTTACCGAGCTTTGAGTATTCCTGCATAACAAATTTTTTATCAGGGATAATGTTCTTTCCGTTACGCAAATTAAAATATATCATGTAAATGCCCATTAATGTGAGCATGCAAACAGATACCGGCAGACCAACCAACATCCAGTTGCTGAATGTGATCACGGGAGAATCCGGAAACAAAATGCTAAAGGTTTTTACGAATACAAGATTTGGTGGTGTACCCACTAATGTGGATACTCCACCAATAGTACTTGAATAAGCAATTGAAATGAGAAGCACTACTGCAAAATTATGAATTTCCTTTTCACCAAATTGTTCTTCGAGTTTTGTAATTACTGCAAGTGCGATGGGCAGTAGCATAAGAACTGTTGCAGTATTGGAAATCCACATAGAAAGAAATGCACTGGCTAGTATAAAACCAATTACAACAGAAGCAAGACTACTACCCAGTACTGAAATTAATTTTAAAGCAATTCTTTTATGAAGACCCCATTCTTCCATAGAAATTGCTATTAAAAATCCCCCAAGAAATAAAAATATTACAGAATTGATATAGGCAACCGCAACCGACGCAGCATCTAGCAGGCCTGTTACAGGATATAATATCAGAGGAAACAGGGATGTGACCGCCAGTGGTATGGCTTCTGTTACCCAAAGCACTGCCATAAACGCAGCTATAGCTGCCATTACATTCAGCCGGGGATTAGCCGGATCAAAATCCTCTATTAAAAGAAACAATGCAAAGACAAAAATTCCCAGTGCAAATCCTATTTTTCTATTCCGCGGCATCAGTATCCAATTACACAAAGAAATAAAAATTTTAAAAAGCAATTTATGAAATCTATATTAACAATAAATCATTTATTGAAATTTGATTTAATTCATTGCTGAAAATCATTATGAAATTTTTCTTTTCTTTAAAAGCAAAATGACTTTCCCTGTATTGAAATCTTAAGATTTAAACACTATGTTACAACTTAATTTTTAACAACTTAAGGAAATGTGAAGGCAGGAAAAAATACCACCATTACTTTCAGATTGATTTATTTCGGTTTATTCTTAGTTGCTTTAGCACTGGGGCTATGGCATTTGTTTAAGCCCAGTACTAACTCCGAACATTCTCAAAGAATTGAACCCATCAAGTCTAAGCCGAATCAATTCGGGTTTTATTCTGATTCATTAGTTAAGGTAAGTAGTATCGTACTGAATAACCAAACTCTTTCAAGCATTTTAACTCCACTAAACATTCCAAATCATCTTATTTTAGATATCATAGAAAAATCAAAAGATATTTTCGATTTCAGAAAAATAGCTGCCGGTCGTACTTATAATACTTACTTTACACCGGACTCAAACAATTCAGTTAAGTACTTCGTTTATGAAAAAAACGCTGCTGATTTTGTTGTTGTTAGTTTTAATGACAGTATAAGTGTTTACGAGGGAAGCAAAAAAGTAACAGTTAAGATCAATCAGTGTGCAGCAAATATCGACTACTCGCTTTATGTGGCTCTTATGGATTCAAATGCTTCGCCTGAACTTGCCATTAAGCTCTCAGAGGTTTTTGCATGGCAGGTAGATTTTTATCATCTGCAAAAAGGCGATTTTTTTAAAGTAATTTTTGAAGAAGAATTCATAGCCGGAGAAGATGGCGAAGAAAATTTAGTGTTTATCGGTATAGGAAAAATTCTTGGAGCTTATTTTAATTATAATAATAAAGATTATTATGCGGTTCCTTTTATCCAGGATAGCGTTTACCAATTTTTTGATGAACATGGAAACAGCTTAAGAAAGGCTTTCTTAAAATCACCACTTGAGTTCGGAAGAATTAGTTCCAGGTTCAGCAGAAGCCGTCTTCACCCTGTTCTTAAAACTCACCGCCCACATCTTGGTGTTGATTATGCTGCACCGATAGGAACTCCTGTACGAACAACCGGAGATGGTTATGTTATTGATACTGGTTACAGCAGAGGAAACGGAAATTACCTGAAGATAAAGCACAACTCGGTCTATACAACTATGTATCTTCATCTTTCAAAATATGCCAAAAGCGTAAGGAAGGGCGCAAGAGTAAAACAGGGGCAAGTAATTGGTTACATCGGCAGCACCGGTCTTTCTACGGGACCTCACCTGGATTACAGATTCTTCGTAAACGGGAAACCTGTTGACCCTCTAAAAGTTGAGGTTCCTCCTTCGCACCCGGTAAAAACGGAATTAAAAGAAAGCTATGAAAAAGTAAAAAATGAAATTATTCAGAAGCTTGATGAAATACCGGTAAGCAGAATAAACAAAGAGAATGAAAGAGAAATCTGAAACACTAGCAGGGTAAGCACCCAACTAATATTCTACTTAAATTTAACACTTATTTAATCAAGTGAAGGAACTATATTTAGAATTGCCAATATGAAAAAAATTTTAATTTAAATATCAGGGAAAAAGCACTCTATGCAGGAAGAAAAAAATAAGCCCGGCGAGGAAAAATCTTATAAAAAATTTCTTTTCTGGAAAAAGAAAGAAAGAAAAAAGCCCGAAACTTTGCAGGAAAAGATTATTGAATTTTTCAGGCAGTTGTTCTGGGCAGCTGTTGCGGCTTTCTTTATAATCACTTTTATCATCCAGAATACCAGGATACCAACAGGTTCAATGGAAAATACTATACTCGTCGGTGATTTTGTGCTGGTAAATAAATTTATCTACGGTTCTTCTTCACCAAAGTATATACCGTTTACAGAAATTGAACTGCCGTATTTCAGGCTTCCTGCTTTAAAAGAACCCAATGCAACTGATATTGTTGTGTTTGAATACCCCGGTGACAGAGACCAATTGGTTGCGGATGAACTAGGAGTAAACTATGTAAAAAGATGTATCGGCACACCCGGCGATACTGTTGAAATAATTGATAAAGTGGTTTTTGTAAACGGCAAAGAATTCTGGAAACCTCCTTTTATAAAATATTATAAAGGAAGATGGGGGGAGTATCTTAAGCCCAAGCCAAAAGGAATTGTTGAGCCAAGAATATTCCCCAAAGGAATGCCGTGGAATGAGGATAACTACGGTCCGCTCGTTATACCCCGGAAAGGCCAAACTATACCTCTAAACATTTACAACGTAGATCAATGGAGAACAATAATTGACCGGGAATATGGCGAAAGAGTAGTTGCAATAAAAAACGGAGCCGTTACAATTAAAGATGTTCCCGTTTCATCTTATACATTTAAAAAAGATTATTATTTTATGATGGGAGATAACAGGGACGATAGTCTCGACAGCAGATTCTGGGGATTGGTGCCGAGGGATCTTGTAGTTGGTGAGGCTTTCATAACTCTTTTTTCGTGGGATAGAGATATACCATTCTCGCAAATTTTCAAATTGTTGGGCTCAATAAGACTGGACAGGATTTTACTTCTTCTGCATTAATATTCAGAGAGAGAGGCTGTCTAAAATGCCGGAATGAGATGTAATTAGAAACTTAGTTATGCTGTTTTGAAATTTGTTTATAACTGTGTCTTCAAGTGCCCCCGCCGGAATAGATCTTAGGAAGTTTGAATAAAAGCAGACGTGGAGGGATGCAGCTCTGAACTATTGATGGATTTATTTAGTCCGGGTGAAACGGGAAATTGTAATGTTAAAATACTTTTTAGTCAGCTTCTATCTCACAGAAAAAAAAGGCTGCCAAAAGGCAGCCTTTCTAATTCACGTCAATATAATTCAATTAAAATTCAACCCTGAAACCTGCGTTAAATGACCTTGGTAAACCTACAAAAACTTCTGCAGAGCTAGCAGAATGATTTTCGTAGTATTCGCCTTCGTCATTCCTGTATCCGTTAAATGAGCTGTTGTCAGTTGCATCTTCAACATAAAGCTCATCAAACAAGTTGAAAACGTGACCGAATACGCTAACATTTACACCGCCAAGATCAACCGGTAGCCTGTAAAGAAGATGTAAATCAACCAAATTGTATGACGGGATCTGCCAAACCTGTTCCCTGTCTTCTTCATCGGTTCTGTCGAAAGGATCGAAAGCGGAATAATAATTATCATAAAACCGCCAGGTCGCATTAGCCTGAACACCATCCAGGAAGAAGAAAGTCACTCCGGCAGAATTCTGGAATTGAGGTGCATCACCAACCTTCAGGTCTTTAATGTAATAATTATATTCAACAACTGAGTTTGGATCAGAAAAATCAGGAATATAGCTGCCGCTAACGTCATCAACGTAAGTCCAATTACCATAGCTTGTTGCCAGATCGAATCTGAAGCACCTTACAGGTTGCCATCCGA
The DNA here is from genome assembly GCA_964639955.1 of uncultured Ignavibacteriaceae bacterium. Lineage (GTDB taxonomy): Bacteria > Bacteroidota > Ignavibacteria > Ignavibacteriales > Ignavibacteriaceae > IGN2. The sequence continues at coordinate 11,846 of CAZXGJ010000019.1, forward strand.
ATTCGAACTCAACTCCCATATGACGGGCATCAATTCCATCCAATCTGATCAAACCATCGGAACCATCCTCATTTACTACATTGATGCTTTGGGCTCTATCCATCCAGTTAGTGAAATATCCATTTAATTTCATCGTTACTCTGTTCTGATCCAATCTGGCATTTACACCGGCCTCAAAAGATAAGAATTTTTCATTCTTTGGATCTTCAACCATTGTTCCATTAACATCGTTTATAACCTGATCGAAAATCGGAACTCTGGAGACATAACCGGCATTTGCAAAAACATCCCACTCGCTTGTTATTCTGTAGCTTGCGCCGCCTTTAAATTGATATCCCATAATCCAATCGGTTTCAAGCATAAGTTCACCCGAGGATATATCGGTTGGATCCAACGGGTTATTTACGCTGAAATGATCAGTGTAATCAAATTTAATGGTTGATAATGCAACATTTCCGTATAAAGTATATTTTGGCTGAGTGTATTCACCTTGCACGTAACCGCCGAACCATTTCACTTTATTCGTATTGTTGTAATCGATCCTGTCGCCTAATTTTTTGTAAAGCATTGAGGATTTTGAAGGATCGTATCGTTCAAAAGCATTATCATCGGCATAGTATAAATCATTACCAAGTAAATCCCTTACTTCGCGATAATGTTCTATCTCAGCATATCTTGCATCAATACCAAATGACATGTTCAGATTATCTGTGGCTTTCCAGTATGTTTTAGCGATACCGCCAATTGTCCACTGGTTGTTAACACTATTCCTCAAAATACCACCACGGCTGTAAGGTTTCCCGCTTTGCTCTGTGGAAATTACATAATAGGTAGAATCACCGGTATTAAATGGATCATCATAAACAACGTTAAGCAGGTTTGAAGCAATGGTTGCATCCCAATCAGGAACTCTCTGCAGCAGATCGTAGTTGTACTGTATCCTTCCAAATGTTCCAGTTCCGCCTCCGAGGCCGCCAGACCAATAGATAGTAGAATACAGGCTCCAATCTTTTGCAAACTGAGAGTAATAGTTAAGGTTAACTAGCGGTTTGTGGAAGTAGTTTTGCCTTTCACCTATAAAAGTGGGGTCATATCTCTGGTTAAGATCGTTATTCCAATATGATCTTTCCCATTGCATACCAGTATAGGAGGTGCTAACACCATTCCAGTTGGCGTTATACAAGGGTCCCTGTTCTCTCAATCTTGGATCTCCAAGCCAGCTTTCTTCATACCCTAAATCTCTTGCTAATTCGTGACTAAAAGTAGCAATGTTTAATTTGTAGGATCTTTGACCGTGTCTTTGTGGTGCACCCATTGCATAAAGCTCTAATCTGTTATTATTATCTATCTGGTAAGCTGCACCAAAATAATATGCCCAGGCATCAGTCCAGGTTTTGTCAACAAAGCCATCGCCAACTTTTCTAACACCGCCAAAACTCATAGCCCACTTGCCATCGATTAAACCGGTATTTGCATATAAAGTATTTTTACTAAATCCACCAGTACCAATTTCGTTCTGATAAAGAATACCTCGCTGAAGCTGAGCGGGGTCGGTAATAATATTGACAGTACCTCCAATTGATGGGGTGGCAAGAGTTACGGCACTTAAACCTCTCTGAATCTGTATTGAAGAGGTTACATCTCCCAAACCATCCCAGTTAGACCAGTAGAGCCAGCCGTTTTCCATATCATTAAGCGGAATACCGTTGATCATTATAGCAAAATCGCGCTGGCTGAACCCGCGCAGGTTTATTCTTGAATCACCTGCACCACCGCCATTGTTTGTTGCAAATACTGAAGGAGTGGAATTCAGCACCAGAGGAATGTCTCTTGAACCAAGATTAAACTGTATATCTTTCTTTGTAATGTTCGAGAATGCTACCGGTGTTTCCCTGTCTTTGGCTCTGTCTGATATAACAGTAACCGAAAGAGTAAATTGATACTCCCTTAGAGTAAAATTTATAGTAAGATCGCCCATCAAACTTATTTCCTGTTCAATGGTTTCGTAGCCAATATAGCTGCATGTGATTGTATAAGATCCTTTTTCAGCAACTATCGAATAGTTTCCATCTGCATCCGACGCAGCACCCCATGAGGTGCCGAGCAGATACACATTTGCTCCTATCAAAGCTTCTCCCGAACTTCCGTCAACAACTTTACCTGAAATGGTATAAGTTTCGGCCAAAGCTGTAAATGAAAACAGAAGAAAAAAGGCAATGAGGAATTTGTAAGATTTGTTCATAAATCCTCTCCTATTTTTTGTGAATGAATTAACATTTAAGATGTGTGTAGTACAATTTGCATTATAAGTTAATATTTTTACGCTCTGACAAAAATCTATATTTTGTCCTTAGCAAATATTTGTCTTATATAGGATGAATTCAAGTTTAACATAAAGATTTTATAAAAATTAATATTTTGGTAATCGAAAACAACAAAAAAACGCAACTTTTAACTTACCTAAGGCTTACACTATGCAACCCGTCACAATATTATCTGCATAACAAAACTAAATATTTATATTTGAAGCAATAATTAGCTGAACTAATGAGTAAAAAAACTAAGTAATTAAATGCAATTGCTTGATATTAAATACGAGAAATACTCGCTGCGGAATGGGCTGAAGGTAATTTTGCACAGAAACAATTCGGTTCCTCTCGTATCAGTGAATATTTGGTACAAAGTCGGTTCTGCTTACGAAAAGAAAGGAAAAACCGGACTGGCCCACCTGTTTGAACATATGATGTTCCAGGGCTCAGAAAACGTTCCAAAAGAAATGCATTTTAAACTTATTCAGGAAGCCGGAGGTACTCTTAATGGTTCTACAAGTTTCGACAGAACCAACTACTATGAAAAGCTGCCATCAAACGAGCTTGAACTGGCTTTGTGGCTCGAAGCTGACAGGATGGGATATTTTTTAAATTCAATTGATCAGAAAAAGTTAGATAATCAAAAAAGCGTAGTTTATAATGAAAGACTTGAAAGGTATGATAACCAGCCCTATGGCTTAGCCTGGGAAATTCTTCTTTCAAACCTTTACCCGCAAGTGCACCCTTATAGCTGGCCAACAATCGGGTATCCGGATGATATTAAAAGTTATACTCTTAATGATGTTAGTGGATTTTTCAAAAGCAATTATTCACCCGGGAATGCATCTCTGGTTATAGCCGGTGATATTGATATACAAAAGACCAAAAAACTGGTCTCTGATTATTTTGAAGAGATAGACAATAACACTCTTGCAGCGGAAATTTCTCCGGCTAATGCAGAGCTTTTATCTACAAAAAAAATTGTACACGCTGATAGCGTACAGCTCGAAAGGCTTTATTTAGCCTGGCTCACTGTTAAAGCTTTTAGCCCTGATGAAGCGACACTGGATATTTTATCCGATATTCTCGCGGGTTCAAAAAATTCACGTTTACATAAAAAATTAGTTCACGATTTGGAAATTGCCCAGGATGTAAGTGCAATGCAATTTTCAGGGAAGTTTGCCGGCCATTTTTTAATTGTTGCAACAGCCAAACCGAATAGTTCACTGGATAATATAAAGCATGTAATTTTTGATGAATTGGATAGCATCGTGAAATCAGGAATTGAAGACAGGGAATTATTAAAGTCGAAGAACGGAATTAAATCAGGATTCATATATTCATTGCAAAACCTTGATAAGCTAGCAGACCAGCTAAATCTTTATGATTATTACCTGAATGAACCGAATTCATTTTTAAATGATTTGGAAAGATATAATGCGGTAAATAAAGAGTCGCTTGTTAGAGCTGCAAAAAAATATTTAAATCAAAACCATGTGGAATTAAGAATCGTTCCGCGGAGTAAAAGTGGCAGTTAACAGAAATAAGAGACCGGTTACAAACGGCCGGATAAGTTTCAAACCCCCGGAGTTTAAAAAACTCTATTTGAAAAACGGCTCACAATTGTATCTCATAAAGAAAAATGAGCTGCCAATTATCCGGATAAGTTTTTTAATTGACTGCGGAGGTAAATGCGATGAAGCGAATAAAAAGGGAACCTCCAACCTGACGGCAATGTGCATCGACGAAGGCGCAGGTAATTTAAATGCCTTGCAGCTTGCCGATGAATTTGAGCTGCTCGGAGCTCAATTTAATGCATATTCCGGTTCCGATGTAATCAGTATTTCTTTACAGGTACTTTCTGAAAATTTCTTCAAAGCAATAGATTTGCTCACTTCGGTTCTTATTTCTCCGCATTTTAATGAAAGTGATTTTGAACGTGAAAAAAGAAAAATTCAGACTCGTGTAGAACAAATTAAAGATGAGCCCGACCAGATTGCCGATATAGCTTTTGAATATTTGGTTTTCGGCAGTGGAAATCCTTATTCGTATCCGGTGATCGGAACGAGGGATTTTCTTAAGGAAATTAATGCAGAAGATGTAAGAAATTTTTATAGAAATTATTTCAATTCAAATAACACTACTATTATTGCTGCGGGAAATTTCAATGAAGATGAATTAGTTTTTACCCTTGAAGAAAAATTCAGAGAATGGCGAACAGGAATAAAACCATCAATAAAATTAATACCGACCGGTAGTAACGGAAAAAAAATCTACCTGCTGCCAAAAGCCGGGTCTGCTCAAACTGAAATACGGTTAGGTCATCCGACATCGAAAAGGAGTGAAAAAGATTATTATAAAAAATTATTGCTTAACCTTGTATTGGGCGGTCAGTTTTCCAGTCGTCTGAATCTAAGCCTTAGAGAAAAGCATGGTTTTACTTATGGTATTCATTCAAGATTTAATTATTATATGGATGATGCCTATTTTATCGTTTCCACTTCCGTCAACACAGAAAATACCAGCGATGCATTGAGCGCAATATTTACTGAACTAACGAAAATCAGGAATGGAATTACGGAGGAAGAATTAAAATTTGTCAAATCATCTGTAACACATCGTTTTCCTCTGAATTTTGAAACTTTGTCTCAGATAGTCTCAAATTTTGAGAGCAAAGTAATTTATCACTTACCCGATGATTATTTCCAAAACTATATCCGGAATATTTCAGATGTACGGCTTGATGAATTGAATACGGAAGCAGTAAAATTTATCGATGCAGACAATACTTCTATAGTTCTTACAGGTGATGAAAAAATTATAACTTCTCAAATAAAAGAAGAAAATCTCGGACAAATAATTAAGATAGATTTTGAAGAAATGTATTCGGTGACCTGACAATCAGCGTAGCCTGGATATATTAATTACCTTCATTCCCTTCTTTTTATGAAGTAAAATTTGAGGTTTCAAAAAAATAAATTCATCCTTACTCATTAAATAAATTATTGCACGGCTCTCACCTTGATAATCCAATTCTTTGTTAAAACCGGCAATGAGATCATCATTTTCTCTTAGATCAGTAAAATCCGATATTTTATAGAATTTGATCTTTCGTTTTTCCATCTCCTTTTCAAAAAAATCGTACTGTGTTGATTTATAAAAATCCGAGTTATCATCTAAAACAAAAAATGATGCCCCTGAATAATCTGTGGACAAAGCTTTAACAACATTAAGAATTCTTTGCTGAGAATAAGAAGCCTTAAGCTTGTAAACCGGGTCTTTAATGTCATCGTCAATCAGGACGGAATAATCTTTACTTTCCTGCTTCAGGAATTTCAGAATTTTAAGATTTTCTTCAGATGGATGCAGCAAAACATTAAAGAGTTCAGGTGATTCAATCAGAGCTGAGTCTTCCGGGTTATCCGGCAGTACATCATCAATAAGAAATGCAGCAGTTCTTTCCTTCCTGCTTATTTTTTTTGAGTATGTAAATTCTGATCTGATTATTATCCTGTTGTTTTCGTAAATTGAAAGCAGAGTTTTACCACCTGAAACTTTTTCTTCACATTCAATTTTAAGACTGTCGTTCCTGAATTCACTGGTGATATCCAGGAGAATTTCGGGAATAGTCAAATCATTCGGAATTAATAAATACAAAAAAGGATATTTTGCTTTCGACTCAGGACTTTGCACCTCTTTCTTCTTAATCCATTCATCCTTTATCCCGAAACTTTGCAAAGAATTAAGCAGACGAAATTCAATATCCTCCTGAAGTAATTGAATATTCCCGTCAGATTCACCCTGAAACTTTTTAACGAACAAATTAGCAAGAAGTAAAATCAGAGCAATAATGAATAACGCAAGGCTAATTTTCTGCTGAGATTTTTCCAATTAAAAAATAAGATTTTAATATTATTTGTTTTTGATAAACGGCTTTCTTTTTTCAATAAAAGCTGAGGTGCCTTCTTTAAAGTCTTCGGTGCCGCATGTAAGGGCAAACAAGCTGGCTTCGTAACTCAGGCCCTGCGCCAATGACATTTGCTGCGAAGCTCTTACAGACTTTAATGCAAACCTAACAGCCTGCTGCGCTTTTCCGGCTATTTTAACTGCTAATTCAATCGATTTATTTAACAGTTCACTCTGAGGAAAAACCCGGTTAACTAATCCAATCCGGAAAGCCTCCTCTGCGTTTATCATATCGCCTGTAAGAATATACTCCAAAGCTCTTGATAAATTTACCGCACGCGACAGACGCTGCGTTCCGCCATAACCCGGAATAATACCCAGGTTTACCTCGGGCTGACCAAACTTTGCATTTTCAGCTGCCAGGCGAATATGGCAAGCCAATGCAAGTTCGCATCCGCCTCCAAGGGCAAAACCATTCACTGCTGCAATTACGGGCTTATCAAAATTTTCGATCCTGCTGAAAACTGAATTGCCTCTTTCGGAAAATTCTTTTGCACTCAGCACATCAAGCTTGTTCAGCTCTGCAATATCGGCACCGGCAACAAATGCTTTTTCACCACTGCCTGTTACAATTACTACAAACACTTCTTCGTTATCCGCTAATTCATTAAAAGCTGCTTCCAGCTCATTAATTGTTTGGATATTGAGCGCATTGAGTTTATCAGGCCGGTTAATTGTAACAATTGCTTTTTTGTTTTTGATTTCAAGGAGAAGATTCTGGTAATTCATTTTATTGTCCTTAAAAATTAACTATTAATGGAAGTCTTACATTCAGATTGAATGAGACATATTGATTTGATTCAAAGTAAGTGTACTGAGCCAGCACTTCAAGAATAAACATAGAAACCCCTATGCCGCCACTGAATCCTAATTTAAATAATTCATCTTTAAAATTATTTATGCCTGAGCCGGGTTTAAACTCATGTAAAACACGCATATAAGATAAAGCTGCAGAAAGTTCAATGACTGGTATAAGAAGAACAATTCTTTCGAGCAAAGGGCTGAAATAATACCTGATTCCCAATGCAGCCGGTGCAATTATTGTAGAGAGATTTGAATAATCGGAAGATTGATAAAAATTCTGGGAGCCGGGGTATTGTTCGAATCCTAATCTTGCAAATACAAAAAACGGAAGATGATCTGTGTCAGTATAAGATAATTCACTTGTTACTCCATAACCAAGCTCTGATGTAGTTGCAAAGCTGCCGATGGGTAACCTTGGCCCAACTCCTATTGAAAGAAAAATACCGGAAGCTTTACTTGCGGGGGCTGCTTTACCAAATACAGCAAAACACGCAAATAAAAATATAAAAAGCAGTTTCCCGGAAGTTATTAAACGTATCAAGGTTTTACCTTCTCTTGAAAAATTAATTCAGTTCCCACTCCAAATTTACTAACAAGCTTACCGCCGTGTTCTCCTGTTTCATAAACCAGGTATAAAATAATAATCGCAAATAAAACAAAAACAAATTTTATATGACCATTAAACTTTTTTTTAACTACAAAGAATACCCGGAGTGCGCAAACAAAAACCGAAAACCACAACAAAATGGTTGCACAGCTCTGGTGTTCTTTCAGGAGTTTTTCACTTTGCTCAGTCCAGTTCTGGTAGGTTTCAGATGCCTGGTTGCCTGAGAATACGGCAAAGAGAGCAGAGATAACTCCAAGGCATAACAGCAGCAAAGCACTTTTTGAAAAAAATTCGTTGTTCAGAATTACTGCTGTAATTTCGAGAGCAGCATAAGTTGAAAATAATGCTATGGGGAAATGAACAATATTCGGGTGCAGACCGGCAATAAAATCTGATTCCATTTTTTATCCAATTATCATCCGCATAGAACAGAACCTCCGTTCACGTTTAGTATTTCTCCGGTAATGTGCGATGCCATACCGGAAGCCAAAAATAAAACCGGTCCGGCTATTTCTTCCGGCATAGCAATTTTCTTAAGTGGAATATCACCGGTAACTTTTTCATAACAATTCCGATCATCCAGAGCTTCCTTTGTCATGTCAGTAATAACCCAACCGGGGGCAACACAGTTTACGGTGATGTTATATTCTCCAAGCTCTGCAGCAAGTGATTTGGTAAAAGAAATCATTCCACCTTTAGAAGCTGCGTAATGTGAGTGAAAGGCTTCACCCCTCTGCCCTGCCGTTGAAGAAATATTAATGATTCGCCCAAATTTATTTTGCTTCATCCCGGGAACAACGTACCTTGTTAAAAGATAAGTACCTGTAAGATTAATATTAATCGTTTCATTCCAGTCGTTCAGACTCATTTTATCGATTGAGGCTTCTTTCCAGATTCCGGCGTTGTTTACAAGAATATCTATACCTCCGAATTCAATCAAAATGTCATTCACAATTTTTTCAATCATTGATGAATCTGATAGCTCAAGTTCAAATGCTTTTATTTTTGAAGTACCCTGATAGCTGTTGATGATATGCCGCGCTTTCTCTTCTGCATTAGAATAAGTGAAAGCAACATCGGCACCCGCTTTCAAAAATAACTCAACACACGCCTTACCAATACCCCTCGACCCGCCTGTAACTAAAGCGGTTCTGCCTTTTAAATCAATTTGAATCAATATTTAACCTTGTAAAGAAACAAACCTTTAGCAGGTGCAGCATCACCGGCTGCAGCCCTGCTCTTTAAGGAAAAAATATTTATCAGATCCTGCTCCCCGGTATCCGATTTAGCGGCTCTGAGAATTGAACCGACTATCGCACGCACCATTCCGTAAAGAAACCTGTTCGCCTCAATTTTAAAGATGAACATATTTTTAATCTTTCGCCATTTTACTTCTGTAACTTTGCATACCATGGAATTTACGTCGGTATCAACTTTACTGAAAGAAGTAAAATCATGCTCACCAATAAATTGTTCGGAGAGTTTATTTAATTTCAATACATCCAGATCGCTGCTGTAAAAATACGAATAGCAAAAATAAAATGGTGACTTTATTTTTGATATCAGGTAGAGATATGACCTGCTTACTGCATCAAACCGCGCATGAAAATTTTCTCCCACCTCGCAAATTTCTATTACGGCTATATCTTTAGGAAGTATAGAATTGAGTGAATACTGAAACCGGCTCATATCCAATTTATTTTCAATTCTGAAGTTTGCAACCTGACCTAGGGCATGCACCCCGGCATCTGTTCTGCCCGAACCAATTAAATTAATCTTTTGCCGGGTAATTTTCTGTATTGCCTCATCCAAAACCTGCTGAACTGTTTGTGCATTCTCCTGCTGCTGCCACCCTGCGTAATTGCTGCCATCATACTGAATTGTTAGTTTATAATTAAACATTGCAGCAAACTTACTAAGAAGAATTTGTTTTTAGAATGAAATGTATTTTTTACCCAAAAGCTCTGACAGACCCAAAATAAATTATTTTCTTCACCAAATATGATGTTTTAATAAGCAGGTGCATGGCACTAATATTGTGTTAAATCCTTAAAAAATGAATTTATAAACCCTGCTGCGGTAAAAGATAAAATGAAGCCGAATGATCGTCAAGAATTTTCAGAACTGAAACTACAGGTAGATATTAAGACATTAAATCTGCTGAGCTTTAACAAAGCTGCAGGAATTTTTTTCGGTATAAATAAGACAGATATAAAAAATGCCTGCATCACCGATTTGCTTCATCTTGACAGTAAAAATGAGAAATTATTGTTAAAAAATTTAAAGGCAGCAAAATCCTCTTTAATAAATAAAATAAAGCTGAAAGACCAAACTAATCGTGTTAAGTTTTACAATCTGGTAATTGAAAACAAACTAAACGGTAATAAAAAAGTCCATCTACTAAAGTTCACCAAAGACCAATCCGGGGAAATGGAAAATAAGTCTAACGATTTATATAATCACTTAATCGGTTCATCAAAAAACCCAATCTTAATAACCGATAATAAATTCCAAATCGTCTACTGCAATAAGGCTGCAGAGGAATTTTTTCAGAAGAAGCATTCACAAATCATCGGAAAAAAAACAGAGGAGATTTTTCAATTTGATGATGCATCAGTTTCACGTGAGCAAATAAGAGAAATTTTAGAGAAAGAAAGCTGCTGGGAAGGTGAAGTTATACTGTATACTTATAAAGGTTTGGTAAAGCACAGCCGGTTATCAATATCATGTATACTAAATACCAGCGGCAACTCAAAATTGATGATGGGTATTTTTTCAGACATATCGAATTCAAAAAAATCCGAAACAGCACTTAAAAAAAGCGAATCGATGTTCAGAACACTTTACGAAAACAACCCGCTGATGAATTTTATTGTAGACCGCAATGGAATAATTCGTAAAGTAAATCGAATCGGTGCGAATGAGCTTGGTTATGTGGTGGATGAATTAATTGGAAAGCCGGTAACTTTACTTTTCCTTGAAGAAGATAAGCAGAAAGTGCTTAACCAGATTGAGGAGTGTATCAATAGTCCCGGTAAATTATTTAATTGGGAAATCCGTAAAATTAAAAAGGATGGAGAAATCATCTGGGTAAGAGAAAATGCATGCACCGTTGAATCAAATGGAGCTGTTCCTGAAGTTTTGATTGTTTGCGATAATGTTACAAAGATTAAACAAGCTGAAAAAGCTATCACCGAATCTAAACAAAGGATTCAACAGGTTCTCGATGCTTCTCCAATGGGGGTTCATATTTACGAATTAAATGAAAACAATGATCTGATCTTTGCCGGATACAATCAATCAGCAGACAAGATTTTCGGATTAGACCACAGACAGTTTTTAAATAAAAATGTTGGTGATGTTTTCCCTGGTTTCATAAACACTGAATTACTGGATCAATTTAGAGAAATTGCTAAAACCGGATCAGGTTTTCAAAATAAGATTATTGAATACAAAAACTCCCTTACCGAAGGACTGTACGAAGTATCTGCCATTCAGATTTCAGCAAACCGGATGGCTTTATTCTTCACTGATGTAACCGAAAAACAAAGAGTGCTTGAAGAACTTAAAAGCAACCAGTTGAAATATAAGTCGTTGTTTGAATCTGCAAATGACGCAATATTCCTGATGGATGAAGATATTTTTATCGATTGTAATGAAATGACACTTAAAATGTTTTGCTGTGAAAGGGAAGATATAATAAATAAACCTCCTTACGAATTCTCACCTGAACTGCAGCCAGACGGACGAAGCTCAAAAGAAAAAGCATTGGAAAAAATCAGTGCCGTTCTATGCGGGAAACCACAGTTTTTTGAATGGAAGCATAAAAAATTAGACGGTGCTCTTTTCGATGCAGAGGTAAGTCTGAACAAAGTTGAGCTGGGCGGTAAAACTCTGATACAGGCTATTGTAAGAGATATAACAGAAAGAAAGATAGCACAAGAAAAAATTCAAATGCTTGCTCATGCACTAAAATGCATTCAGGAATCAGTGTACATAACAGATATGCTTGAACGAATTATTTTTGTTAATAATTCGTTACTTCAAACTTACGGCTACAAACAGGATGAAATTATCGGCAAGCATTTGTCAGAACTCCGGTCTAAAAATAATTCTGCCCGGCTAAATCAACAAATTTTTTCTTCCACTTTAAAAGAGGGCTGGTCAGGTGAACTACTTAACATTAAAAAAAACGGTGAGGAGTTTCCTGTCTTTTTATCAACTTCATTAATAAGAGATGATAACAGTAAGCCAATTGCAATAATAGGAGTAGTGCAGGATATCTCGGAACGTAAAAAAGCTGAAATGGCTCTGCAAAATGCAGAGCAAAAGCTTCGCGAAATTATTGAGCACAGTTCAAATCTTTTCTATTCTCATACTACCGATCATGTTTTAACTTATGTAAGCCCTCAATGCACACATTTTCTTGGCTGCGATGCAGAAAAAGCAAAGAGAAACTGGACTGAGTTTACCACCGATAATCCAGTTAATCAAAAGGGATTTGAATCTACTCTGTTTGCAATAGAAACAGGAAAAGCTCAACCTCCTTACGAGCTTGAGTTGAAAACAATGGACAATCGTACAATTTGGGTTGAAGTAAATGAAGCGCCTGTAGTTAAAGATGGTAAAACCGTTGCAATTGTTGGCGCTTTATCCGATATAACAGAAAGTAAACTTGCAAAGGAGAAGTTAATCCAGTCCGAAGAAACTTACCGGGGTATATTCGATAATGCAACAGATGCAATCTATATACATGATATGGAAGGCAGGTTTATCGACGTAAGCAGGGGTGCAATTAATATGTATGGTTATGAGAGAGAATTTTTCCTCGGCAAAACTCCCGATGTACTCGCAGCACCCGGTAAAAATGATATGTCTAAAATAGCCGATAAAATTAAATGTGCCTTGGAAGGTGTTCCTCAGCAGCTCGAATTCTGGGGTAAAAGAAAGAATGGGGAGATCTTTCCAAAAATTGTAAGGTTGCAGAAAGGAAAATATTTTGGGCAGGATGCCCTGATTGCTTTCGCCCTTGATATTACCGAACGGAAAAAAATTGAAGTGGCTTTGAGTGAAAGCGAAGAAAGGTTCCGTAATCTTATCAATAACATGCTCGAAGCCGCATTAATCATTGATCTGGAAGGACAAATAAACTTTGCAAATTACAGTGCAGCAAAACTTGTAGGTTTGAAATCACCGGAAGATGGAATCGGTAAAAAAGTATTCGATTTTTTGCATCCCGATTTTATAGCCCCTGTGCTTCATGTTCTTGCAAAAGCCAGAAAAAAATCAGTTCCGTTAATTGATGAATACAGGATAACAACAATAGACGGTGAAGATAAATGGGTGGAAAGCCTTGGCAAGAAAATCATTTATGATAATAAATTATCAATCCTGGTAACATTAAGAGATATTACTGAAAGGAAAAATTATGAGTACCAGCTGAAAGACGCCAAGGAAAGAGCTGAAGAAATGAACAAGCTGAAATCAAATTTTCTTGCTAATATGAGCCATGAGCTGAGAACACCTCTTGTTGGTATTCTCGGATTTGCCGAAATGCTGAAGGATGAGCTCAGGGAAGAAAATTTTGCAGAAATGGCAGATAAAATTCTTGTAAGCGGAAAGCGGCTTATGGAGACCCTTAATTCACTTCTCGATCTCTCAAGAATCGAAGCAAACAAATTTGAGCTGAAACTAAGCTCACAAAAATTATCATCACTGGTAACATCTCAGGCAGAGATCTTTAAAGCTTATGCAGAAAGAAAGAACCTTTATCTGGAAACCGAAATTTTATCAAACGACCTTTATATTTTACTGGATGAACAAATTTTCAGACAGATTATTAACAATCTTATAAACAATGCATTGAAGTACACGGAAAAAGGTGGTGTAACCATATACATTGATAAACTTATCTCCGATTCCGGCGAGTTTGCCAAAATAACTATAAAAGATACCGGAATCGGCATCCCTGAAAACAGCCTTAGCACAATTTTCCAGGAATTCAGGCAGGTAAGCGAAGGTGTTAACCGGCACTTTGAAGGTACAGGATTGGGATTAACCATTACCAAGAGATACGTAGAATTGATGAAAGGTTCTATTTCTGTTGAAAGCGAGGTGGGTAAAGGCTCAACTTTTACATTACTATTTCCGGTTCTTGATAAAAAAGCATTGCCTGATGTAAGTAAAAGCGAAGAAACAAGGGAGGTTAAAATTAAAAGCCGCGATGTAAAATTTTTAAGACACCCCAAAGTGCTTGTAGTTGAAAATGATGATGCAAGTAAAGAGGTTACAAAACTGTTTTTAAAGGGTCTTTGCGAGATGGATTTTGCCGATAACGGAGAGGAAGCATTGTTGTTGACTAATACTAATTTCTATGACCTCATTCTAATGGATATTAATCTTGGCACCGGAATGAGCGGGCTTGATGCAGCAAAAGAAATCAGGAATAAAAACGGATATGAAAAAACCGCGATTGTTGCACTTACGGCTTTTGCAATGCGTGGCGACAGGGAGGAATTTCTGAAAGCCGGATGCACTCATTATTTGTCTAAACCCTTTACCAAGGAAAAAATTATCGATCTTGTTACATCAATATTAAAACACAACGGCAAAGAAGCTACTTAATAAATACAGTTTTAATATTAACAAACTCTCTTATGCCGAAGACCGAAAGTTCCCTGCCGTAACCCGATTCCTTAACCCCTCCGAAAGGAAGACGGGGATCGGATTTTACAAAAGTATTAACGAAACAACTGCCGGCGTTTAGCTTTTCACGGGCTATCTTCTCTCCTTTAATTTTATCTGAAGTAAAAACTGATGCGCCTAATCCGAAGTCAGTGTCATTTGCAATCCGGATAGCATCATCTTCGCTGCCTGCTTTAATCACAGCTGCAACAGGTCCAAACAATTCTTCGCTATAAGCGGGCATTCCTCTGGCAACATTTGCTAAAACAGTTGGAGGATAGTAAGCACCGCTGCTTTCGGGAATAGTTCCACCGAGAAGCAATTTTGCACCGGCATTAATGCTTTTCAAAACCTGCTGATGAAGTTCATCCCTTAACTGCACGCTTGCCTGCGGACCCAAATCGTTTTGTTCATCAAACGGGTCACCCATTTTCTTCGAACTCATTTTTTCGACGAAAAGCCTGAGAAACTCATCGTAAACTTTTTCAACAGCAATAAATCTTTTTGCTGCAATGCAGCTCTGACCGCCATTGATCAATCTGGCAGTTGCACAGCTTTCAGCAGCAAGGTTCAAGTCGGCATCTTCAAGAATAATGTAAGGATCGCTTCCGCCAAGTTCCATCACAGTCTTTTTTAAAACCGCCCCGGCAGTCTTTGCAACTGCTTTGCCTGCAGGTACGCTTCCGGTTAAAGTTACGGCTTTAATACTTTCATTTTTTATTATTCCCTCCATTTCAGAAGAAGGAATCAGGATAGAGCGAAAAAGATTTCGGGGAAACCCTGCTTTAATAAAGATCTCTTCAATAGCAAGTGAGCAACCCGTAACATTTGAAGCATGTTTAAGTATTCCGGCATTACCCGCCATAAGTGCCGGAACTGCAAACCTGAACACCTGCCAGAACGGAAAATTCCATGGCATAACTGCAAGCACAACACCCAACGGCTGGAATGAAATATAGCTTTTTGAAGCATCCGTAATTACCAGTTCATCGGATAAAAATTTCTCGGAATTTTCAGCATAGAACTCACAAACCCATGCACACTTTTCAACTTCTGCACGCGATTGATTGATAGGTTTGCCCATTTCAAGTGTCATTAACCGCGAATATTCTTCTTTGCCTTCTCTTAATATAACGGCAGCTTTACGCATTAATTTTGCACGAAGTTCAAAGCTGGTTTCCTTCCATTCAGAAAATGATTTAACGGCTGAGGAAATTATTTCTTCTGCTTCCGCAGGTTTCATTGCAGGATATGATTTTATCATTTCTCCTGTTGCAGGATTGATTGAATTAGGCATTGGTTTTCTTTCCGACGGATAATTTCTTTTAATTTACTTTCTTAATTACCACAAGCGTTATATCGTCAGAGTATTTACCGTTTTTGGAATATTTAATTACCTCATCAAGTATGTTAACAGCTATATCTTTGGGTGAAGAATTTTTTAATTGCTTTAGTTTATCAGTTAACCTTTGTTCTCCGAAAGGTTCAAAATTCTTATTGGCACTTTCGGTAACGCCATCTGAGTAAAGAAGCAAAATATCTCCCTTGGAAAAATTTATACTCTCAAGATGATATCTGGAATTAGGAGCCGGACCGAGAACAGGACCGGTAGGATTAAGAAAAATTATTTCGTCTGTTCCGGATTTTATGAAAATCGGGGGATTGTGCCCGGCATTTGAATACAGAAAGAGCCCGCCGCTGTGTGTAGAAAGCTCACCGTAAAAAAGAGATGCAAATTTATCATCTTCAAAAATTCTGTTAACAAGATCGTTCATTCTTCTCATAAGAGCAGCAATTTTGATTTCGAAGCCGCTTGCCATCCGGAGCGCTCCGGAAATATACATTGCTTCGGCAGCGGCACCTACACCCTTGCTTGCTGCATCACCAATTGCAACACCGAGGCGTTCATCCTCTCCTCCGTGCTCAAGGTAATCAAAAAAATCCCCTCCGACTATCTCCGCCGGATGAGTTATACCATATAATTCATAGTCATGGAATTTATACTGGTGCTCGGGAAGTATGCTTTTTTGAAGCTGCCGTGCTTTATCAATATCTGCAAGAAGATAATTAACGCTCTCGGAGGATCTTCTTTGCTTTATTTTTGAAGTAAGCGCCGTGGCTATGATATTAAGGTTAAGTTTGAATTCTTCATCTATTTTTTCGCTGTTAAGCGCAAGCAGGTATTCGTAGTAATATTTATTTTCAATCTTTTTCCTGCTTCCTACACCTGAAGCTGAATATTTGAAAATACCTTTCTTTCTTAATGCGCTTATAGTTTCATTGCCGAGAATTGTTCTTTCTTTTGCGATAAGATCAAGAATAGCATACCGGGTGATATCGATTTCAAATTTCGGATCGATTTTTTCAATTTTCCCTGTCTGATATAATAATACATAAGTTTTTCTTTGTTCATTCAGCTTCCAGATTCTGCCTCCTGTGACATCAATATCTTCTTTGGCAACAATACCGTCTACAGTACTAATGAGCATTTCCTCTTCGGATTTGAACTTACCCGAGGCAATAGTTTCAACAAGTCTATGTAATTTTCTCTGGTCCATAATTTATTCCGAATAAAAATCTATCATTTGCTGAATTGCCCGTTTGCAGACCGGGCAGAAATTATTCACTACAATCGATCTCATTGTACAATCCTGCTTTGGTCTGTAAATACCCTTTTCCATATAGCCGCCTCCCTCAAATGCTCCTACAACATCTTTAAATTCTTCTGTTTGTGGTGTAGGGATTGGTGTTCCTACTTCAACGAGGTCTTTCCATTTATATTCAAAATCAACAAGAGTAGTAATGTTCGGGTCAAGCGGTTCAACATCGAGTGGATAAAAATCCTGGTATGCAACATCCGATGTCCAGTATTCATCAGCAAGAGATGCAAACCCGTGACCGAACTCGTGAGTTATTGTGAATTCAGAATAACTGTCGTCACTTACACAAAATGAGTAATGATTGTAAATAGCACCACCACCGTACTTGTCGGAATTAGCAATAATCCAGATCTGATCGTAAGGTGCATTAGAGGCAACATTTCTAAGCGTTTTGTTATCCGAAGTCATCAGGTATCTTTCTGTTCCGAAAGTATAAAAGTTAGAGTTTACCAGGGTTTTCTTCCAAATATTTTCATTCGGAATATCAGTTCCTGATTCCTGAGAAGGGGCTTCAATACCCCACAGGTTAAATTTATCTTTGTTTTCATTAAACGGTGAACAGTTAAAAAGATAACCTGCAAAACGCCTGCAGTCTTCTTTAAATTTAGTCATTTCCTGTTCTGTATAACCTTCAGGAATTATAACAATATCAACTTTAACAGCCGGGTTACCGGCGGCAATTACCTCAAAGTTTTTATATTCGGCAATTCTTTCTTTTTTAATGAAATAATTTTCAGGATCAACTCTATATTCAAATTTCTTTAACAATTCATTTTTCCTGTTATAAGCATAAAATTTTACAATTACCGGCTTTTTAGGAAAAGGAAAGGTTACTGTTTCACTGAAAGATTTTACCGTATGTTTGGCTTCTTCTGTTGACTGCCACTCGCCGAATAAGGTTGAATATCCTCTTGAGTAGATTAATTTGTTCAACTGCTCATCATAAACTTCGAACCTGTACTTGCCGTAATGAAATTTATCAATTAGATTTATTTTAGATCCACCCCAGAATGGTTCTTCAATCAGCTCATCAATTGAATAAAAATCGTTTAAGCTGTCACCAGTATGAACATAATCGAGACGGAGAGTTTTGTTTTCAAAATAATCATCAAAATTTATTTGCGGATATGATACAGAAATAAACAGAAGAAGGGTAATAAATAATTTCATCAGCACTCCTTATTAAGCAAAAGAAAAATAACAGCACAAAGATAGGTGTTTTGGATGACAGAGTTAATTTTTATGCGGATTATTCTTAATTTTTTCGGAACCAAGATTCTTAACTTATTATTAAGTTTAAACCTGTAAATGCAGAAGAACCTGATAAAATTTCGTACTGCTACTTTATCTTCCTCGAGCCGGGCTTTACAAGCTCTAAACCTTCCCTGCAAAGCGGACACTCACCCGGCAGATGCGAAATTACATCCATTTTAAGTACGCTGAACTGAGGATATCCAAAATTTACTTTGCCGTTGCTTCGGTCAACAATAAAACCAATTCCTGCAACCTGTGCTTTATTTTCTTTAACTATTTCAATTACTTCAAAAACAGAGCCGCCGGTTGTAACAACATCTTCACAAACAAGAAGCTTCTCATTTTCACTTAATGAAAAACCTCTTCGCAAAGTAAGCTTTTTATCTTCTCTTTCTGCAAAGATGAATCTTTTGTTAAGCTGGCGGGCAACCTCCTGCCCTACTACCAGTCCGCCGATTGCAGGAGCAATTACAGTATCAATCTGAATGTTTTTGAAATTATCAACAATCAGCCTGCAAAGCATTTCAGTGTATTCAGGGTACTGTAAAACTTTTGCACACTGAAAATATTTATCGCTGTGCCTGCCGGAAGTTAAAAGGAAATGCCCTGTAAGCAGTGCTTCTGATTTTCTGAAGATTTCAAGAATCTGAGCTTCTTTCATTTTAATCTTATACTTTCTATTTTTTCTGCCAGTTGAAGATCTTTGTTTGTTACTCCTCCCTCGCTGTGGGTGGAGATGGTGAGTTTTACTTTATTCCAGGAATGAATGAAAATATCGGGATGGTGATTCATCTCTTCTGCAAACGACCCGGCTTTATTTACAAATGCAAGTGCTTCTGCAAAATCTTTAAACCGAAATTCTTTCACTATACTATTATCTAAATAACTCCACTCAGGGAGCTTTGATAATTCCGAAATTATTTGCTGATGATTTAACAAGACCATTTAAACTCCTATAAACTTATGAGAAAGCATTCCAAATTTAATTAAAAATACTTCCTTACCGGTCACGATGATTTCAGAAATTCAGCGTTTCGTTTCAGTCCATCAAGCTTTGCTCTTTTAATTGGTGAGTCTTTAAATCTTTCCCTGAATTCTTCCGGATTCATACTAAGTATTTCATCCGGTTGAAACTCTGAATCCCGGGCTTGAAAATCTTTTACAGCAGATTCAACCTGAAACTTTATATTCCAGGGGCAAACATCCTGGCAGATATCACATCCGAAAAGCCAGTTTTCAAATTGCCCTTTGAACTCTTCGGAAATTCTCTCCTTATTTTCAATAGTTAAATATGAAATACATTTGTTAGCATCGAGAATATATTCCCGGATGATCGCATCTGTGGGACAGGCATCGATACAGGCAGTGCAGTTTCCGCAGAAATCTGCTACCGGTTCAGAGTATTCGAATTCATAATTCGAAATAATGTTTGCAATAAAAAACCAGCTTCCGATTTCCCGGTTGATTACATTCGTATGTTTTCCAAGCCAGCCTAAACCCGCACGTACTGCCCACGCTTTATCCATTACCGGTCCGGTATCAACATACGAGATCGATTCAAAATCCGGATCAACTTTTTTCAGTTCAGCTTCAAGCTCATCAAGCATAGACCAAATTATCAGATGATAATCTTTTCCCCAGGCATACCTCGAAACTTTTCCTGATGTTTTATTATCAGAATAATGATGCTTTGTGTAATAGTTAAGTCCAAGCGATATAACTGACCTGGCTTCGGAGAAAATTAACTTTAAATCTTTACGCTTCTCTAAATTTCTCTCCATATAGTCCATCCCCGCATGATATTTTTTGTCCAGCCAGTGTTGAAGATGCCCGGATTCATTTTCAAGCTGGTCTGCTTTTACAAAGCCGACTAAATCAAATCCGATTTTGCTGGCCAGTTTTTTTACAACTTCATTGGTTAATTTCATCTGAGCCGATTTCAGTTAATACCAGAATCAATTTGAAAGATTTGGATTTACTTTTTACCAATTAATAGATTTTTTACAGACTTTCACAAAAACCTTATCATCAGCAACCTCAGCCGGGTAAACCTGCAGTCCGTTGCCGCCAGCTTCTTTTTTACCGCTGCGAAGATTAAACTTCCAGCCGTGTGCCGGACAGACGACAAATTCATCTTCGATAAAACCATCGTAAATTAAGTGGGATTGCTGGTGAGGGCAGATATTGCTGAGGATAAATATTTCGGAATTAATTTTAAAGACGGCAATTTCAACATCGTTTATAATGAACTTCCTGCCGCAGGAATCTTTGAGCTCCCCGACAGTGCAGAGTTCCAAAAAACCTTCTTCTTTAAGCTTCTTCAAACGATTTGAATTTTCTGTCAGCCTGATATCCTTTATCTGTTAATTTTATTGAAGCAAATGCTGTCTGTGGGTCGTGTTCAAAAAATAATTTCCAATTTTCGTTTACAGCTGCAGACAGAATTTTCTTCTTTTCTTTAAGTGTAACCAACGGCTGAAGGTCATAGCTCATAATGTACGGCAAAGGAATATGTGAAGTCGTCGGTATCAGATCGCCGCAGAAGAGTAAAGTAGCTGAACTATCTGATATTTTTATAAGCTGCTGCCCGAATGTATGCCCGTTTATAACAATCAAATCAATTTCATCATCGAATTTTGTATTCCCGATTATAAAATCGAGCATACCTTCTTCCAGTAAAGGTATAAAATTCTCTTTCAGATAGCTGCCTTTGTCGCGCTCGGAGGGACTTGCTGCCCAATCAAAATTTTGTTTTTGAACATAATATCTTGCCTTTGGGAAAGCAGGTTCAGGCTTACCCTTATTCATTAAAGTTGAACCGCCTGTGTGATCAAAGTGCAGATGAGTAAGTATAACGTCTGTAATATCTGTAACTTTCAAACCAACTCTCTCCAGCGCCAGACTCATCGAAGCTGTTTCATCTATTGCATAAATGCTTTTTGATTTTTCATCCCATTTGTTTCCCATCCCAGTATCAATTAATATTTTTTTGCTGCTGCTTTCAAGCAGAAGATTTCGTGTTGCCAGTTTTATCCGGTTGGGTTCATCAGGGGGATTTGTTTTTTGCCAGAGAGGTTTTGGAATAATGCCAAACATCGCCCCTCCGTCCAAAGCAAAATATCCGGATTCAATTATTCGTAATTCATATTTTCCGATCTTCATATTAAGATAAAATGAACAGAGATGATTCTTTTAACTGCAAAATAAAAAATAGCGGCTATAAATCATAGATGCAGTTTTATTTAAAATTAAAAAGGCACCCTGAGGTGCCTGAAGAAAATAATAAATTTTTACCTTCCTAAATTATCCAGATATTCTTTCCTTGCCAAAAGCTGTTCTTCGGTTTCCACATGTTTGGGGTCCGGGATGCAGCAATCAACCGGGCAAACAGCAGCGCATTGAGGTTCATCGTGAAATCCTTTGCACTCTGTACATTTATCGGGAACTATATAAAAGAATTCAGCTGAGTAAAAACCTGTTGCCCCGGAAGGAGCGTCATCGCCTTCACCATAGGATTTGCCTGCTAATTCCCAGTTTACACCGCCCTCGTAAATTGCAGTATTTGGGCATTCTGGTTCACAGGCACCGCAATTGATGCATTCTTCAGTTATCATTATCGCCATTTTTATTCTCCTTTAAGATTTGTATTAGGTTCAATCTACAATTTGGTTATAGTTATTTTGAACCTCCAAAATTCTATAAAATTACTACTTAATTTTATAAAAATTCCCCTCTCCTTCAAGCAAAATTACACGAAGTTAAAGAATAGTTCATTATTTTCCGGAAGTTTTCACCTTAACCCCCAATATTCTTCCAATATCAGCTGTAATTACCAGAAAAACGATTAATAAAAGTTCATAATAATCTCTCAATTCATCAGAGAATACATAAAAAATGCTACCATTATTAAGGAACAGCAATCCAAACAGCATCTTTCAAAAAAATGTACGGCTTGTCTTTCCAATTACCAATAAAAGCTAGCCCAATAATGCCCGGACTTTAAAAGTAGTTAACGAGAAAGCAGAATAACTAAGATCCGCTGCAATTACCCAGAAGATGTATTTGCCTAAAATAATTTTTCATCTGGTTTCTAAAATTTTATCTTCAATTTCCTCTCTGAGGTTATAATCAAGATCAGAAATATGCAGAGCAATGCCGGTTATTAATGCAGATACCTTTTCAATTTTCTCAATATTAATTTTATCTGCATCGTCAGAGGGTTTATGGTAATCTGCAAGCATGTAGTCATAAAAGAAAACTACAGGAATGTTTTGCTTTGCATAATTATAGTGATCGCTCCGGTAGTATAATCTCTGAGGGTCGTCAGGCTTATCAAACATATAGCTAAAGCAAAATTGCACTGTTTCATCATTGACATTTTCAACAATCTCTTTCAATTTAGGGGTTAACTTATCTGAACCAATAGAATAAATTGAATCAATATGTTCACGGCCAACCATGTCAACATTAATATTAACAACAATATCTTTCATAAAGCTGCTGTTGGTTGTTAAATATTTACTGCCAAGCAGCCCTTTCTCCTCAGCTGCATGAAAGATGATAAGTATTGATCGCTTGTTGATCTTCGATTCTGCCAGCCGTTTAGCAGCTTCGAGAACCGCAACAGTTCCGGAAGCGTTATCATCTGCACCATTAAATATTTCACCATTTACAATTCCCTCGTGGTCGTAATGTGCTCCTAAAGTTATATACTCATTTTTCAATGAGTTATCTGTACCCTCTATCAGTCCGATAATATTTTTAGACGATTTTTTTTCCTGATGAATTTTGTAGTTAAATATTATTTTCTTTCCGAGATGGAACCATTCAGGTATTTCGTCATCATCAAGAGCAGCGATCAGCTCATCGTACGAATATTTTTCTTTTTTAAGCAATAAGGAAGCTGCTTCAACCGAAAGCAGGGTAGATGGAATTGACTCATTGCAATGGTCAGATTTATCAGGTAAAGTAAATGAAGGTAAAAGTGCTTCTTTCATAATCCAGTTCTGATTTTTAACAGCAAACCCGGTTGGCATAATTAAAACCCCGAGTGCACCGTGTTCAGCAGCATTAAGTATTTTATATTTTAAATCTGAAAATCTCCCGTAATCTTCAGATGAAAGTAAAGATCCGGTCCCGATTGCTGGCAAACCAGAATAGATAAGAACTACCTTTCCAGCAGCATCCAGATTCTGATAATCATCGTAATCATAATCAACTGCTGAAATTCCGAAACCTGCAAATACTATTTCACTTTCAATTCCGGAATACTCTGTTGATGGAACAATAGCTGTTGACATGTAAAAATCATTACCGATACTTAACCTAAAAGATGAATCTTCAGGAACCAATAGTTCAATAAAAGAAGAGCTATCGACACTCTTCACACTAATTTCAAAGTTCTGGTAAAAGGTTTCATAATCACCGAAAGGTTTTACACCATATTCAATTTATTTTCCTGATATGAAGTGTGCAGCAGAATCCTCGCCGCGGGTAGCTGCTTCTCTTCCTTCAAAAGAATCAGTAGTAAGAATGGTTAGGTTATAGCGTAACCTGTTTAATACTTCCGGATCAGCAAAATAGTCCTGAGGATTTATCTCTATTACACCTAACGCCGATAAGAATAATATTAATTTTTTGATATTCAATGTAAATCGGTTAAAACTTGCAGTTTAATTACCTGAATAAATACGGTACATTCATTGCCATTTTAATTCGCCATTCAGCATAATCTCTATGAATATGTGCAAGAGTAGATTGATTATCAGCTATTCTAACATAATTTATTATTTTAAAAAAATGAACTGTGTGAAGACCAAACTCGAATTTGCTTAATTTTTCAAGCTCATAATATGCTGCAGCTTTTTCAGGAACGGGCAGCTTTAAGACAGATGACCTTTCAGCTCTCAACGTGATTTTAAGTAAATCTGCCTGGACCGGATCCTTAGTATGATTCATACCCTGCAGGTAAGTCTCTTTGCAAGCTTCAGAATTCATTTCAGAAAGCAGACAGTATCCGGCAGATTCTACCTGATGGTTTGCTTTACGGTCAGTTCTCAAAGAGATGGCAAAAGAATTTTCACCAACTTTACCGCCGAGGTCTGAAGGGAAAATATTAAACAAACCCTTGGAGCCAACTGAAACAAGATAAATGAATCGTGGATAAGAATAAGCGATCTTAACCTGTGTAAACAGATTTCCCTTAAGAAAGATGTTCTTCTTTTTCCCGGCAGTAAAACTGTAATAAAGATTTTGAACCCATTGCCGGAAAAAATTAGTAAAATATTGTTGACCTTTTACTCCTTCTAAAATTAAAAACGTATCCGCACCTAAATGCTTTTTAACAATGCATTTCATCTGGAGTTTTGCGATGATTTCAGTTTCGCTTAATCCGATATGGAGAACTCTTACATCAGGGCTATAAGTAAAAAAATTCTGAGCAATTTCATTTTTTGTTAGTCCGATCAGCAGCGGTTTATAACCGAGCAGGATGTGATTCTCAGTTACATCCACTAATGAATGACCGGGTGACTGAAGAAAAAACTTAAAACGATTATTCATTTGTTCAAAAGCTATGCAGATATATTCCTGCGGAAGAGTTATTCCCAATAATATTTTTTTTACCAATCGTTTCATTCGGAATTATTCACTGGTTAAGGTTTAGCTCCATGATAACTGTTCTTCAAAAAAAGAAGAGCATCATTTGAAATCTTAAGATTTTTTTCGAGGGCGAATTTTTCAGCATTCTGAAGATTACCTGTATAAAACCGCCACCATAGTAAGCTGCCAATCATTAAGCCGTCAAATATTCTTTCCTCAATAAAGGCGTTAATGGTAAGATATCCCCACAATACATTCCAGCCAAACGATAGTAACCCACTGACGTATTCACCGGTATAAAACTGCCCTGCACCGGGCACAAATAATGAAAGAACTTTTGCAAGAGTCACATCATAAAAACTACTGTTTACGGAGTCGCATAAAAGCTTTAGATTGTGGTCGGGTGAAATTATGGCAAATGATGCTGATGCATTTTCCCATTCATCAGCAAAGATGTATGCCCAACCGCGCCAGTAATTAATTTCATTTTTTTTATCAGCAAACTTTTCATTGCTTTTCAGGGAATCAATTAACTCAATTGCCCTCGGGATTGTTCGTCGTAGAATATTTATTTTAATTATTTCAATCAGAGTTTCAAATTCTTCATCTGAACTGCGCGAATTTTTTCCTGCAAGAGTAAAATGAAATATTGCATCGGAGAATTTTGCTCCCTGTTTGTAGCTTAGACCCAGATATTTGTTAGCTTTGTATGAATATCTTTTTTCATCATCAAAGAAAAGCAACCGTTTGAGTTCGGTGACGGCATCAAAATACTTTTCATTGTCGTAAAGTTTTTTGGCAAAATTGAATTGCATAGAAAAAGCATCTTGTGCAGTAAGCCTGATATTACAAAACAATACAGCAAGCAAAATAATTTTAATTACATAAATCATATTCCGGCATAAAATAATTGTTTTGTTCGAGGAATAAATTCAAACCGTTCTCAAATTCAAAATTAATCCTTGCATTAAAGATCTGTGCAGCAGCCACTGACCCATAAATGTTTCCGGCATAGAAGAAAGCACCGAGTCCTGTAAAAATCCATGCACGGGTTGAATGATCAGCGCGGAAGTTGTCGTAAGCCAGAAATACAAATAGTCCGGTGGTAATAAGAGCAGTTATTCCATCACCCCACTCGCCAATGTACATTTTTCCGCTGCCGGGAATTATTGCAGAAAAAATCCCTGCCAAAGCGAGGCTTTTATATGGTGGATCATCTGCCCAATCGTAGAAAAAAGCAACTTTATCCTTGTCATCCGCTCCGAATGGTTCCAGAAAATCATTCCTGGCAACCGGTATACTGTCATAAAACAAATATGAAAACATTCTTAGTTTATTGAAACCGTTATAATAAACTGAATTTTCCTGAAAGCCTGGCTCGCCGGAACTATAAGCATCATTAAAAACATATGATGAATTAATAAAATCATTTTTCAGGTAGATAAACTGAATATCATGAATAAACGGTGATTGCATATTATAAGCTTTTTTTAAGCGGATTGAATTTATAGGTTCATTCAGATTCAGGTTGGAGTAGCACAATAAAATCTTGAAATCAACCGTATCGTTTTTTATTATTTCCCGGATGGATTCGTATTCTTCAACTGCTCTTAAATAATCTCCCTCACAGAAAAGATAATCTGCAAATTTTTTTTTGTTCTCCTCTGATTGAAAATTAAATTGCTTTAACTGGGGATAAACGGTTATTCCTGAGATAATGCAGAAAAAAATGACTCTTGGCATTATTCTTCAACAATATGTGAAGGAGGAATGTAATAAATTTTTTCAAATTGAAGCGAATAATTTACGGCAGTATCGTAGTAATGGCCACTCCTTACTCTCGGGTAATGATTTTTTCCTTTAGACAAGTTTAAATCGCGTGTAAACCGATCGAAGAACATCAGGGTTCCCTGAAAAATGTTAGTTTCTTCAATGGCATCCATTAAAAATGAAGAACAGGAAGGCCGGAAAGGACAGTTATCACCGTCTGCATCGGATATAAAAAACCAATAGGTATTTGCCAGCAATTTTTTTATAAATTCACCGGCATCATCTGCATCGAAATTATATTCCCTGTGCCTGTAATTATCCGGTAACTGGTAGGAAAGATCTGCTTTCTGCCATTTGAGATTTTCTGTCTGGCAAAAAGCAGACGCCGGAATGAATATTAATAATAGAAATAATAAGCGATATTTATTTTCGATCAAGAAGCGACCTTGCGATTACAATCCTTTGTATTTCCGAAGTGCCTTCGTAAATTTCAGTAATCTTCGCATCACGCAGATATCTCTCTACCAGATATTCGCGGACATAACCGTATCCGCCATGCACTTGAATTGCCTCAAGGGCGCATTCAACCGCAATCTTAGATGAATAGAGTTTTGCCATCGCTGCCTCCGCATAATATTTTTTGCCGGCATCCTTCATTGCTGCTGCTTTCAGGGTAAGCATTTTTGCAGCATCAATCTTCAAAGCCATGTCGGCAATTTTAAACTGTATTGCCTGAAGGTTTGCAATTTCTTTACCGAAAGCTTTTCTTTCTTTTGAATATTTAACTGCGGCTTCAAGCGATGCTTCTGCTATTCCGATTGCCTGTGCAGCAATACCAATCCTGCCGCCGTTCAGTGTATTCATAGCAAAATTGAAGCCCTTACCTTCATCCCATACCATATTTTCTTTCGGCACCCTGCAGCTTTCAAATGTAAGCGAGCAGGTATCAGAGCTTCTAATGCCGAGTTTGTCTTCTTTTTTTCCGTGGCCAAAACCAGGAGTTCCTTTTTCCACTAAAAACGTAGAGATGCCTTTATGTCCCTTGGTTTTATCGGTAGTAGCCATTACCAAATAATAATCTGCAGTTGTACCGTTTGTAATCCAGTTTTTCATTCCATTGAGAAGAAAATGATCTCCATCTTTATCCGCAATTGTATGTTGTTGGGTTGCATCGCTGCCGGCTTCCGGTTCTGATAAAGCAAATGCACCTAACTTTTCTCCTTTTGCAAGCGGAGTTAAATATTTTTGTTTAAGAAAATCTGAGCCGTATTCTTCGAGCCCCCAGCATACCAGTGAGTTGTTTACAGACATAATAACCCCAACACTTGCGTCAACTTTCGATATTTCAATCATCGCAAGAACATAGCTGATAGTATCCAATCCGGCACCGCCGAATTCAGGCGATACCATCATACCCATGAAACCAAGTTCACCCATTTTCTTAACAATTTCAGCAGGAAATTCGGCTTTAACATCCCTCTCTACAGCAGAGGGCGAAATTTCGTTCTGTGCAAAATCGCGTGCCGATTCCCGGATCATAATCTGTTCTTCAGTAAAATCGAAATTCATATTTCTCCCTGTATTTTATTCTATAATTGATATTGATTTTTCAAGAATGAAACAATTACCACTATTAAAATAAGGCAAACAGAAATTTTAAACAATTAATTGTTTTTTGCTTGCCTCAAAATACTATTAAATCAATTAAGTTGAAGCATCTGCTTTGGTCATTAGCCTGTCTTGTCCGGTGAAATTTGTTAGACTATTTTTGATATATGCTTAAAGAAAAAGAACCCAGATTAAAACCGCTGAAGGGGTTTACACTCAAAGAATTAAAAGAATATTTTAAATCTACAGGTGAACCAGCCTACAGAGCCGGACAGGTTTTCAAGTGGCTTTATGGGGATATGGTTGACAGCTTTGAGCAAATGAGCGACCTTCCAAAATCCCTGAGAAGCACACTTTCAGAAAAGTTTAAGATTGACACACTGCGTTATTCTGATAAACAGAGTTCATCTTCGACCGGCACAATTAAATATATCTTTGAGACAAATGAAGGTTACAAAATCGAGTCGGTTATTATTCCTGAAAAGAAAAGAAAAACTCTCTGCATTTCCACGCAGGTCGGCTGCCCGCTGGATTGTAAGTTCTGTGCAACGGGGTTAATGGGTTACAAAAAAAACCTCACTGCCGGAGAAATTTTTGATCAATATAAGTTCGCATCAAAAGATTATACGCAAAACAGAATCACTAACATCGTTTACATGGGAATGGGTGAACCACTTTTAAATTTCAAGGAAACTGTAAAATCACTTCAGATTTTTGCCGAGGAATTAACAACAGGTATAAGCTTAAAAAAAATAACTGTATCTACTGCAGGCATTGCACCAAAAATAAAAGAGCTTGAAGAGACTGGTTTAAGGATTAAACTTGCCTTTTCACTTCATTCGTGTTTTGAAGAAATCAGAAGCAAAATAATGCCGGTAAATAAAAAGTATTCACTTAAAGAAAACATTGAAGCATTAAAAAGTTACTCAGACAAATCCAATACACGAATTACTTTCGAATATGTAATGATTGAAGGAATAAATGACCGCAATGAAGACATAAAAGCAATTGCAAGGTTGATGAGTACCATACCGGGCAAGCTGAATATCATTCCATTTAATTCTCTTGAACATATGAACCCAACGGGATTAGCCGGCAAATTGCGTTCAACACCAATGGAGGAGATCCAGAAGTTTGCAAACAAACTCAGAGAGAAAAATATTACCGTAATGCTGAGAAATACACAGGGTGATGATATAGCGGCAGCGTGCGGTCAGCTTGCCTATCCCCCAACCCTTTTCCAAAGGAAGCGGACTTAATTAAAATGAAAAAATTAACACACGATGAAATTGCAAAGAGCAGAATCACTCTTGATTCACTTCACAAAGTGAAAAAGCTTCCTGTTTATATTGTGCTGAACAGCATCAGAAGTTCATACAATGTCGGATCAATTTTCCGGACTTCGGACGGTGCTATGATAGAGAAACTTTACCTCTGCGGTTATACTCCCTACCCTCCGCACCCTGATTTGCCATCAGGTAAAAAAGATGTATTAAAAACATCGCTTGGCGCAACCAATAGTGTAAGCTGGGAATACGTAAAAGATCCAAGAGATGTTATCACAAAGATGAAATCTGAAGGAATAAAAGTTTGTGCACTTGAGTTAACAGACAAAAGTTCTCCTTATTATGAATTGAAGAAAGATATTTTTCCTCTCTGCCTTATAGTGGGAAATGAAATTTCAGGTGTATCGCAGGAGATTCTAGAGCTTTGTGATTTTTCAATTGAGATTCCACAATTTGGAATTAAGCAATCGCTGAATGTGGCAGTAGCCTATGGAATAACTATTTTCAGATTGCGTGAAATTTTCGATTTATAATTTGCCATTATTGTTCTTTACTTTCATTCAGGCAGCAGAAGTAAAGAATTCCTCTCCGTTATCTTTGGTATGAATCAGCAAAAGATTTGCTCTTACCATTTTAACCAAAGTGCGCGAAGCCCTTCTTTCTGAAATATTAACAAGGCTGCTCAGTTCTTTAACTGAAATTTTTTCATTAAAGGCTAAGTATTCAAACACCTGTTTCTCAAGTTGACCGATACGGTATTTCTTCAATGCCATCTTAGATGAGCTCGCACGTAGTATCCTTACCATTTCCTTGCTTGCCAGAACACTTTTATCTTTAACCCGGACTGTTACAACAGCTTTATTTATATCAAAATCATTAAGATAATCCTGCAAACGATGCGGCTTTTTATCAGATTCAGGTATATGAACAACTACAACTTCTTTTCCGTACAATTCAATAAAATCAATCTTATAGTTTACCGGAGGCAGGCAATAATTTTCGGCGGCATCAATGATCAGCTCGGATTCTGATTTTTCGCTATCCACCCCAACTACTTCCCTGTCGTCGTCTATACCAAACAGAATATAACCGCCCTTAGTGTTCGCAAAGGCAATCATTTCCCGGGCAATTTTTTCGGGTGTAGTAAAATGCCTTTTAAATTCACACCGAAGGTGTTCCCCTTCTTCAATCAGGTCAAGAAGTTCTCTGCGGTTCATAACAAAAAAGCAGGTATTGACTGGTGAAAGAAACTTGTTCTAAAATTTAGAAAAAATAAAAAAGGATATAGTGTTATTAAATCACTTTCTTCGTCGGGGATTCCAAACCGGTTCTTTAGTTTTGTGCACTGTAACTTCCTCAATCTTTTTCTCTTCTTGAGCTAATTGATCTTCATTTCCATCCTCAATTGCTACTTCTATAGTATCTTCTGCAGATACTACATCTTCAGATACAAGAAGAGAATCGGCTCCGAGCGAATCCACGGTAACAACAGCATTAATAGAATCCTGCAAAGCAAGTTCACGTTTTCTAAGATCCTGTTTATAAACAGTAATTTTTTGTGCAACTGTACTAACATAAACAGAAGACGGATAGCGCGTTATAAGCGTATCGTAGTACGCTACTGAGCGCACCGGGTCGTGAATTCCATTCTCATAAATCCATCCGCAGGTGTAGAGGGCTTTCGGTGCAAATGCTGATTCAGGATACTTTTCGTAAATTGTAAAAAATGCATCAGCTGCTTCTGAGTAAAGGCCTGAAAGCAATAGATTTTCTGCTTCCGAATATTCAATCTTCGCCGGGTCATACTTAAGATCAATAAAAGGTTTATTTAATTTGTCAGCCGCAGCATTAACGATACTTTCGTTTTTATAATTATCATAAATAATATTGAACAGGCTGTCGGCTCTTCTTTTATCATTAATAGTAAGATAATAACTGCCGATGGCATATAAAGTAGTAGCATAGTACGGAGTAGCAGGGTAATTTTTTATTGAGTTATCGTAATACCAATAAGCTGAGTCAGCCAGATTCAGCTCTGAAAGAAACAAATTGCCCAGATCGAGCTGATTTTTAGCAAGCAGTGTATTTAATGAATCTTTAGAAACCGAAGGGCGTCTCGGCGGATTATTTTTAAATTTTAATGTATCCGGCAGCTGGGCTGTAAGCTGGCTTGCGAGTAGTGCGTTTTGTCGTTTTTGTTCTTCCAGCTTTCGCATTGCTTCAGGGTCGAAAGTTTTATTTGTGAACATACTGTCGAACTGTAAAGCCATAAGGGAATCGAATCTTTCGGGTTGTCTTATCCTGGCAAATACTGAATCTCTCGTCAAAAGACCTGTAGAATCCCTAACCACCAGGGTGTCAGCCACTTTTAATGAATCGCGAAAATACCCGGTTGTATCTGAAACATTAAGCAGAGAATCCAATCCGCCCCAAATTTCTTGCAGTTCTTTTACGTTAGCAATTTCTTTTGCTATGGCAAGAGAATCTTCAACATAAGCAATAGAATCCTGAATGAATTTATCAGGATTGTTCAAATAATATAAATGTTTATTGTACTTATTTATATCACTGCGCAAAGAAGTATATCTTGTAAATATCCTGTCTTTATCCTTAACCATAGGAAGATAATTCGGCGGGAGTGTAGATGTTACAGCTTTTTTATAGTAGATAGCTGCACTGTCAAGTTGTTTTAATCCCACTTCATAAATTGAAGCAAGTTCAAACCTGGCGGCACCTGAGAAGGGAGTATTTTTATAAGAAGTATCTACTTCTACAAGCTGGTCGATTGCTTCTTGGTAATTACCCAGTGTATAAAGGGTCTTTCCTATTTCAAGGTCAATATCGGCGAATTTTTCTTCAAATTTATCTTCGCCACGCATATCTTCAAAAATGACCAGTGCTGATTCACCCTTTCCGACTTCTCTCAAAGCTTTACCAAGCTTCAGTTTCGTATTTACCTCCAGCTCGAAATCGGGCGAATATTCGAATACATTCTGGTATGCTTTAATGGCAGCTTCAGTATCATCAATCTCAGAACTAAGGTTACCGACTTCATACCAGATTTCAGCTTTTATATCATCGTTGGAGGATATGTTAAGAAACTCATTTGCAGTATTAATCGCGCCGGCGTAATCTTCAAGTGTTTTACGGTATACAATCTCTTCTATATAGGATTCTTCAAAAATTTTTTCTTCATCTTCTTCAATTGCTTTTGTTCTGATCTGCGATAAGGTAGCAAGCCCCTCTGCATAATTTTTTAAACGCATCCGGCACTTACCAACCCACAATTGTGCTTCAAGATTATAACTGCTTTCGGGCAGAGTTGAAAGCAGCTCTTCAAATTTTCTTTGTGCTTTCTGGTAATTTTTCTGGTAATAAAAGCTTTTACCAAGCATCATTAATGCATCATCCACATAAGAGCTGCTTGCATTAAACTGGAGAATGTTGGAACATTTCTCAATTACTTTTACAAGGTCGGAATTAACATTACCCGGTACCGCGGGCGGTTCTGTTGAAAACAATTCCTGCTTCTGGCTGAGTATTTGTTCCTCAGCTTTTTCATACAATTCTGAGGTGTTATAATAGAGATTAAAGTAAGTGGTAAAATTATCCCACATCCCGCAGCCGGGGATTAAAAAAAGCAAAGCAAGTAATGAAATACGTTTAAACTTAATAATTAAAGAGACCATCGGAAGCGAAAGTATTAAAGAATCAATAAATCAAAAAGGCAAAATATTCTACAAAGCATCTTTGCCCGATTCATCAGTACGGATCCGGACTGCATCCTCTACATTGTAAATAAAAATTTTGCCATCCCCGATCTGCCCTGTTTTTGCCGTTCTGAGTATTGCCTCAACAATCTTTTCAGCTATTGAATCTTCAACAACAACTTCGATTTTTATTTTGGGAACAAATTCTATCCTGTATTCACTGCCGCGGTAAGTTTCAGTGTGGCCTTTCTGCCTTCCATAACCACGAACTTCTGAAATTGTAAGCCCGCGCACCCCTTCTTCAATCAGGGCCTCTTTAACATCTTCTAACTTAAATGGGCGGATTATTGCTTCTATTTTTTTCATTTTCCCTCTTAATAATTGAATTATCCCACTAAACAGGGTTTAAGACAGAAATAAAAGTCAAATAAAACATACACAGAGAAGATTTGAAATGCAATCTTACAAATATTGAGTTGATTCTATTTCAGTAAATTTATTGCCGCCAATTTAAAATTAAATTCCTGATTAGCATAGACAAATATGAAAATAAAAAAAGCGTATCAACTTCGATACGCTTTCAAAAAAATATTCCTGTGCAGGTTACACGCCTTCTACCTGCCCGGGTGTTTTAGTTTCCTCACCGGAGTCCGATACTTCGGCAGCCTCATCGTAAAATACGAGGTCATCGGCACCTTCTACATGCTTTGCTACAATTCTTGTTCCTTCCTTAAACGATCCCCTTAATATTTCTTCTGCAAGAGGATCTTCCACGTATCTTTGAATCGCTCTTCGGAGCGGTCTCGCACCAAACTTTTCGTCGTAGCCTCTATTAACTAAAAACTCTTTTGCGCTTTTATCAAGCAGGAGGTCCATTTTATTATCTTCAAGATTTTTGTAGAGGTCTTTAATCTCTATGCCGATAATCTGCATAATATCTTCCTTATCCAGCTTTCTGAATACAATCGTATCATCAATCCGGTTCAGGAATTCGGGATTAAATAATTTTTTCATTGCATCTTCAACAGTATCCTTCATCTTTTCGTAGGAATCTTTTTTCTGCTCATCGCCAAATCCGAATGTTGCGATATTTTTAATATCCCTTGTTCCAATATTCGAGGTCATAATAATAATCGTATTCCTGAAGTCAACTTTCCTGCCGAGACTGTCCGTAAGAGTTCCGTCGTCAAGTACCTGCAAAAGAATACTGAATATATCCGGATGAGCTTTTTCAATCTCGTCGAACAGAACAACCGAGTAAGGTTTTCTCCTTACTTTTTCTGTAAGCTGCCCACCCTCTTCATAACCAACATAACCGGGGGGTGCACCAACCAATCTCGAGACAGAGAATTTTTCCATATACTCGCTCATATCAATTCTTACAAGTGCATCTTCAGAGTCGAATAGGTAACGAGCAAGAGCTTTGCAAAGTTCAGTTTTTCCGACACCTGTTGGTCCGAGAAAAATGAAGCTTCCTATTGGTCTGTTCGGATTTTTTAATCCTGCCCTGGTTCTTCTTATGGCCTTGGTAAGTTTAGAAATTGCTTCATCCTGCCCTACGATATGCTCTTTAAGTGAACCTTCCATTTTAAGCAGCTTTTCAGATTCGGTTTGTGCAATACGATTAACCGGTATCCCGGTCATCATAGCAACAACAGTTGCAATATCATCTTCGGTAACATCGTGCACAATATCTTTTGTTTTAGCATCCCATTCCCTTTTAACCAATTCAAGGTCTGCCTGGAGGTTTCTCTCTTTATCCCTTAATCTTGCAGCTTCTTCGTAATCCTGCCTTTTAACTACTGCAGCCTTTTCACGTCTTACCTGTTCAATTTCTTCCTCGAGGTCAAGAATTTCCTGGGGAACCTCGAAGTTACCCATGTGTACTCTTGAGCCGGCTTCATCCAGAACATCAATCGCCTTATCGGGAAGATGCCTGTCGGTTATATACCTGTTGCTAAGTTTAACAGCAGAATCTACAGCATCATCTGAGTATTTTACATGATGATGCTCTTCGTATTTGAATTTAATTTTTTCCAGAATCTGTTTTGTTTCCTCATAGTTTGGAGGATCAACCATAACTTTCTGAAATCTTCTGTCGAGTGCACCATCGGTTTCAATGTATTTGCGGTATTCATCAAGAGTGGTTGCACCGATGCACTGAATATCTCCACGCGAAAGTGCAGGTTTAAACATATTAGAAGCATCCAGCGAACCGGAAGCGCCTCCGGCGCCAACAATAGTATGTAATTCGTCTATAAAAAGAATTACATCTTTTGCTTTTTCAAGTTCATTCATCAATGCTTTCATTCTTTCTTCAAACTGACCACGGTATTTTGTACCGGCAACCAGCCCGGCAAGGTCTAAAGTAACAACACGTTTTTCCTGCAAGATTCTCGGCACTTTCTTTTGAACAATTCTCAAAGCCAAACCTTCTGCAATCGCTGTTTTCCCTACACCAGGTTCACCTATTAAAACCGGGTTGTTCTTTTTTCTTCTGCTTAATATCTGAGCAACTCTTTCAATTTCTTTTTCTCTGCCTACAACAGGATCCAATTTATCTTCAATTGCCAGACGGGTTAAATCCCTACCGAAATTATCCAGCACGGGTGTTTTTGTTTTTTCTAACTTTCTATCAGGTGCTGAGGTTTTAGTTCCTCCGCTGTCTTTAGATGATTTACTGCTCAACAGCGAATTTAATTCTGAACGGGCAGTATCATAAGTAACATTAAACTGATGCAGAATTTGGGTAGCAATATTATCTTCATCTCTGAGCAGGGATAATAGTAAGTGTTCGGTGCCGATAACTTCGGCTTTGTAAATTTTGGATTCAATTTGTGTAATTTTTAAAACTTTTTCCGCCTGCTTGGTTAAGGGAATATTACCGATGGTGAGCGTACCGCCTGAAGTGCGGACAGTATCCTCAATTGCTTTTTTAAGCTTCATCAGGTCGCAATCAAGATTTCTGAGAATCCTTACAGCAACACCCTGTCCTTCACGAATGATCCCAAGTAAAAGATGTTCAGTTCCGATATAATCGTGTCCTAAGCGCAATGCCTCCTCCCGGCTTAGCCTGATTACATCCTGTAGTCTATCCGAAAAATTTCCGTCCATTTATTTTCCTCAGATTCGTTTTATTATTAAAACAGATAATTCTTCCAAAAGTTCATCTAATATAAACATATAAATGCTGAATATTTCAAGTGAAATATTATTTCAAGGTTAATATTATCCTTGATTTCGTTCAATTTCAACAGATTCTTTTTGCCTCAACTTTTTGGAAGACAAAAAACATACCACGCAGCTAACGCAATAACCTCATCTTTTGATAATAATAATATGCCCCGAAATTTTAGATGCCCAAAGTAAACGGCATTCTTTCTCTATAGAAGACATTATGCCATGTTTAACTGCGATGTTATCATAGATAATGACAGGAAGACAATTATAATTTATACTGAAATCATCAGTAACGAATTTTGTTTCAGAATAAATTATATTAGCATCAATTTTCATCAATAATATTACAAACAGGAGAAAAAATGGAAGCCTTAACCGGATTGTCTTATATAATAATTATTGTAATAATCCTATTCTTAATCCTCATTCTTTATTTTGTGCCTGTAAGATTGTACATCGCTGCAATATCTTCTGGTGTAAGAATAAGAATTTTTAGGGATCTGATTGGAATGCGGTTGCGGAGAGTTCCGCCAAGTATTATTGTAGACAGCATGATCAATGCTACAAAAGCCGGGTTAACAATGCAGATGGGAATGCTCGAAGCACATTATCTTGCCGGAGGAAATGTAAAGAAAGTTGTAGCAGCATTAATTTCTGCTGATAAAGCAAATATTAATCTGCCTTTCGAAAGAGCCGCTGCTATAGACCTGGCTGGAAGAGATGTTTTCGAAGCAGTTAAAATGTCCGTTCTTCCTAAAGTAATTGAAACACCGCTTGTCGCTGCAGTTGCAAAGGATGGAATCCAACTGAAGGCGATCGCAAGAGTAACGGTAAGAGCAAACATTGACAGGTTAGTTGGTGGTGCCGGTGAAGCAACAGTTCTTGCGAGAGTTGGAGAAGGAATTGTCTCAACCATCGGCTCGAGCAATTCACACAAAGAAGTGCTCGAAAATCCTGATAGAATTTCCAAAAGCGTACTGGCAAAAGGATTAGACTCAGGCACTGCTTTTGAGATATTATCAATTGATATTGCTGATGTTGACATCGGGCAGAATATCGGTGCAATGCTGCAGACTGATCAGGCAGAAGCCGATTTAAAAGTTGCAAGAGCAAAAGCCGAAGAAAGAAGAGCCGCCGCAGTTGCAAGCGAGCAGGAAAATATAGCAGAAGTTGCAAAACAAAGAGCACGGGTAGTTGAAGCTGAAGCAGAAGTACCAAGAGCTATAGCCGAAGCATTCAGAACAGGAAAACTTGGAGTTATGGATTACTACCATTTGAAGAATATTCAGGCAGATACAGAGATGCGTGATGCTATAGCAAAACCACAGGAACCAAAGAAGCAAAGCTGATGGATAATGTATTTGAAATACTAATCTACCTGATAATTATTATCAGCTTTCTAAGCAGCATATTCAAAAAGAAGAAGCAGCAACAACAGAAACCTCCTGTTCGGCAGCCTCAGCAAGAGGAACACTATCAGAATGAAGCTTCAGTTCCTCAAACTCAATCAAAGGAGGAATACGACATATTAAAAGAACTTGAGGATTTCTTTAAAGTGGGTAATGAGCAAACGGAAAGAAGAGTTCCATCATCTCCACAGCAAACTGAATCTTTACCTTCGGCAGAAGAGCATACAAAAAGTGAAGACTGGAAAACACCAACAGTATCAGAGCATTATGTTGATCAATGGGAACGTAAAAAGACGGAAGTGAAGAAAATAATTTCAAGTGTTGACGCTAGTATAGAAAAAAAGGCAGCATTGTTTGAAGAATCCCTGGATAGGAAAGAATCTGTTTACAGCAGTATTGCATTGTCAGTGAAATCGAAAATGAAAAATCCTTCAACGCTAAAAGAATATATAATTTTCTCAGAAATATTGGGTAAACCAAAAGCGCTTCGCAGATGAATCAAAAGAAATATATACTCACACGAGTTGGTAAAGCGGGATTCGAAAAAAAAGTTGACGAATCCCGTTTTGCTATAAATTATCAGCAGGAATTGAATCCATCACAATATGAAGCCGTGTCAGCGGTCAAGGGTGCTTATTTAATTATTGCTGGAGCCGGAACCGGTAAAACAAGAACTCTGGTTTATCGGGTTGCAAGATTGATCGAACTCGGTCATGACCCGAATTCAATTTTGCTTCTTACTTTTACCCGAAAAGCTGCAAATGAAATGATGAAGCGTGCCTCTGTTTTACTTGATGATCGCTGTTCAAAAATCCGCGGAGGTACTTTTCACTCTTTTGCAAATGTTACTTTAAGAAAATATTCAAAAGCAGCAGGACTGGATTCGAACTTTACAATTCTTGACCAGGGAGATAGTGAAGATATAATCAATCTCATCCGTTCGCAGGAAGGATTAGTAAGCAAGGAGAGAAGATTTCCGAAGAAAGAAACTCTGAATAAAATTTTTAGTCTTTCTGCAAACACGGAGCGACCTGTCCAGTCAATAATTGAAGAAGAATATCCTCATTTCCTTCCTGAGCTAGATGAGATATTGAAGATTCAGAGAATATATACCGAATACAAGAAAAGAAATAATCTTCTGGATTATGATGATCTGTTGATTTATTTACGGGATTTTCTGAATAGCGGAAATGCTGCTTCGAAGAATCTTCTTTCAACAATTAATTTCGTAATGGTGGATGAATACCAGGATACAAATAAACTTCAGGCGGATATCGTAAAAGGATTGGTTCAGCACAATGGCAACGTGATGGTAGTAGGTGATGATGCTCAGTCAATTTATTC
>CAZXGJ010000020.1:0-144 GCA_964639955.1 uncultured Ignavibacteriaceae bacterium
CGGAGAGATTTCAGAAGAGCGTTATAATAACTACATGAAAATTTATAAAGAGTCGTTATATAATGAAATGTCGTATGTTGAAAAACGTCAGAAGGATAAAAAGTTTGGCAAGTTCTTTCATTCTACAATGAAAGATGTAAAAAA
>CAZXGJ010000020.1:244-50157 GCA_964639955.1 uncultured Ignavibacteriaceae bacterium
TGAATTAAGAGGAGAACCTGAAACAAGTTCAGGTTGATAAATAGAAGGATAAAAAGTTTGGCAAGTTCTTTCATTCTACAATGAAAGATGTAAAAAAGATGAAGGGGAAATGATAATTATATTCCAATGGAATCCCGAACTCGTTTCGGGATCCGTGTTTGTTTCGGAATCTTACTAGTTGATATTGAATTAAGAGGAGAACCTGAAACAAGTTCAGGTTGATAAATAGAAGGATAAAAAATTTGGCAAGTTCTTTCATTCCACTATGAAGGATGTAAAAAAGATGAAGGGGAAATGAAATTACCAAGGACGTCACGCCTGATCAGTTTACCATCAAGAGCTTTCTACTCTTTAAATGATGAGAAGCAATTGATACAATCAGTCCCTCAGTAACTTTTTCCAATAGTAAAAAATTTCACCAGGAAAAATCCAGCAAGAAAACCTCCAATGTGCGCACCGTACGCAACTCCGCTTTCTTCACCACCAAGCAGACCGATTCCACTTATTACCTGGAATACAAACCAAATTCCAATTGCAAATACTGCGGGCACTTCCGTCAAATGATAAAGCATTATTACCCGTACTCGTCTCTTCGGAAAGAGCTTAATATAACCGCCAAGCACGCCGGAGATAGCTCCTGAAGCTCCCAGGGTAGGTATTAATAAATTACTTCCAAACAATTCGCTTGTGAAAACATGAACGAGCGATGCAATTACTCCGCACAAGAGATAGAAAATTAAGTACCGTAAATGACCAATTCTATTTTCGATATTATCGCCGAATATCCACAAGTAAATCAGATTTCCGAACAGGTGAGCTAATCCGCCATGCATAAACATTGACGTGAGCAGCGTAATGTAAACTGAAATTGGAGTGGGCTGCAATCCTGTAACATTGTATTTGTCACCGGTTGAAGGATCCTCATACACCTGATCTTCAGTTACGATATCTTTTCCACTAATAATTTCTGCAGGTACGGTGGAGAATGTATAAGTAAATTTTTCGTTCGTCCCCATACCTTGAAAAAAAACAAACACGAAAATATTTGCAACAATAAGTAAGTAATTGATCAAAGGTGTTATTCTTCGATCACTGTTATCGTCACCAATAGGCATTAACATGTTTGTTCCTTAATAGTTGTTTGTAAAATTATTTCTGTGGAGTATTCATCTTGCTGAATCGTAATAAGCTTATAAGTTTAATAAATCAATTACCTTTAAAGTTACTAAAGTTTTAATTCAAAAAAATTAGAGAAGAATATTAAATAACCACACTGCTACGGTGCGACTGCAGAAGCTTTAGAAAGAAATGAAAAAATGACGAGGGAAGAAAATTTATCCGTTGGATTTATCTTGGGGCAATATTGGGAACAATAGCGTTTATTATTGTGAGACTTTCAGGCATATAAAATTCGAAAAAATCACTCGCAATAATTGCCTCGACACAAATCACTTTAAAGTTTCCGATAGTAGTAATTAGAAAAAGATTTTATAAAGTTTCTTTAGATGATTTTCTTTTAAACGGAATCTATTTCTATTCCGTTTCATCAAACACCTAACAATAAATAAATCTTATTAAACAGTGGAGAAATATCTATGGAACAAACAACTCAAAATGTAGTATCGATGCCGCGCATCGGCGACAAAGCACCATCATTCAAAGCAGTAACAACTCAGGGAGATATAAATTTTCCTGAAGATTACTCAGGCAAGTGGGTCATTCTTTTCAGTCATCCGGCAGACTTTACTCCGGTTTGCACATCTGAGTTTATGACTTTCGCAACGATGGAAAAGCAATTTGAAGAAGCTAATTGTAAACTCGTCGGACTTTCAGTTGATGGTTTATACAGTCACATTGCCTGGCTGAGAACCATCAAAGAAAAAATTGAATACAAAGGAATGAAAAATGTTGAAGTTAACTTTCCTTTAATCGAAGACATCACTATGAATGTTGCAAAAACTTATGGAATGCTTCAGCCGGGAGAAAGCACAACAAAAGCAGTACGTGCAGTTTTCTTTATCGATCCCAAAGGAATTATTCGCACAATAATTTATTACCCATTAAGTCTTGGAAGAAACTTTGACGAACTTTACAGAGTTTTAATTGCACTACAGACAGCAGATGAATTTGGAATTGCAACTCCTGCTGACTGGAGACCGGGGGATGACGTTATCGTTCCACCTGCCGGTTCCTGCGGAACAGCAAAAGACAGAATGGAAGGCAAAGAAAAAGATGTTAAATGCCACGATTGGTTCTTCTGCACAAAACCAATTGCAAAAGATGAAGTAATGAAAAGAGTGCTGAAGAAAAAGTAACCCAGATTTAAATTGATTTCCAAACCGCAGAAATTTCCCTCTGCGGTTTTTTTTACTTAATACTATAAGAAAGTATTCTCTTAAATTCCGAACCAGATGAAATAAGTTAATAAGATTCCTGATCCAATCCGGGAAATGTCTTAGCTTTTAAGTTGATGCTTTTCTTTATAACGCTTAGTTTGCTTATATCAATTAAGTAAACTTTGAACTCATAATACCGAATGAAAGAATATCTCACCCACACTTTCAGCACAGCAGATAAGAACTTTATCTCCGTAATTGATGAGCTTCCACTCTGGTCTGCCCCCTTTGGATTAAAACTGCTCGACACGATAAAGATTAAAAGGGGAATTACAGTTCTGGATGTTGGCTGCGGTCTTGGTTTCCCACTGATTGAAATTGCACAGCGACTTGGCATTTCTTCGCTGGTAATCGGGATTGATCCATGGAAAGAAGCAGTTGACAGATGCAGACAAAAAATTAAAAAATACAATATCGCAAACATAGAGGTAATTGAAGGCGCTGCAGAGCAAATGCCTTTTGAAGATAATTACTTCGATTTAATTGTCTCGAACAATGGAATAAATAACGTTCAGGACATGCAAAAATCCCTGGCTGAATGCCGCCGGGTAAGCAAACCGGGCGCACAGTTTGTCTTAACAATGAACCTGAATGAAACGATGATTGAATTCTATTGCGTATTTGAAGAGGTCTTAAATGCAGGCGGTCTTCAAGAGGAAATCAAAAAATTGAAAGCACACATTTACTCTAAACGCAAACCATTGGAAGAAATTAAATACCTGCTAACGACTTCAGGGTTCAAAATGTCAGAAGTTTATACAGACGGGTTCACAATAAATTTTGCTGATGCCGCAGCTATGTTCAACCACTCACTGATTAAATTCTGGTTTCTCCCGGGATGGAAAGATATTCTCAAAACTACTGACAGGGAAAGGGTGTTCGATCAAATTGAAAACAGGCTTAATGAATCCGCTTTGCAAAAGGGTAAGCTGCAGCTTACTATTCCGTTTGCAGTAATTGATTCCATCAAAGCAGGCTGACAAACAATGTTCGTTACAAGAAATTACAAGCTTAAGAATGTTTCCTTCTACAGCATAACCGGAATTGTTGCCGGGACGGCGATCGGATATGCACTTCAGTATATCGACAGAATCAATTCATATCTGCCAACTATAAGAGGGCTGACAATAGGTTTATTGGTTGGTACAACGGTGGGTTTATGTGAGGAATTTCTCTTCCTCGAAAAATTCAGAAAAAAGAGCTACCTTTTTCTCTTGTCATTCCGTGCGGTTGTTTACTCGGGCGTATTTGCTTTTTTTGAATTGTCCATAAATTCGCTCAGCAAATTTTTTATTTCGGAATTATCTATCGGAGAATCAATTCATTTTGCATTATACAATGAAAACTATCTCAGAGATCTTGGCATCATAGCTGTTATATCTGTTCTGCTGATTTCATTGCTGCAAATAAGACGGCTGCACAGACCGGGTGATCTCATCAAGTACATCACCGGCAGATATCATCAGCCTGAAGAGATAAATAAAATATTTTTATTTATTGATTTGAAATCTTCCACCGCAATTGCCGAAAAGCTTGGCAACACAAAGTACAGTTCATTTCTTATCGATTACTACCACGATATGACCGGTGCAATTCTGATGTCGAAAGCTGAAATATATCAGTACATAGGCGATGAGATAATTCTTACCTGGTCCTTCGATAAAGGAATAAAACATTCAAGGTGCATCAATTGCTTTTACGATATAAAAAATTCAATCGACCTGAAGAGAGAAAAATATTTGAAGAAGTATGGTATCTGCCCTGAATTTAAGGCTGCCCTGCATGCGGGAAGAGTTTCTGTTACATGGATAGGCAGCATAAAAAAAGAAATTGTTTACCATGGCGATGTGCTGAACACAACAGCCAGGATTCAGGAAGAATGCAACAGATATGAACAGTGCTTCCTGGTCAGCGAGCAGATGCTGACAAACATCAAGCTGCCGGAGTATCTCCGGTCAGAGTATGTCGGTGAACTTCAGTTGAAGGGGAAAGAGAATAAAGTAAACATATTCGGGCTTAAGAGCATTACCGAATTGAATTCCACTGGCTAATAATAATTATTAAAGGTATCTATCGGGCAAATAATGAGAATTATAGCATTAGAAAAAGAAACAAGTCTTGCTGCCAGGACAATTGATTTTAGAAAGAATGCAAAAGCTGAGGCAAAAGCATTATGGCAGCTATATCTAAAGGGTTTTGTTCGTGAATCTTATTTCCGGAAGGATAAAAAATTAGCTGTTCTGGTATTAGAGGTTAGGAATAAAGAGGAAGCAAAGAAAGTATTAAGCAAGCTTCCGTACGTTCGTAAAAAATTAATTGAGTTTGAATTAATTCCACTAAAACCATATCCGGGATTTCAAAGATTGTTCAAATGAAATTATGCCATTCATAACTCCCGTTTCGCAAAAAAAGAAAGCTGAACACTTTTTATCGCTTCATAAAAGTGATCGCATGCTTCTTCTCCCAAACATCTGGGATCCGATTGGTGCAAGAATTCTGCAGGCAAAAGGCTTTCCCGCTGCGGCAACTGCAAGTGCAGCAATATCAGCCTCGCTTGGATACAAAGATGGGGAGAAGATAAAATTCTCAACTCATATTGAAGCAATAAAAAGAATTGCGAATAGTGTTGATATCCCGGTTACTGCAGATATTGAATCGGGCTATGCTTCTGATTTATCCCGGCTGGAAGAA
Organism: uncultured Ignavibacteriaceae bacterium; assembly: GCA_964639955.1. Lineage (GTDB taxonomy): Bacteria > Bacteroidota > Ignavibacteria > Ignavibacteriales > Ignavibacteriaceae > IGN2. Next base: position 5,332 of record CAZXGJ010000020.1, read on the forward strand.
AATATTTATATGCTGATTGATTCCGGTGCAGTTGGAATAAATATCGAGGATAGCATCGGAAAGGAAGGAATGCTCAGAGATATTAGTGAGCAATCAGAAAGAATTTCCGCAGTAAGAGAAACTGCAGAGAAAAAAGGAATACATCTTGTAATAAATGCAAGAACAGACTGTTTCTTAAGAAAAGAAGAAAAAGTATCGGATAAATTAATTTCAGAAGCTGTTAAAAGAGCAGATGCTTATATAAAAGCCGGAGCCGATTGTATTTATCCCGTTGGAGTGCTGGATTTAGATACGGTCAAAACTCTTCGAAAGGAAATCACAGCTCCAATCAACATTCTCGGTTCAGCGAAATCAGTCCCATTACTCAATTTGCAGGAGATTGGAATAAACAGGGTAAGCTTTGGTCCTTTCATTTTCCGTTCGCTGCTGAAAAGATTCTCTGATATTGCAGATGCAATTTCTGAACTGGGAAGTTATGATGCTTTTGGAAAGAATATGTTTTCCTTCGATGAATTACAAAAGTTTTTAAGAGATGAAGCTGAACAATAATTTTTATTAACTAAACTGGGGGAAGAATTAAAATGCAATGCCTGTTTATAATTAACGACGCCCCTTACGGAAGTGAAAAAGCTTACAATGCACTTCGCTTAGCCATGCAGATTAAAAAAGATTATCCTGAAAATGAAATCCGGGTTTTCCTGATGGCTGATGCTGCCACCTGCGCGCTGCCTTTTCAAAATACTCCACAAGGTTATTATAATATCGAGAGAATGTTAAAATCTGTAATTAACAAAGGAGGAAAGGTTAAAATATGCGGTACCTGTGCCGAAGTACGAGGTATTAAGGATTTACAATTAATTGACGGCGCAGAATTAAGCAATATGGCTGAGCTTTCCAACTGGACAATTCAGGCAGATAAAGTGCTTGTATTTTAAATCAGTAAGATATTTGTTGAATGGACGGTTTGAAAGAGCTGAAAGAACTTGCGCTTTTGTTTTTAAAATTGGGGTTTATAACATTCGGTGGACCTGCAGTACATATTGCACTCTTTGAACAAGAGGTTGTAGCTAAACGAAAATGGATGACTCATCAGCATTTCCTGGATCTGGTTGGTGCAACAAATTTAATCCCGGGACCAAATTCAATCGAGATGGCAATTCACACAGGTTATCATCGTGCAGGAGTTCCGGGATTGCTGGCTGCGGGAATTTGTTTTATGCTGCCTGCAATAATTATCACAGGAATTTTTGCATTCATTTATAAGGAATATGGAAATCTGCCCGATGTAAAACCTTTTCTGTATGGAATCAAGCCGGCAGTTATCATTATTATTCTTAATGCGGTTTACAAGCTTGGTTCAAAAGCAATTAAAAGCTGGAAGTTATTTACGGTCGGGGTATTTGTTTGCATAATAAACATTGCAGGTTTTAACGAAATATACTCGATTCTTACCGGTGGAATTCTCGGTGCACTCTTTATTTACATTTCAGAAAAAACTAAAAGTATAAACTCCGTTTTTCCTGTTTATCTGCTTTCATTTTTTTCTATACCTGCAATTTTGCAAACAATGGAGAAATCAGAAACTTCATTAATAACTTTATTTCTAACTTGCCTGAAGATCGGGGCTGTCTGGTTTGGCGGTGGTTATATTCTTGTGGCTTACTTTGATGGTGAATTTGTTCAGGGATTAAACTGGCTTACCCGGCAGGAATTACTCGATGCTATTGCAGTCGGACAATTCACACCCGGACCCTTTTTGTCATCAGCAACATTCATTGGATACCAGATCGCCGGAATTTCAGGCGCTGTTGTCGCAACAATTGGAATAGTAGTTCCGGCTTTTGTTTTTGTGGCTTTCTTAAATCCGATGATTCCAAAGCTCCGGGGCTCAAAATTTTTCTCAAAATTTTTAGACTCTGTAAATGTAAGTGCGCTTGCAGTTATGCTTGTTGTTTCCATTCAACTGGGAATTGAAACAATACACAATTCCGAATACGGTATTGAATGGAGAAGTTTAATAATTGCCGCAATAAGTGGGGTCGCATTCTTAACTATTAAGAAAATAAATGCCGCCTATATTATTTTAGGCGGAGCGTTGCTCGGCTACTTATTAACTTTTTCCTGATTGATCTTTCAACCGGGCAGTTTTTTTTAACTTCGTACTGAGATGTCTACAACACAATTCAACAAAAGGTTTACTGATTTCTTCGGCATAAATAAAAACATATCAGCAATGATAATTTTGGTTGTGCTGGTAATGCTCGGCGAAAAAATGGGTGAACGGTTTCTTCCCCTCTACATACTTGCAATTGGCGGAACAAACCTTGCCGTCGGATTCTTAAATGCCCTCGATAATCTTCTAAGTGCTCTCTACTCATTCCCCGGCGGATATTTAAGCGATCGAATAGGATATAAGAAATCATTGATGCTGTTTACGGTAGTAGCAATGACAGGATATCTGATCGTAATTATTTTTCAATCGTGGCAGGCAGTTTTTATAGGATCGGTACTGTTTATTGCCTGGAGCGCAGTTTCCCTGCCGGCAATAATGAGCCTGATTTCCAAAGCCGTTCCATCTAACAAAAGAACCATGGGAATTTCGATCCACTCCATTGTGCGAAGAATTCCGATGTCGCTTGGTCCTTTGCTCGGAGGATTTTTCATTTCTGTTTACGGAACAACCACGGGAATAAGAATTTCATTCATTACCGCGTTCGCGCTCGGTATAGTTGCTTTAGTTGCAATTCAATACTTAATGGAAGATGATATTTTAAACTCCAAAAGCAGCAAAATAAAAGATCTCTTACAGTTAAAGACTTTTAATACTGAATTAAAAAATTTATTGATCTCCGATACGCTGATCAGATTTGCAGAGCAGATTCCTTATGCTTTCGTTGTTATCTGGGTTGTAAACAATCTCGGTTTTTCAGCGCTTGAGTTCGGGATACTGACCGGTATTGAAATGGTTACTTCTGTACTTATTTATATTCCCGTTGCTTATTATGCAGACAGGTACTTCAAGAAACCATTTATAATAATCACATTTATTTTCTTCACAATATTTCCTCTGATGATATATTTTTCAAAATCATTTGCCTTGCTTTTGGTTGCATTTATCATAAGAGGATTAAAAGAGTTTGGCGAACCAACCAGAAAAGCACTGATCATGGATCTGGCACCGGAGAATTCAAAAGCAGAAACTTTTGGAACATATTATCTTTTCAGAGATGTCGTTGTTTCAATCGCTGCATTGAGCAGTGCGTTTCTCTGGAACATTTCTCCGTTCACAAATTTTATCACGGCTTTTATCTGCGGCTTGATCGGAACTGTGTGGTTTATCGTCTGGGGAAAAGATTTAACGCAACAAGCGTAGTCCATGCAAACTAAGAAACAAATTGAGCGTTTGATTATATTTGGAACCATCATCTTTTAACATATAAAGTTCAGTATAATACCCGATTATGAAAAACGAAATAAACAAAAATATTTTTAAATCGTTCCCCGAATTGGAAACCGAAAGAATTCGCCTGAGAAAAATTTATCCTGACGATGCAAATGAAATATTTCTTATCAGGTCGAATGATAAAATTATGAGATTCCTGGATATCCCCCGGCATTATTCTATAAGTGATTCGCAGAAGCTGATAGAAACCGCTGAGGACTCCTATAAAAAAGAAACAGGTATAAACTGGGCTATTATTGAAAAACTTTCTAATAGCTTTATCGGTTATATCGGATTCATCAGAATCTATTCAGAGCATTGCAGAGCAGAAATAGGATACGTGCTTAAGCCGGAATATTGGGGTAGGGGTTTTATGTATGAAACTATTAACAGGCTTGTAAGATTTGGTTTCAAAGAAATGAATCTCCACAGCATCGAAGCAAACGTAAATCCGTTGAATGAAAGATCGCAGAAAGTTCTGAGACGGGTTGGCTTCAAAAAGGAAGCATATTTCAGAGAGAATTATTTATTCGATGGTAAGTTTCTCGATAGCGAAATTTATTCATTGCTTGAAGAAGATTTATCGGCTTCCTGATAAAACAGAATTGATAGCGTTATTTTTATGAGCAGTATCCCCGGCAAATTCCTGCATTCGAAAAAAGTGTAAGAAGCTGGTCGTTTTTCGATAAACTATGAAAAAATAATTTTCAGAATGTTAAAACCAAAACTCTTTACTACTCTCAGAGACTATTCTAAAAAGCAATTCACGTCCGACTTGACTTCAGGAGTTATTGTCGGCATTGTTGCGCTTCCACTTGCTATTGCATTTGCAATTGCTTCGGGAGTAACACCTGACAAAGGATTAATTACTGCTGTAGTCGCCGGATTTATTATTTCATTCCTTGGAGGGAGTCGTGTTCAGATCGGTGGACCAACCGGTGCATTTATAATAATTGTTTATGGAATAATACAGCAGTACGGAACTAACGGGTTGATCATCGCAACGGTAATGGCAGGAGTAATTCTTGTTATAATGGGAATTGCAAGATTCGGATCGATCATAAAATTCATCCCTCATCCTGTGATAGTAGGATTTACGAGCGGCATAGCATTAATAATTTTTTCAACTCAGATTAAAGATTTCTTTGGAATGACTTTTTCTGAACTGCCGACAGAATTTTTTGAGAAGTGGATTGTCTATGCGCAAAATTTATTTTCGCTGAACTACTGGGCATTTCTCATTGGTGCTGTTTCCTTGATTATTATTTTAATATTTCCGAGAATCACTCACAGAATTCCCGGCTCAATAATCGCGATCATAATATCAACTTTACTCGTTCAGCTTTTTCATCTTCCTGTTGATACGATCGGAAGCAGGTTCGGTGAAATTCCTTCATCGCTTCCATCTCCTGCATTTCCCGAAATTGATTTTGCAACTATAAGGAACTTAATTAGCCCCGCAACCACAATTGCTCTTCTTGCTGCAATCGAATCTCTTCTTTCTGCTGTTGTGGCTGATGGTATGATTGGCGCAAGGCATCGCTCAAATATGGAACTGATAGCACAAGGTATTGCAAATATCGTAACTCCGTTATTCGGAGGAATTCCTGCAACAGGTGCAATTGCCAGAACTGCGACTAACATCAAAAACGGTGGAAGGACTCCTGTTGCGGGAATTACCCACGCAATAGTCCTTCTATTAATTATGCTTTTCTTTGGAAGCTGGGCAAAGCTTATACCGATGCCGACACTCGCCGCAATACTAATTGTTGTTGCTTACAATATGAGCGAGTGGCGATCATTTGCGGAAATATTTAAATATCCCAAAAGTGATATTGCTGTTTTGCTTACCACATTCGGACTTACGGTTGTATTCGACCTTACGATTGCAATACAGATTGGAATGATACTCGCAGTTCTGTTATTCATCAGAAGGATGGCGATGGTAACAAACGTCGGAATTATTACGAGAGAATTAAAAGATGAAGAAGAAGTAACCGATGTCAATTCGATCCAGAACAAAAAAGTGCCGGACGGTGTTGAGGTTTTTGAAATTACTGGACCCTTCTTCTTTGGAGCAGTCTCAAAGTTCAGGGATGCAGTGAGAATAGTTGAGAATCCGCCGAAGATTATTATTATAAGAATGCGCGATGTTCCTGCGATTGATTCAACTGGAATACACGCACTCGAGCAGCTTCTGAAAGAAACAAAACGTCACGGCACTCATCTTGTTTTATCGGGAGTGCACACACAGCCGTTGATGGCTTTAGCTCAGGCTGAATTCATAGAAAAGATTGGTGAAGCAAACATCCACGGAAACATTGACGATGCACTCGACCGTGCAAGAGAAATTCTTGGATTGCCAAAGCTTGGTCGTCCCAAAGATTTTAAACCGGTAGTTGCAAGGGAGAGAAAATAATTATACCATTTCACTGCTCTTACAGGCATTTAAAAAATAAAAATCAGCTCTTGTTTAATCGACCTACAAAATTTCAATTTTCACTATTTTTATTGTTTCAGTCATTGCATTAAGCAGTGCAATACTCTGGAATATTTCTTCCTTTACAAATCATATTACTGCATTTATCTGTGGTGTTATTAAAACAGTCTAGTTCGCAGTTTAGGTAAAAGGATTAAAACAATAAGTTCATTTCCTTTCAGTGTAAGCTACCGGATTTTCCTCTCTGATTCGACTTTTAGGACTTAAGTAACCTGCAAATACATTTAACTCTGAAACCACTTTCTCAGTCTTTCCGATTCAAACAATTGTTTTTCTTTCAGTCCATGGAATGAAGGATTTTCGAACGTGGCTTTAGGACCTTCCGGTGTAAGCAAATTAATGCTTGCAGGAACTGCCTTTTCGTTACCAACATCAATGTAACAAATTCCGGTTCCGGAATACTCAACTTTTTTATCATTCATTATTTCCGCAGCAATATTTCTTGCTACCGTTTGTGCCTGCGCCTCAGCAAATATGCCTGCTTTCGGATGGGGATTTCCGTTCGGAAGTTTTATTGAAGCCGCGTCTCCTACAGCATAAACACGATCTGCACTTGCTAAAAAGTTTTCTAACTCAACCGGGACGAATCCTGCTGCATCAGTTAACTTAGCATCCCTTACTACTTTAGGCGCACGGTGAACCGGCATTACACAAAGCAAGTCGTAATCAAGTTCATAACCGTTTTCATACAATACCTTTTTACCGATTATTGATTTTGGTTTATGAAGCGGAAGATATCCGACGTTCTTTTCTGCAAGCATTGCTTTCATAAAATCACCGGCAGCTTTTCCGGCAACCGGCATCGGCTGTGGCTCCGGAGAAGTAAGTATTATTCCAATATTGTTCCTGGCATTCCTCTGCCTGAGCAGGTCGTCTATCAAAAGCGCATACTCATAAGGAGCGGGTGGACATTTGAAGGGTGTTGATGCAACCATTATTACCAGATTGCCCGAGCTGAATGATTTTAAAATCTCCCTTAGTTTCAACACCGAACGGAGTTCACAAAGATTTATAGCAAAGTCAGCTAGTCCGGGTATTGGTTCCATTGTAAGTTCTGCACCGAGTGCAATTACAAGATAATCGTAATTTAAATTTGCCGATCTGGTCTGCACTATTCTATTTTGCGTGTTAATTTCAGTTATTTCTTCTTGAAGGAATTTAACATGACTTGATTTCAGATTCGCGTAAGATCTTTCACCATCCTCAGGTTTCCTCCGATCCATCATTACCCATTGCATAGAAAATCCCATGCTGAATCGTGCATTTTTATCTACAAGAGTTACCAGTGCTTTATCTTTCGCTGCGAGTTCGTCAAGTTCTGATGCGAGCGTTAATCCTCCAAAACCTGCACCAAGTATTACAATGTGCGGTTTCATATTGTTAAAATTGCTCATGGGTTTTCCCTTATTTCATTCAGGATTTAATGTAATTCCTTTTGGGCGGAAATCCGAAAATACTTCTGAATATAATCGACGGAATACAAAAATTTATCGTGCTGACAAGCAGTCCGACAAATGTAAGTGCAGCACCGAGTATATATCCAACCATATAATATCCGTATTGAAACATAAGGGCGGTAACAATAAGCCAAACTGAGCCGAGCCCGCAGGCAAATCTGTTGGGTGCACCTCTCTTGGGCAGTTGTGGTGTTTTGGTTATGTGTCGTATTCCGTAATTATAAATTAAGTCAAGCGGGTGTACTGGAAATATTGCACCGAGTGCAGCAATCGGAACCAAAATAAAAAGAAGCGTTGGTAATGCCAGGGCGGTTCCTGTGCCTGCAAGGACTGTGCAAAGTGCAAATGCAAATCTAAGCCAGCCGGCTGTTTGAATCAGCAGGTTCTCATCAACATCGGTAAAACCCTGGATATCTAGCCGGCGCCTCGTAACAACCGAAATGGTTTTCATTTAATTTCTCACTTAATATTTATTAACTCACGTTACGAAATAAAAGTCAGTGGTAAGAGATGATATCTTTATTTTTTAAGAGAATCTAAAAAAATCAGTGCTTCCTTCAAGAAAATGATATTCATTTTTTTTTAAGAAAATTGTCATCTCTCCATCTGCGTAAAGTGAGTTATTATAATCCCGCTCATCCGGTGAGCGGGATCGAAACAAGCTTTTCTAACAACAGAACTAATTTTATTCTGCCATAACAATATCCTTCTTTGTGCTTTCAACAATATCGAACAGCTCTTTCTGTTCTTTTTCCGGAACCATAAACTTATCAAGCGTTTTCTTGAACTCATCCTTCATTACCTGCCATTCATTTTCGGTAATATTCAGATGTGCGTGACCCTCCTTCATTCCAAGTCCGGTATAAACACAGGGACCACCCGTAACCTGGCAAACAAGATTTGTTACCTGGAATTTTAGGTAAGCATCGGGGGAATGTTTTCTTCCTTCTTTAATCCTAGGGTTAGCATTAAGAACATCATTTGCCACAAGCCTGTCGATAAAATCATCGACCACCAGAGAGATTGGCTTGACGCCGCCCAATCTTTCATACAGTGATTTTTCCTGTGCCTGCATCTGAATAAAATAAGCGGAGACCAAAACGCAGATGAGAATAATAAAAAAATTTCCCCTCAATGGAATTTGAGAATTGAACATACCATACCTCCGGATGTGATTGATTATAAAAAATTATGAATAAATTACTTACAAGCTCGTTTTTTTTAATACGAGAATGAAACCCTCCTCAGAATAACCGAAAAGGCGGTAGGTAATTATCCTGGCAAACCTATGAAGGTACTAAGGCGTATGTAATTTACAAATTTCCTGACAAATTTCATCCTGTTTGATTAATTTTATTCAAAGTTATTAAAGAAATTTCTACACCGCTATGGATATTTCGATGAGAGTAATATTTTCTATCAACTATGCACACTGCTAATCAACCGATGTTATTCCTTTAAGTGAACATATCATTGGACAAAAGAGTGATTATCAGAATGACGCCAAAACACATTGCCTGGTTCTTACCAATTGCTTACCTGATTCATCTCATTGATAAATATTTTTGTGGTGAAGGATTTCATAATTGGTTTTCAGAAATGTTCAACGCTAGTTTGTTATTAAATGATTTTATTATTATCAATGCATTCGGGTTATCTTCGGTGAGCTTAATTACAGTCCTTTGCACTTTGAAAAAAGTCAGTCATTTTATAATTGCTGCAATTGGTTCTTTGTTTTTCATTAATGAGATTATTCACATTGCTGCAAGTGTTTTAACTTTGAGTTGCTCGCCGGGAACAATACCCGGATTGTTAGTATACCTTCCGCTGGGATTACTGATGTATAAAAAAATTTTTCCGCTTATACCTCATCCACAGCAAATATGGGTTGTAGGAGGAGGATTATTATTTCAGGTTATTGTTGCCGGTGTTGCTTGCAGTATTTAGATAATGGCTCTGAATTTTATAATAAGTTTTTCGAAATAACCAATCTATTTAACTGTAAAGCAGCAAGGACGTGCTGTCCGCACGCCCTTTTATACGATAGCGCTGTAAAAGTCACTTCATCAGAATCATCTTCTTTGTTTGAATAAAAGACCCGGCTGTTAAAGTATAGAAATAAATCCCGCTCTGTAATTCTTTTGCATTCCAGTCAAGCTCATATATACCTGCATTTAATTCTTGTGATATGAGAAGAGAAACTTTTTCACCAAGAGCATTATACACTTCCAGCGTTACAAATTTCTGCTCAGGGATTGAAAATTGTATTTTAGTGTTGGGGTTGAACGGATTTGGATAGTTCTGAACAAGTTGAAAATTTTCAGGGACTGAGCTGCTGATCCTTTCGGTTGAAGAAGGACTAATTTCTGCTTCTACAATGGAAGCTGTTGTAAAGTTTATCGAATCGCTGGGGTTAGTATAGCTAAGTATAGTAATGCCTCTTTCATCAAACCAGGTATAGCTTACACTCGGATGGTAAGTGGGATTCTGACCATTCAGCCACTCGGTTCTCAAGTGTTGTTCCAGAGTGCGCAGCACCTGAAAAGTGCCGTACTGTGTTGTTAAAGTCCCCCAGCCGTCAAGCGTAATAACAGCACTATCCCTTATTGTTGAAACGAAGCCGGGTATCACCTCGATTTCATATTGATAGACTCTTGTCCAGGGGCTCTGAGGATAAGTAAGAGGAACCGGCATAATCAGAGAAGTTGGATTATAATGCACAACCGGCTGCCCGGCAATATTCTGCCCGTAGCCCAATTGTTTAAATTCACTCCCGGCAATTTCCATATAAGCCCAGGATCCGCCGCCGCCGATTGTGGTGTTTACACAGTGTGTTGCAGAAGGAAAGTCTGCGCTGTAAGGTGTGGATGATGGATTGACAAATTGTGTCGGATAATGAAATCCAAAACTGTGGGTTGGTTCATTCCAGGTCTGGTTTGAACCTCCCGGAGGTATTTGAACACCAACCATTCCCGCATCGCTGTGATAAGTCCAGGAAGTTCCTACCGGCGCAATGGTTGCATTTGTTACTGTTATCTGGGCCAGAATGGTGGTCATAAACAGCAGCAAAATGGAAAAGAAAAAAATAATCCTGAAGATCATTAATGCCTCCTTAAAAAGTTTTTTATTATTTAGATAAAATGAATTTGTACGGCACAGCACAATTTGTTTTGTAAATGTTGCTGCTTCCGTTTCCCCTACCAGATTAACATAGTAAGGATTATTAGTTGCCGGGAAACTAGAGTTTAATTTTTTAATAGTCAATAGTTGGCAAAAATTAATATGGATTAAGCAATGAATTGGTTCTGTTCAGAAATATCTTACTTTTAGTTTATTTTCAACCGGAATAAAAATCCGATTACATTTTCACTATATATAATACTGCTGTGATGAAGCTGCACTCGAAAAGGACTCTACAAATGCTATAAACAAGACTTACTACTGTTAACAATTATGAGCTTGCAGAAATACTTGAAAAATTTTTATATATAATTTGCGGGTTAACAAACTAATTTATAGTTTTGGTCACTCTCCCATAATGCGGGCAGCAAAAAGTATATTTCAATCTTAATTGCTTTATAAAGGAGGTTAACAATCACGTCATCTTTTTTGCTGTGCTGTGTCTTTTATCCTCATTATCAGTGAACACTTTTCAAACCTAACCTCTGAGGCAAGAGTTTCTTTTTGAACTGATAAAATATAGGTCGGCAAAAAAGCAGAACCGGCTTGATTTGAAAAATTCTTTGTAACAATTTCAATAAACAGTAAGGAGCTATGCCATAACACAATTAATTAACACAATTCAAAAAGCGGGGTCACTGTTTTTAGTAATTGCCATCACCATTTCATCAGGATGTCAGCAGCAGACCGATTACTCCAAAGAGATAAAACCTCTTATGGATAAATATAATCAGGCTTGGCAAACGGGGAATGTAGATGGATTAGAAGCAATTTTTGATCCGAAATTTGTAAGACATTCAGATGCTTCTACATCGGCTGAGCGCATAGATAAACTTAAGAAAGTAATTACCGCATTCAAAACTGCTTACCCGGATCTTAAATTAATTTTTAGTGAAGAGTTTTATGCTGAAAACCAATATGCAGGACACTGGTCATTTACCGGAACAAATACCGGTCCTGGCGAAATACCTGCGACAGGAAAGCCTGTTTCGCAGTGGGGAGTTAATATAGTTCATTTTAAAGAGGGAAAAATTGTTGAGGAGTGGGATGCCTTCGACAACGCACCATTATTAGAACAGCTGGGATTTACAATTACGCCACCATCTGATACGAAGCAATAAAGAATAAATATCAATTAAATTAATTTTTCTTTAACAATCAAAATGGAGCTAGTGCTATGAAACAGTTACTTTCAATATTCACTGCGATAATTGCAATAATACTTTTATCTGGAAACAACTTTGCACAGGATGCAACGGTGGTAGATCCGGAACATTACAAGGTTGAATTCGAAAACGAACAGGTGCGCGTTCTAAGAATCAACTACAACGCCGGAGAAAAAGGAGAAATGCATTCGCACCCGGAAGGAGTCGCAATATTTTTAAGTGACGGAAGCGGGAAGTTTACTTATTCTGATGGGAAAACAGAGGAAATGAGTTTCAAATCCGGTCAGGTCGTTTGGCTTCCGGCAACTACTCATCAGGGGGAAAATACGGGGGATAATGCTTTCGAAGTAATCCAGATTGAGATAAAAAATAAAGAATGACCCAAACAGAATTTTTCTAATAAATCATTATTCACATAAACAAAAGGAGTAAGTACAATGAAAATGTTCTCGTTGTTCGCTGTTCTGGTGCTTGGCTTAACAATTCTCACCACCCAAATTTCCGCACAGGAAGCTGAAAACCCATTGCTTGTTGTCAGTTTTCAAAAAGTGAAATTTGGTGAAATGCAGAATGTAACAAAAATGTTCAACGATAAAATGTCACCTATACTCAACAGTCTGGTGGATGATCAATATATTTCCAGCTGGGGCTTGTTCAACCATACCTGGGGAGACGAGTGGAATCTAAATGTCTGGTATGTAATGAAGGATATGGCTTCAATAGAAGTATTCTTCAATGAGTATATGAAACGCCTCAATGAGCAGCAACCTGATGCCTGGAAAGAATTAAGAGGACATATTATGGAACATAAGGATAACATTTATACAATTATGAACCAGTATCCAATGCCTCCTGCCAAATAGCTAATTGGAAAAGTAAGAATGCCATCCGGCAGCTGCCGGATGACATTTTACTTTTTTAGGATAGAATTGAATTTCCCGGCTAGCGTAATCTGAATCGTATAAATTAAAACCGATGATTAAAACGTATGCAGATGAACATTAAGAATTCAACAAAAATTTTTATATAAAGGATTTTGGTTCTGTTAATTTGAATACTACAAGAGTTACAAATATTATTCTTCTACTTTTATTATTCTTGCATCCTGTTATAACTGCGCAAAACCAAAATGTAAGATTCAAACATATAGATATCGAACAAGGATTATCACAGAATATGATAAAAGATATTCTTCAGGATAGCAAAGGGTTTATGTGGTTTGCTACCTGGGATGGATTAAACAGGTTTGACGGATATGAATTTAAAGTTTACAAACACATTGATGGCGACACGACAAGCTTACCAATGAATAAAACTTACTGCCTGCTTGAAGATCATCTCGGCAGATTGTGGATTGGCACAGCAGGAGGCGGACTTTGTTTGTTCGACAAGGAAAAAGAAACATTTACAACTTTTTCTCATAACCCAAAGGATGCTTCAAGTATTTCGGGAAATTACATAATGTCAATCTTCGAAGACAATAAAAACCGATTGTGGATTGGAACCAGAACAAACGGGCTTTCATTAATAGAGAATAATTCGGATGCAGCATTAGAGTCTTATAAGCGGATAAAATTCATCAACTTTAAAAGCAATCCGCTAAATCCTGAAAGCATAAGAGGCGCCGGTATAATAAGCATCATTGAAGATAGGTCTGGAACGCTCTGGTTCGGGGCAAACGATGGATTGCTAAATAAATTACTTTCCTCCTCAAACGGTTACCGGTTTGCCAGTTTCTCTCCCCCCAAAAAGTATGATACTTACAACGTCATAGATTTCATAATCGAAGATCTTCACCATAACGGGCTTCTATGGATAGCTGATTATTATGGGGGAGCCAAATGGTTCGATTCTAATTCCGGAAAATTTCTTTATAAATATCCTTACGCGGATCTCAGCAAAAATATCTCAACGAAAAATGTTTTAAGCATTCTTCTTGATAAAAGCGGAGAATACTGGTTTGGAACATATGCAAAGGGGATTTATACTTACAGACCGGGTGACACAAATAGTACACAAGGGAATTTCGAGCACTTCAATCTTGATCCTGCCGATCCGCTTGGTATTAATGCGCCTAATATTACAGATTTATTTGAAGACAAATCCGGTCTGATCTGGATTGGCACAAATACATCCGGTCTTTATACATACAATAAAGACTCAAAAATATTCAGAAGTTTTGGTCACAATCCTTTTGATGACAACTCATTAAATAATGATTTTACATTATGCGTGATGGAAGATAAAGAGGGAAATGTTTGGATTGGAACAGAGCTGGGTCTGGATAAATATAACCCGGTTACAAATAGGTACACACATTATTTTAATGAAGAGAACTATAAAACCAGTTCAAATATAATATATGCTTTACATCAGGATGCCCGGGGAATCATTTGGATAGGTTCCTCAGGAGGATTGGATAAATACAATCCTTCAACAGATTTGTTTACTCATTACATTCACAATCCATCGGATTCAAACAGCATAAGTGCCGGCGAAGTAATAAAATTATTTTCTGACTCAAAAGAAAATCTTTGGATTGGAACTTGGAACGGAGGACTGAATAAGTTAGTTGTCTCACCGGAGGATAATTCAGTTAGGTTTCAGCATTATAGACATAATGAAAACGATCCTAATAGCATCAGTGACAACAGAATTATGAGTATTGCAGAAGACAAGGAAGGTAATCTGTGGATCGGGACTTCTGATGGCGGATTAAACAAACTTATTTCTGATTACTCGTTTAATGAAGATGGTTCTTTCATTAAGCCGGGATTTATAAGCTATCAGCATAATCCCAAAGATCCGAACAGCTTAAGCGGTAATGACGTGAGAACAATTTTAGCTGATCAGGATGGAACACTATGGCTTGGAACATTTGGCGGCGGTCTGAACAAATTTATTCCTCCGAAAAACGAAAAAGAAATAACAAAATTTATTCACTATCGCCAGACCGAAGGATTAGCAAACGATGTGGTAAGAGGTATTCTTCAGGATGATTCAGGAAATTTATGGATTGGCACCTCAAACGGATTATCAAGATTTAATCCTGCTGACAATTCTTTCTGGAATTTTGACCAATCCGATGGATTGCAGACTGTAAAATTTGAAGATGTTTCATACAAGAGTAAAAGAACCGGCAATCTTTACTTTGGCGGAGTTGGCGGAGTTATATTATTTAATCCCGATGTTGTAAAAATAAATTCCTACCAGCCGGGTATTGTTTTAACTTCCTTTAAACGATATAACGAAGATACGGGTGAAATGATTGAGGAAAGAGGAATTTCTGAGAAAAAAAAACTTATACTCCCTCATTCCGACAACATTTTAAGCTTTGGATTTTCGGCTTTGAACTTTTACAACCCATCCAAGAACAAGTATGTATATAAACTTGAAGGTTATAACAACAACTGGATCAGCATCGGAACAAAAAGAGATGTGACGTTTACAAACCTTAATCCGGGAGAATATGCTTTGTTGCTGAAAAGTTCAAACGTTAATGGTATTTGGAATGAAAAGTTTTTGTCGCTTGAAATAATCATAACTCCGCCCTGGTGGCGGACAAACTGGGCTTTTGCTTCATATGGATTTCTTCTCCTGCTTGGAATATTCGTTACAGACAGAGTCATGCGTCGTAAAATAATCAGGAAAGAACAGGATAAAGCAAAGCTGAGAGAAGCCAAATTGATCAAGAGACAAGCAGATGAACTCGAAACTGTTGATCGTTTGGTTAGAATAATCAACAGTGCTGAAGACCTTGATAATCTTTTCAATTCGTTATTAAAACAGACAATGAATTTTATTCCGCAGGCAGAGATGGCTGCGGTCTTTTTGCTTGACAGAAAAGCTGATCTTTTCAAAGTTGCTTTTACTGCAGGTTATAAGCTCAACGATCTTGAGAAAATAACTTTTACAAAAGAAGAACTGCAAAGGAGATATACTACTAATTCCGAAGAGGTTGAAAAGGGCATCTATATCCTGAATGATACACGAAATTTGTTTGGAGATGAAAAGCTTTCTGGTCTAAGGAAACCAAAATCTATGCTTGTTATGGCAGTTGAAAAAGAATCAGTAACTGAAGCCTTTGTTGTATTCGACAGCTTTTCAGATGAAAATCGTTTTAATCAGTCATCGGCAAGTTTTCTTAACCGCTTCCGTGAGCATGCTGTATCTGCAATTTCTAAAGCACAGGCAATTAAGACTCTCCAGGAGAAGAATGAAGAAATCGTCAGAACACAGGAACAATTGGTTACTCAGCAAAAGCTTGCTTCACTCGGCGCATTAACCGCCGGCATTGCACACGAAATAAAAAATCCGCTGAACTTTGTTAACAACTTTTCTGAGATCAGCAGAGAGTTGCTGGATGAAATAAAATCGAATCTGCAGAATGGCAACAAAGAGGAGGTTATTGAAAACTTCGAAGACCTGAAACAAAATCTGGAAAAGATAAACCATCACAGTAAACGAGCCGATTCAATAGTTAAAGGAATGCTTCTTCATTCAAGGGGAAGTTCAGGGGAAAAAGCTTTTATAGATTTGAATGATCTTGTTGATCAGGATATAAACCTTGCATACCACGGACTAAGGGCGCAGGATAAAGATTTCAATATCGCAATAGAAAAAGAATATGATAGGTCTGTGGAGAAAATAAATGTGGTTCCGCAGGATATAAGCAGAGTAATTCTTAATTTGGTAAACAATGCATGTTATGCAGCTAACAAGAAGAAACGCAAAGGAGAAAATAATTTTTCTCCCGTACTTAAAGTCTCAACAAAAAATCTGCACGAAAAAGTTGAAATAAGGATTCGCGATAACGGCTGCGGAATTCCCCAATCAGTAAGAAAAAATATATTTAATCCTTTTTTCACAACCAAACCTGCCGGCGAAGGAACAGGTTTAGGTTTATCAATTAGTTATGACATTATCGTAAAACAGCATAAAGGCGAAATAAAATTTGAAAGTGAAGAAGGTAATTACACAGAATTTATAATAACTCTTCCAAAACCAAACGAGGCTTAAATGAAATTATTAGTCGTAGATGACGAAAGTGATGTTCAGTTTTTATTCCAGCAGAAATTCAGAAAAGAAATCAAATCCGGCGAGATGCATATTGAATATGCACTCAACGGAACTTCTGCGCTTGAAATGTTAGAATCCAATGAAAACCGTACCGAGTATTTAATTTTAACCGACATAAACATGCCCGAAATGAGCGGCGTGGAGCTGTTGAAGGAAATAAAGACGAGATATCCGGAATTAAAAGTTTATATAATTACAGCGTACGGTGATGATGAGAATTTCCAGATGACGAAAAGACTTGGAGCCGCTGATTATTTCACAAAGCCGCTTCAGTTCGATTTGTTAAAAGAAAAATTAACCTATTCAAATGCTATTTGAGGAAAGTAAAAAATGCAATTCGCAAAAATTTTAGTTGTTGACGACGAGCCGGATATCCAGGAGTTAATCCGTCAGAAATTCCGGAACAAGATAAAGTCAAATGAATACGAATTTCATTTTGCCGGCAATGGTGCAGAAGCATTAGAAAAAATTTCTAATGACGGAACGATTGATTTGATTTTAACAGACATAAATATGCCCGTTATGGACGGACTTACTCTTTTATCAAAAATAAATGAGCTTAATAATAAATTATTAAAATCAGTTATTGTCTCTGCTTACGGTGATATGGAAAACATTCGCACGGCAATGAACCGCGGTGCTTATGACTTTATCACAAAACCAATTGATTTAAAAGATCTTGAAATAACAATTGAAAAATCTTTGAAGGAAATCGAATTATATAAGCAGGCAATGATGAGTCATAATAAACTGGTTGCGCTTCAGCAGGAGCTTGATATAGCCACTGTAATTCAGACTTCTATATTGCCAAAAACATTTCCTCCTTTTCCCGACAGAAAAGAATTTGACATTTACGCAAAAATGATACCGGCAAAAGAAGTAGGCGGTGATTTGTATGATTTTTTCCTTATAGATAAATATAGATTAGGAGTTGTGATCGGTGATGTTTCGGGAAAAGGAATTGCTGCTGCATTGCTTATGGCAGTTTGTAAAACTTTATTGAAAGCAACCGCATACAAAGGAATGCCTGCAGACAGTATTTTATCAGAGGTAAATAATGTTCTGGTCGATGAAAGTCCGTCAAACATGTTTGTTACTATTTTTTATGGAGTGCTTGATACACGCAGTGGAGCATTCGAATATTCGAACGGCGGACACAATTCTCCTTACTTAATTTCAAAGGACGGAACAATTAAACAAATTCAGGATGTCGGGGGACTTCTGCTTGGTGCAATGAAAGATGTCGAATACCAATCAAATGTAATAATGATTCAGCCGGGAGAAAGCCTGGTCTTTTGCACGGATGGAATTACCGAAGCATTCAATAAAAATAATGAAGAATATAAAGAAGCCAGACTCGAAAATGTTATTAAGGGAAAGCAATCTATGAGCACGTATGAACTGGTAGAACAAATTTTTGAAAATGTTCAATCGTTTACCAACGGAGTTGAACAATCGGATGACATAACCTGCCTAGCCCTAAAGTATCTGAAAAATTAATTATCAGGGCGACTTAGCTCGCCCTAAGTATTTTTTCAGATTTATAAACTAATCCTCGTTCTCGATTGTACCACCATGATCGCCGACAAGCATCCACTTATCACCTTTCTTCATAAGAATATCGGTCCAGCGTCCTCTTTCAGGCATCGGCTTGCCTTCCGCTCCTTCATTAACCATATAGTAGTAGTAATGCACATAGGCAAAGTTACCGTTTACCCATATTCTTGCAGGTGTTAAGTTGTACAACTTCGTTTTTCCCTTAGTGTACCAGTAGTTCATAGATTTAACTAAATGACTTTTTGGTGAAGGGGCATCATCTTCATAATTCCAGCCAAAATAAGAATCATCAAAGTAGGATAAAAATCCTGACGGATCATCTGCCATTCCTGCCTGCCAGTATGCTTCAACACCAGACCAAACGGCTTTCTGCTCGTCGGACCACTGCTGAGCCGAAAGATTAGTAACGAAAAGAAAGACAAAGAGTACGGACAAAGAAATGCTAATTAGATTTTTCAAAATAGCCTCCTGAAGATTATTGTTAAAGAATAGAACTTATTACAACGCAAGATTAGAAAAGATTAAACAACAAACAAACAGCAATTAATTATTTTACTCAAATTTATAAGTGAGGTTAAGAATTGTTGTGGCTAACATTTGTTGCGGACGACTCTAATGAATCAACTACTCGGGTATAATTTCTGGTAATCCTCTCTGAGTTTTTCAAGTATGGCTTGATGAAGTGCTTCAACTCCGGTTAATTCTTTCAATCCTTCTTTTGCTTTATCTCGTAAGAAACCCCGATCTGTTTTTCCGTTTTCCAGTTTAGGCAGTTCAGTAAGAAAAATTAGTTCGTCCGGTTTTGCAAGTAAACCTATCCTTTCACAAATATAATTTCTTAGTTCCTCCTTTAAAAGCGGTGTTCCTTCTGCATTATTCAGAACAACGAAAGCGACAATTGCATTTTCAATAATTTCGTCAGCTCTTTTTACTACCACAGCTTTTTTCACAGAGGGATGAGTTAATAAAACTTTTTCAATTTCAGATCCGCCAACTCTGTTGCCGGCTGTTTTAATTACGTCATCAACTCTTCCCAAAATTTTTATGAATCCATTCTTCTCTCTTATTGCTGCATCACCTGTGAAATAGTTTCCTTCAAAATATTTCCAGCAGTTAAGGTTCATATCTTCCTTTTCTTCATTGGATACTGTAAACATTGATGGCCAGCTATCTTTAATAATTAAATATCCACCTTCGCCTTCTTTAACAGATTTGCCATTAATATCAACAATATCAACTTCAATTCCGGGGAAAGGACTGCTTGTATAACCCGGTATAAATTCACAGGCTCCGGGAAGAGGAGAAATCATTATTGAACCGGTTTCCGTTTGCAGCCAGGTATCTACAATAGGACACTTTCCCTTTCCGATATTTTCATACAGCCAAAGCCAGGTATCTTTTTTAATAGTTTCTCCTTTTATCCCGAGAAGTCGAAGGCTCGAAATGTCGTGCTTGAATACCCATTCGTTGCTAAGTTTTAGCAATGCACGGATAGTAGTTGGATTTATGTAGAGAATATTAATCCGATATTTAGAAATTAATAGCCAGTATCTGTCAGGTTCTGGATAAATCGGAACTCCCTCATAAAGAAATGTAGTTACTCCATTCAGAAGAGGACCGTAGATACTGTAAGTGTGTCCTGAAATCCAGCTAATGTCAGAGACGGACCAGATAATATCATTTCCCTTCAAATCAAAAATCCATTTAGCTGTAAGATAAGACTGGACCATATAACCACCGGTCAAGTGAAGTATGTTTACCAGATTTCCATCCGGACCATTTGTGAATATACTGAAAAGAGGATGCTGAGATAAAAGCGGTAGAGCATCACAGTCATCTGAAACTTTTTCAATTTCATTCTGCCAGATAATTTCTTTGTCATTAACTACTTTTACTTCGGTATTTGATCTTTTATAGACAATTATCTTTTCAACAGATGTCGAATTCTGTAACGCATTGTCAACTTTACTTTTAAGATTAACCTGATTCCCTTTTTTAAGAGCATAATCCTGGGTGATTAGATATTTGCAGGAGAGTTGATTTATTCTTTCGGAAAGAGCATGGCTGCTGAAATCACTATTTATAACAGAATGAATTGCGCCAATTCTGCTGCAGGCAAGCATCGCAATTACTGCTTCCGGAATTACACCCATATAGATAATTACATAATCGCCTTTACGAACACCGATCTTTTTCAAAACGTTGGCGAACTTACAAACCTGTGTGAGGAGAAGCTGATAGGTTAAAATTTTATTCTCACCTGATTCACTCTCCCATATGATGGCTGCTTTGTTTCTTTTCTCGGTAGCCAAATGTCTGTCGAGACAGTTGTAGCTCAGGTTCGTTTCGCCCCCAACAAACCATTTTGTGTTAAATGCTTTTCCCTGTTTTACTTCTTTCCAAAGTTTAAACCAGAATAACTCTCTTGCCTCGGCGCCCCAGAATCTTTCTTTATCAGCAATAGAAAACTCACGAACGTTTTTATATTGGTTGAAAGAAGAAAAATGCGCATCCTCTTTAAATTCCTCTGAGGCCCTAAAAATATCTTCACTACTCTGATTTTCCTGAAAGGAATCCCCTGTGTTTTTATCTGCTTGGTCTGACATTATCTTTCAAAATTGGATTTGATATATTGCACTGAAAAATTAGATATTGTGTCTGGCAAAAGCAATTGAGCAAAAATCAAACCTGAAAAAATATAGTGTTAATATTTACCTGAAGCTTATTCTGATTATTTTTATTTCTATTTTTAGCCAGGCAGTTAAGTAATTACAATAATAAGTGAATCCTTTTAAACGCAAATCATACGTTGACCAAAATTTCTTGAGGGAATTATTACCTAAATGAAGAATGTTTTTACTCAGAAAATAATCTTCCCGATTTATTTAATAGCTCTTTGCACTACTCTAAATGGGCAGGTTTATTACTTCAAAAAGTATACAACCTCAGATGGTCTTGTGCAAGGAACCGTCAAAACCATTTGCCAGGATTCTAAAGGACGCATGTGGTTTGGGACTGCTGATGGTGTTAGTGTTTATGACGGAACAGAATTTTCAAACTACGGAACTGCAGAAGGATTCAGCCGACCGGTTATCACATGCTTTTATGAAATATCTCCGGGAGTTATGCTTGCCGGTACTTTGGGAGATGGAGTTGTTGTGTTTTCAGATTTTGCTTTTTCAAAATCAGCAGTCGTTACAAAAATCACCGACAAAAAATATATTTCGGGCAACTATATAAGTCATATAACAACTGATTTTAATGGGAATATATGGTTCTGTACTGATGAGGGAATAACCATCTGGAAAATGTCAGAAAATAAAATTACTGATATCGAACAAATATATTCACTAGGCACATTTGGAAAGACTGATATTTTTCAACTGGAATTTTATGATAGTGAATTTTTTTATGTCGCCACCGAAACCGGTTTAATAAAAAGAAGCAATGCAGGATTTGAGAAGATTAAATTTAAAAACCGGGTAATTGATAAACCGGTTTTCAAACTATTCAAAGATTCCAAAGGAACCTTGTGGTTTTCAACACATCACGACCTTTATTACATAAAAAACGATACCGTTTATAGTGCAGAGGAAATAAACAAAAGTTTAAAAAATGCAATCTACTGTTTCGGTGAGGACAAAAATCAGATTTTGTATCTTGGAACTATTAATGGAATCATTGCACTGGATGGAACAGACATTAGATTTATTACTAAAGAAAACGGATTAGAAAGTAAGGACATCATTTCTCTTTATTCTGATTCAGAGAATAATCTTTGGATTGGATCTCTTTCCGGTATAAGTAAGCTAACCAGCAGTAATTTTAAATTCGTTAAAAATGAATCTTTTAAAGGACACTTTACAAATATCATTCGTGATGAAAAAAAATTATACGTAACCAGTAATGAGGGACTTTTTGAAATTGAAAATTATGCCCTGATAAAATCCGAATCAGGAAAAGGAATAAAATCCGAAACGATGAAGCATATCTATAAAGATAAAAGTGGGGATTACTGGTTCTCAACTGATAATGGAGTATTCAGAAAAAATCAGAACTCAATTATACAATTCACAGAAAAGGACGGACTACCACACAACTTTATATACCAGATTGCTGTTGATACAAACAATGTTGCCTGGATTGCAACGCAGCGGGGTTTAGCTTATATCAAAGCAAATAAAATTTATAACTTTGAAATAAATCCTGAAAGGAAATGGATTTATTCTGATGACCAGGCACGACAGATACTTATAACTCAGTCAATCCGAAGAGTCGTAGTTGACGATGAAAATGCAGTTTGGGTTGGCTCGTGGGCGGGAGGCTTGTTCCGCATTAAAGACAATTCTGTTTATCGTTTCACCGAGAAAGATGGACTTCTTGACTTGAACATAAGGGGAATCCAGATTGATGCTCAGAAAAATATCTGGATTTCAACAAGATATGGGGGAGCTTTTAAATTTGACGGCACCTCTTTTCTGAACTACAGTACAAAAAATGGTTTGAATAGCAACTGGGTTTTTTCTGTTGAAACAGATTATAACCAGAACTTGTGGTTTTGCACGGCAAATGGTCTAACAAAGCACGATGGATATAAATCAATCAGTTACGATGCAAGCGATGGAATAACGTCAGCCGAAATAACGTCCTCAACAAAGTTTGAGGGAAAACTGTGGTTTTTATCTAACAGCCAGATATTCAGCTACGAACCGGATGAAGGCAAGAAAGATTTTAATTTTCCCCGTGTTTTATTCAAACAAACAAAATTAATTGATGGTAATCTGCCTGCTGATAATCCTGATAAACTTTACAACAGCAATGATATAAATTCCATTTTAAATCAATCCAAAGCAACATCGGATATAATTACACTTGAGCACAACCAGAATTCATTGATTTTTGATTTTGCAGGCATAGGTTTCCGGGACGAAAGTAATGTTACATATGAATATTTTTTGGAAGGATTCGACAAACAATGGACAACTGCAACACAAAAGAATTATCTAACATATACACATTTGCCTCCCGGTAAATATTCTTTTAAAGTCAATGCTATAAACAAAGAAGGTGTTAAAAGTCTTTCCCCTGCAATATTTAATTTTGAAATACTCACACCTTTCTGGCAGAGATGGTGGTTTATTACAATATCTGTTGTGTTCTTTATTCTTTTTGTATCATTTGTAAACTACATGATCTATCAATACAAAATAAGGCAGGCGCTTAAACTGGAAAGACTGAGAGCAAAAATTTCCACTGACTTACACGATGAAATCGGAACAAGTTTATCAAGCATCGCCATATTCGCCGAACTTATTAAAAGAGAAACCAGAGCAGGTTCTGTTACTGTTTCTGATATGCTTGAAAGAATAGAAAACACTTCCCGCGAGCTGATAGATAAAATGAGTGATATTGTTTGGGCAATAAATCCCGGCAATGATAAATTCGAAGACGCTCTGCTAAAAATGAAAGACTATACTGTTAAAATACTTGAGTCTCAGGGAATGAACGTTAAACTGAACATAGACACAGAAAATGAAAAGGTTGTTTTGCCAATGGACGTTAGAAGAAATCTGCTTTTGATTTTTAAAGAAATAGTAACAAACGCTGCTAAATATTCGAAAGCAAGTCTGGTTAAGATCAGTTTAAGATTTGAGGATAAGCCGATAAAGAAAATAATTCTCTCAATAGATGACAACGGAATTGGATTTGATGCGGACAAAATTCAACCGGGATACGGCTTAAAAAACATTAAAAGAAGGTCTGGCGAACTAGAGGCAAAATTTAATTTGAACTCATCAGTTGGGAAGGGGACAAGTGTTTCAATCGAAATTCCCATTGAATAATTCACATTTATATGCGATTGTATTTCTCAATCATAAACCAGACATTGAAGGAAAAGATTAGGACAAATAAATTAAATGGGTAACAGTCTAATCTCGGTAGTAATCGTTGAAGATGACGAACAAATTCGGGAAGGTATCTCCACTTTAATAAATTCCACGGATGGATTTATTTTAAATGGGGCTTTCGGTAACTGCCAGGCATTGCTAAAAAATCTTGATGACATTCTGCCTTCAGTTTTTCTTATGGATATTTCAATGCCGGGGATGTCAGGTATAGAATGTACTGCTAAAATAAAAAGTGCCTACCCGGATGCTAATATAATTATGCTTACCGTTTACGAAGACGATGCTCAAATATTTGATTCACTTCGCGCCGGGGCATCGGGATACATTCTTAAAAGAACACCCTTGCAGGAAATAATCGAAGCCATCAAAGATGTTCACTCGGGCGGTGCGCCTATGACGCCGAGCATAGCAAAAAGAGTATTGAATCATTTTAATGAGGCTGGGAAAAAAATAGACGAGTATAATCTTACGTCACGGGAAAAAGAAATTCTTAATGAACTAATCAATGGATTAAGTTATAAAAAAATAGCTGAGGCTCTTTTCATAAGCCTCGACACCGTCCGTTCACACATTAAAAACATTTATCAGAAACTCCACGTTAGCTCAAGATCAGAAGCTGTCGCAAAAGTTATTAAGGACAAACACTTGTAACTCTTCCCGATAAAATTCACATCTTTATGTGATTGTCCCGCCACTACTAATAAAATAAATTTCTCGTAGCAATTATCAATTAAAGGAGTATATAATGAAACATTCGTTTTCTATTTTGATCTTATCTCTGATTGTAATTTTCATAAGTACTGGAACTGGACAAGACAAACCAGACGGGCTTGTTATTAAAACTTCTATCCCG
This sequence comes from uncultured Ignavibacteriaceae bacterium, assembly GCA_964639955.1. Classification (GTDB taxonomy): domain Bacteria; phylum Bacteroidota; class Ignavibacteria; order Ignavibacteriales; family Ignavibacteriaceae; genus IGN2. The sequence goes on from CAZXGJ010000020.1 coordinate 30,475, forward strand.
GAAAATCCAGTGGTGTCGATAAAGAATGATGTATATAATCCCGATGCGGTCAGTTACCCCAAAGAGTATAAGTCCAGTCAAATTTCACAACCCAATTTAACGAAGCTGAACAAAGATGCTTTCGGTATTGATGCTATTCAGACCTTGATTGAAAATGGAAATGAACAATACCTTGCACATTGTGTTGTCACCGAAAGAACAGGAAGCACAGCTGGTACGATATGGGTTGCTGCTGGAATACGATCTAGCACTTCTGGTAATGATAGAATTGGAATATTTAAAACAGGTCCAAACGGGTGGGTTTTGCAAACATATATATATACTCAACAATATTTAGGTTACTCTATGGATGCCGAAATGATTGAAAAAGATACCGGCGAAAAAGCTTTATGGATATTTACTGAAACTCAGCAATCCCTGTTTGCCAAATGGGAGGTTTACTTTGTTGGGCTAAACCTAGCGAATCTTTTTCAGGGTACTACTGGCATTTTAAACTGGCCAGGTGCGGGAACCAACGATGTATATTACAACCCAAGGATCACAACAGATAATTATGATTTCCCAGATAATCCATGGATTTATGTTGTTGTATCCTTAGACTCACTTACATTTGATAACAAACACGTTAACGCACAAAAATTCGCATACATTTCTACTGCACACGACCCGGGTAATATGCAAATAAATTATAGACCTAATATACTGCCTGTTTACTGGCCGAACGGAGGTACGACAGAAATACATCATTTATACTCCGATATAGCTTATTACAGACTTTCCCCAACTCCGGGAAATGTTAGACTAATTATTACATATTCAAATGTCCCAGATAACACTAAAATTTGGTTATCAACCTGCAATTCTCACGGTGGGGACGCCCAATTTATTGGAACAATTGCCGGACATGGAGATTATCAAATTGGAATTTCAGCAATTGCATCCCCCGGTGGTGGTTTAAGCCAGCAATTAATGGTGGTTTTTGAAGAAAATTATCAAAACTCCGGCGATTGGGATCTTGTCTCTGCCCGATCAAATGATTTGGGTGCTACCTGGTATTTAAATTATATAGATGCATATTCATCAAGTGCTGATAAACTTCCCGCATTAGGAACATTAGTGGGTCGGAAAGGAGTTGAGGACGAATACTACGTGTCGTATGCTTCTTACAAACCAGGTATGTTTATCGATTCAATTATGTCTATTAAATCAAATAACAGCACGACAAGTTATTGGGATCAAAAAGTAAGAATGGATGGAGTATACCCACCAACTAATATTTATTCTTCTGTAGGTATTACAAATACACCTGATGAAAGAGTTACGGTTTGGAGTAGTCTAATAGGGAGCTCTAATTTTAACTTAATAGGTTCTTTCTGGCCGCACCTTCCTTCTGCGGTTGAAGATGAATCGGAGGATGCATTAAATTCTTATCAACTATTTCAAAACTATCCAAATCCGTTTAATCCTTTTACCAGAATCCAGTATCAAGTACCGAGCGTCTCGCATATAAGTCTAAAAGTATATGATGTTCTTGGAAACGAAGTAACCGCATTAGTAAATGAAGAAAAGTCTGCTGGAGTCTATGAGGTAGAATTCGATGCTTCGCAACTTTCAAGCGGAATTTATTTCTACAAACTCAGAGCTGGAAATTTTATACAAACTAAAAAAATGATTCTGCTCAAATAATTAATAGTAAGCTAGTTAATATTTTTAATAAAATATTGGAGTTCACAATGGAAAAGAAATTGTTGTTTTTGTTGATTGCAATTTGTTTTTTTTATGGATCGGTTCTGGCCCAACAAACGCTTTGGCTAAGTCCTCACCAAATGGTTGATGTTGATGGGACACTAAACATAACTCCATACGGTGGTGCAGTAATTGTTAGTTCAAACACTATTGGAGATCTTCAGTGGATAAGTATTGGTTTAAATTTATCCGACAACTTAACCATCGACTCGGTAATAATTAATTATCAGCTAACAAATTCAGCGAGCTATATTTCTCAGGTACGGCTTGCCGAAAGCAGGCTGATACAACAAAGTGTCTATTTTGATGACGGCACAGATTTGCTAAGCACAACACCTGCAAGCTATTCAACTTTTGTTGGTCTGCCTTTTAATGGACTAGTTACTTTGTTGCTTCGTTTAAATTTTACTGATCTATCTCACAATATATACATCGGGGCAATCGGTGTAGTGGTTTCGCAATCGGTTACCTCTTTACCCAACGACAATATGCCCGGAGCAACAAAGAATTTTAGGCTTGAACAGAATTATCCGAATCCTTTTAATCCTTCTACAAAAATTGACTTTAGTGTTTCTTCAGATGAAAAAGTTAAAATTCAAATTTTTAACTCTAATGGTGAATTACTTACAACATTAATCAATAGCGAGTTGGAAACTGGAAATCATTCTATAACCTGGAACGGCCGTGATAATAACGGGAATTTAGTTTCTTCGGGAATTTATTATTATCAAATTCAGGCTGGCAATCTGACCGAAGCAAAGAAAATGATCCTGCTTAAATAAGGAGCGTTAAGTTGAATTATAAAATATCAAAGAATTTTCATTTCATAATCATTATGAAGAAAAAGTATTTTGGGCTGAGTCTATTAGCAAGCATCTTTTTTCTATTCAACCTAACAACCGAAAGTATAGCACAGTGGACAGTATATAATACTTTCAACTCCGGAATTCCAAGTAATAATGTTTATTCAATTGCCATTGATCATAACAACATCAAGTGGATTGGAACAGCAAGTGGATTAGCAAAATTCGACGGTTCAAACTGGACTATTTATAATCCTAATAATTCTCCATTACCAAGCTGGACTATCTATTCAGTAGCTGCTGATCTTTCAAATAATATCTGGATAGGAACTTCCCTCGGTTTGGTAATGTTCGATAGAAATAATTGGACACTATATAATAATGCTTCCTCCGGTTTATTCAGCAATCCAATTCAGGCAATAAGCGTCGACTATAACAACACGAAATGGTTTGGTGTTTGTAATATTGGTTTAGCAAAATTTGATGGGTCTGTTTGGACTATTTATAACGTAAGTAATTCTGGTTTACCCGCAAACGATGTGCGATGTCTGGCTATTGATTCGCTTAACACTAAATGGATAGGGATTAACGCAGCCGGAGTCACAAAATACGATGGACAGAGTTGGACTGTTTACCAGGCCGGCGGTTCAGGTTTAATTAGTAATTACCCGACATCACTTGCAATAGATGGCAATAACTTACCCTGGGTAGCAACTGCCACTGGCGGAATTGCAAAATTTAATGGAAGTAGCTGGGCTCCGTTTTGGACTGGTAACTCAGACTTACCTGATGATAAATTGTATGCAATCGCAATTGAAAATCAGAACATCAAATGGATTGGAAGTCAAGACAGTGGTTTGGTAAAATTTGATGATGTAAGCTGGAAAATCTTTAAGACAACTAATTCAGGAATACCAAAAAACAATGTTGTTGCAATTACTGTTGACGCGTTCAACAACAAATGGATTGGAACAATCACTGGCGGATTAGCTGTATTTAATGAAACTGGTATCGTTGGAATAAATGATGAAGAAAAAATATTACCAACTAACTTTACGCTTCACCAAAACTATCCTAACCCTTTTAATCCTTCCACAAAAATTAGTTGGCAGTCGCCAGTAGGCAGTTGGCAAACATTAATGGTATATGATGTGCTTGGTAATGAGGTTGCAATTATTGTGGATGAGTACAAAGCAGCCGGAAGTTATGAAGTTAATTTTGACACCTCACAATTATCCTCTGGAATTTATTTCTACAAACTAACGACTGAAAATTTTATTCAAACTAAAAAAATGATCCTTATCAAGTAACCTCGTAAAAAATCGAATGGGAAGAGACTATTTATTTTAAAAATTTATTAACGGAGAAATAATGAAAAATATAACCTTGTTTTTATACTTGATCTCTGCTGTTGTTATCTGTGCTACACAGTTAATGTTTGCACAGAATGAAATGGACGGTGTTAAGGTAACTGATGCCGGAACACTCAGCGGAACTTTGAACGGAAATGAATTCAGCAATATGATTCGTTACAGTGAAACAGAGAACTTGGTCACAATTGCTTCGGGTGATGAGAGCTTTACATTAACTATCAATTGTGAAGGAATAAGTTCTCTTTCTGATCTGAAAGCCGGAACCTACAAGCTGCCTTCCAGCAAAGAGGTTACTGTTACCATTCTTAATCACAACAACCCAATGCCAGCTATGGTAACAAGCGGAAACTTCGCTGTAACCGAAAATGATGAAAATGTTGTAAAGGGTACTTTTGAGTTTACGGCTTCGGTTGGCGGCATTCCAAAAGAAATGGGAGGAAGTGAAACCAAATTATCGAACGGAAAATTTGAAATAATCAAAAAGAAATAATAATGCTTTTAAAAGCAAAACTAAATAATCCGAGGTTAGATATATGCTAAAATTAAAACCATTGCTGATATTCGTGTTGATGATGCTGGTCATTATCACTGGTTGCGGTGAAAATAAATCCTCCTTCGAAAAAGTTCAATCCAATATATCTGCAAAAAGTGTTTGCGACCTTTTAAGTAAAGAAGAGGTGAGCAAAATAATGGAGGTTGCTTTCGAAGAATCAACACAAACACTTCATACAGTTAATACCGAAGCCGGGAGTTATGTGTCTCAATGTGCTTACTACACCAATAATGGTTTACAGCATATTGCTGTTCTCGTAAGATATTTTAAAGAGACAACATTCCCGCAATCAGCCGAAGAGTTTTTGTCTGCATCAAAAGTTGGCGATGCAGAATTGGATCAGGAAATTGAGCAAGCAATGAAGAATTATGTCTCTGTTGAAGGATTGGGTGATTTTGCTTTTTACTACTCCTTATGGGAAAGCAACTCACTTGTTATTCACTGGGATCAGCATTATGAAATGATTATAAGCATGCACGATTTCAGCTTTGATCCGACTACCCTGGAAAAAATAAAACAAGTCGCAAAAGGGGTGATGAAAAAAATGAATTAGGTGCTTGTTAATTTGTCCTTTCTAAATTCTTTCAAATAATACTTGTGTTAACTGCTACTTGACACTTAATTGTAACCAGGTCACATCCATTTCCCGGGTTAAAGGCTTTAATCTTCGCATTTATTTTCTCCAGGCACTATCTTAACAATATTATTTTCGGTTTTTTATAATAATTGGAGAATATCAGCAATGCAAGAATTTCTTAACCAAATATACTGGGGGAACACTGTCCAGAATTATTTAATCGTCCTCGCAACTTTTATCGCTGCCGTATTGATCATTACGGTTTTCAGAAAGGTTGTACTAATCAGACTGCGCAGATGGGCTGAATCAACTGAAACAAAGCTTGACGATTTACTTATTCGCGGGCTTGAGAAGTCAATTATTCCTGTTTTTTATATCCTTGCATTTTATCTGTCAGTTAAAACTCTTTCGCTTCATCCAAAAGTTGAAAAAACCATTGATGTTGTTTCTGTTATTCTTGTAACATTCTTTATAATTAGATTGATCACCGCTGCATTCAGGTTTGGACTCGACTCATACATAAGGGGAAAAGCAGAGGGGGAGGAAGAAGGCGAAAGAAGAGTGAAACAAATGCGCGGCATAACTGCTATTGTCAGCTTTTTCATCTGGGTGCTTGGTTTCATCTTTTTGCTGGATAATCTTGGTTTTGAAATTACCGCAGTCATTGCCGGACTTGGTATTGGTGGCATTGCAATCGCACTTGCTGCACAGGCAATACTCGGCGATCTCTTCAGTTACTTTGTGATTTTCTTTGACAGACCGTTTGAGATTGGCGATTTTATTGTAATCGGAGAATTCAGGGGAAACATCGAGCACATCGGAATTAAAACAACAAGAGTGAGAAGTCTCAGCGGTGAGCAGCTTGTCTTCGGCAATTCTGATTTAACGAATTCAAGAATTCAAAACTTCAAGAGAATGGATAGACGAAGAGTTGTCTTTAAGCTTGGAGTAACTTATCAAACTCCTGCCGAGAAAATTGAAGAGGCAATAAAGATTGTTGAGCAAATAATTATTGATCATCCTGATGTAACTTATGACCGTGGTCATTTTGTGGCATTCGGTCCTTTTAGTCTTGATCTTGAGTTTGTTTATTTCGTGTTGAGTAATGATTACAACCAGTATATGGATGTTCAGCAGGATGTTAACTTCAGGGTTCTTCGTGAATTTGAAAAGAGAGGAATTGACTTCGCCTATCCGACTCAAACTTTATATCTGAGCAAAGAAGAGAAGGCGTAAGTATTCAAGACTCTGATATAATAAAATATTTCTTAGTGACTTTGTGTCTTTGTGGCAATCCATCTGGAGCCACAAAGACTCTAAGACACAAAGTTCCACAAAGAATTTTCTCGTCGGGATCTATTTATCTACATAAATTTTTATTTAATCAGGGAACTAATCTTAATAAAATTATATCTTCGCCAAGGGATTTGAGGGGAATATCTTTTTCAGCATTGATTCCCATTTCAATTCTTTTCTGATTATTGGTTCGAGGAAGTCTGCAATTTTCTGGTGTCCGAATCTGTTCGGATGTTTCTCACAGCCGAAATCCCTCTTCGGATTAAACTTAACATCTACCTTAACAAAATGAATTTTCTTGTCTTTGTTCTTTCCATTTAACTCATTAACAACGCTGCTGATATAGTCACAATGCGGATCGTAACGCAACGGGCTGCACAGAGCAAAGATATGTGCGTTTGGATAATGCTTCCGAATAACCTTGAGCAAATCCAAATAAGCTGTTCTGAACATTTCTCTTTTAGGATGAGGTTTCTGCCAGTAATCATTTCTTCCCAGCCGGACAACAACAACATCAGGCTGCCCGCGTTTGAAATCCCACAACAAAGTATCGTTAAATAAAGTCTTATTATAATAATGCGGCAGAGGAAATTCTGAGGTGCGCGTTGAGTCCCCATAATTTTTCACTACACCGGAACCTGATATGGCAACAATTGAATAATCTGCATCAAGTTTTCGTGCAAGCTGAGGACCAAAAGATAAATAACTGTTTTCAGTTTCGCGGCTGAATACACAATCAGGTGAATCGCCTTCGCTTCCGAAACCTGTAAAATAAGAATCGCCGACAAATTCAATTTTTCTTTTCTTCTTTTCATTTGATTTTACAAGATCTTTGCCGCCGTCAAGTATAAATCCTTCAAAGGTTCCAACTCCGAAAAGCGCTTCTGTTCGTTTTGTAATCAGCAGTGTATGAGTTTTTTTCTTAAGACCGTTTGCGAGTACATAGATTGTGTCGGCAGATGTTCTGATTATATTGTGCAGTTTCCCATCAATAAAGATATTGTAATCATTATTTCCGTCTTTCAGTTTTATCGAACATGAAGTTCCTTCAAAACGTGTTCTTATCTGCACGCCGGGCCAATCGAATCTTACACTCTTCGGGTTCGAAAAATCAAGCCTTCCGATATATTCAATATTTGGGTCGTCGGCATCTATATGTGATGAGCCTTCAAAAAATTCACAGGAAGTAATCAATTGAAAACCCAGAAGGATGGTAACATAAAAAAATATTTTATTCATTGAATTGAAAGATAGCAAAGCAGGAAATGTTTACCAGCAGAAATTTTTATATTTTAATCGAACGATAAATCAAACAATTCAGAAGCGACAATGAAATTAAATTCTGATGTAACAAAAAATATACTGGATGTTCCTGTAAACCTGATAAAGCAGCTTACTCCTAAAATCAGAAAGAAAACTTCTGCCAAGGTTGGCTTGCCGCCGGGCTCAATCATACACGTGGGTGAACAGAAAATTGAAAAAGCAAAAATCACTTTAACTGAGTATGACGAAAAGAATGTTGAGACCTGTGAAATAAATTCTGTTGAAGAAATTGATCCATATACCGATACACCGCAGGTAACCTGGGTAAACGTTAGCGGACTTCACGACACGGAATTAATAAAGCAAATAGGGGATAAGTTTAACATTCATCCTCTGGTGCTGGAAGATATACTCAATACGGAAACACGACCCAAGATTGAAATGACAGACGACTATATTTTCATTGCAATGAAAATGTTAACATATAACAATAACGACAGCGAGATAATTACAGAGCAGGTAAGTTTTATTCTCGGAAATAGTTTTGTGTTCAGCTTTCTTGAAAAGTCTGATAACATTTTTAATCCGATTAAGGATCGTATTACAAACAATTACGGGCGGGTAAGAAAGCAGCCATCGGATTATTTATTTTACGCACTGATGGATGTTGTGGTTGATCAGTACTTCCTTTTGCTTGAGCAGATTGAACAGAATATTGAGTCGCTTGATGATGAAGTTATTAAGAGTGCCGACAGATCACAGATTGAAAAAATTTACAATCTCAAAAACAAATTGCTGCTCACCCGCAGGTCTGTCTGGCCATTAAGAGAACTTTTTACCCGCCTGATGAGAGAGGAGTCTAAACTCATTAATAAAAAAATAGTGCCTTACCTGAGAGACCTTCTTGACCACACAATTCAGATCACCGAAACGATCGAACTTCAGCGGGAAATAACAAACGGGTTAATGGAAACACATCTTTCTATGATGAGCTATAAAATGAATGAAGTGATGAAGGTGCTTACAGTAATTGCTACGATATTTATACCGTTGACTTTTATTGTTGGTATTTACGGAATGAATTTTCCTAATATGCCCGAGATGACATGGCCGTGGGCGTATCCTGCCTTATGGGGAGTAATGATTTCCGTTGTGCTTTTTATGGTTTATTATTTTAAAAGGAAAAAGTGGTTTTAAAGTTTTGAATTAATAAACAAACATTTTTAATTTTGAACTGTTTCTATTTGCTTGCCCCACATTCAGTAAATTCGACGTGGAAAAAAATCAAGCCAACTATTTTCTAATCATTTAATCAAAATCAAAAAACATATGTCAAAAAAACTTTTATCACCAAAACAAGGGGAAGAGCTTCTCAAAACATTAAAAACACGTTTTGAGAAAAATATGAACCGCCACAAAAGTATTGAGTGGACTAAAATTGAGGCAAGGTTAAAAAAGAATGCTGATAAACTTTGGTCGCTCAATGAGATGGAAAGAACCGGCGGGGAACCGGATGTCGTTGGCTTCGATAAGAAATCAGGCGAATACATATTTTATGATTGTTCAGCAGAAAGTCCTAAAGACCGAAGGAGTGTTTGTTACGACCACAAAGCGTTGGAATCAAGAAAAGAACACAAACCAAAAGACAGCGCTGTCAATATGGCTTCTGCAATGGGAATTGATTTGCTAACAGAAGATCAATACCGGGAACTTCAGAAACTTGGAAAGTTTGATTTGAAAACATCGAGCTGGGTGAAAACACCTGCTGAAATCAGAAAACTCGGCGGGGCAATTTTTTGCGATTGCCGTTACGACAAAGTTTTTACATATCACAACGGAGCTGAATCGTACTATGGTGCAAGGGGATTCCGTGGTGTGCTGAATGTTTGAAAAAAATAAATCATCACAAACAAAAATAATTTTTCAATGGGCAAACTCGCACAAATAAAAACAAAAGAAACCAGCGCAAGCGTTGAAAACTTTATCAACTCAGTTAATGATGAAACTAAGCGCAAAGACAGCTTCACAATACTTAAGATGATGCAGAAAGCTTCAAAGGAAAAACCTAAAATGTGGGGCAGCTCGATGATCGGTTTTGGAAATAAAATCTACAAAAGTCCTGCTACCGGAAGAGAAGTAGAATGGTTCAAGATAGGTTTCTCTCCGAGGAAGGCGAACATTTCACTACATCTTGTTCTTGATATTAAAAAGCACTCCGCTGAGCTGAAAAAGCTGGGCAAGCATAAAACCGGAGTTGGCTGCCTGTATATTAATAAGCTGGATGATGTTGATGTGAAGGTTCTGGAAAAATTAATTAATGTAGCTGTGAAGTATAAATAACAGACAAACCTATATTGTCACTGTTAACCCTTTACTAATCCAGTAATTCATCATTCATTATTCTGTATTCAATATTCGATTTCTTTCTGAATAATGAACATCGAACAAGGAATATCGGAGTCAGAAGTTATTTTTAGACACCTTCCTGGGGGAGGGTTCAATCATAAACGTAGTAGTACACAATTGATAAACCCGCCAAACATTTTTAAGTTTGCTTTGACTTTATTTGCTTACCCCGATTACTGCAACTGTCCTTTGGGGAAAAATTATAAATGTTAAATTAGAAGTATGATAACACAAAATTCAACAGTTTTTGACGCGAAGGGGGATGAATATATTGTTGAAAGCTTCGTTGGACGGGGAAGCTTTGGAGATGTTTACTCTATTAGAAAAAAGATAAGTGATGAAATCTTTGCATTAAAAACCCTTTCAACTCCTTTCGTTGATGAAACTACCCTTAAATCATTTTCAAATGAAGGAAAATTAGCTCTAGAAATCGCTCACCCAAATGTTATTCGATATTATTTTTTCCATGATGGAACATTGATTAAAGATTTGCCTATGTATATAATTATGGAATATGCAGATGGTGGTACATTAGAAAACCAAATCAAAGAAAAAAATAATGATAAATCCTATTATACTAATGATGAGTTGTTTGCTATATTTTCACAACTTATCGATGGTATGAAAGCTGTTAATAGTAAGTTAGTTCATAGAGATATTAAACCAGATAACATCCTTATACACCATAGTAATTTTAAGATTTCGGATTTTGGATTATCTAAAATAGTAACACAGGCTACTCGAACTTCTACTTTTAAAGGTTTTGGGTGTTTGCAATACCTCGCACCTGAGGGATGGAAATTAGAAAAAAACACAATCCAGATGGATATATATTCTATGGGGATGGTTTTCTATCAACTCGCTTCCCTTTCATTTCCCTATAAAGTAACTAAAGGTGATTTAGAGGATTGGAAAAATATTCACTTGTTTCAAACACCAGAGAACGTTGATAAATTAAACTCAAATTTGTCGCCAATATTGACCCATGTAATAATGAAAATGTTAGAAAAAGATATAAGCCGTAGACAAAAAAATTGGGAAGAAGTTGAAACCATGTTAAAGAAAGATAAATTGCCTTCAACTGATAATTCACAAATTATTAATACAATATTATCAAGACGGAATGAAAGAGAGCAAAAGGCAATTAGAGAAAGGTTGGAACAGGAAAAAAAGCAAAAAGAAACTATTGAGTTTAAGAATTTAGTTTTGCACCAATATCATAAAGATATTATTTCCCCCATTAAAGAATTTATTGATGATATTAATTCGAAAAGCGATGGAGCAAAGATTGAGTTTAACCCTGACAAAAATAGCTTTCTAAATACAATTATTTATCGACATAGCCCGATAAGAATAGAACTTAGGGTGATATTGGAAGAAGATTTTTATCGTGACGTAAAAACAAAAGATTACAATCAAGTAATATTAAGAAGAGAATTACTGAGACCTAAAGTAAACAAAAAAAACGTGCTGGCTTGGGGAATGGTTAAAGCTATTGATAAAAGAGGTTTTAATATTTTATTATTAGAAAATCCCGAAACAATTTATGGCAATTGGTTATTGCTCTTTAATACACATAGTGCAATAGCTATTTCTAAATCCAATCGACCCGAACCATTTCCATTTGAATTTGATGAAATTGAAAGAGAGATAAATTTAATAAACGCAATGCATAAATATGTTACCACCAAATCAGATTTAGACTTAAATAAAATTAAAGAGTTTCTGAGTAATTATTTTTAATTGTATAACCCCAAACATTTCAATCCGTCAACTACTTTGATGTATTTCAAGAATTCTCTTCTCTCTTATCTTATACAATGTGCGACACATTAAATCAAGATAACCTTTCACTTATGGAATCATTTCCCTCTCTCTTTTGTTTAAATCATTATGAAAATCTATCAGTTAAAAACCGTTCAGTATTTACCAATCGGAATTAAAGAGGCGTGGGAGATTTTTTCTAATCCGAATAATCTTTCGGTAAATACATTTCCCTATTATATCTTCTAGAATTTGCTGAGTAAAGCGAGATGGTGGTTAAATGCAAGTATTCTATAAGTTTTTAACTGTTGAATAATTAACTTAAATGTGGCATTTTTAATCTATGAAAAAAGATTTGAATGAAATATTATCAGCACTTCGGAAGGTGCTTCCATATATCAGTCAAAAGTATGATGTTTCTTCAATAGAGGTGTTTGGCTCTTATGTCAAAAAGCAGCAAAATATCGATAGCGACCTGGATTTGCTTATAACCTTTTCAAAGGTACCCTCGCTATTAAAGTTTATAGAATTGAAAAATTATCTCTCCGATACACTGCAGCTCAACGTTGATCTGGTGATGAAAGATTCATTGAGACCGGAAATTGGAAAGAATATTTTGAATGAATCCATTTCCGTATGAAAAGCCAAAGAGATTATTCGGATTATCTGAATGATATTTATGATTCTATAAATAAAGGTATCAGCTTCACAGATGAAATATCATTTGAAGATTTTAGCAAAGATGAAAAAACACAATTCGCATTAATCAGGGTAATTGAAATCATTGGGGAAGCAAGCAAGAAAATACCCGCCGAAATTAAAAATCAAGCGGAAGAAATCCCCTGGCGGGAAATTAGTGGAATGAGAGACTTGCTGATTCATGACTATTTTGGAGTAAATATCCGTGTAGTCTGGGAAACAGCAAAAAAAGATTTACCGGAGTTAAAAGAAAAAATTCAAAAGTTAATCCGGAACCTGAATCAGTAATAACCACCTGTTCACTAAAATCGAATTAAGCACTTGCTCCTTCTATTTTTTTATACAATCAATCCGGCAAATTCCTGCGATTCAGATACGGAATTATTTCCCTCCTTCCTTTGTTTTAACCATTATGAAAATCTATCAGTTAAAAACAGTTCAGAATTTACCAATTGGGATTGAGGAGGCGTGGGAGTTCTTCTCCAATCCAAATAACCTTTCAGTTATCACTCCGGAGTGGCTGAACTTTAAAGTAATTAGTAAGCTGCCGGATAAAATGTATGCGGGAATGATAATCACCTACAAAGTCCATCCTGTTCTAGGAATTCCAAACACGTGGGTTACAGAAATCACTCACGTTAAAGAGCCGTTTTATTTTGTTGATGAGCAAAGATTTGGCCCTTACAAATTCTGGCATCATCAGCATCACTTCAAAGAAACAGACAATGGAGTTGAGATGATGGATATTGTCAACTACGCACTTCCGTTTGACCCGCTGAGCAGACCGATTAATTCACTTCTCGTTGAGAAGAAAGTAAAAGAGATATTTAGATACAGAACCGAGAAGCTGAAGAGACTATTTGGGTAAAAGGCGAACCAGAAAAGTTCGCCTTTTTTATTTCTCAATTTGTCATTGCGATTCCGACCTCAGTCGGGAGAAGCAATCTCAAAACTTATTCTTTAGATTGCTTCGTCGTTTCACTTCTCGCAATGATATGAAATAAATTAATGCTGATGACCTTCGTGTCCCGCTTCAGGAGCTTGCATCTTCTGCATTTCCTGCCAGGGGTTTACATCAGAGTTCCAGGTTTCAACTTTTATCTTTAAAGAGCCATCATCCTGTTTTTCCCAGATGGTCATATATTTCCCGTGATCACTCCATGGCATATCACCCATTTGTGGAATAGTCATTGTAATTTCGTAAGTCCCGATATCAATTATAAAATTACCTGACTGCATTATATCAGTTACAGTTGATTTAAAGGCTGTCATTTTCATACCGGCTTCAGTCATTTTTTTGTAGGACTGCTTACAGGCTTCAATGCCTCTTAACATTGGTTCGTAACTCGGCATAGAGATGACATCGTTAGAATAATTTGTCCACATTCCAGCTACATCATTTGCCACCATCATTTTAGCGGCTTCGTCATTCATCGCCTGAATTTTTTTCATTAGCTCTGCTGTATCTTGTGCATTCAAAAGTGATACGGCGAAAAGAAATGAGAATAGAGTTGCAAAAAGTTTTTGCATTATTACCTCCTTTATTTAAAAGTGTTTGATGATTAGTAAAATTATGCCCCTTACACGTGCTAATATTCTAAATAATTGAAACCCAAACAAGCGAATTTTTTTATTTATAAAGTGCGTAAAAAGAAATTTGTCATTAGTTCGTACAAATGCCTTTGAGTTTCTGCACCCGAAATACTATGATTTTTATTCGGATAAAGCATCAACTCAAATTGTTTTCCTAATTCCTGAAGTTTTTTTGCCATCTGCATCGTGTGCTGATAATGAACGTTATCATCTTCCATTCCGTGGACCAGCAGAAGATTTCCTTTGAGCAGATGAGCGTAAGTTTTAGCCGAAGAATTTATGTAGGCTTCGAGATTATCCTGCGGTAAACCAAAATATCTTTCGCTCCAGATTGTATCATAAAGAAGGAAATCAGTGTTTGCAGCTATAGAAATTCCCGATTTAAAATAATCTGCTGCTCTTGTCATCAGGTGAAGTGTAAGAGTTCCGCCGCCGCTCCATCCCCAAACACCGATTCTTTTTGCATCAACATAAGGCAGAGCTGCAAGAAATTTTGCTGCTTCAATGTGATCATTAACTACCCACTTGCCCAAATCTTTATAAGCAAGGTTTTTAAAAGATTTTCCTCTTCCGCCTGTTCCTCTGTTATCCATAGTAAAAATAATAAAACCCTTTGCTGCCATCATTCTGTGCCAGAGTTGTCTTGTTCCTCTCCAGCTATCGATAGAATTTTGTGAGCCGGGTCCACCATAACCATAAACTATCACCGGATATTTTTTAGAGGGATCAAAATTATCAGGATATATCATCAGATAGTTGAGATTGATTCCGTCGCTGGTACTAAGACTTTCAATCGTAACTTTTCCGAGTTCATATTCTTTCAATGCCGGAAGATCATTTTCCCTTAATGTTAAAACTGGGTCGCCGTTAGTTTTCCTCAGATAAACTTTAAGCGGAATGTTGATCGAATTGTATGTATGAATTAAATATTTATAATCAGGTGAGAAAATTGCTTCGTGCCAGCCTGATGAATCACTTATTCTGGACAAATTTTTACCATCAACATTGACACGGTAAATGTGCTGATTGACTACACCATCTTTCTTCCCATAAAAATAAATTATTTTATCACTATCAGAATACCCTTGAAGTGAAGTTACCTCCCAATCGCCTGATGTAACCTGGTTGATTAGCTTCCCTGAATAGTCATAAAGATAAATATGCCTGTATCCGCTTTTCTCAGAAACCCACAAAAATTTTTCTTCGCTTTGAATCGGAACCAGATGATTGTCTTCAACATCCACCCAGCAGGAATCTGATTCTGAAAGGATTGAATTAGTTTTTCCGCTTTCGGCATCAGCCATCAGCAAAGTAATTTCATTTTGAAGTCTGTTCAGTTTAATTATGCCAAGCAAGTTGTTTGAATTCATCCAATACATTCTCGGAAGATAAATATCATCGTTCTCCCCAGCATCAATCCAGGTTGTCTTTAAAGTTTGCAAATCTATAACACCAATTTTAACAATTGCATTTTGCTCTCCGGCTTTGGGATATTTAAGCGGCATAACTTTATTGTAAGCATACATTTCATCAATCAGGTAAAATTCTTTTACTCTTGTCTGGTCAAACTTCCAGAAAGAAATCTTATTTCCATCCGGTGACCACTGCCAGCCATCAGCAATTGAAAATTCTTCCTCATATACCCAGTCGAATTCACCGTTCAAAATATTTTCGCTACCGTCAAAAGTCAACTGGATTTCATTACCTGTTGATAACTCAACAAGAAACAGATTATGCTCTTTAACGTATCCGGCGAATTTTCCGTTGGGAGAAAGTTTGGCTCCTTTTAATCCGGTGTGTTCATTTGCAAGTGCATGAATTTCTCCCGAAACAATATTAAAAAGATAAACAGGAGACATTTTCGAATGTCGCCAGATCGATTTAATCGGACCTCTGATAATAAAATATTTTGCGTTAGCCGTCCATTCGTAGCTGCTCATCCGAATTTGTTTTCCATTAAAGATGAGTTTGTCCGATGACAGAAATAGTTTTTCCTCAAGTGATTGAATATCAAACAGGTAAATGTCGGGCAGAGAATTTATAGGATTGATCTTCGTAAAAGCAAATGCCGACCCGTCCGGTTTCCATCTCACATTCTCAATATTTTCGGGAGTGAATTTGTTTGATAAAAATATGTCATCGAGTGTAATAGGTTTTTTCTGTGGAAAAGAAACTGACATTAATAATAAAAGAAAGAGGGAAATGAATTTTGTCTTCATAAAATGTTCCTTGAAATTAATCTTCCGGCCAGAGTTTTTCGATTTCATCTTTAAGTCCGAGATATTCCCATCTTTGCAAGGCAATCGGGACGTTGCCGTTTAACATCAAATAATCATGAAAATCTTTAAGGTTAAATTTATCGCCCAGCTGTGATTTTGCATCCGCAATAAAATTTAATATTTGGAGTTTCCCTATCTGGTATGTAATTGCCTGCCCCGGATTGTAAGCAAAAAACTTTGCTTCATCTGTTCCGGTTGCAAGATCCATCGGTACGGTTGAAGCAAGATATTTTCCGGCGTCTTCAATTGTGTAATTACCTAAAGCAAGATTTACATCGACATCAACTCTTAAAGCACGAAGACGCATAAAACTGTAAATTATTTCCCGAGTGCGCGGTGAGTTGTCAAATAATCCATATTGAAGAAGAAGCTCTTCAACATAAAAACCGATTCCTTCGTTCGGACCGGAATCAAAAAATCTTCTGCGGATCGGATCAGGATGTGCCCACGAAAGAACTAACTGATAATAATGACCGGGAACGCCTTCGTGAATAATTATCGGGCGCGGATCTTTTGCTATTGCAAGCCGGAAGTAAGACATATTTTCGGACGGTTCGGGAATATAACTGACTCCGTCTTCATCCAGTCTTGTTTCAGAAGTCAGATCATCAACTACGCCCATATTCTTGAATGGCTCAATGTGTGGAGGAATTTTTTTGTTGATATAATGTTGAACCCAATCAGGAATTGTCATCAGATTTTTTTCAACTAAAAATTTTCTTATCTCCTCTTCGTCATGTTTTTCTTTTGCAATTTGTTCATCGACAGATGAAAAGATTTTGAGTTCGGGAAGTCCTGCGTTGCGTTCTCGTTCAAACATATCAAATGAAACCGATCGGTTCCATTCAGATTTTCCCAACAATAAGAGTTCTTCCGGAGTGTAGGTCATTAATGCAATATTTCTGAGAAAGTAAATATAATTTTCTCTCCCAATGCTGAAGACCTTATTCATTCTGCTTAGATTCTGTTCTATCCATGCTTTATATCCTTCAAGTGCATCTGCTGCTTTGTTGACTGCGTTTGTAAGGTCATTCTCAAATTTCTTATCAGAAATCACCAGCAGTCCATTTTTCATTTTGTATAATCTGTTACGGATGTCAGATAAATTTTCAAGAGCGACAAGAGCAAACGGCTCGATCGGTTCGGTCAGATTTTGCTTTGCGTGTTCTACTGTTTGCGGAATTGACTCAAGCCGAATAATGATATTCTTCATCCTTAAATCAGTCATCG
This sequence comes from uncultured Ignavibacteriaceae bacterium, assembly GCA_964639955.1. Classification (GTDB taxonomy): domain Bacteria; phylum Bacteroidota; class Ignavibacteria; order Ignavibacteriales; family Ignavibacteriaceae; genus IGN2. The sequence goes on from CAZXGJ010000020.1 coordinate 48,057, forward strand.
GCGAATGAATCAAAAGCAATTCATACACGGCTCCGATTGTTTGGTGAACATAGAAATCCGGATTGCGATAAGGCGAGCGAAGAATGTTAAGTTCCCAGTTTACTCTTTCAATTGCAGAATGCATTAGAAGAAAATCAACGCTATCTGATCTCGACCAGTTATCCCGCGGAAGATTTTTAAGCTGCGTTGAAAACTCGATGTAGCTTTGTTTATTTCGTTCCAATGCTTCCGGTGAGAAATCAGGAATCCAGCCGTCGGGTCTTTCTACTCTCGGAATGTCATCTTCAGCGGCTGGCTGGGTTATTTTTCTCCATTCAAAAAAATCTGATGAAAGTTTTTGAATTTCCGGATTGGGCTGTGTAAAACAATTCGTTTGAATCAGGAAAAGAATAAGCAGGAATTTGTAAAGAAGTCGCATATTATAAACCATATAATTATTTGGCAGTTCAAAATACAAATAAAAAAATTTTTCAAATTCTTTTGTCACATTTTCAAATAATAAGACACTAATTACATTATCTATTATCCAACGGAATAATTTAATGACAGAAAAAAGAGAAAAAATTAAAGAACTGGAAGTAATGGTTGCTGATGTAATACAAGAAACCCCGGATACTGTTACACTTATTCTTTTCACAGGCAATGACAAACTGAATTATGAGCCGGGACATTTTTTAACTATTTCTCCCCATCAGTTTCCGGCACTAGAAAGATGGGTAAGCTATCTTGAAGATCAAAAAGGAAAGAAGGAACCTCCTCGGGCATATTCGCTTACAAGTTCTCCAGATGAAAAATATTTAGCAATAACAGTAAAGGAAGAAAGATACATTTCCGGCGTTACGCCGTTTCCTCCTCTGCTGTCTCCAATTCTAGCGAGAAGAACTACGCGTGGACAGAGAATGGTTATAACGGGTTTCACAGGTCCGTTTACTTTTAACGAAGAGGTTCGAAAAGATTCAGATAATGTTCTGCACATTTGCGCAGGAAGTGGAATTGTACCAACTTATAGCATTATTAAATATGACCTGAGGTATTTCTCAAAGCACAAGCACACACTCATTTACAGCAATAAAAATTTTGAAGATATAATTTTCTATTCTCAGTTAAAGAAACTAGAGGAGGAATTTTCGGAGAGGTTTAAAGTCATCCATACACTAACAAGAGGGACAGGTGATTCCTCATACGATGACAAAGTAAAAAAAGGTAGAGTGTCCAAAGAATTAATTTCTGATGTTGTGCAGGATTTTAATTCGACTGCCGTGTTCGTCTGTGGGCCTGACCACACTGTTCATCAGCGAAAAATAGCAAAAGAGAAAGGAGAAGAATTAAAACCATCATTTATGGGAAGTGTTGTTTCATATCTTGAAGAGCTCGGCGTTCCGAAGAACAAAATTAAGCGAGAAAGCTATGGGTAATCATTATTTGCAAGATTACAAGATTGCAAAATTGATAAATTAATTTTAAATAGAAATCAATAATTCAATCTTTAAATAGCTGAGTTGTTATGAGTGAAAAAGAAAAACCCGAAATAAGCTCAATCACCTGGTTTGATTTAACTGTACCCGATGCAGAAAAAGTAAAAGACTTTTATAGTAAAGTTGTGGGTTGGAAAGCAGTACCAGTATCAATGGGTGATTACAACGACTATAATATGAATTCTCCCGAAAGTGAAAAAACAAATGCAGGTATCTGTCACAAAAGGGGAGGCAATGTACATCTGCCATCGCAATGGATGATTTACATAACAGTAAATAATGTTGATGAAGGCGCAAAGATTTGTAAAGATAATGGCGGCAAAGTTTTATCCGGTCCAAAAGAAATGAGTGGTTACGGAAAATTCTGCGTGATTGAAGATCCCGCTGGTGCTGTTTGTGCTTTGTTTGAAGCTGCTTAGTAAGTTCTTGTTATCATTGCGATCCCGATCTCAGTCGGGAGAAGCAATCTCAAAATTTATTCTTTAGATTGCTTCGCCGTTCCTGCCTGACGGTAGGCCGGTTACTCCTCGCAATGACATTCTAATGATGATGCCCGCCGGGGCCGTGAACGTGTCCGTGAGAAATTTCTTCGGGAGTCGCATCTCTCACATCAAGTAATTCAACAT
>CAZXGJ010000021.1:0-48330 GCA_964639955.1 uncultured Ignavibacteriaceae bacterium
GTCAACGACCCCTAACCCAATTTTGCTTGGGTTACATTATTTATGAGTCAATGCGGTAATAAAAAATTAATCTTCCAGCTCTGGCTTCTTTAATAAATTTTTTTTATGTTCACACTCAGTTGCTGAGGGCAATTGATATGATGCATACATTCCGCTAATCCACTTCTTTTCTTAAGAACCGACTTGATTAAGTCGTCAGACGCAGACTTTGTCGAAAAAAACTATTTCTTAAATCACAAATATTTTTGGGAGGGTGCTATGAAAAATGTTGGATTAATTATTATAGTCTTTTTTTGTTGTTTGATTGAAGGTTTTCCGCAAACACAAATTATAATTAATGAATTTTCTCAGGGAAGTAGTGCGAGTAAGGAATGGATCGAACTAGTTATAACGGCAGATGGAACTGATATTAGAGGAGTTTATTGCTCTGACGATGATGTGAGTTTCGCCACAATTGATTTCCAATTAAAAACTGACCTCATCGGTTTCTCCAGTGTAAGTAAGGGTTCAATAATTGTAGTATATAATGGAGCTGATAAGGATGGAACTTTACCTGCTGATGATACTGATTTTAGTGATGGTCTAATAATTATTCCTCATACCAATGCAACATTTATTGAAGCTAGTGGTTCTTGGCCAGCGTTGGGAAATTCCGGAGATGATTTCGGAATATTCACAAGCTTAGGAGTAGGAATACACGGTATTTCATATGGGGACGGTACTCCAACGACTGATTTTGATGGTGGTTGGGGACAAGCGGATATTAGCAGTGTTGCTGCTAATACATCGGCTTATTTTACTGAAGATACTCCAGGGGAGGCAGGAACTGGTACAAATTGGTTAACTCAAGTTTCAACATCAGCCACACCTGGGACTTTGAATGGTGGAAACAATAATGCCCTCCCCGTAGAACTCTCTTCCTTCTCTGCCGTTGTTCTGGATAATGCAGTTAAGCTTAATTGGAGAACTGAGACCGAGGTGAACAACTATGGTTTCGAAGTGGAAAGGGGAGTAGGCAGTTGGCAGTCGATAGCAGGTAAATGGGAACAGATTGGTTTTGTGGATGGACACGGTAATTCAAATTCACCAAAGGAATATTCTTTTACAGATAATCTTTCTCTTACTCTTTCTCATACCCTTACTCTTGCTTATAGACTAAAACAAATTGACAACGACGGCAAGTTTGAGTACTCAAAAATAATTGAAGTTAATCTTGGCTCACCACAGAAGTTTGAGCTGAGCCAGAATTACCCGAATCCGTTTAATCCTGTAACGACGATAGCATATTCACTTCCACACCCTGGCAATGTGAAGCTTGCTGTTTACAATTTATTAGGCGAGCAGGTAGCAGAACTTGTAAATGGATTCAGAGAAGCGGGAGTTCATACAATTAATTTTTCTGCTGAGAACCTGCAGAGCGGATTGTACATTTACAAATTAGAAGCTAACGGTTTTGTACAAACAAGAAAGATGACCCTGATTAAATAAGAATAAATAAAAAAACCTGCCCCTTTATCCACTTTCTGAGGAAGAGGATTTGTTTAATTTCATTAAATATCAATTAATGAAGCAATAATAAATAACAAGCTTGCAAGATTTTCTCATTTTAATTTAATACTTTATTCAAGGGTTTCTTTTTTAAAAAGAACTTTTAATGAGGCAATGAAAGAAAAAATAATTTATATTTTCTTGTTTTTCAGTTCTCTGCTCTTTTCTCAAAACGTAATTATTGTTGTCATTGACGGTGCAAGGTATACTGAAACATTCGGAGCTGGTGCGATATATATTCCTCATATGTATAATGATCTGAGTCCTTTCGGAGCAGTTTATACAAATTTCAGAATTGCAGACGAAGGAAAGACTGAAACCAATCCCGGGCATGCATCAATGCTTACAGGAACCTGGCAGCAGATTGCTAACGATGGTACAGAAAGACCGGATAAACCAACCGTGTTCGAATATTTCAGGAAAGAACTTGGAAGCCTTATAACTGAGAATTATGTAATAGCTGGAAAATCTAAATTGAATGTGATTTCTTACAGCACAGACCCTGCTTATGGAATCATTTACCAGGCATCAAGCAGTTGTGCAACACTTACCGACAACCAGGTTTATAGTAATCTTGTTTCGATAATGAATAATAACCATCCCCGGTTGATGATAGTAAACCTGCCTGATACAGATGTAAAAGCCCACACAGGAACGATGTTAGATTATTTAAATGCACTAACAAATGCCGACAATTTAGTCTATCAGTTATGGCAGACAATTCAGGCAGGCACTTACGGTTACACTTCCGGCAATACAACTTTATTCGTGACCAATGATCATGGAAGGCATACCTCAAGTTATTCGGGTCATGGTGATAATTGCGAGGGATGCGAACATATAATGCTTCTTGCAATTGGTCGCAATGTTATTGCCGGATTAGTAAATAATGATCTTCATTATCAGATCGATCTGTGTCCTACAATTGGAGATCTGCTCGGATTTGACACTCCGCAATCGGTTGGGACAAGTCTTTATCAGGGTCTTAATCCTCTTCCTGTTGAACTTGCTTCTTTCTCAGCGGTTATTCTGGATAATGGAGTAAAGCTTAACTGGAGAACTGAGACAGAGGTGAACAACTATGGTTTCGAAGTGGAGAGGGGAGTAGGCAGTTGGCCGTCGGCAATAGGCAAATGGGAACAGATTGGGTTTGTGGATGGACACGGCAATTCAAATTCACCTAAAGAATATTCTTTTACAGATAATCTTTCTCTTACTCATAATCTTACTCTTACTCTTCGTTACAGGCTAAAGCAAATCGACAACGACGGTAAGTTCGAATACTCAAAAGTAATTGAAGTTAATCTAGGCTCACCACAGAAGTTTGAGCTGAGCCAGAATTACCCGAATCCGTTTAATCCTGTAACGACGATAGCATATTCACTTCCACACCCTGGCAATGTGAAGCTTGCTGTTTACAATTTATTGGGAGAGCAAGTAGCAGAGCTTGTCAGGGAATTTAAAGAAGCAGGAGTTCATACAATAAACTTTTCTGCTGAGAACTTACAGAGCGGATTATACATTTACCGTCTTGAAGCCGACGGTTTGGTTCAGGCGAGGAAGATGCAGCTTGTTAAATGATTATTAAATTTTACCCTTGTAACAATTAAGGCGGGTTATCGGTCTTTATTTTTTTTGACTTAAGAATTTTTTTCTATTAACTTGCCGGTGAAATTAGATTGAAAAATAATTATTCATTTATCCAATCGGAGGGCAATTATGAAAAAATTCTTTTCACTTTTATTAATTCTGTTTTGTGTTATTGCATTTCAGTCTTCTTACAGCCAGCTTTTTGTGGAGAATTTTGATTACCCCGTCGGTGATTCTATTATAAACCACGGGTGGGTCAATCACAGCGGGAGCGGAACACAGATAGTTGTTGTTTCAGGAAGCTTAACTTATACAGGTTATCCGGGTTCCGGAACCGGCAATTCTGTGGTAGTAGCTGGTGGAAGTGGTTCGAGAGAGGATGTTCATGCAAACTTTACTCCACAAGGTAATTCAGGTTCACTTTACGCAGCGTTATTGGTAAATCTGTCAACTGCTGCCACTGTAGGTGATTATTTCTTCCATTTAGCACCGGTGTTTCCAACAACTTTTTTCAAGCCAAGAGTTTTTGTCAGGGACGATGGCTCCGGCAATCTTCAGTTTGGAATAACCAAAGCTATTGCTGGAAGTACTGTCTATACGCCGGCAATATATTCGTATAACACAACTTATTTGCTGGTGGTTAAATATGAATTTTCTCCCGGTGATTCTAATGATGTGGGGAAACTTTTTATTAATCCGCCTTTGGCCAATGAGCCGCCCGCTCCTGACCTTACTACAACCGACCTTGTTCCTGATGACTCAATCGGTGCTGTATGTTTGAGGCAGGGTGCAAATGCATACACAGTGCAAGTTGATGGAATTATTGTTGGAACTACCTGGAGTTCCGTTGTGCCTGTTGAACTTACCTCATTTACAGCATCTTCGGTTGGTAACAATGCTGTACTCAGATGGTCTACAGCAACGGAGCTTAATAACCTGGGTTTTGAAATCCAGCGGCTGGAAAATGAAAATGAGTTTGCAACGATAGGATTCATACAGGGCAAAGGCACAACCACAGAACCTCAAAATTACTCATTCATTGATGAAAACCTTAGCTCTGGAAATTATACATACAGGTTAAAGCAGGTTGATATCAACGGCACCTATACTTTTTCGGATGCAGTAAGTGTTGAAATAGTAAATAATGTTATTGAGTTTGAGCTAGCTCAGAATTATCCTAATCCTTTTAACCCGGCAACAACAATTAAATTCTCCATTCCCCAAGGCTCAATTGTTAGTTTGAAAGTATTTAACGCCCTCGGGCAGGAAGTTAAAACACTTATCAACGGTTATAAAGAAGCAGGATCTCATTCAGTAATTTTTGATGCATCGGAACTCAACAGCGGAATTTATTTCTACAGGATTGAAGCGGGTGAGTTTACAGAAGTAAGAAAAATGACTTTGATCAGGTAAGTTCCGGGAAGATATGAATTATTTTTACTTCCTCCAGCGTCCCCGCCGGTGGAATAAGTAATGTAACCTGCGAGGACGTCCGTATTAACTAGATCTTTCAGATTGATAGATTCCACAGAATCTATCGGATTCTGCGAACAGGCTTGAGCAGATAAAAGATTTAAAAGCATCGCTCCCTCCAGCGTCCTCGCTGGAGGAAAAGTGATTTGCATTTGCAGAGACACAGGTTTGAGCGAGCCCATTTAGTTTTTTTCTGCTCCTTCCGGCATTCCCGCCGGTGGAATAAAAAATATAACCTGCGAGGACGCAAGTTAAAGCAGGTAAAAGATTTAATAGTATAGCTCCCTCCAGCGTCCCCGCTGGAAGCATAACTGTTCAAATACAGAAAGGGTACTTTATTACAAATCTGACTTTATGGTTGAATAACATATCACCCAAAATTACTCATACCCCTCTTTTTGAGGGTTTTTTGTTCCCGGATGTAGCACAAAAAATGATGATGCTTCTTATCTTTAAAACACCTGAAATAAATTTTTATTCAAATGAAAAAATTTTTACTGCTCGCTGCAATTGTTTCATCGGCTTTCAGATTTGAACCCGGTGATGAAAAAATTAAAACATCGGATAATTACCTAAAGTTAGTACCAAAGTCGGATGTTGTTCTGCAGGGCTTTTACTGGGAATCCCCTCCCGGTGGAATGTGGTACGATTCACTCAAAGTGTTTGCAACGAGACTAGCTTCGGCAGGCTTCGGTGCTATCTGGATACCTCCTGCAGCAAAAGGCGGGGGAGGGCTTTCGATGGGTTACGATATTTACGATCACTACGATCTTGGTGAGTACAACCAGAAAGGAAGCATAGAAACCCGTTTCGGCAGCCGACAGGAACTTGATGCAATGGTAGCTGCTTATAAATCTGTAGGGATAGAATTAATCTTCGATGCAGTGATGAATCATGTTGGTAATGGTGATTCTCAAGCTCCTTACCAATGCGGGGGAGGACTTGGATGGATTGTAATGAATCCTGCAAGCGGCAGATTCCCAAAGGGTCCTGCAAACTTTCACAGCAATAATGTCCACTGCGATTTTAATTCTCCCTATCACAATAAAATATTTTTTGAAGACCTCTGTTATTTTTCAGGTGGAACCAGTGACAGTTTAATTGCTTGGGGCAATTTTCTTTTAAATGATTTAGGTTTTGATGGATTTCGTCTTGATGCGGTAAAACATATCGATCCTCTTTTCATTGCACAGTTTTCTCAGGCATTTCCCGGTGTTTATATGGTCGGAGAACACTGGAGCGGTATCGGAGAAATTTTAAACTACTACAACCAAGTTGTATCTTATGGCGGCAATATCAGCATGTTCGATTATCCCCTGCGTTACACACTCCAGAGTATGTGTAACAATACCACCGGCAGCTACGATATGAACGGACTTGATAATGCCGGTCTGGTCAACGCAGGAATGTCGGGATTGAATGTAGGAACGTTCGCAGAAAATCATGACCTCGACAGAATCGGATGGGATGGAACTGTTCATCCGGGACACGATCCGATTCTTGCAGATAAAGAAATGGCTTATGCTTATTTAATTTTTTCCGAAGGCAGACCTTTCGTATTCTTCAAAGACTATATTGACTACGGGCTTGGTGAAAAAATAGATACCTTAATCTGGATAAGACAAACTTTTATTTATGGCGGAACGACAAAGAGAAGCCAGTTAAATCCATGGTATGTTGGCGGAATCGGAACACAGGAAGAGCAATCGAGAGATATTTACGTTGCAAGAAGAAACGGCGGTAACGGAAAGCCGCAGGTTTATCTTGTTTTAAATGACAATGCAAACGAATGGCGTGGGGTTTGGGTAAATACAGATTATCCCAACCAGGTTTTTCGGGATTATACCGGTCACGGAATTGATAAGCTTGCAGCAGGCGATGGAAGAGTTGATCTTTGGGCACCGCCGCGTGGCTATGCAATCTATGTTCCTGATACAACGCAATTCATAAATCATCCGCCCGTTATGGAGAACATTCCTGATCAGGTTGCGTACACAAATTCATTTTTCAATTACCAGATAAATATCTTTGATTCCGATGGCGATTCACTTACGTATCAGATGAATGGCAACCCATCCTGGCTGAATATTTCTCAGAATGGATTACTTACAGGAGCGCCGGCATTCGCTGATACCGGCAGTTCAACAATAATTCTTCAGGTATCCGATCCCTTTAATGAAACTGCAGTTGATACTTTTTCTTTAACAGTAAAGCTAAACTACTCTCCAACTATTGAAGGAATAAACGATACAACAATCAAAGCAACAATCAGGTATGAATATCAAACAACTGCATCCGATCCGGACAACGATACATTAAACTTTAATCTGGGTATCGCACCATCGTTTCTTAATATTGATAAGTTAAGTGGATTGATAAGCGGTACTCCAGCTCCGGAAGATACCGGGAGTTTTCACGTTCGTGTAAAAGTAACGGATAACAAAGGCGCTTTCGATTCAACAGATTATATGCTTACTGTAATTCCAAATGAAGATACGGTAATAGCCACGTATGGAAAGCCGACAATAGACGGAAACATTTTTATTGAAGAAGATGACTGGCTTGAAGAATGGAGAATTATTGTTGATCCTGATGATGACAGCTTTTGGAACCCCGGTAGCCCGGCAGATAACGAGCTCTTCGGAATTTTTGCAACCTGGGATGCAGACTCCTTATATCTTGGTTTGGATTATAAAATAAACGATCCTTACAATACAATGATTCTTTACTGCGATGCCGGTCTTGCAGGCGGGGTAACCAATTTTAATTCAAGTTCCGGATATAACGGCGAATATCCAAAAAATTTCAGGTTCAGGCAGGGAGATGCAATTGATATGTTCGTAGCTTCTTACTATCTGGATAATCCGAGTACTTTTATGATAGATGGAAACAGCAGCTTAAATGTTACCGGCGAAACAAATGGATTAAGAGGTGATAATGCTGAAGATTGTGAAGTTGCAGTTGCCTGGAATACTATTTACAACCTAGGTGCCGGATTGATTCCTCCAAATGTTGAATTAAAATTTGTTGCTGTTGTTGCGGGCGGATACAATTATGGCGCAGGAGATTCAGCGCCGGATAATCCCGATGTTAACGGCGATGGCGGACCGGACAGTTTAACTTTTCTTGTTTCAATCTTTCCGGATAAAGATGGAAACGGCATTCCGGATCCGACTATCATTCTTGAAATAGATATTGAAACAGAACAGGATTTTATTCCCGAAAATTTTATGCTCTATCAGAATTATCCGAATCCGTTTAATCCGGCTACGACCATTCAGTTTGATATTGCCGAAGCTGGATTTATCGAACTGAAAGTTTATGATGTTCTCGGTAATGAAATTGCTGTACTAATAGAAGATCTAAGACCAGCAGGCAGGTATAATCTTACATTTGATGCATCATCACTGCCAAGCGGAATATATTTCTGCAGGCTTAAAACCAATCGCTTTACTGCTGTTAAGAAAATGATTTTGCTCAAGTAACCGGCATCAACTCTTTCCTGTAGATTGTAAAATCAAACTGCAGATCACGGTTCAGGTTTTAAGTCCGGAATTCTTCTAAAAGAATAAGATAATTAATAAATCCTTCAGCATGTTTATTATAAGGCTTTGATTATGTTATTTATTAATGGGATGAATGTTATAAAAAATTTATTTAGGTTTCGGCGGTTTTATAACATTAAATAACAGGTGCGAAAATTGAAATTTGGTAAGTTTAACGGGCGGAATAAACTCGAACGGGATATCCGGCGGGATCAGAAAATGAAAAAAATCATCTTTAATATTATTTACGGATTGGTTGGCTTCCTGCTTCTTAATGTCATTCTTTACTCTTTATCCTTTTCCTGAAAAAATTCCTTATATATTTATAAGAAAATTGCCCGGTATAATGTAATGTTTTATTTTTGGATAATTTTTAAGATTAAATGAACAGAAACAAAGTATATATAGAAACCTACGGCTGCCAGATGAACCTGGCAGATACCGAAATCGTTAAAGGAATACTTTTTAATGACGGTTATGTTACAGCAGAAGGTGCAGAAGATGCGGACGTTATTCTTATCAACACGTGTAGCATAAGGGATAATGCCGAGCAAAGAATTTACGGCCGACTCGGAAATTTTAAAACCATTAAAGACAAAAAACCGGAATTAGTTGTTGGCGTTCTTGGCTGTATGGCAGAACGGCTTCGGAATGATCTGGTTGAAAAAAAGAAAATCGTTGATGTAGTTGTTGGCCCCGATGAATACCGTCGTTTACCCGAACTTATTGATGTTGCATTCAACGGTGATAAAGGAATAGGTGTTAAACTTTCCAAAACAGAAACTTATGATGATATTATTCCTCACAGGGAAGACGGACTTTCCGCATGGATTTCTGTAATGCGCGGATGCGATAAGTTTTGCACTTTCTGTGTTGTGCCTTTTACACGCGGAAGAGAAAGAAGCCGTTCTCTTCAGTCGGTTGTTGAAGAAGTTAGCCAGTTATCGGCAAGAGGTTTTAAAGAAGTTTCTTTACTTGGGCAGAACGTAAATTCATATCGCGATGGGGAAAACGATTTTGCCGATTTGCTTGCTGCTTGCGCAAAGGTAGATAGCTCAGTTAGAATACGTTTTACAACTTCGCATCCCCAGGATTTATCCGACAAACTGCTTTACACTATCGCAGAGCATAATAATATTTGTAATTACATTCATCTTCCTGTTCAGTCAGGTTCCAATCGTATATTAGAATTGATGAACAGGACTTATACAATTGAGCATTATTTAAACCTTGTGAAAAAAGCGAGGGAAATAATTCCGGGAGTGAGTTTTTCCACCGATATTATTTCAGGCTTTCCAACAGAAACCTACGACGATCATGTTATAACCCTCGATGTGATGAGAGAAGTTAAGTACGATGGTGCCTATATGTTTAAATACTCTCCACGCGAAGGAACAAAAGCCTTCAGGATGGCGGACGATGTATCGGATGAAATAAAAACTGAAAGATTACAGGAGATTATTAACCTGCAGCAGCAGATATCCTTCGAATTAAACCAGAAGATGATCGGAACAAAAGAAGAGGTTCTTGTTGAAGGTTTCAGTAAAAAATCGGATCGGTTTTTATCGGGCAGAACCAACAGTAATAAAGTTGTTATAATTCCAAAAGATGAAAAAATAAAAGCCGGTGATTACGTTAAAGTAAAAATAAACCGTGCAACTTCAGCTACTTTGTTTGGTGATTTTGCCGGATTTCAAAATCCTGTTGAAAAGAGCGTTTCGTTAACAGGTTGATACCTGTTTACAAATAAAAAATTTTTTAGGGCATTTAACCGGAGCTAAGAATGAAAAGGCTCATACCACATTTATTACTTCTCATCACATCAGTTTTATTACACAGTTTTATTGCTGCAGATTTATATGCTCAGGAAACCGACATCGTCCCTTACCTTAAAAAAATAGAAAGTGGAAACATTGAGGAAGCGAAGGAAGATTTAGTTAAACTTAAGGAAAAGCATCCTGAAGATCCTTCCGTTATGTTTTTAGACGGCGTGCTTACAGAGAACGGGCAGCAGGCTGTTGTAATATACCAGATAATTGTTGAGAACTATCCTCAAAGCAAATATGCCGATGCAGCTCTTTACAGGATTTATTCTTACTACTATGCTCTGGGGTTGTATGAATCTGCAAAAGAAAAACTGCAACTGCTGAAAGAAAAATATCCGTCTTCCCCATATATAAAAGTTGCAGAGCAAAATACTTCGTCCGATAACCAGTTAAATACCGCCAATGATGTAACTGAGGAAAACGAAGAGCAAACCGGTCAGACGGTACCGGAAGTTAAATACCAATTTACTATTCAGGCTGGTGCATTTGCAAAAATAGAAAATGCTCAAAATCTGAAAGAGGAACTCCAGGCATCGGGCATACTTGCTCATATAGGTGATAAAAACGTCGGCGGAACAACCTTCCATATCGTTTATGCCGGTCAGTTCGTTTCATATGAAGATGCAGAAAATTTTTTAGAGGTTCTTAATATAAAATTTAATTTGACCAGCAGAGTTGTTCCAATAAGCTGGTAACAGTTGTGAAGATAATTTTTGTTGGAACAGGTAGCGGCAGAGTTTCACTTAACAGATATCACAGTTCTCTGTTATTCTCACCTGGAAATTACAATCTGCTTGTCGATGCCGGTGACGGAATTTCAAGAGCACTTCTTCACGCTAAGATAGATTATAAATCAATCAACGGAATTCTTTTTACTCATTTCCATCCGGATCATTTCTCAGGGTTTGGTGCTCTTATAGTTCAAATGAAGTTGAACCGCAGAAACTCGCCGCTTGAGATCTTTCTTTATAAAAAACAAGTTAAAATAGTAAGAGAATTTCTGCTGGCTTCCAACCTTCTACCCGAAAAAATGAACTTCGAAATTAAATTTAAACCGTTTGAAAGTAATTCAGAATTTTTTATAGAGGATAAATTAAAAGTACTGCCCAGAGAAAATTCTCATCTGGCCGAACTGAGTGAATTTGCTCATTATCAAGAGAGGAATTTTTTTAGCGGCAGTTTTTTGTTCACTTATAACGGTAAGAATTTGGTGTACTCCGGTGACATAGGTTCTAAAGATGACTTGTTGCTTTTCAGAGAATTCGAATTGAATACTTTAATTACCGAAGTAACTCATCTGAATATTACCGGGCTGCTTAAAATACTGGAAGTGCTCAATCCGGCGAAGACATATCTTTACCACATCTCTGAAGATGATTTGCCGATGATAAAAAGCCGCCTGAATAGCCGTAGTAAAACATTGGGAAATATAATTCTTGCCAAAGACCGCCAGATCATTCAATTCTGACATTATTTCCGCCTTCCCGATCAGGCTTTTAATATTTATTTTGAACTGTTAATTGATTATTTTTACCCCTGTGTCAGTTTGTCATTCCTAAAAAAGTAATAAATAAATTGAACCGGGAAGATTTTAAGAAAAAACATGGTATAGTTGGCGTTTCTAAAGAGGTTAATGACCTTGTAGATGTGGTACTTCAGATTGCGGATTCCGATATAACCGTTTTAATTTACGGTGAAAGCGGAGTTGGTAAAGAAGTATTTGCAAGAGCTATCCATGAATCAAGCAGAAGAACCGGCAGGGATTTGATAAGCGTAAATTGTGGTGCTATTCCCGAAGGAATTCTTGAGAGTGAATTATTTGGTCATAAAAAAGGTGCATTTACAGGTGCGGTTGATAACAGAAAAGGATATTTTGAAATAGCTGATGGCGGCACTCTTTTCCTCGATGAAATTGCCGAGCTGCCTCTTACAACTCAAGTAAAATTATTAAGAGCAATTGAATTCAAAGAATTTATGAGGATAGGTGCTGAGACAGTTACAAATGTAAATGTAAGAATTATTGCTGCTACTAATAAAGATTTACAGCAACAGGTTGATATGGGTAAATTCAGGGAAGATTTGTATTTCAGATTGAAGGCTGTTACACTGCAGATTCCCCCGCTCAGAAACAGAAAAGAAGATATTGTAGAACTTGTTTCTCATTTTCTCGGTAGTTATGCCAAATACAATAACATCAAAGAGCCTGTAATAACCCGGGAAGCTATGCAGCTTTTGGAAGAATACAGCTGGCCCGGCAACGTGCGCGAATTAAAAAATACTGTTGAGACTGCCGTTGCTTTAAACAAAACAGGCACTATTGATGTTGATTCGTTTGAAACTATCCTTAATCAAAAGCCTGATAGTCTGTATTCACGGAATCTGCCTGTTTACCTTAGGAAATCGCCTGAAGATGCTGACCGTGAATTGTTCTACAGGGCTCTTTTCGAGATTAAAAAGGATTTAATAGAACTGAAAGACCTGGTATTGCATAATAGCCAGGTAATGCTTGCCAAGAAAGAAGAGGTTAAAAAAGATACTTTATCCCTGGATGAGCTTGAAAAACAAACCATTATGGCGGCATTGGATAAAACCCGGGGCAATAAAAGAAAAGCGTCCAAATTGTTAAATATAAGCGAACGAACACTTTACAGGAAAATCAAGCAGTATAATCTCAATCAGAATGATATTATTGAATAATTATGGCGAATCCACAAAAAAGTTTTGTTCATCTTATACTAGTTCTGTTGCTTGGCATAGGGCTGATAGTTAATTTTGACCGGTGCAGTTATTCATTTACCGGTGCATCTGTACCCGGGCATCTTAAAACAATAGCAATACCCATAGCGGAGGACAGAAGTCCGGCAGCAATTCCCGGTCTGCGAGAATCTTTAACTGAAGATCTGATACAAAAATTTATTGATGATAACTCTTTGCAGGTAACAGGGAGATCTACAGCTGATGCTGTGCTTGAATGCTCTATTATTAATGTTGTTGATGCCCCAACAATTGTAAGTGCAGGTGAGCAGATTACCTTAAGGAGGATAACTATTACAGTAAAAGTGCTTTACAAGGATTTAATAAAAAAGATAACAATTTTAGATAAAAACTTTACCAATTATGGAGATTACGAGCCAGCCGGCAGTACGAATGACAGGCTTCCGGCTATAGAAACAGCTCTCGATAAAATATCAGAGGATGTTCTGCTGGCAGTAGTTTCCGGGTGGTAATTTTCAGGAGTTTATTATGGATGACATAGTTTTAATCAGTTACTTCGTTGCTCTTTCAATACTTTTTATTTTTGGTTTGCACGGATTTCTTCTGCTTTACTACCACAGGAAATACAAAGACAACGTCGCAAACCCTAAATCCCATCTCGACCAGTATCCTCTGGTTACGATTCAGCTGCCGCTTTATAACGAATATTATGTTGTCGAACGTCTTATAAATTCTGTTTGCAGCATAGACTATCCGAAAGAGAAAATGGAAATTCAGGTACTGGATGACTCCACAGATGAAACTGTAAATGTTGTAAGTAAAATTGTTAGCACAAAAAAAGCCGAGGGTTTCGATATTGTGCATATCAGAAGAAGCAGCAGGGAAGGTTTTAAAGCCGGAGCATTAAAGGAAGGACTAAAAATTGCCAAAGGTGAATTTATTGCTATTTTCGATGCTGACTTTATACCTCAGAAATCCTTCCTGCAAAAAACGTTAAAGTTTTTTTCAGACGAAAAAATTGGGATGGTGCAAACGCGCTGGGATCATTTAAACGGGGATTACTCTCTGCTCACACGTGCGCAGGCTTTGGCGCTCGACGGGCATTTTGTTATTGAACAAACCGTACGAAATAAAGCCGGGCTCTTTATTAATTTTAACGGCACCGGCGGTATCTGGCGAAAAAAATGTATTGAGGACGCAGGCAACTGGCATACTGATACTTTAACAGAAGATCTCGACCTGAGTTTCAGGGCACAGCTTATCGGCTGGAAATTTATTTTCTTAAAAGATTATACCTCACCTGCAGAACTTCCTTCAGAAATTAATGCTCTTAAATCCCAGCAGTTCAGGTGGACTAAAGGAGCTATCGAAACCGCAAAAAAGCTGCTGCCGTTGATCTGGAAATCCACTGTTCCGCTTCGAATAAAATTATACAGCACATTTCAGTTAACTAACAACATTGTGTTTCCCTTTATACTTCTGGCTGCAATATTAAACGTTCCTCTTATTTTTATTAAGAACAGCGGCGGGTATGAAATCTATTTTGCATTTATGTCTGTATTTGTTCTGGCTTTTATCAGTTCATTCTTATTCTATCTCTATTCGCAAAAAGATATCCACCCCGATTGGCGAAAAAGAATAATACTTTTCCCGGTATTTATGGCAGGCAGCATGGGTTTGGCTTTGAACAATTCCCGTGCTGTTTTCGAAGGGCTGATGAATCGGAAAAGTGAATTCGTCAGAACACCCAAGTTTAAGCTTGAAGGTGCTCAGGATTCCTGGATTGGTAAAAAATATTCAAACAAAAAGATAGGCTTTGCTGTAATAGTGGAACTTGTGCTTGCTGTATATTGCCTCATTGGTGTAGCCTCCAGCTTATACTTTTTAGAAATTGCAGCTCTGCCGTTTCAGTTGATGTTCTTTCTCGGTTTTTCATTTGTTTCCATAACCTCGCTGAAACATGCATTTGCCAAAAACTAAGCAGTGTAAGCAAACCGCGTGAAAAGTGATGGAGTTTGAGCAGAAGATAAATTTTTTTGCCGCACTGAATGAAAGTTCTCCACTCTTTCTCCGGGTCGCACAGGAGTTTCTTTCGAACAACGATGCACAGAATGCAATACTAATATTAAAAAGAGGTCTTAAAAAATTTCCTGAGCATCCCGTTGCACATATCCTCCTCGGGTTGGCATTCCTGCAAAACCGTAACTACGAATTAGCCGACGCCAATTTTAAGCTCGCATCTGAGTTGATTAACTCTAAAAAGACTTATGAATTCTATACTAATAAATTAAAAAGTATAAGCAGATTTACTTTGAACAGAGAAAATTTTTTAAATGATACTAAGCCGAAACAGACGAGAATTGAATCCGGCAAAGAAGAGCGTAAGAATCAATCAACAGAAACAAACGCCATCGAAGACCGGCTTGAGCAGCTTTCCGTGGCAATTTCATCAGCCAGAATTCCAAGAAGCAGCAGCGATGAACCGCGCACTCCGGATAATCAGTACTTTATTCCCGAAAGAAGTAAAATAACATCCGAGACACTTGCTAAAATATATTTAACACAGGGCGAGCGTAAGGAAGCAATTAAAGTTTATGAAAAGCTTATCAAAAAAGATCCTTCAAAAGAGAGTTATTACCTGGAAAAAATTCGCGAAATCCGTTCTGCTTAAATTGAATCTGTTTAGCTTTATACCTGTCTTTTCCTTCCTCAGCGTTTTATGAATCTGTCATCGCAAAAAAAATTACAAAGAAGATTTTATTCACGCGATGTGCTTAAAGTAGCCAAAGATCTTCTCGGAAAAATAATTGTAAAGAATGATTGTAAACCTCTTCTTGCCGGCAGTATAGTTGAAGTTGAAGCTTACCATGGCGATTTTGACCAAGCGGCTCATTCTTACCGCGGCAAAACCAGGCGAACAGAAGTTATGTTCAGGAAGGGTGGGTACCTCTACGTATATTTTACTTACGGAGCGCATTACTGCTGCAATGTTGTTACAGGCAGGGCGGGGCAGGGAACTGCGGTTTTAATAAGAGCTGTAGAGCCGCTTTCGGGTATTGAGAGGATGATCAAAAACAGGTTTGGCAGAAATATTAATAATATTTCCGAAATTTTTAACCTCACAAGCGGACCCGGAAAAGTTTGCCAGGCTTTTGGCATCGATAAATCTTACTCAGGTGTTGATCTTTTAGACGATAAAATTTTTATAATTCAAGGTAAAAAAATTCAAAGGAAAGATATTGGCGTTTCGGTAAGAATTGGAATAACAAAAAGCACTGAATTGCCATGGCGTTTCTATATTAAAAACAATCCTTTTTTATCAAGGAAATGATTGCACCTAGTAATTTACTAATTGTACGAACAGACAGAATTGGCGATGTAATTTTATCCTTGCCGCTTGCTGAGATGATTAAAAAATATTATCCTTACTGCAAAGTTTCTTTTCTCGTGCGGGAATATGTAAGCCAGCTCGTTCTGAATCATCCGTTCATTGACGGGGTACTTCTGCTGAAAGAAAATAATAACAGAATTACTTTAAACGATAACATTAATATGGTAAAAAGTTATGGCTTCGATACCTCCATTGTAGTTTATCCTACTTTTCATCTTGCGCTTATAACTTTTTTATCGGGCATTAAAAACCGGATTGGCACCGGATACAGATGGTATTCCTTTCTGTTTAACAATAAAATATATGAGCACCGTAAGTATGCAGAAAAACACGAGCTTGAGTACAATATCGGATTATTGAAAGCAATTGGAATTGAAGAAAAAATATCTCCGGACAATTTATGTTTTCATCTCGGTGTTCCTGATGAAGATAAAAAATCAGTAAAGCATCTGCTGGAAAATGTTGGTGTTAAAAATAATATGAAGTTTGTGATAATTCATCCCGGCAGTGGCGGAAGCTCGGTTGATCTTCCCGTAGAAAAGATGATTCATTTAACAGATTTGCTAAGCAGGGAAAAAAGTGTTCAGTTGGTAATCACAGGAAATGATTCTGAGTTGGAATTGTGCGGCAATTTTGAAATTAACAATTCAGTTATTAACCTGGCCGGCAAGCTGAATTTATCTCAGCTAAAAACTCTTATCAGCTTGTCTGAGCTTTTTATTTCCAATTCTACCGGTCCGTTGCACATTGCTGCGGCGCTCGGGGTGCACGTAATTGGTTTTTATCCGAAAATATTATCCTGTTCGGTTGAGCGTTGGGGACCGTATACACAAAAGAGGACAATTTTTTCTCCTTCTATAGATTGTAATAATTGTTCAAGAAAACAATGTGAGGAATTAAAATGTATGGACAGCATTGATATTGGCAAAGTATTTGAGCATGTTAAGAATGTATTGAAAATTTCTTAAATATCAGGAGTTAAAAATCATTTATGTTTAAAGCGATGTCTATAATTCTATTCGTATTCACAGCCAAGCTGTTCGTTTCCCCAGTTGATTCAACTAACAGCAAAGAATTAAGAAAAATAGAAAATACAGCATTTAACGTTGGCGAAAGACTTACTTTCGATCTGAACTACGGTTTCATTACAGCCGGCGTTGCAGAGTTTCACATTCCCAAGATTAAAAAAATATCCGGCAGGGAAACCTACCACGTTACGTTCAAAGTTAATTCCGTTGCAAGCTTTGATGTGCTATACAGGGTAAGGGATACTTACGAAACGTATATTGATGTTGAAGGTATTTTCCCTTGGCGCTTTGAGCAGCATATCAGGGAAGGCGGTTACACCAGGGACTTTTCTGCATTCTTCGATCAGCGGAAAATGAAAGCCAAGACAAGCGAGGGTGAGTACGAAATTCCTCAGTATGTAAACGATATTGTCTCAGCTTTTTATTATGCACGCACTATGGATTTTTCCCATCTTAAAGTAAATGATAAAATCCGTTTGCAGAATTTTTATAAAGATAAAGTTTACGACCTTGATGTAGTTTATTTGGGAAAGGAGATTGTTGAAGTTGAAGCCGGAAAGTTTGAATGTATTAAAGTTGAACCTTTGGTGCAGGAAGGCGGGCTGTTCAAGCACGAGGGCGATTTAAAAATATGGCTTACCAATGATGAGCTGAAAATTCCTGTAAAGGTAAGAACGAAAATTATTATCGGCTACATAGATGCAGAGCTTACGAAGTACGAAAATCTTTCGGGTGAACTGACATCCAGACGGTAAACCTTTAATTGGTCTAATCAGTGTTTGCACAGGTGTTTATAGCCAGTTCCTTTCGTGGATATTGCGAATATATCCGAAACCTGAAAAGTAGGATATCCGCCTCTTAAAGAAATGATTCCTGGCAGTTAGGGAAATTTCAGAGTGCCCGAACCTATGTATATGCAGGTTTACTTTTAAGTCATTTAAGTATTTACCTTTCATTCTCCAGCGTGGACGTTGGAGAGAGGGATTCGGCTTGAAGCTCCCTTATTTATTCTTTAAGAGGAAACATAGTCTTCTACATTTTTATTAATCAAAATTTTATTTCTTATCTTTGCTTTAAGAAAGAAAACAGGTAATTTTTCAATTATATGAGCGACTTCATAAACAATCCCGACCAGGATGAATCGGATAAAAAAGAGCAGCAGGATTATTCAACCGGAAACATACCTGAATCACCATATCCGCTGATATCGCCTGTCGCTGCTGCATTCCTAGGTTTGATTGGCGGCTTTATTCTCTATCAGTTTGCAGGCGGGCTTCTTACTTTATTAATATTTGGATTCGATATTGATGCAGCACCTGTAAATGGGTTAAGATTGATGACGATGGCTGGGCAAATTCTTTTCATACTTTTACCTGCGCTTCTTTTTGCAAAGTGGATATATGGAAATATATCCGAAGTCATTTCACTTAAAATTCCAGGGTGGAAGGAAACTATTTTATTCACGCTTGGAATTGTAATTCTTACACCGATGCTTCAAAGCTATTTGTACATACAGAATTTTTTTATTGAAAAATGGGCTGCAAATTCTGAGTTTGTTAACTCAGTAAAATCGCTGCTGGATGCATTAAATGAGCTAATCGAAAAAACTTTTAGTAATCTTATCAAAGCCGAAACACTTCCGGAAATGCTGCTCGTAATTATTGTAATATCTGTTGTACCTGCAATCTGCGAAGAGTTTATGTTCAGAGGCTACATTCAGCGAAGTTTTGAATTCAGGCTTAAGCCTTTTTGGGCTGCACTAATTACAGCAATATTTTTCGCTTTTTATCATTTTAATGCTTACGGAATGCTGCCGCTAGCTGCACTCGGTTTATATTTTGGTTTTGCAGCTTACCTCAGCAAATCACTAGTTATTCCAATCTTTCTTCATTTCCTTAATAACTTTTTTGCGGTAATGCTTTATTTTACAATCGGTGAGGAAGATTTTATCACTAGCAGCATCTCCGATAAAGAAGCGCTTAATTCTAATATTCTTTATTTTTTCCTCACTGCAGCACTTTTCTTTATGCTGATAATTTTTATAAGAAGATTTTATTCCAGGATTTCAACAATACAGGAGAATCAAAATGCCAGTCTGCCCTAAATGTAATTATGAATATGTGGAAGGGATTACAATTTGTCCCGATTGCGGTTCGACTCTTGTTCCGGAGGAGGAATTAATGAAAACCGGTTTGCCCGAAGAAGACTGGGTGCCTGTATACACATCCTTCGACGAATTTGAAGTTGATATGATAATCAGCAACCTTGAAAGTGCCGGTATTACCGCATCAAAATTATCTCAGAAAGATCACAACTTTCCCGCACCGGGTGATTTGTCTGTAGTAAAACTTATGGTTAATAAAACCGATGTGCAGAGTGCTCTTGAGTTCATTGAAGATTTTAAGCGCGAAAATAACGAACCCGGAAATGACTTTTAGTGAAAACCTGAAAAGAATTCTTGTATCGGCAGCTGCTATTCCAGTTATAATTTTAGCAGCTTACCTTGGAGGTTACTATTTTTTAATTTTTATTCTGATAGTCGGTCTTGGTTCATATTATGAATTCGCTGCCATTTGCAGGAAGAAAAATATAAATGCAAATCTTTTCCCGGCTTTATTAATAATTCTTGTTTTAATAATAAATCAATTCAAGCATTTTGCTGATGTTTATTTAATTATAATAATAGCATCTATGCTTCTTCTAATCATTGAACTTTTCAGGGATAAAGGCTCAGCAATAATAAACCTCGGTTCTGCTTATCTCGGCATTTTTTACATTGGTTTATTTTCAACTTCACTTATAGCTTTAAGAGAATTTTACCCGTACCTCGAAGGATTATCTCAAAGAGGAGGACATCTCATCATTTCAATATTAGCTTCTATATGGCTTGGAGATTCGGCCGCATACTATGGCGGAACTGCATTTGGAAAGCATAAGCTGCTTCCAAGAGTCAGCCCGAAAAAAAGCTGGGAAGGTGCTATCTTGGGATTTTTTTTCTCTGCTGCTGCTATGATCTTAGCTAAAGTGATTTTATTGGAATTTTTATCCTGGCTTAATGTTATCATAATTGGGCTCATCATCGGTACTATAGGGCAGGTTGGAGACCTCGTAGAATCTTTATTTAAACGCGATGCGGGGGTAAAAGATTCCTCTGCGATTATTCCCGGTCATGGCGGCATTTTCGACAGGTTCGATTCTCTTCTTTTTGTTGCGCCTGCTGTCTGGATTTATTTACGTTATTTAAGTTAATAGATTTTCCGGTGGTAAAATGAAACTTCGTGAGAAAGTAAGCCTTATAACACTCGGCTGCGCTAAAAATATTGTAGATTCTGAACGGCTCCTCCGTCAGCTTCAGTTAAACAATATCGATCTACGTAAAAATCCTGCTGAAGCAGACACAGTTATAATAAACACCTGCGGATTTATTGAAGCAGCGAAAGAAGAATCGGTAAACACAATATTGCAGGCTGCAGCAAACAAAAAATCAGGTATGGTTAAAAAAGTTTACGTTGCCGGTTGTCTTTCGCAGCGGTACAAGAATGAGCTGATAAAAGAAATTCCCGAAGTGGATATGTACTTTGGAACCGAGGATTATGAAAGAATTGTTAATGAACTAGGCGGTGAGCTAAAAAAAAATCTTCTTGGTGAAAGATTATTAACTACTCCTTCTCATACTGCTTACCTTAAAATCTCTGAAGGATGTGATCGCCCGTGTTCCTTTTGTGCAATACCTTTGATGAGAGGAAAACATATTTCCAGGCCAATGGAACAGCTTATTGAAGAAGCCCGGTTTCTTGCAGCCAACAACACAAAAGAATTGGTGCTTATAGCCCAGGATACGACCGATTATGGAAATGATATTTACAATCGCCCTCAAATAAGCGAACTTATCAGGCGACTAAGTAAAATTGAGGGTATTGAATGGATAAGACTAATGTATGCCTATCCATCAAGATTTCCTGATGACCTTATTGAAGAGATAGCCTCCAATGAAAAAGTATGCAAGTATATTGATATGCCGCTTCAGCACATATCCGATACAGTACTTAAATCAATGAGGCGCGGAATAAGCGGGAGGCAAACGAGAGAATTAATTAATAAATTAAGGAACTATATTCCCGGGCTTGTTTTAAGAACAACATTAATGGTTGGTTACCCTGCAGAAACTGAAAAGGAATTCGGTGAGTTATGCGATTTTGTAAAGGAAATTAGATTTGAACGTATGGGCAGCTTTACATACTCACAGGAGGAAAATACGTACAGCTATAATTTAGGAGACCCGGTTCCGGCAGAGGAAAAAGCAGAACGCCAAAACACTTTGATGCAAATTCAGAATGGAATTTCACTTGAAAAGAACAAGAAATTTCTGGATAAAAAACTGAAAGTATTGGTTGAATCTGTAGAAGGAGATTACTATGTTGGCAGATCATACAGGGATGCACCGGAAGTTGACGGTGAAGTTCTGATTAATTTTGAAAATGGAAAAATTGCAGCAGGTGAATTTTATAATGTTAAGGTTTATGATTGTAATGAATATGATTTATTCGCAAAAGCAGTTTAATTTTATAAGGAGAACAAAATGAAAAAGTTAATTTTCATTTTATTGATTATTCAGGGTGCCATCTATTCACAAATAGAAAATTATTCCCGGTCAATCGGGTTAAAAGCAAAATACTTCCAGGATTTTCTATCCTTTTCAGGTGAAAATAATAAATCCCGTCTGGATGTTTTTATCAAAGTTCCCTATTCTTCAGTTCACTTTGTAAAAACCGGCAATGGTTTCGAAGCAGGATACTCGATAACCACTTCAATTTATAATGAGGACAAAGAAACTCTGATTACAGAAAAAATCTGGAACGAAAATATTACTGCTATAAGCTTCGAGCAGACAACTGCCCCAAATAATTTTAATTTAAGCCACCGCTCGTTTGATCTGACACCCGGCAGGTATTTTATAATTACAATGCTGACCGATAAGGACTCAAAATCTGAATTCAAATCCGAAAATCTTTTTGATGTAAAAAATTTATTAGTATACCCGTCTCTAAGTGACCTGATGCTGGTAGAGAAAAGAACTATTGCAGAAGGCAGCAGTAAAATTATACCCAATGTATCCAGAGACGTAATAACCGAAAAAGAAGGCATACCACTTTTCTTTGAAGTTTATTCCGATTCAGCCGCTGAATTTATCTTAAAATATTCGGTCATGGATGAAACTGAAAATCTTATTCATTCTGCAGTTGAAACCAGAAAACTTAATAAGGGAAGCAATCAGATTTTTTATACAATAGATTCTGTTTCATTGAATATCGGAACATTTAACGTTAAGGTTGAGATCCGGGAGGGTGAAAAGTCATTGGACATTTCTACAAAATCTTTTATATCGCGCTGGGAGGGTGTTCCGTCCTCAGTAACTGACCTTGATAAAGCCGTAGATCAGCTGATTTATATTGCAAATCCGGATGAGCTTGATTTTATAGAAGATGCCACGGAGAGGCGCGAAAAAACAAACAGGTTCGTTGATTTCTGGAAAAAGCGCGATCCTAACCCGGCTGATGAATATAACCCGGTTTTTAACGAATATTATAACCGCGTCGCTTATGCTAATGAAAACTTTACAACTTATTCTATGGAAGGATGGCGATCAGACAGAGGTATGGTTTTAATTATTCTTGGTATTCCTAATAATGTTGACCGGCATCCTTTTGAATACTACTCTAAACCTTATGAGGTATGGCAATACTACGATTTGAACAGAAGCTTTATCTTTATAGATTACAGCGGCTTTGGCGACTATCGACTCTCTCCCGATACCCCTTTATACGGAGACTTATACAGGTTCAGGTACTAATGGATTTTTCAGAATTCAGAAAAGGGGGTTCGGGATGATAATTCTTTCATTTAGCTTTTTGTTATTCATTTTCAAATGATACTCACCGTAACTTTAAATCCTTTGCTTGAACGGCGATTCATTTATAACCGTATAAAGATGAATGCTGAAAACCGTTACGGAAAAATAATATTAAAAGCCAGTGGAAAAGGTATTAACGTAAGCCGGCAGCTTAACAGGTTAGGAATTCAAACTATTGCACTAACTTTTACCGGTGGAACAAATGGCAAGCTCTTAAAAGAAATTCTTAGGAATGAAGGAATCCATTTTTCCGATGTTCAAACTTCAGAGGAAACAAGGGAAGCAGCAATCATTATCGAAACTGATGAAACAAAACTAAGCACTTTTTTCAGCGAAAATGTTTCTGTTAGCCAATCGGAGAGGGATTCATTCATTTCGAAAATGGAAAAAATGATTTCGAATTGCGAGATTGTTGTGTTTGCTGGCAGTTCCCCCTGCGAAACAACTCGCGATGTTTTTACTAAAGGAATTGAAATTGCAAATAAGCTTGATAGAGTGAGCATCTGCGATACTTACGGCAGTCATCTGGTTAGTTGTTTAGAAGCATCGCCAACTATAATTCATAATAATGTTAAAGAAATTAATTCCTCATTAAATATTTCTCTCCAAACCGAGTCAGAAAAATTATCTTTTCTCGATTACTTGTACTCAAAGGGAATTAAGCAGACATTCATTACAGATGGCCCAAAAACATTCTACTCATCAAATTTTGACTTTCACTATAAAGTTACTGTTCCGGAAATTGTAGCTGTCGATTCAACAGGCAGCGGCGATTCCTTTGT
Organism: uncultured Ignavibacteriaceae bacterium; assembly: GCA_964639955.1. Lineage (GTDB taxonomy): Bacteria > Bacteroidota > Ignavibacteria > Ignavibacteriales > Ignavibacteriaceae > IGN2. The sequence continues at coordinate 23,810 of CAZXGJ010000021.1, forward strand.
AGCTGGTATAGCTTACGGCTGGCATAACAAGCTTACTTTTGAGCAGCAGCTCGTTTTTGCTGTGGCGCTTGGCGTGTGTAATGCAAGAGCATTTGAAACCTCCGAAGTTGAAAAGGCTGATGCAATTAACATGTCCCGCAATATTCATTTTGAACCGGCTGGCAAAAAATTAAGATTAATAAATGACAAACCCGATTAGAAATATTGTTCTGCTTTACTTACTCTCTATTCAATTAATTATACCTCAAACAATTAAAGAAATTGAAATAAACGATAACTCAATTTTCAGTGATGATGAAATTAAAAGCTGGTCAAAAATTTATTCGGGTCAGCCCTTTACTTCCGCGCTAATTGATTCTGCCAATAAGTTTATTGCCGCTGAATTAAATTCTGCCGGTTACTTTCATCCATCTTTTAAAGAATCATCCCGGTTATTTTCTGCTGATTCTCAATCAGTAAATATTGTCTTTTCAGTTAATGAAGGTAAGCCGACAATCTTAAATGAAATGTTTTTTTCTTCAGATGATTCAGCAGGTAAAGAAAGCTTTCCCGGCGAATTCAGCTATTTAAAAGGAGAAATTTTCAACAAATATGAAATTGAAACCGTAATAAATAAACTGCTGGCTAAACTGGAGAATGCAGGTTATCCTTTTGCTTCAGTTAAAATTCAATCAGTACATTTTTATGATGATTCGGTAAACGGAGATCATTATGCGGATCTTTACATTAACTTAACCAAAGGATTGAAAAGTAAAATTGATAAGATTGAAGTGGCCGGCAACAATTCAACAAAAGACTATGTTATAATCCGCGAATTAAGAATGGAAACCGGCGAAGAATATTCCCAGGAAAAAATTAATGATTTCCCAAGGAGACTTAACAAGCTTCGGTTCTTTGAACCCGTTCAACCGCCTCAGTTTTTTCTTGATAAAGCTAATAACGGAGTACTGCTGATTTCTGTTAAGGAAAAGAACACAAATAATTTTGATGGAATAATCGGATATGTTCCACCTGCTACCGATAAAGAATCCGGTTATGTTACAGGGTTGGTGAACGTTACACTAAGAAATATTTTCGGAACGGGCAGAGCAGCAGCAGTAAGATGGCAAAAATTAACCCGCGAATCGCAGGAGCTGGAATTAAAATATCTGGAACCATGGCTGTTTGATTTTCCTTTCAATTTTAATGCGGAACTTTTCCAGAGAATACAGGATACAACTTATGTTCAGAGAAAAATTGGCGGCGCACTCGAATATCTGGCAACCGAAGATATATCTGCTGCTACATTTATTTCTACCGAAGAAGTAATTCCCTCCGAAAGAGTGGTGCCGGTATTTACAGTCTACAACTCTTCCGCACTTACAACCGGGTTAAGCCTTAAAATCGACTTTCGTGATGACCCCTTAGCCCCAACCAGCGGGGTGTTTTTTGAAACCGGTTATTCATTCAGCAGAAAAAAAATAAATGGTCCCGCACAATACATAACACCCACTCTTGAGACAAATGTTAATCTGCAAAGAATTACTGCCGGCTTTAGTGCTTATTATGAACTTTTTTTCAGGAATATTGTTGCATTAAGTGTAAACGTTAAAGAGCTTACTGGGCCTTTCTTTGAGCAGAGCGATCTGTGGCGGTTTGGAGGAACAAGAACCGTTAGAGGCTACAGGGAAGAACAGTTCCTCGCTTCACGCATTAGCTGGTCAAATGTTGAGTACAGACTTATGTTAACACCAAGATCGTACGCATTTGTTTTGTTTGATGCAGGATATTATTTCCTTCAAGCCGACCCGGAAAGAGGAATTACTGAAAATGAAGATTTTATTTTTGGTTACGGAGTTGGTATTACCATCGAGACTGCAATTGGATTGCTTGGTGTAAGCTTTGCACTGGCAGAGGGAGATGCATTCAACGAAGGGAAAATACATTTTGGAATTATTAATGAGTTTTAATCAGAGGTGATATTTTACAAATTTAGATATGACAGATTTAAGAAATCTATCATATCTTTTACTGACAGATTAACCAGAATTTAAAGTTGGCAAAAAAACTTACAGCTATAATAAAACTAGTTCGATCAATTAATTTTCTGATTACTTTCGCTTCTGTAATTGTTGCAGCAATTATTTCTTCTCCTGATAAATTTCCAGGACTCAATGTATTCCTTGCAGCAGTTGCCGCATCTTTTGTGATGGCTTCAGGAAATGTTATCAATGATATTTATGATATCGGAATAGATAAGATCAACAAACCCCATCGTCCGCTTCCTTTGGGCAGTATAAAAGTCAAAGAAGCATATGCTATATATTTTATTTTTATTATTACATCAATTTTTATCTCAGCATTAGTAAATGAAAAAGCATTAGCAATTGTTCTTATTTCAATTCTTCTTCTTTTTATTTATTCAAAAAATCTGAAACGAATTCCTCTTGTCGGTAATGTAACTGTGGCATTTTTAACAGGACTTGTTTTTATTTTTGGCGGAGTTGTAGTGGGAAATCCTTCAGCGGCAGTTGTCCCTGCAGGGTTTGCTTTCTTAATAAATCTCATTCGGGAAATTATAAAGGATATGGAAGATGTTGAAGGTGATAAGCAAGCAGGAGTAATCACTTACCCCATCAAGTTTGGTTTTCAAAAATCAAAATTATTTATATCTCTGATTACTATTTCCCTTATAATTTATACCTTTTACCCCTTCATCACACAATTATACAAAATTGAATACTTTGTTGTTGTAATGGTAATTGTGAATCCTATACTTGTCTATTGCCTGAAGATTTTGTTCGCAGATCAATCACAGAAAAATTTGAAGAGAACAAGTAATATTTTAAAATTGAGTATGGTATTTGGACTGATTGCTATTTATCTTGGAATGTAATCAGATATTTATGATGAAAGCATTCGATAAAAAATATGTAATCAATAAAATAAAATATCTTGCCGGAGTTGATGAGGCAGGAAGAGGGCCGCTTGCCGGACCAGTCGTGGCTGCAGCAGTTGTCTTCAGCAAAAACACTTTTATAAAAGGCATCAATGATTCAAAGCAGTTAACTGAAAAGCAAAGAGAAGACTTATTTGATAAAATTATTTCAAAAGCTTTTGCGTATTCTGTTTCGTTAATAGATCACGTCGTTATTGATGAGATAAATATTCTCAATGCAAGTATGATGGCAATGAAAAAAGCCGTTGATGATTTAAAGATTAAACCAGATTTAATATTAGTGGATGGCAATAGAACATTTCAATCGGAAATTCCAGTGATTCCAATAGTGAAAGGTGATTCATTATCCTTTTCGATTGCGGCTGCTTCAATTCTTGCAAAGGTTACCCGTGACAGATTAATGAAAAATCTTGCTGTTCAATATCCGGTTTATTTGTGGGAACAGAATAAAGGATATCCCACAAAGCAACACAGAGAAATAATAAAGAAGTACGGTCCGAGTCCGCTTCATCGAAAATCATTCCTGAAAAATATTTTAACAGAACAGCAGGTTTTAAATTTTGATGTTCAAAAAATAAAATTGAAGCAAACATGAATCTCGACAAAAAAGAACTAGCAAAAAAAGGAGAAGATCTCGCAGCTAAAATTCTTGCTGACAAAGGTTATGAAATCATTGAACGCAATTACAGGTTCAGTCACGGCGAGATTGACATAATTGCAATTGATCCAAAAGATAAATGCACTGTGTTTGTTGAAGTAAAGTCCCGGCAGAATCTTGAGTTTGGTGAACCAGAATACTCAATTACCAAAAACAAGCAAAAGCAGATTAGAAAAATAGCAGAGTTATATCTTTATGAAAAAAATATGCAGGAGCTTGACTGCCGCTTCGATGTTTTCGCAATCCTGTTGGAAGATTTTGATAAGCCCGTGATTCATCATTATGAAAATGCATTCTGAATATTGTCGTAGTGATTTTTTTTCATGTCCAAAAAAAATTTTTTCTGCGGATGCCGTTTAGCTTCTGATCATCAGTTGTGATAGATATGTTTTTTTATCAATAAATTTTTATCAGCACCATGAAAAATGATAATAGGGAATGGTCCGAAAGAATTCTGAAAAAAATTGATCCCGGTTTCAGGCACAGATGGGAAGTTTTTAACGAAGCCCTTCAGGAAAATCTTTCCTCTCGTTCAGTCTGGATTGATCTTGGATGCGGCAACGATTTAATGGTGGAAGAATTCGGCCGCTTTGCAGCTCTTTCGGTTGGTGTGGATATCATTCGGCCGGGGGCTTCATTTAAAAGATTTGTCAGGGCAGATCTTAAAAAGCTTCCGTTTAAGAATGAGGCGATTGATTTAATTACACTCAGGTTTGTGGTTGAGCATTTTGAAAGCAGGGAACCTTATGTAGCCGAACTGGAAAGAGTTCTCAGGAAAAATGGCAAGGTAATGATTTTAACAACCAACCTCCTTAGTCCCTTAATCAGTATTCCACGGTTATTTCCTGAGTCTCTAAAGACAAAGATTTTAAGTAAACTGTTCAAAGTTTCTGGGAAGGATATTTTCCCGGCTTATCATAAACTAAACACGCCTGAAGTAATAAAAGCCGCCGGTAAAAACCTGAGCTTGCTCAAAATACAGTGCTTATCTGATTTGAATTATAAAAGAAAGTGGCTGTTTATTTTATTTCTTGGCTTTCATTTAATAACCAAAATCAAATTTCTCGAAAGACTGCGAACCAATCTTTTTGGAATTCTGGAGAAAACCTGATTGAGCCTGCTTATTCAGTTGGTTGCTGAAACAGCTGCAGCTCACTGAGCATTCTCTTGTTTTAAATCTTCCGTTCATTTAAATCAGTAAAACTTAATTTGGCGGATATCACCACATATGAATTTATAATGAATCTCATTTTCTATATTTTTACCTGTAACATAACATTGTTTGATGTACAATAATTGATTAATCTTCTCACAAACAATAAGCTTTTCAATACAACGGAAAAAAGACTCACCGAGTTCTTTTCAATGATCGGCGGACTTGGCACTTTTTCGCTAAGATTTTTAAAGGAAGTATTTATTCCTCCCTATGAAGTTGAGCAAGTAAGAAAGCATATGATTGAACTTGGGATGAAGACGCTGCCGATTGTTGGTGTCACAGGTTTTATAATCGGATTAGTTATCGCAATGCAGCTTAGTCCTGTCCTTAAACGCTTTGGAGCTGAAGCATTTCTTCCCGGATCAGTTGGTATTTCAATTGTGCGGGAGCTTGGTCCCGTAATTTGTGCATTAATTTTTGCAGGAAGAGTCAGCTCTGGCATCGGTGCCGAACTTGGCTCAATGAGAGTTACCGAACAGATTGATGCTATGGAAGTGTCTGGAGTAAATCCGTTCAGATATTTAGTTGTCACAAGAATTTTCGCTACAACTTTCATCCTTCCAATCTTAACTGTGTACGTAATCTTTATATCATTGATCGGTGCATACATTGCAGTTGTGCTTGTCCAGAATATGACGTGGGCTTATTACATTGACAGAGTAATCTTTGCTGTTGAATTTGGTGATGCAATTCCGGGTGTTGCAAAGACATTTGTATTCGGATTTATAGTTGGACTGGTTGGAAGTTACAAAGGCTATACTGCTGAAAATGGAACTGAAGGTGTTGGAAAAGCATCAACAAGTGCAGTTGTTGTTTCATCATTACTGATTTTAATTTTTGATATGGTACTTGTGAAATTAACATTATGGATCTGGCCAACGGTGAAGTGATGGTTGAGATTATTGATTTGCACAAATCGTTTAACTGCAATGTTGTTCTTGATGGAGTTTCTTTCAAAGTTGCAGAAGCTGAGAATATGGTCGTGTTCGGAAGAAGCGGAACCGGAAAGAGTGTCCTGCTTAAATGTATGATTCGTTTGATGGAACCGGATTCCGGTGATGTATTTATTCAGGGGAAAGATGTGCTGAAGCTTGATCTAAAAGAACTTAATGAACTCAGAAAAGATATCGGGTTTCTGTTTCAGGGTGCGGCTTTGTATGATTCAATGAGTGTTAGAGAAAATCTTGAATTTCCTTTGATAAGAAATTTTAATCTGGATAAAAAAGAAATTGATGAAAGAGTTCATTTTGTTTTAGAAGCTGTTTCATTGCTTGAAGCAATTGACAAAATGCCGTCTGAACTTTCCGGTGGAATGAAAAAAAGAATTGGTCTTGCAAGGTCTATCATCACAAAGCCAAAGCTAATGCTTTACGATGAACCAACAACAGGACTCGATCCTATTACATCAAAGGAAATCAGTAAGTTGATAACAGATTTACAGCATGCATTAAAGATGACTTCGATAGTAGTAACACACGATTTACTTTGTGCAAAGATTATTGCAGACAGAGCAATCATCCTTGATGGTGGAAAGATTGTGAAAGAAGGAAGCATTAATGATCTGACTACCTCAAATGATCCTTTACTAAAAAACTTTTTCAGTGATGAAATAATTGAAACTAACGGGAGTATGAAATGAAAGGTGGATTATCAGGCGCCAAGCTTGGCATCTTTATTTTTATCGGGAGTACGCTCCTTGTCATCGGAATATTTATGCTCGGTAATAAGGAAGCTCTTTTCAAACCAACATTTATAGTTAAAGCTTACTTTCGGAATATTGAAGGATTGCGTAACGGCGCTCCGGTTAAGTTAAGCGGTATCGATGCCGGTGCAGTTCAGAATATAAAAGTTGTAGGTGATACTGTAAGTTCCATAGAAGTAACAATGCGGCTTCTTAAAGAAATTGAACATTTTATAAGAATAGATACCCAGGCAGAAATTCAAACTGAAGGATTGGTTGGAAATAAATTTGTTTCACTCAGGATTGGCGACAGCAGATCAGAACCTGTGAAAGATGGCGGTGTTATTCGCGCTAAAGAACCAGTAAGCTTTGCTGATATCATTGAGGAAACTCAGGGAATTATGGGTTACACAAAAGAAATGACAAAAGATCTTGCTGATATAATTAATAGAATAAATACCGGAGAGGGAACAATCGGCAAAATATTTACGGATGATGCTCTCTATTACGCCGCAACTGATTTGACAAATTCAGCAGATAAAAGTCTTAATTCAATTACCGCTGAATTAAATATTATTACTCAGCAGTATAAAACATTAGGGGTATCTGTTGCATCGGCGGTTGAAAATATTAACAGGGTAGTTGTTGGAATTGATACACTTATTTACAATGCTTCTACAGGCAAAGGAGTTCTTGGTTCGCTTTTGGTTGAAGGAACGAGTGTGGATTCAAATTTTCAATCTTTAATTGTAAATCTCAAAGAGATATCTGAAGAATCCAAAACAGCCGCAACTCGTCTTTCCGAAAATATGGAAGCTCTTAAATATAACTGGTTATTCAAGAGTTATTTTGAACAGCGTGGTTACTGGGATGCTGCTGAATACGAAAAAGAAATAGATCGTAAAACCAAAGAACTCGATGAGAAAATTGAGCTGCTAAATCAGAAAATTGATGAATTGAAATCTCTGGAATCAAAAAAATAAACAGTTTCCTAAAAAAAATTATGGTATGTATTTGGAAGGATTTGACATAGAGTAACAAATATTATAAATTGATCCTGACATTTATCCCAAACCAAAACAGGAGGCTCAAATGAAAATTTTAAGAATGAATCCTTTAAAATCTGAGGGGAGTGGAAAGACTGCTGCATTCCTGGATATTCAAACAAGTGATGGAATTGTCATCAAAGGATTTCGTCTCGTCAATGGTGCTAACGGTCTGTTTCTTTCTTCTCCGGATCAAAAAGGAAAAGACGGTAAATATTATGAAACCGTTACCTTACCTAAAGAAATGAAAAGCGAGCTTGAGAAGATGGCAATTGTGGAGTATAATAAAAGCAGCAAATGATTCTTAGTTTAGTTATATAATTGAGTGTCTCAGCTGTTTAATTTTATTTCAGTAAAACCCAATTAAGAGATGACAGCTTTTGCATCATAAACAGCGATTAGAAAGATGTCATCTCTATTCAGTAAGCACTCACATTTCCCCCTCTCAAGTATCTAATAAATTCTTAAATTAACAAGCTGGATTTGCAACCTGTCTTCCTTTGGTAGAAATCCTTTTTTTCTTACTGACAATTTTCTAAAATGAATAACAATAAATCTTCAAGAAATAATAAACGAATAGTCGTAAAAGGTGCACGCGAGCACAACCTTAAAAACCTCAGCATTGAGATTCCGAGGAATAAGCTGGTTGTGTTTACTGGTGTGAGCGGAAGCGGAAAATCTTCTCTCGTCTTTGATACAATTTATGCAGAAGGACAGAGAAGATATGTTGAAAGCTTGTCATCCTACGCTCGCCAGTTTCTTGAAAGAATGAACAAACCGGATGTTGATTTCATTCAGGGAATTTCTCCCGCAGTTGCGATCGAGCAGAAAACAGTTGCAAGAAACTCCCGTTCAACAGTTGGAACAACAACAGAGGTTTATGATTATCTTCGTCTTCTCTTTGCAAGAATCGGAAAAACTATCTGCTTTCAATGCGGTAAAGAAGTAACGAGAGCAACAACAACCACAGTTGTTGATTGGATCGAGACACAGGATGATGGAACAAAATTTTATCTTGGCTTTCCGCTTCATCAGCACGAAGGACATACAGTTAAAGAAGAAATTAATCTTCTCAAGAAGCGTGGATTCTTTAGAATTTATTCCGGTAAAAAATTAATCGATCTGAATGAAGAGAAGTTTTCTCCGAAGAGCGCTGAAGGAATTCGTGTCATCATAGAAAGATTCAAATCTGAAAAAGGAAAAATTCGGGAGAAATTATCAGACTCAATTGAAGTTACATTTAAAGAAGGTGAAAACAGGCTAGTTGTTATTAATGCAGATACGGGTGAAGAGAAAGAGTTCAATAAGTATTATGAGTGCTGCGGAATAAGATACGAAGAACCTGAACCGAGATTTTTTTCTTTCAATAATCCATTCGGTGCTTGTCCTGTTTGCCAGGGATTCAGTAAAACAGTCGGCATTGATATGAACCTTGTAATACCTGATCCAAACCTTAGTATAATGGATGGAGCTATCGCGCCATTCCGTGGTGCAAAGTATAGTTCTTTCCTGCGTGATCTGGTTCAGAATGCAAAGGCTTTCAAAATACCGATTAATATTCCGTTCAAGCAACTAACTGAAAATCAGGTTGAGCTTATTAAAAAAGGTTTTGGTACTTATCACGGAATTGATGGTTTCTTTGAAAAGCTTGAACAGAAAACTTACAAGATGCACGTACGGGTTATGCTCAGCCGTTTCAGAGGTTATACAACCTGCAAAGCTTGTAAAGGTTCTCGCTTAAGAAGAGAAGCATTGCAAGTTAAGATTGCGGGTAAATCAATTTATGATATAGTTGCTTTACCAATTGAACACTCATTAAAATTTTTCCAGGAGTTAAAACTTTCTGATTATGATTTGCTTGTTGGCGAAAGAATATTGAATGAAATAATAAAGAGACTAAAATTTCTGAATGATGTTGGAATCGGTTACCTGACATTGGATCGTCTGAGCAGTACACTTTCAGGCGGTGAAACACAAAGAATAAATCTCGCAACTTCACTTGGTTCATCATTGGTCGGAACGCTTTATGTACTCGATGAACCAACAATTGGTCTTCATCCAAGAGATAACATTAAGTTGATAAGTCTCTTAAAAAATCTTCGTGACATCGGAAACACTGTGCTCATTGTTGAACACGATCCCGAGATGATGCGCAACGCTGATCTAATTTTTGATATGGGTCCCAGAGCCGGAATACACGGCGGCGAAATTGTAGCTCAGGGAACAGTTGAAGATATTTTGAAAAATGATAAATCACTTACAGGGAAATATCTTGCCGGTAAATTAAAAATTCCTGTTCCCAGAAAAAGAATAACAAAGAAAACAAAGAGCATTGAAATTATTGGTGCAAGAGAAAACAACCTTAAGAATATCAATGTCGAAATTCCTCTAAACAGGTTTGTTGTAATTACAGGAGTGAGCGGCTCAGGGAAAAGTACACTAATTCATGACGTGCTTTATGCCGGAGTTGCAAAATATTTTGGAATGGCACCATCTCACGTTGGAAAGTTTGATGACATTATCGGAGCGAAATACATTGACGGAATTGAGATTGTGGATCAGTCACCGATTGGAAAATCTCCGAGGTCAAATCCTATCAGTTATGTAAAAGCTTTTGAACATATCAGAGAACTTTTTGCTTCAACGCATCAGGCAAAAGCAAGAGGTTATAAGCCCGGATATTTTTCTTTTAATGTTCCGGGTGGAAGATGCGAAACCTGCCAGGGAGATGGCTTTATAAAAGTTGAAATGCAGTTTCTTGCTGATCTGTATTTAACCTGTGATGATTGCGAGGGAACAAGATACAAAAAAGAAACAAGGGAAATTACTTATCACGGGAAAAATCTTGTTGAAGTTCTTGAAATGACGGTTGATGAAGCTTTAAAATTTTTTACCGGTCACAAAAAAATTGAAAGCATTCTACAGGTTTTGTCTGATGTTGGATTGGGATATATCAAACTGGGTCAACCTTCAAATACTCTGTCCGGTGGTGAAGCACAGAGAGTTAAACTCGCTTCACATCTTGCCGCAAGCAGAGATAGCAGACATACGCTCTTTATTTTTGATGAACCAACTACCGGTCTTCACTTTGATGATATTTCAAAGCTTCTCAATTGCTTCAATATGCTGGTTGAACGAAACAACTCGGTTGTAATAATTGAACACAACCTCGATGTAATTAAATGTGCAGATTACGTGATTGATCTCGGTCCGGAAGCCGGAGAAAAAGGTGGTGAAGTAGTTGCAACCGGTACTCCGGAAGAAATTATTGAAGTTGAAAGTTCCTGGACAGGGAAGTATTTGAAGGAATATTTGAATTAACTTTTCTTTAAAGTATTCATCCAACTCCCATTTCAGTGGATTGTTTTGGATATATTTTCTTATGCGTCTCAAGTCAGCATCATTACGAATAATGTGATCATAAAATCTTGGCTGCCAGTGAAAATCGGTAAAGCCGAGATTGTGAATTCTTTTTGTACATACTGATTTAAATTGTCCGATTATTGAACCAAGTGAATTAGGTTTTAATTGAGTAGAGACGGGTCGATGACCCGTCTCCTTTGTTTGCGAGACGTCCCATCGGGACGTCTCTACATTCAATAATATCAAATTTCCATGAAAATGATTTGGCATTATAATGTAATAATCTAAATCTACATTTATTCTTATTTCCTTTGTTTTTAACCACTCTTCTTCAACGATCTTGCCTAACTTATTTAAAATCATTTTTCCGTTTATGATTTCACCAAACCAGCATTTGAAATTCTTTGTGCAAATTGTAACATAATACCACCAGGGCATTGAATAATCCCATTCTTTCAATCTGCCGGTTTCAATTCGATATTTGTTTTTATAAAGCATACTGGTTTACACCTTCACAACAATTTTCCCAATACTTTTCCCTGACTGAAAATATTTTAATGCATCTATCAATTTTTCAAATGTAAAAACCTTTCCGATATGAGGTTTTTTCAAATTCATACTAATTATCTTAAAAAGCATTTCTCTCAACTCTTCCGGATGATCCCATAAATAAATAAGATTAAATCCCATCACTGAACGATTTTTATCTGATAGTGATAGTGGATCTACTTTTGGTCTGGTTAAATATTTATAAAATACCTTGAGGTAATTTGGACTGGATGATTGCGTCATAAAATGTGCGCCGCCGTAAATAATTATTCTTCCTGAAGGAGCGAGCGCTTTAAAACTTTCTTCAAAAACTTTTCCTCCGATTGATTCGAGAACAAGATTCAGTTTTCTTTCTTTAAGAGTTTTCCTCAGTTGTTCTCCAAAATTTTTCTCTCTGACGATAACTTCATCGTAACCTTCATTTATTAAAAAATTTCTTTTTGATTCAGATCCTACTGTACCAATGGTATACGCACCGATATGCTTTGCTAATCTGTTTGCGTAAATTCCAACACCTCCTGCAGCACTGTGAATCAACACAGTATGATTAGGTTTCAAATTCCCAAGTTCAAAGAGAGAATAATATGCTGTCAATGGCTGAACCACCATAGCTGCACCTTCTTCAAAGCTGTAATCATCTGGAAGAGTCAGAATATATTTTTTATCAATATTCAGATGAGTTGTGTATGCACCAAATCTAATTGCGCCCATAATTTTATCACCAATATTAAATTCATTTACGTTTTTTCCTTTGTTCACAATTATCCCTGAGTATTCAAGCCCGGGAATAAAACTTCCTTTTGGTGTAGCGCTGTATAATCCTTGTATTGCAAACAAATCGGCAAAGTTCAATCCAATTCCTTTGACTTCAACTGTAACTTCATTTTCATTTGGTTCAGGAAGATTTTCTTCTATTAATTTCAAATTGTTGATTGAGCCGGCATTATTTATTCTATAAGTTTTTCTTTTCATAATATCATCAAAAATTTTTTTTAATTATTTTGGATGTGTAATATAAAATTACTTTGATAATCAATTCATTAAAACTGAGAATTTAAGATGAAACGAATTTATTATTTATTTGTGAGCCTTTTGGCTTTATCATCGTTGTCGAGCGCTCAATCATATTTTGGAGTTGATTTCGATACAGTCAAAGCTCAAAAGTTTGATATGGGTAAGATGTGGACTTTTGAAAACCCACCTCTCGATTACTTTGAAGAAACTTATAATTTCAAACCATCTAAAGAATGGCTGGATAAAGTTCAAAAGTCAGCTCTGAAGTTTGGAAATGGATGCTCTGCTTCTTTCATTTCTGAAGATGGATTGATTATGACAAACCACCATTGCATAAGAGGATTGCTGAGAGATTTAAGCACTGATGAAATGGATTTATTAAAATACAAATTTTACGCAGAGAATCAGGAAGATGAAATGAAAATACCCGGTTTGTTTGTAAGTCAGTTAATGATGATAGAAGATGTTACCGATGAAATTCAATCTGCAATGAACGAAGTAGTTTCTGATTCAGAAAAAGTTGTAATAAAAAATCAGAAGATAGAAGAGATTAAAGAAAGATATTCTAAACAAAATGCTGAATTGAGTTATAATGTTGTTTCTCTTTATTACGGCGGAAAATATTCTTTGTATGGTTATAAAAGATATAATGATATCAGATTAGTTTTTGCGCCTGAACTAATAGTTTCAAAGCTCGGTGGCGATTATGATAATTTCACATACCCAAGATATGGTTTTGATTGTGCCTTCCTTCGTGCTTATGAAAATGACAAACCGATAAAGACTGAATATTTCTTTAACTGGAGTACAGAACTAATTTATGAAGACCAGCCCGTTTTCGTTGTGGGAAATCCGGGAAGTACAAACAGACTTTACACTATAACTCAATTAGAATACATACGTGATTATCAGTTCGGCTTGCAAACTCCGATGCGCAAAGAGCTTTATCAAATTTATTCAGAACTAGTGGAAGAAACTAATGCAGAAAATATGAAATTGGTTGCTACTTTATTTAATATTGGTAACGGATTAAAAGTTTATGAATCAACTTATAATGCATTAAAGGATCCTTTTTTTATGGCAAGGAAAAAAGATTTTGAGAAAAAATTCAGCCATGACATTTATTGTGATCCGGATCTGACAATGAAGTATGGTAGTATCTGGAAGAAGATTGAGGACAACAGAAAAGAAGCTTCAATTATTGCCAAAGAAAGATTTGCACTTAGTATCAGCTCACTATATTCACCCAGATATTTACTTATGGCAAGAGACCTCGTAAATCTTGCAGAGCAATTGAAACTGGATGAAGCGAACCGAAGTGAAAATTACAAAGGCGAAAATTTGAATAAGTTTATTGAAAATATTTTTCCGGCTGACTTCGATAAGAAGCTTGAAGATAAAAAACTTCTTCTGCAGATAAACGTCTTACTTAATAATCTTTCGCAGGATGACGAATCTCTCCGGATACTAACGGAAGGTAAAACAGGAATTGAAGCGGTTAATAACATTTTGGCAAAATCAAAAATTACAACAAGAGAACAGGTTGTAACTCTGGCTAATTCAGGTTCAGATGCAATTCTTAACTCTGATGATCCATTTATAAAATTCGTTTTGAGTTCGAGAGCAAGACTTGCAGAAATGGAAACTAAAGATAAAGCGCTGGAAGATGCTGATGTTATAAACAACCAACTGCTTGGTGAAGCTTTGTATCAGGTCTATGGTGATGCAATTCCACCAGATGCAACTGGTACACTTCGCATTTCTGATGGAGTAATAAAAGGCTACGATTATAATGGAACAAGAGCTCCATACAAAACAACTTTTTATGGCTCGCTTGATCGTTACTATTCTTTCGATAAAAAATTTCCTTTTAACCTGCCCGAATATTGGGAAAATGTACCTGAAGAGTTTGATCTTTCTACTCCACTGAATTTTGCCAGCACCTGCGATATAATCGGAGGAAATTCCGGCAGTCCTGTAATTAATACCAATGCAGAGGTTGTTGGTCTTGCATTTGACGGGAATATGGAAAGTCATTCAGGCAGGTATATCTACACAACTGAAGCAAACAGAACAATAAGTGTAAGTACAGAAGGAATGATTGAGGCTATTCGTGATTTCTATAAAGCTGAACGGTTGTCTAATGAAATATTGAATGGGAAAATAAATTAAGCTTACATTTAATTGGCTTAGTTTTATTCTGCTTTTAAAACTGTATTCAGCTTCCACCAGTATCTCTGCTGGAGGAGAAGATTAATTGCATTAGGTATATCTGCGAAGTAGGACAAATGATGTGTGACCTGCGAGGTCGCAGGTCAGAGCATAACTATAAAGAACTTAATCAGCTTTTAAAACCGTACCAATTTTAGCAGCTTCATTAAAAAGTTGTTCGGTTAGAATAATATCCGTCTTGATATCGAAACCCGATTGTTTTAATCCTTTTGCCAGCCAGGTGTTGCAAGTGTTAAAGAGATGATAACTTCCGTTAGCTTTAAAGAAATAAACTCGATTCAAATATTGAGTGCTTAGAATTTCATAATTCCCGTTTTCATCTCTCCAAATGGTATCAGCAATATAATTCAACAGAATTGTTAATTGTTCATTGTTAATTTTTAATTCAACAACGATTTCCGATATATCAAAGTATTGCTGTTTCGTTATGTAAATTCCTTCGACTCTCAGAGTGCTTGGTGTTGGATGAAAGAGTGCGTGGTAAGCTAAGTCCCAATCAAAATCAGGATGCTGGTAAAATGCATCATCTCCCCAGCCGATATCTATCATTTCTGCATTTCTGAAATATTTTATCTCAGGTAAAATTATTGAATCTACATCTTCGATGTGAAAAACTACAGCTGTATGCCATCTTTGCTTAATCAGGTAGATTGTTTTAAGAGAATCATCCTGAAAAAATTCTTTCTCCGCTTCTTTTGAAAAACCACAACACTCCCAATCTATCGGAGTAACCTGAAGCGCAGGAGAAGTATGCAGGAAAAAGAAAATTACCGGAAAGATTACTATGTTATTCATGTAAATTTTAAAAAGTTCTATTTAATACTAACTTAAAAGAAATTTTTATGAAAATCTTCATACAAAATAGAAGTTCATCATTCTTACTCTTAATCTTACTCCTTATCTTACTCTGCCAAACAACTTTTTCTCAGGAACCAAACGGAAAATACACAATTGTAATTCATGGCGGCGCTGGAGCAATGGACCCAAATATGGAAGAGTCCTCAAAGCAAAATTACCTAAAGTCTTTAACCGCAGCGCTTAATATCGGAAAAGAAATTCTTGAAAAAGGCGGAAGTAGTCTCGACGCAGTCGAACAGGTAGTTAGATTTCTTGAGGATGATTCATTGTTCAATGCAGGAAGAGGTGCAGTATTTACCTCAGAAGGAAAGAACGAACTCGATGCTTCAATAATGGATGGCAGAGATTTATCTTCCGGCGCAGTTGCTGGTGTAACAATTATAAAGAATCCAATTTCATTGGCACGTTTGGTAATGGAAAAAACTCCGCACATTCTTTTTGCAGGCAATGGTGCTGATAATCTTGGCAGACAGCTCGGTGTTGAAATTGTTGATCCTTCTTACTTTTTTGTTTACGAGAGATATGAAGAACTCAAAAAAGGATTGGAACGAATTAAGGGAACAGTTGGCTGCGTTGCAATAGACCAATTCGGAAATATTGCTGCCGCAACTTCAACGGGTGGAAGAACAGGTAAAATGCCAGGCAGAGTTGGTGACACACCAATTATAAATGCAGGAACTTATGCTAACAATAAAACCTGTGGTGTTTCCGCTACCGGTATCGGTGAACTGTTTATTAAAAATGCTGCGTGCTATCAGATTTCAGTTCTGATGGAATACAAAAGTTACACACTTAAACAAGCAGCTAAAGAAATTATTTTTAATGTTTTACCTGAAAACTCAGGTGGTGTAATTACGGTTGACAAAAATTACAACTATGAAATGACTTTCAATACTCACAGTATGATGCGCGGTGTTGCGACTTCTGATGGAGTTTTTGAAGTTAAAATCTGGAAATAATTTTTGAAATCATAGCTCATCCTGCTTTGCGGGACAAATCTGAGTAAAAATCTCAGGACTGGAGTCCTGAGCTACAGAAATTAATAATTAGGAGAAAAAAATGAGACCTGAACCGGGCGATTACGCACCTTATTATGAAAATTACATTAAGCTTGTTGAAGGCGATGATATTCTCAAAATACTTAATGATCAAAGCAAAAAAACTCAGGATGTCCTAAATTCATTTTCAGAACATAAAGGAAATTACCGTTACGCTGATGGTAAATGGACTGTGAAGGAAGTAGTTGGTCATCTGCTCGATACTGAAAGAGTGTTTGCTTACCGTGCATTGTGTATTGCAAGAGGTGAGAAGAAATCTTTACCCGGTTTTGACCAGGATGATTATGTAAAAGAAGGAAACTTTAACAGCCGCGAACTCTTTGAATTAAATTATGACTTCCGGTTACTCAGAGAATCCAATCTTCTTATGTTCAGAAGTTTTACTCCTGAAATGATGAAGAGAAGAGGATTTGCCAATGAAACTTCTGTAACAGTACTTGCAATTTTATTTATGATAGCCGGACACGAAAAACATCATATGAAGGTTTTAAGAGAGAAGTATTTGTAAAAAATCAGGCGCTAAAAATTTCTCTTACAATCCGATCCGTTGTGCCAACGTTCTTGTGGACAAATTCATAGGATTTTTTACCACACTCAGTTAATAACTTTTCATCCGAAAATAATTTTCTTATCACTCTGTAAAATTCCTTTTTATCCTTTACTATGATTCCACCGCCGACTTCAATAAGTTTTTGTGCTTCCTGTGAGTTATTTATTTTCGGTCCGAACAGAACAGGAACACCATATACTGCTGCTTCAAGGACATTGTGAACATTTATTTTGAAACTGCCGCCGATGAAAGCAACGCTTGCGTAACTGTAAAGTATTGATAAAACTCCAATTGAATCAACAATGATTATCTGCTGATCACTATAATTGTTAATGTGAGACAACCTGATTGAAGAAGCTACTCCTGCAAATTCTTGTTCAAGTTTTTCAAGATGCATTATTGTAGGTTCGTGAGGTGCAATAATCAGCATAGCATTTTTATCATACTTTAATAATTTTAAAAATACAGGAATCAGAACATCTTCGTCCTGCTGCCAGGTGCTGCCAGCAACTAATACTTTTTTATCCTTCAAAATTTCCTGGTTAATAATTTTAGTATTTCTTGATGCAAGACTCCGGTTATAAACTCGGTCAAACCGCGTATCACCCACAACTTCAATTTTCACTGCTTTACTTTTAAAGCTGTGGAATCCTTTTTCATCATCTGTGGAAACAGTTAGTATTTTTGATAAATCTTCAAAAAGGTATTTATGAAATGATTTCACAAACGGCAGCTTACGTGGAGAATTCTTCTTCATTGTTGCATCTACCAGTAAGCAGGGGATACTCCTGTTCCGGGCAGCCCATATATGATTTGGCCAAATATCGTAGCGCATAAAAACTGCAACTGCCGGCGAAAGTATTTCTATAAACCTCTTTGCCTGCCGCCTTGAATCGAAAGGCAGGTAAGAAATTATATCCGCATAAGGATATTTTTTAGAGTTTTCATAACCAGATGGTGAGAAAAAAGTTACAGCAATTTTTACATCGGTTTCTTTTTTAATTTTTTCAATTACCGGTTTTGCCTGCTCAAATTCACCAAGCGATGAAGAATGAAACCATATTATTTTTTTGGAACGTTCAATTGCAAGCCTGTCAAGTATTAATTTTTTAAAAATTCTTTTTCTGCCGGCAAGTCCCAAACGGATTTTTTTGTTAAAAACCGATGCGATCCTGACTAGAATGTAAAAAAGGGGAATAAATAAAATATTATAACCTAACTGCCAAAGCTTTTTCATGGCATCGTAATTAATTTACTAATACTGTTGAAAGCTTCATCCGGTGTAATTTTTAACATACAATTAAAATGCTTTTGCGGGCAGGATTTTCTTCCGATGTGTGTGCATGGCCTGCAGGAAAGATTTCCGTTTTCAAGCACAATGCTTTTAGAGTTATAAGGATAGAACCCGAACTCTTTTACTGTAGAACCAAAGAATGCAATAACCGGTGTTTTAACAGCAGAAGCCAGGTGCATCAAACCCGAATCGTTTGTGTAAATTGCTTTACACATCATCATATCTGCACCTGCCTGCTGCAGGCTTGTGTTGCAAAGGTTAAGAACAGTCTTCAGCCTCTCCTCTATATCAAAACAGATCTGGGCTTCTTCCGGTCCTCCAAAGAGAGCAACATTGTAACCGGAAATGATTAATTTTTCAGCCAGCCGGATAAAATAGTCTTTAGGCCATCGTTTGGTAAAATGTTTTGCGCCCGCGCATATACCGATATTATTTTTATTCCCTTTTAGCCGCGAATCAGGGATTCTGCTCGTATAAAACTCAGGTCCTTCATTGTCCGGCTCAAAGATACCGGCTGTTTCAGCATATCTTACCGGAACTGGTAAGCAATCTTTCAGCATGTTAATTTTAAACTTTACCAGAAGAAATTTTCTGAAATTATTTTTTTTGAATTTTACGTAAGGACGCTTGAGGATACGAACTATTTCCCGGGAATGAAGATTGTTTTGTAAATCAAAAACAAAGTCATATTCTTCATCTAATAAAGAGTTAAACAGGATATGCTTTTCAAATTTGTGGTTTGTGTATTTATAAATTTTGTTTATATGCGGATTTTCCGAAAGTAATTCATCAAACTCTTCTCTCAGAATAAAATCAATCTTACAGGAAGGATTTTTTCTTTTAATTGATCTGATCAGCGGGGTTGTAAGTATAATATCCCCGAGCGAGCTTAATCTTATAATCAGTATTTTTCTTATTTCGCTTATATTAAAATTCATTTGATGTCATATTTTCAGCTTAAAATTAAATAAATATTCTGTTCATATAAAATGGTTGTTGCAGTTTAGACTAACGTAATTTAATTTTGAATAAAACAAGATAGAATTTATGACAACTTTACCACCACCGGGAACCAGAGAATTCCCGGATTCATCTTTAGAAAAAAAGGTTTATAGCATAGTAGAAGCCTTGTCCGAATATATACCTGTTACCAATGATAAAAATCGACTTGGGTTCGGGTTGTATAAATTTATGAAAGGTGAGGGAGATCCCCCCGGCGTTCTGTTAAGAAGTGCAAAAATAAAAGTTACAGGCATATCCCTCGATGAACTTGCTGCCAGACTCGATTTAGAATTAAAAAATATAACCGGCAGCTAATTTATTAATCAGTTTACTGCGACTTCGGCTTCAGCCATAAATTTTTCAACCATCTTAACATCTTCTTCACTGCCAATAAATATCGGGACTCTCTGGTGAAGTTTTTCCGGTTGAATTTCCAGTATTCTTTGTTTTCCGTTTGTTGCTCTTCCGCCGGCTTGCTCAACAATAAATGCCATCGGGTTACATTCATATTGCAGGCGTAATTTCCCATTCGGATTTCTTGAATCAGCAGGATACATAAATATTCCGCCGTATAAAAGATTCCGGTGAATATCTGCAACCATTGAACCAATGTATCTTGATGAATAAGGTCTGCCGGTTGATTTATCTTCTTCCTGAAGATATTTAATATATTTTTTTAATCCCGGATGCCAGTAAAGATAATTTCCTTCATTGATGCTGTAGATTTTAGATTTCTTTGGAGTCTGAATATTCGGATGTGAAAGAAGAAATTCGCCGAATGCAGGATCAAGTGTAAAACCATGAACACCGGTGCCTGCAGTATAAACCAGCATTGTACTCGATCCGTAAATTACATAACCAGCAGCAACCTGGTTAATTCCCGGTTGCAGACAATCTTCCATTGTGCCGGGACCATTATCAGGTGAAACTCTTCTGTAAATAGAAAAGATCGTTCCGATACTTATGTTGGCATCAATATTTGATGAGCCATCTAACGGATCGAAAAGAAGAACATATTTACCAATATTAAATTTTTGTGGAATCTGAATAATGTCTTCTTCTTCTTCAGAAGCCATTACGCAAAGATGACCGCCATGATCCATCGCTTTAATTAACATTTCGTGAGCAAGAATATCAAGTTTTTTTACCTGTTCACCGTGGACATTACTGTCTCCGGTAAAACCGATAATATCAACTAATCCTGCTTTGTTAACTTCCAGCGAAATAACTTTTGCTGCAAGCGAAAGATCGTGCAGTAATTTAGAAAGTTCACCTGTTGCGCCGACATATTTCGATTGTTCTTCAATGATGTGACGACCTAAGGTCATGAATTGTGTGATACCCATTTTCTCTTCTCCCTCTTGTGAATGATTTAGGAAGTTAAAACTTCCTGATCTTTATATTGAAGCTGGTACAATTTATAATAAATTCCCTTTTTTGCAAGCAACTGTTGATGATTTCCTGTTTCTCTAATTTCTCCCTTGTGCAAAACTATTATTTTATCGGCATTTTGAATAGTTGATAACCGGTGCGCAATAACTATAGCAGTTCTGCCAATCAGTAATTTTTCAATCGCCTGTTTAATCAGAGTCTCTGATTCAGTGTCGATGCTGGATGTTGCTTCATCGAGAATTAGTATTTTAGGATTGTAAGCTATTGCTCTTGCAAAGGAAATCAATTGCTTTTGCCCGACACTTAAAGTTGCACCACGCTCTTTTACTTCTTCGTTATACTTTTCAGGAAGCTCTCTGATAAACTTATCAGCACCTACGAGTTTTGCGGCTTCGATTACTCTTTCATCATCTATCTTTTCATCATAAAGATTAATATTGGATTTAATATCACCTGAAAAGAGAAATACATCCTGAAGAACAATTGATATATACTTTCTTAAATCACGTTTATCAAGTTTCTCAATATTAATTCCATCAAGAAGAATTTCACCTTTATTAATGTCATAAAATCTTGTTAGAATATTTATGATACTTGTTTTGCCGGCACCTGTATGTCCGACTATTGCAACTTTTTCGCCCGGATTAATCTTAAACGAAATATCTTTCAGGACATAATCTTCATCGTTATAAGCAAACCATACATTCTTAAATTCAATACTTCCTTCAACGTTATTCAGCTTAACAGGATTTTCGGGATTGCGAATCATTGTCTGATTATCTAATAACTTAAACACTCTTTCAGAGGAAGCCATAGCTGTTTGCATGATGTTATATTTTTCAGAGAGATCACGAATTGGTCTGAAAAACATTTCAGTGTATTGAATGAAAGCAAACAGAACTCCTATAGTCAGTGTTCCCTGAATTATTTCCCCTCCGCCGTACCATATAATCAAACCAATTGCAATTGAGCTCAGTAATTCAACGCTCGGATAGAAGACGGCATAATAGAAAATTGATTTTATGTTTACCTGTTTATAATCGTGATTAATCTGAGAGAATTTTTTGAACTCATCGTTTTCTTTATTGAAAATTTGAACAACACTCATACCTGTTACATGTTCCTGCATAAAGGAATTTAGTCTTGCAAGATGAAGACGTACATCACGGTAACTTTCTCTTGCTTTCTTTCTGAAAAGAAAAGTACCGTAAATTAAAACAGGAAGGACAGAGAGCGTAACAAGTGAAAGATTAAAGTCCATAAAAAACATAAAACCAAGTATCCAGAAAATGATAAATATATCACTGAATACCATTACAATTCCCGAAGAAAAAAGTTCACCAAGCGCTTCCACGTCATTTGTTGCACGGGTTACTAATCTTCCAATGGGAGTTCTGTCAAAGAATTTTAGAGCGAGTTTCTGGATGTGGTTAAAAATTTGTGTTCTAATGTCGAATAATGTTCTTTGCCCGAGATACTGCGTAAAATAAGTTAGAAAGTATTGAACAACTGCCTGGAACAGAAGTGAGCCAAATAATAATAAACTTATTAGCAGCAAACCATTATAATCTGAGTTCGCGATGTAATCATCAACTGCAATCTTAGTCAGGTATGGACGAACGGGTCCCAATGCAGCAACAACGATATTTAAAAGTATAGCAAATATTACGAAATGCTTGTAAGGTTTTACATAACCAAGCAAACGCTTCATCAGCTTTGCGTCGTAAGCTTTACCTAATATTTCTTCTTCGCTTTTGTAATCACTCATAAAAAAGTAATTTAATTTTCTGTTGTAATGCGAGATTCATCTCGCTAACCTTTAGTGAATATCGTAAAACCAGTTATGAGCAAAATAAATTTCGCTCTACAATTATTAGCAGCCTTTTTACTCCTATCTCCTTTGGAGAGGGGAAGGAGTGAGGCTATTTAATTTCTTCAAGTTCCTGCTCAAGCAACTGCTTGTAATGCAGATCAGCATAAATGCCGCCTTTAGCAATCAGTTCATCGTGCGTTCCTTCTTCTGCAATTTTGCTTTCAGAGAGTACGATAATTTTATCAGCATCTTTCACAGTAGAAATTCTATGACTTATTATTATGCTTGTTCTTTCTCTCATAAATGCTTTTAGATTTTTCAGAATTTCTTCTTCTGTACTTGTATCAACCGCTGAAAAAGAATCGTCGAGAATTAATATTTTCGGATCAATAGCTAATGCACGTGCAAGGCAGGCTCTTTGCTTTTGTCCTCCTGAAAAGGTTATTCCGCGTTCACCAACAATTGTTTCATATTTTAAAGGGAATTCATTAACATCTTTATCGAACTGCGCAATCTGTACAACTTTTTCAATAACTGATTTATCAATCTCCCGTCTGCCGTAAGAGATATTGTTTAATATTGTGTCCGAAAATAAAAATGATTCCTGCTGCACAAGTCCGATGCCCGGACGCAAAATATTAATTGGAATTTCCTTTACGTTATTTCCATCTATTAATACTTCACCATCTGTGCAATCATATAATCGGGGAATCAGATTGACTAATGTTGTCTTACCGGAACCGGTATAACCCATTATTGCAAGAGTTGAACCGGCAGGAATTTTTAAGTTAATATCTTTTAAGATATACGGACTATGTTCAGTATAACGGAATGAAACATTTCTTAATTCAATATTACCACGAATACTTTTGATTGAATAATTTGTTTTTTCAGTATCGCAAATTTCATAAGGTTCCGAGAAAATTTTATTTAATCGTTTCATACTTGCTTCAGCTTGCTGTATGATATTAATTACCCACCCAAAAGCAATCATCGGCCATATAAGTATTCCAAGATAAACAATGAATGCAGTAATTTCTCCAAGTGTTAAATCACCGTTAATTACTTTTGTACCGCCAAGCCAGATTACAATTATTATTGATAATCCTGTAATCAGAAAAAGCAGCGGCATAATGAGTGCCTGGGTTTTTACGAGATTCATATTTTTTTTCAGATAATCTTTGCTTTGTTCGGCATATCGTTTCATTTCGCTTTCTTCACGCACATAAGATTTAATTACTCGAATTCCCGAAAAGTTTTCCTGGGCAATTGTAGTTAGTTGTGAGAATTTCTCCTGTATTACAGTGAATTTTGAATGAATTAATTTTCCAACTTTATAAACAAGTATTGATAGCAGAGGTAAAGGAAGCAAAGCATAAATTGTTAAGGATGTATTAAGTGAAAGCATAAGGATCAAAACCATAATCAATCTTACTGATGTATCGATGGAATACATAACTGCAGGACCTATGAACATTCTCACTGCATTTATATCATTTGTTGCATGTGCCATTATGTTTCCGGTTGAGGTATTCTGAAAATATCTCATAGGAAGTAACTGAATGTGTTTCCAGAAATCGCCGCGGAGATCGTATTCAATTTCTCTTGATACAACTATAATTGTCTGCCTTATCATAAATCTAAAAATGCCAGCAAACAAAGATGCACCAACAATCATTAATGAATATTGCAGCAGGAGAGCTGTAGTTGCATTTGCCTGAAGTGCGTCAATTGAATCTTTCATCAGCATTGGTACATAAACTGTGCCGATGTTTGAA
The DNA here is from genome assembly GCA_964639955.1 of uncultured Ignavibacteriaceae bacterium. GTDB lineage: Bacteria > Bacteroidota > Ignavibacteria > Ignavibacteriales > Ignavibacteriaceae > IGN2. The sequence continues at coordinate 48,252 of CAZXGJ010000021.1, forward strand.
AGGATGATAAAAATAAAACCCAGAATTAGTTTATTCTTATAGCGGATAAAATATTTTTTCAGCGTATAAAGGTTTTTCA
>CAZXGJ010000022.1:0-48204 GCA_964639955.1 uncultured Ignavibacteriaceae bacterium
TTCAGCACAATGGCAACGTGATGGTAGTAGGTGATGATGCTCAGTCAATTTATTCATTCCGCGGAGCTAACTTTAAAAATATTATGGAATTCCCGAAGCTCTTTCCGGAAGCTCAGATTATTAAAATTGAAGAAAACTACAGAAGTGTTCAAAGCATATTAGATTTTGCAAATCATATTTACGAAGGTGCAATTGAAAAATACACTAAAGCACTTTACACAAGAAGACAAGGCGGCGATCTTCCATTTATCGTTGCCGCTGCAAATGAAAATATGCAATCCAAATTCATTGTTCAAAAAATACTTGAACTGCTCGAAGAAGGTGTAAACCTGAAGGATATTGCTGTGCTTTTTCGTTCTTCGTTTTTTTCATTTGATCTTGAAATTGAACTTGCCAAAGCAGGTATTCCTTTTCAGAAATTCGGTGGAATAAAGTTCATTGAAACAGCACACGTAAAAGATGTACTTGCATTTCTGAGAATTGCTTCCAATCCAAGAGACATAGTGAGTTGGTACAGAGTTTTATTACTGCACGAAGGCGTTGGTCCGAAAACTGCACAAAGAATATTAGATGAGCTGGCAACTGCAAGATTAACTATTGAACAGCATCCGGGATCTAAAAAAGAGTTTGCTCATGAAAAACTTAAAGAGCTTTTTGAAACTCTTTACAAACTGCACACGACTCAGGCTCCGCCAACAGAGTTAATCGGAATGGTTTTCGATTACTATCATCCGATATTCAAATTAAAGTACGATGATTTTAACAAACGTAACAAAGACCTTGAAACACTTCAGAATATTTCAGAGAATTATCGATCACTGGATTCTTTTCTTGCTGATATGGCAATTGAGCCAATAATAGATAGTGTAACTGATATTGCTGCTACAGACAAAGAAGATGAATTTCTTACTCTCTCCACAATTCACTCAGCAAAGGGTTTGGAATGGCATTCGGTTTTTGTCATTCACGCCGTTGAAGGTTACTTCCCTTCCGTTAGAGCCGCTGAAAGTCTTGAATCATTGGAGGAAGAAAGAAGATTGATGTATGTCGCATCAACAAGAGCAAAGCAAAATCTTTTTGTCACTTATCCAATGCATATGTATAATCGTATTGATGGGATAACATTATCAAAACCATCAAGATTCATTTCTGAAATGTCCACTGATAAAGCGCAAGGTTGGCTGGTCGAAGATGATTTTTAGAATAAATTTAAAAGAAAAACCCTGCTTACCGTTTTCTTTAAAAATTTCAGCAGGGTTCCTAAAACAAGTTTTAATATTGCTTTAATAATTAATTACATCGCCTTTACTTTAATATATAAAGTAACTGCAAGAGCAATTAATACAACAATGTAAATGATAAGCATAACACCCCTCAACAGTATACAGTTGTATTTACGGCTCAATTTTTATTCCGAAATAAAAAACGCTTTCAGCCTGTTTTTAAGATAGATGCAGATCAGATTGTCTCAGGTTGAAAAGATAATCGGATATGATGTGTTTTATATTAATCCCGCTGCAACCGGTTTTGATATGACATAAAATTTTCTGAAAGGTGTAAAATCGCCGGAAGGAGACAGCACAATCTTACTAATCATTAAAAGTTACTAACAAACTGCAGTTTGCTGCTTTCAGACTTCATCACATTTATATTGCAATGTAAATCCTTCAAAGTTGTCATTCCTTTGAGAAGGTTTATTGCTTCTGAAAATGCCTGCTCTTTAGTTGAAGTTCTGACAATAAAGGGTCTTTCCTGCGAAGGTTTTGGAGAATTAACAGTTAAGGGAATAATCTTTACTATTTTATCCCGATTACCGAATATTTCATTAGTAAAAACTGAAACCAGATAACTGTGTAATGTATCCGGTATACCGTATGAATTTGCAAGATCACCCCAGAAAGTTACAGTTGCTAATGACATACACAACCACCTGCTGCTTAATTAAAATTTTTTATAAAATACCCGACTCAGCCAAGATTAGATAATTACAAAAGCAATTTTCGTTCCCTGTATTATTTTCAAAAAATGAAAAAATGTGAATACCATCAACCGGATGACAGACAAATACGGCGCAATGTCTGTCACCTTACGTTATTTTGGGCGCTTTTTATTAATGAAAAAATCCCTGTTGTTACTAACAGGGACTTTATAATGAAAGTCGGAGCGGATTATTTCGCTAATATCATTTTCCTCGTCTGATTAAGCATACCAGCCCTTAGCTGATAAAAATAAATTCCGCTTGATAAATTGAAACCCTCTCCGTCTTTTGCAGAAAATTCAGCTTCATATTCACCTGCCGGAAGTTCCTGATTCACTAAAGTAGAAATTTCTTCCCCGAGTAAATCATACACTTTTAAACTTACAAATCCAAAATCCTGAATCTGAAATTTAATTTTTGTACTTGGATTGAATGGATTGGGATAATTTTGATATAGATAAAAAGTTTCCGGGTTGAAAAATTCTTCTTCAAGGTTTGTCACATTTTCAATCTCGGTAAACAATCCCGGGATTGAAAACGGATCGACGCCAAAGAAGCTCAGATCGATATGATTTGTCGGTATCAGATCTTTTACAATCCAGTATTCCGGGGCAATCCAAACAGTATTTTCAGTTGTTAAAAGTGTTGTGGGAGGAAATGGCGGAGGCAGCAGGAAAATCTTAACTCTCCACTGAAGGAAAAACTTTTTGCAATTAAAATTACCAACAGCCGTTTGCAAATTTTCATCCGGCTGCCTTGTACCCGTATATTCAAACCTGAAGGTTTTAGCACCAATAGGTGTATTTATAATAGTATCTTTCTGAAGAAGTGTGTACTCCGAATTGGTACCGGATGCAAACCTGTAAACTGAATACCAGTTTTCAAGAGACTTAAAGAATCCTAAAAAACTGAAAGTTGTATCAATCTGCAGCGAATCAAGCTGTGCAAGAATAACTTCAAGCGGACCTAGATCAAAGAAATCGTAGGCAGTTGTTCCATCAAAATGAAAAAACATGGTGTCAGTATAAGGCTGAAAATTAATTGTCTGAAAAGGACCGCTCTTAGTCGGGACAATGCTTGCAGTTTTTCCCTGGAAGCTGGTAACAACAGCAAAAGAATCTCGTCTGGCATAAGCAAGTGAGTCAATTTTATTGTTAAGTGAATCGAGCGGAGTAACCCTGTAATCCCAGACAAAGCCGGGGTCATCGGGAAAATAATCGGCAGCCTGCTGACTGAATGTGGTACCGGTAAAAACTAAAAAGCCAAATATTGTAATAATCTGTTTCATATAAATACCTCCTTGCTTATTTGATCTTTTAACTCTAAATGATTGTTAATCTGAGAGCAAAATTTAATTTTAATTTGAAAAATGCAAGTGAAATGTTCGGTAATTTTTCAAAAAACCAGATTCATACCAAAAGAATAACTCCTGATTTGTTTCAGGTTTCCTATAAGTTCTACATAATTATAGTTGAGCAGGTTTTTTACATTTACAAAAACCTTCAGCGGCAGACCAAGTGAAAAGAAGTTATATCCTGCCCGTAAATCAGTTACGTAAACAGGTACACGCAGATCACCGTCGGCAACAATTCCCAGCTCAACAAGCTCTTCATCAATTTCTTCCACTTTACTCCAGTATCTGAAATCTGCACCAAGTTCAATATTCCAATTTCTGAAATCGAAGCCGGAATAAATTAGATGCCGGGGACGATATTTGAGCAGCTTTTGTTCAGTTAAATCCCTTGCCCAGAGATATGTATAATTAAATGTAAAAGAAAGAACATCCGAAAATAATTTCACAATAGTGCCAGCTTCCATACCCTGAATCCGTGCCCGGGTTATATTATCAAAAACTACCAGTCCGTCAGCAGGGTCAATTCCTGCTTCAATCATATCATAATACTCATTATTAAAAACCGCAAAGTCAAGATGCAGTACTGCAATTGGTAAATAACTTACACCCAATTCAAGAGTCAGGTTCGATTCGGGCAGGATTCCAGGGTTCGGTTTAACCGTTATTCCACTTGCTGAAGTTGATGTGAAAGCTTCGGCAAGAGTGGGCGCCCTGAAGCCGGTTCCAAGTGAAGTACGAAAAATCAGATTGCTGAAAAGCTTGTAATTCAAACCAAGCTTTGGTGAGATTGCTCCTGCACCATCAAGAGAATCAAGTTTGCTGAAATCGTACCTTATACCCAATGATACAATAAGCGGAAAACTGAAGTTGATATCCGATGCAGCATACAAACCAAAACTGTATGCATCAGGGTTTCCGAAAAGATTTGATTTTACAAAAGAAGTGCTTGCTTCAATACCGGATGTTATTATCATCCAATCCGATAATCCGGAAGTTAATTGAATCTCTCCCCTCCAGAGGTTTGAAGTCGATTCATTAGAAGGAGTTCCGTTATCTTCAAAATTATTGTAATAATAACTGGTTTTTACATTCAGAAGGAAATTATTATTGAAAACGTTTTTATAAAGAGCACCAATAAAATATCTGTTTGTTTCAACTCTCTGGTTGACGTTAATATCCGGAGGTACTAATGCGTTTCTTGAATTTTTCCAGTAGAGAAAATTCCCAGCTCTTTTATTGAATGTATTGGCAAGCAGGGTTACAGATGATGTTGGCGAAAAGTTATATGCAGCTTTGAGGAAACCGATATACTTCTTGAAATCATCATCCCTTCTGTAGCTTAGATCTTCGAGTCGGGTGAGTGCAACATTAAACCCGAATTTTCCGAAGGAATTGGAGTGCGATAAAGTTAATCCGTTAAATGGTCTGTTTTCTCCCGACCAGTTCCATTCACTGTAGTAAGGTTTATCATAAAAACCATAAAAGCCGTTAAGAGTAGTAACAGGGTTACCTGAAATCTCTTTAGTAAGCCCGTTAATTATTCCGCCAATTGCAGATGAACCGTACAGTGAGCTTGCCGCACCTTTTATAATTTCAACCCTGCTCAATTCAGTAACAGGGATCATTTCCCAGACAGTTTCGCCGGTATCTCCGGTGTAAAAAGTTAAGCCGTCAATTGCCAGCAGTGAGCGCGAACCTGCACCACGGCTGTAACCACCCGATCCCCTGATGCTTATCTGATCTTCGGTCATATTAACGCCCGGTACATAGCGCAATGCATCTTCAAGGTTAGTGAAATTTTTTTTCGTAAAAACCTCGTTTGTAATTATTTCAGAACTTACAGGCAGATCAGATTTTTTCTGCTCATATTTTCCTGCGGTGATTATCACTTCGTCTGATTCGATCGGAGCTGCTATCAAAATTACGTCAATTGTAATTGATTCATTATTTATTATTAAAGTATCCAATCTCAGTTTCAAGTACCCTATAGAAGAAAATTCGAGTGAATAAATGCCGGGATGCAGATTAGTAATTGCATATCTGCCCACTTCATCGGAAGAAACGCCGAAATCTGTTCCAACCAGGGAAACATTTACTCCGCCTAAAGGGTTATTTAAACTATCGGCAATTTTTCCGCTGATAGAAAAAGTTTGTGCAGGAGTGTGAACACAGTACACCAAACAGATCATTAATGAACTGACAATTCTTGCATTCAACAGAAAAGTCTTGAAAACAAAATACATACTAACTTCCTCCCGGCGGCTGAGGAGGCAGGTTATTAAAATCTACAACTATATTAATATTTCTTACAAATGTATCTTCCGGTATTACCATAACTCCCGGTTTTGTGGAATCTCCGGCTGTATAATATACACCTGATACTATCCAGTCTTTCCTCGCCAGAGATAATTCATCGGTTGATTGCTGCACAACAGCAACATAGGAGTAACTTCCGGGGGGAAATGGTCCGGGCGATGGTGGAATATAAGCAGAATCGAGGGAACTGAATGGATGCGATTCAACTCCGAGAGGAATTTCCCTGCTTAAAAATCTTAGATTTAAAATTGTAAAATCGCTGTCGGCTAATAAAGGATTTTCGAAAACAACTATAAAAGATCTTTTTATGCTGTCGGGCCATTGGCTAATAAAATTTACTTTGCCGCTGAACCCGGAAGATTCATATCTTGGTTCAATTCCGTGATTACAGGAATTCAGGATAATTATTGAGATTGTTAAAATCCGGCAGGCTATCCGGAAAAAGAAAAAAAATCCTTTTACTCTCATTTTTGCACCTGAGAGCAATTTGTTTGAATGGTTTAATCCGTTAAAATATTTTAAAGTGTAATTATTAACGATTCAACTCTTTTTTGATGTAATTGCTGTAAAGCCGGAAAAAATCCTGCTGACACTCCGGCTTTTGCATTTTGGACACGTGAAGGATTTTTTTTGTAAATAATCTGAAATTGATAACTCAAGCGAAAATACTTTTTTACACTTTTTACACTTAAATTCATAATCAGGCATAATACCTCCCTGATATTTTTAAGATGTTGTAATGAATTTAAATAATACAGCTACATCTGCAAATTCCAGATTTTTTTTCCATAATAATTTAAAGATTATTTTATTTTTTATTGAATTTAAGAATTGATTTGAAAAATACAAATCCCGGGCAATAAACCAGCTGATCAGTAATAGTTTATTTCAATTTTTACGTTTCCATCTCTTCCTTTATCATCCATGCAAGTTATCCTGATATCTTTTTCATTTGGATTGAAAAAAATTCTTTCTCCCGGTTTGCACTTTTTGTAAAACTGACCGTTTAAATACCAATAATGAGTTTTAACCCTGCTGTCTGATGCAGCAAGCAATAAAATTTCCTGCCCTGAATCTTTTTCGAGAAAATACTCATAGTCTTCCGATGGTGAAAGAATTTTTGGTCCGCTTTCGGCAAACTTAGCTGTGCACTCCGGATTATGCTGAGGCGGTTTATGATAATCGTACTGATTTTGATAAAGCCAAACAGACAGCTCAGGTTGATAAACTGTGAACACTTCTTTTTTATATCCTGATGAAGGTAAGCAGCCGGTACAGTATTGAATCGTTTCTTCAAGATTAACATAAACAGGTTTGTGAATATCACAAATCAGATTGTGAGTTTTATCTTTTATTGCCAAATCAGTAACCACATTCGGACAAAACCGAGTGGGACTTAGCCCGCTTTCGCTGCAAACTCTCCTCGTGGTTAAATTTTCAGGTGTTTCAAACCATTTGATTTCAGAATCATAATCTATTGCATTAAAAAGATCGAACAATAAAGGAACTGCAACTTCAGCACCGGATAAATTCGGTGAACCCACACCGTTGAAGTTTCCCATCCAAACACCAATTGTGTAATTTGGATTAAAACCAATTGCCCAGGCATCTCTTTTACCATACGAAGTACCGGTTTTCCAGGCAAACTTTGGCAGCTTTGAGTACTGCGAAAGCTCTGCAACATCACTCCGATTAATACCGGAAAGAATATTTGCAATTAAATATGAAGATGCTTCACTGAAAATTTGTTCGCCTTCATTCTCACGTGAATTATCCGGAAAATGAAGAGGAAACAATTTTCCTTTTCTTGCAAATGCAGTAAAGAGTTTTGTCAGTTCCTGCAGATTTGTTCCGCATCCGCCGAGAATCATCGACAATCCTAGCTTATTTTTCTGTTTTTGTATCTGATTGAGTCCACATCTTTCTAGAAAATTTGTAAAATCATTTAATCCAACTTGTTCAAGCAATTTAACTGCGGGAATGTTCAGCGAATTAACAAGAGCAAATTCAGCCGAAATGTTTCCATAAAATTTCAAATCGTAATTTTCCGGTTGATATCCATGAAAATCAGTGGGTATATCTGCAAATTTCATCTGAGGGGTTAAATTACCTTCATCAAAAGCATAAGCGTATAAAGCAGCTTTTAATATTGAGCCCGGAGAACGAATAGCAGTAATTCCATTTACCTGTCCGAACGATCCCTCATCATAAAAATCTGCAGAACCGCAATATGCTGCTACAGATGAGTTTCGATTGTCAATTACAAGTACAGCACCGTTCGTAATTCCTTTGTAAAAAACTTTTTTAACATTCCTGAGGAGAATATTTTCTGCTGTCTGCTGAATCGATAAATCCAGCCTGGTATTTATGATATCACCGCTGAAATTTTCCTTAACATACCGGCAGAAATGCGGTGCAATTACTGGTATCCGGTAACGATTGGATTCAATTGGTTCGTTCAATGCATCATTTAAATCAGCATCAGAAAAAATTTTCTCTTCTTTAAATTTTTTAATCCAGTAATTTCTTTTCGAAATAATTTCTTCATTACTTCTATCCAATCGTAATGAATTTGGATCATCCGGAATAACTGCAAGAGTTATTGCCTGAGCAAGACTAAGCTTATTGGGTGGTCTGTCAAAATAAATGTATGATGCAGATTTTACGCCTTCAATGTTTCCGCCAAAAGGAATCAAGCTTAAATATATTTCAATTATTTCTTTTTTTGAATACCTGATTTCAAGCTGAAGCGCACGGAATAATTCAGCAAGTTTGTTAAAATATGTTCTCCTCTTTGGCTCAAGCATTCTTGCAACCTGCATTGTGATTGTAGAAGCGCCTGATTCAACTTCACCCGAAATAAAGTTGTTGTAAAGTGCACGGGCAACTGAAACAGGATTAATTCCAAAGTGCCAGTAAAACCAGTTATCTTCTTTTTTTATTATTGCTTCGATTAATTCCGGTGAAACTTCATTAAGCTCAGTTCGCAATCTCCATTTGTCATCTTGGGTCAGGTATGCTGTCAGCAGTGTTCCGTCTCTTGCATGTATTTCTTTCGAGAACTCTTTTCGTTCAGGAAGAGGAAACAGCAAGTCCATAAAAATAAAAATCAGCAGGAATGCTAAAACAATCTTTACTGTCCCGGAATATTTTTTTATGAGTTCAAAGTGCATTTTTTTACCCTGAATTTATTTCAGAGTTTTCATTCTTAATGATTATAGAGATCCCGAAACAAGTTCGGGATGAAACTGAAATTATTCTGCTAATCGTTGTAAAACTTTAACAACACCCGCACCGTGATAAGAATGATATTCCTGATCATACATTGCCTCGGCACCGATAACAGGAAGCTGATAAGTTCCCTGGTTTACAACACGTAGCAGGTAGTAAAATTCCTTCGTTTGATTTCCGGCCAGGTTTGTAAAAAGTAGCAATCGATCATCTCGGATATCCATATACTGAACATACATAGGGTTGTCAGGAATCCACTGTAGTTCGGTAGCAGGATTGAGCCGGGGATTTTCTATTTCAAACCCTGCCGGAATTAAATCTGTTATTACTATATTTTCAGCATTCCTCTCGAATCCTCTCAGTTCAATTTTACAAACAACAAGCTCACCCTGGTAGAAACGAAAATCAGGAATAAGTCTTCCGGTTTTGTAACTATAATATGATCGTCTTACCTGCATAAAAGAGTCTTCTTCTTTTACTTTTTCGTTTACCTTCACACCTTCAGCACTCCAGAAATAATAGACTTCACCCTTGCCTGAAGATTTTAAAGTTATGTTTGAGGAGTTGAGCTTATCATTTGAGATTGTCAGATCTTTTCCTGAAAATTTATTGATAGATTTTCCATCGATCAGGATATCCACTGTAACGTCAGCATCGGCATTTAAGCTTGCAGCTTTACCAATTGCAAGAAATGCAAAAGACCTTTCCTGCGTAGAATAAATTCTATCGGAGTTCTGTGTAAGATATTTAATTATCACAGGTACCTGCTTGTTCGCAGGTTCAACTTCAAGAAGCACATTTAACATAATTGCGTTTGCCCGGATATCGGAATCAAAGCTTCCACCGGTTAACCTGTCGGTTCTCTCCGGCGTGAAAGCATCCGGTACAATCTCATAATACTCATTCCATCTGCCCATCAATGCATAAGCACCTGCAAGCAGATACTTCATATCTTCTGAGACTAAATGAGGCCGGGCTTTGTAATAATTCATAGTAGCGATATCGCCGCTGCCTGCCATTGCGAGAACATAAAGTGAGTAAATAATTTCTTTGTTCGCAATCTTTTTGATTGTCCTTCCGGTTTGTGTGTAGATAACATAATCGAATGTGCTTTGTTCTTTTGATTTCTGCGATAAATACTTGAGCAGCTTTTTCAGCACATCTTCAGAAACATTGAAGCCGGCCTTCCTTGCTTCAATCAAGAAGTGAGCAGCATATACCGAGCCCCACCAGCTTGTTTCGGTTCCTCCCTGCCAGTAGGCAATTGATCCATCATACAATTGCATCGATTCGATCTTGCGTATTCCCTCTTTCACATAGTAAACAGGATTATTTGTTCTGTATAATTCAGGCGCAATTACTTTTGCAATATCTTCAAAATATAATTGAGGAAATAATTTTGATACAGTTTGTTCGATACAGCCGTGTGGGTAGCCAACTAGGTACTTTAAATGCTTTGCAAATTTAACAGCGGGAAATTTGCTTATGGTTAAAGTTGTAGTCTGCGTTCCTTTCAGAAAATTTTTAGGAATCCCGATTTTGACTTCCTTACCGGCAGCAATTGTACCCGATCCGGTTTCAACTATTAATGGAGAAATCGGACGAACAGCAATATCAATCTCTTCTTTGATATTTGCCAGCCCTGTTGTTTGCAGGATTATCTTACCCGCACCGACCTGTGACTGAGCAACAATTCCAAAAGTAACACTGCCGGTTGAATTCGGTTTTATCTGAATTGATTTTTTTGATGACGAAATTATTTTCAGAGGTCCTTCAACTTTTAACGTAACTTCCACATTTGCCGTTTTGTTTGTTGTATTGATTAACGAAACAGGCGTAACAATAGAATCATTCACTGCAAGGAACCGTGGAATTTGTGGTTCCAGAATCAAATCGTCTGCAACTTTGATATGACTTTCTGCAGACCCGAATTTTGAACCTGTGTAGGCAATTGCCATCAACCGTACATCGCCATTAAACTGCGGTATATTGAGAGAGACGGAGACTGTTCCATCTGAATTTGTCTTCTTTATTCCGCTCCAGTATGAAAGCAGCTTGAATCTCTTTATTGAAATCGGGTTTGTTCTTTTCTGAAGCTGTTCTTCCATCATATCACCGCCTCCGGGTGAAGAGCTGATTGACACAATTTCCGGCAGAAGAAGCTTATACAGATCGTAACTTTCTACCATCAACGGTCGTTTGGCGTACATATAATTAAACGGATCAGGTGTTTCATAATTTGTAATTTGCAGAATACCCTCATCAACAGCAGCAACTGTAACATAAATATCTTTCTGCGATTCTGTTTTGATTGAAATCTGCTGCGTTGTGTTCGGTTTTATTTTCTGCGGAGCTGAAATTGAAACAGGAAGCTTATTTGAACTGCGCACCACTTTCATTGATGCAAAACCATGTCCGACAAGAAACGGAGCCGTATCATCTTTACTGTGCTTTTTAAAAAGTGTGGCTGTAACATAAACGTTCGGCATATAGCCATCTTCAAGCTCAAAAGAAACCTCGGCAGATTTGCTTTTAACATCAACATACCGGTAATAATAGACACCTGCTCTTTCGAGAGTAACAAGCATTTTACCGGAAAACGGGCAGGTAAATAAAACCTTAGCATTATCACCCGGTTCGTACTTTTCTTTATCGAATACTATATCAATCCTTCCCTCTTTATCAACTTCAAAAGAACCGGCGGTTGATGTTCCCCAGCTATAAGCATAGAACGTAGTTTTCTCGTAATCAGCAGAACCTTTTTTCGAAACCCTCAATTCGTACTTTCCGGATTTTGAAACATTTACATTAAATTTTGTTGGTCCGTTTATAGTAACATCTTTTTCCCATTCGTTAAATTCTTTTTCTTCTGAAGCATAAAAATATCTGTTGCTGTAATCTTTTTTGAGAACTGTCTGCCATTCATATCTTACGAGTTTTGCGGTTGCAGAGAAATTGTTTATCTGCTTATCATCTACGTTAACAGCAACAAGACTGAAGCTTATATTCTGATTTACCCCGTGGTAATAATCTGCGGATTTTATTCCGATGAAATAATCTTTCGGATAAACATCAAAGACTGCCGAACGTGTAACAGTTCTGCCTGTTAAATCGAACACACTTACATAAGCTGTTCCTGTTACAACTCCTTTACTTTTAATCTCCGATGGAATTCTGAATTCAATTTTGGTTTTTCCTTCAGAATCGAGTTGACCATCGAGGAATGTGTTCCCGGTTTCCGTATTTGTGATTGACGAATTTGAAAAAGTGTAGCCAGGATAATTCTTACTTACAAACAATCTGTGACTTAATTGAATATCAGCTTCGTACTCCATCTCTCCTGCAGGCGCACCAAAAAGGAATTCGGCAGAAACATCGATATTTACCTTATCACTGGGTTTGGTTTTCTCCTTGTCTGCAGTAACATTTACCCGGATCTTGTCCGGAACAAATTCTTCAACACTGAACTTGTAAGAACCGATTATCTGGCTGCTTCCCGTGTAAACATCAGCCGAATAAGTACCGGTCTGAGCATATTCAGGAAGGGTAAATGCTAATTCAAAAGAACCCTGAGCATTTAATTCTTTCTTGAACTCTTCAAAAACTTTTCCGTTAGGCGCAACAACTTTTGTAATGAGCGGAATATCTTTTACAACCTGTATCTTATCGTTTCTTACTATTGCGGATAAATTAACCTGTTCGCCGGGGCGATAAATATTCCTCGGACCGTAAAGAAACACATTGAAGTCGGCAGCATATTGAGTTAATCCGCTTACGTCGAACCGCGAAGTTTCCGTTTTGGTTTCTCTCAGATCGATGTAATTGAAATCTTCATCCTTTTCAACAACAACAAGTCTCATCTCAAATCCCTCAATGTTTTTCTTCACATCTCTGAATACCGCAACACCATCATTATCTGTTTGTGCTTTCAGCAATGTTTGGTTGTTTGTAGAAACGATACTCACCTGTGCACCGGCAACCGGCTCTGCACCGCTTATAGAGTTCACAAAAACATGAATCCCGTCATCAGCCATTTTAGAGATGATACCAAGATCAGAGATGGCAACAACTTTGGAATCGCTTCTCCATCTTTCTTCTTCCGAGCGAACTGAAACGGTATAAATTCCTTTGTATTTCTGCCCCAGCGCTTTGTTCAGATTTACAGTAAAACTTTTTAACCAGTTTTGCCCCTGCTTTAATTTTATATTTTCTTCGTAGAGAGTTTTTCCGAAATCACCAACATAATAATCCGGATTGTAATCGTAATAGTATTCATCGTAGTAATAGTAATATCCGTACTGGTTAAGGAAATGAAGAATATTGTTTTTATAAACCTGCGAGATTTCAACCTGCACTTCATCAATATTAACGGCATTAACTTTCAGATTTTCTTCACCGCCAAGCATTAAATATTTTCCCTTTTTATCTGCAAAGTTGATTGACGGTTCAACGTTTACCATCGATACTTCCTGTTCGTAATCAAATTCAAGCGTACCACCGTACAAACCGGGAAGCCCTTTTCTGATTTTAAGCTCGACTGTTTGAACGTTGTCCAGATCAGTTTCCATCCTGAATATATTTCCGCTAACTGAAAAATTTAATTTCTTTTGCGGCTCAGTTGAAATAAAATCTTTCAACCTTTTTTCATCTACGGTTTGTGTAGTTGAAACTTCAATCCAACCGGTGGTTCCATCAAAACCAGCCGTTACATTTGTGATTGCCAGACGGGTTATCGGCGGCAGCTTAACTTCAAACGATCTTGATTCTTTCAATCCGTCTTTACCGAGTGCAGAGATTAAATTTTCGTTTACCTTCACAGTAAACAACTGTTCTTTGTCAGTCTGCTGAACTTCTCCAAAATTGATGGCAATTATATCCGCACTTTGTTCAGAGACTATCCGGAAATCTGTTACTTCAGCACCTGCGCGTTTTATTTCCAGAAATTCTTTTAAAGATTTCGGATCTACAGGATAGTTAAAATGAATATTTGCCTGCACACTCAGTTTGTAATTCTGATATGGAATATTCGTCCAGAAAAAGTCAACCTTTGTTACATCAAAATAAGGTGTGTGGAAAGTGTATTCCTCAAAGTCGGGTGAAAAGGTTTTTTTTGCCGCAGGCATTTTCGAGAATAAAACTTCTTCATTAATCCTGGCAGTATAACTTTGCATTGGTTCAAGCGGTGCGTCGGGTGAAAAGACTAAAGTGCTCGGAGAAATCCACTTAAACTTACCGGGAATTCGGGGAGTGAATGAAACAAATTCTTCATCAAGCCATTTATCCTGAATATCGGAAGAAGCAAGATCTTCTGAAAATTCAATTGTGAAGTTTGTCAGGTTCTGAACTTCGCCGGTTGGTGAGAATGACTCCACCTCAACTGTGCTGCCCGGTCCGCAGCTCATTAAAATCAGAAGTGAAAGCGGAATAATGGAATAAAGAAATGATTTCATTGTAGTCTCCTTAAAAAGTGCAGGTAAATTTTTAATGCAAAATATTTAATTAAGATGAAAGAATGAACTGAAACCAAGTGAAGTGTATGGATGAAATAAAATTAAAAGCCCCTTCGGCAAATACCTGAAGGGGCCCGAGGTGCTGATGAAGATTAGACTTTTCAGCAAAGACTTAATAGGTATCCTCAATAAAATCGGCATTACTTTTATAAAGTTTAACCGATTCAACCTCAAGCGTAGTTTCTGAAACACGGTATTTAAGCATCATATCGACCGGATGGCAGCACGCATTTTCTACGGCAAAAGCTTTCGCAAAAAATGTAAACGAATCTGAGTTTGAATTCATTGCAACCATATCATCCGTGTATTGGTAAACTTTCCAAACTTTTTCACCATTCGGACAGTTCACGGTAATCTTTATATCCGCCCACATCTTCAAAGAAACATACTTCTGTGTTATAGGCGGAACCGGATCTGCCGGCAGTAGCTGGTGTTCAAAAGCAATAGTGCCTTTTATTACAGCCCGCTGTTTTGTGTATTGATTGTGGAGAGGATCTGCTACAAAACCTTCAATTTTTATTACTTTATAATCGTTGAAGATTTTAAGATCCTTTTCTGCCCGGCTATCCTGCTGAGCAAGATCAATTGCATCATCCTGAACAGGATCGGTTACATTGCTTTCCTGGCAAGCAAAGAAAAAAGCAAATGTTAAGACGGCGAAGAGAACAACTAAATTTTTCATGACTGACTCCTTATAATTGTTTAAATGATTAGTAATTATTTATGGCAACCTGGTTATGTACAGGCAAAGCAAGCCATATAGCATTCAATTCAACTTTTGTATTGGAAACCGCAAATCGGCAATTCAGCACCATTCCATCCTGACGCCCCTGTATCGGGAATGATTTTTCAAGCAAAGTAACGTAGTTCCCACCTACCTGAACTAAATTTTCAGAGACATCCGAAATAAATCCTGCCAGTTCATCATCATTCTGAGGTGGGCATATTGTGCAGAAATGGTAAACATCGGCGTTACTGGTGAAGCTTAACAAAATATAACGCTGTGAATTGGTGAGCTCGTCATCCTCAATAGGGTTTTTTTGTTCATATTGGATCTGACCGGAAACTCTGTAAAAAGAATTTCCAATGTTGTGAGGGTCGCGTAATACGCTCTCCAGTGGAATAACACCGCTCAAAAAGTTGGCAGGTGTACCGGTTTGAACTTTATCAACAGGCTGATCTAGCTGTTGATCGGATACAATATTCTCCTGGCAGGCAAAGAATAAAGCCATAGAGAACGAAACGAGAAGAACAAATAAGGTTTTCATTTTATTACTCCTTTAATTAATATGATAAAGAATTAGTTTTCGATTTCGACAATCTGTGTGCTTGAAATACCCACTCCATTTGTTGTAACCAGATACTTAACAAGCAAAGCAACATCAATCCTATTGCTTACCGGGTAAGTTTTTTCAACAAGTAGAATCCCTTCCTCGCTTACATAAACAACATCCTCACTTTTACCCAGGATATTCCAGTTCTGATGCATTACTCCAAACATATCCTTAAGCTCAGTCTGCATCTCGAGCCGCAGCATTATTTCGCTAAGGCCTGAACCAGACTGGCTGTAATTTGTAAAATGCTGTTCATAAATGACTTCCCCTGTTAATTTGCACAACCCAAACACCGGATCTTCTATCTGGCGATTAATTTTAATTATATCCCTCGTTACAGGATATGTTTTCTTTTCAAGCGGAAGATCCGGCTGGTTCAGAGAATTTTCCTGGCAGCCTGCAATAAAGACTGCAAGTGGAAAGACAAGAATTAAAATTGCTGATTTCATGATGCCTCCTTAAATTTTGTTTGAAATAGTTTGTTAAAGTTTCACCACAAATAAAATAAATTAAGCAGGGGGGTAGTTATCAGCTATGTTGCAGAAGCTTGTAATAATCAATCATTCTCTTGTAGCTATGTTGCGTTGGTTTGTACTTATGTTACAAGCTTCGATTTCTCTTCAAATTAAAGTGTTTTGAATTATGTCGGACCGAGCAGAAATTGAATCAGGGGTATGAGCAGCGGGCGGGTAATTTACCCGCCCCTAATCAAAGATTTTGATTGAATTACAATAAAGTGATGTAAAATTGAATTGTAACTATCGAACTAATATTATTCTCGGCGGAGCTTCGGGCCAAACTTTTTTACTTATACAGAATATTGAATATGTCTGATCAATTGATTGATCTACTTCCCTTACGACATATATCGGACTTTCAGGATCAGTATCGCTTACCTCTACTGTAAGATTTATTTCCTCTATTTCAAGAAATATAACCGCTTCTTCTATAAAAATTGAAAATTCTCCGTTTAAAGATCTGAACATCAATGAGTCACCCGGTGAAAGTGTGATTCTTAACGGGTCTGCCAGGTAGTTATCATCCTGATCCAAATTAATTATCTTTAAGCTCGGTTGTTCTTCCTGTGCAAAAGCTATACTGAAGAATCCCGCGATAAAAATAGCTAATAAAAATAGTAAGCGTTTTCCCGCATAACGGAACTTCCCCAAATTACCGGGACAGGCTGTGAGACTAAACATATAACCTCCAATTTATTGATTGAAAAAAATAATGAATTGACTAGTTTTATACTGCAAAGCTGATTATGTCGGGCACTCCCTCAACCTTGCAGGTGAGTTATCTGAATGTTGTATTTACCTTCATTGTATTTCTGATTAATTAATCTTTAATATGACAGGTGAGTAAACCCCTGAATAAAATTTCAATTTTAAATTTGTTGCCTTACATTTTGCGATCTGCAAGTGAATTTTAATTAAGGGCGGATTGAAAATCCGCCCGTTTATCCTCCCACTGAGGTTCGCCGGAGACGAACCATTTGTTATGCGCCTCCCTGCCGATAAAATCACATGGTGAGTTCCATCTTTTTAACATCAAAAAACTTCTCGGCAATCAACTGATAAAAGTATGTTCCAGCAGGCAATCCATCAGCACGAAATTGTACACTATGTACACCTGCCTCCTTTTCTTTTGAAATAAGCTTTTCAACAACCTCGCCTTCTGAATTTAGGACAAAAAGCACAATTTTAGTTTTATAAGGAACCTGATAGATAATATTGGTTTTCTCTTTAAATGGATTGGGATAGTTCTGCATCAGCCCAAATTCTGAAGGTATAAATTGATTTTTAAATGAGTTAGTTATAAGTGTCATAAATTCTTTTGTGAGTTCGTTAATAGTATTGATTATTGGGCTTGAAACAGATTAAAGTTTTTTAAACACCAACCCAATGCCCATCCTTCCTCAGAACTTTTATAGTATTCTGTACACTGCCGGGGATTATCAATCAGAAAGCTGATCTCATCTTTTTTTAAATACTTAAATATTTCCCTCGTTACAGTACTCAAAAAGCTGCTTGCAACCAGATATCCTGTGTTTTGATCTTTCAGATATACAGAACAGAAGTGTTCCTGTTCTTTTTTTTCATAAGGCAGCCAGGTAATTCCATTGTCGGTAGTCAGCATTACAGAGCAGAATAGTTCAGCTTGCCAGGTAAGCGGCATTATCTTGTTCGTATCTCTTTCAAGCTTGTTTGCATCCTGCTGCCAATGTTCACCCCCATCAAAAGTCACAAAGTTTTCACCGGAAACTGCTACAGCGTTGCCCCTAAGATTATCCGTAAATGAAATTGTATAAATTTTAATTTTACCGGCTGCAGCATTTTGCCAGTATTCCTGGTTTTGCGGTTTGTTGGATATATACATGATAAATGTGATAAAAGGAATAAGAAAAATTATTATTCCTTTGTAACCTGATTTTATAACCATAAGCGTGGACAAATTGAATAGACCGTAACCGGTCAGTGTTACGAACATTGCTTCCTCAGCTTTTAGTAATAATTAAACATTATCGGCTTTACAAATAAACAAAACAGAGGGCAGGGGTGGTTATTAACTATGATTCAAAAGCTTGACATTATGTTGCATTTTTCAGATAAAGCAGTTTTTTGCGGATTAAAAGGCTGGTCGGTTCGTCTTTTGTTAAAAAAGAAGTAGAATTTACCTGGTAGAAAGCCTTGATTAAGTTAAGCCTGGAAAAGGAAAAATTGTCATTTGCTATTCAATTTTTACCTGTCTAATAGATTTAAAATGAGGTCGCTCTTTAACTGAACAGGAATTAAGGGCCACCGGCCGGAATTTACCTGCCAATTTCACTTGGCGCACAACCAAATTCATCCTTAAAGCATCGGCTGAAATATGCAGGGCTTGAAAAACCTACCATATAGCAAATTTCCGATATACTTGCTTCCTTTTTTAAAATCTTTTGCCGGGCTTTCATTAATCTTACAGTTCTTAAATACATACTGGGAGATTTACCGGTAAGTGCTTTTATTTTTCTGTAAACCTGTGCCCTGCTCATTCCGATTTCTTCCCCGATTTCCTCAATGCTGAATACTTCTTCGGCAATATGCTGCTCAATAATCATTAGTATCCTGTTTAAAAATTGTTCATCAAGACAGCTTAATTTCGACTTATCAGCTCTTTCCAAAACCGCTATTCCGGTTCCGAATTTCTCCTGCAGCTTTCTTCGTAATTCAATAAGATTTTTTATGCGTGCAAGCAGTTCCTCGGAATCGAATGGTTTTATAAGATAATCATCCGCGCCGAGACCCAATCCCTCCAGCTTGCTGTCTTTATCGGATTTTGCAGTTAGAAGAATTATAGGGATGTGACTTGTCCTTTCATCTTGTCTTATCTTTTTGGTTAATTCATAGCCATCCATTTTCGGCATCATAATATCACTAATTATTAAATCAGGAATCAATTTCCCCGCTTTCCTAAGCCCTTGCTCTCCGTTTGCAGCTTCCTCAACATGATAAACTTTGTTTAATGCATCCTTGATAAATTCTCTCACATCCGGATGGTCTTCAACAACAAGCACAATTGTTTTATCTACAAGGTGCTCACTTATTATATCGTCATCCTCCGTATCAGCCTTAAGATATTCGTCAAGGTCATCTACTTTACGCAGCTGGTAATCCGAAGGTTCAATTATTTCATCTTCATTAAGATGAACCTTGCCCAGCTTTAGAATTATTTTCACTTCTGTCCAATGGCCTTCTTCACTATTAATTAGAATATTACCTTTATGCAGCTCAACAAGCTCTTTTGTTAATGCCAATCCGATACCTGTTCCTTCGTGACTCCGGGTATGAGAACTGTCAACCTGATAAAACCTGTCAAATATTTTTGTCAGTTCTTTATGCGGTATACCAATACCGGTATCTCTAACGATAATTTCTACCCGGTCTGGCGGAACCTCAACTACTCTTAAGGTTATTTTTCCGCCGGCAGGAGTGAATTTGAATGCATTGGAAAGAACATTGATAATTATTTTCTCAAGCTTTTCTTTATCAAAGTATACTTCAATATCCTCCTTATCCATAATTACCTTATAAACTAAATCTCTCTGCTCGGCAATAGCTTCAAACTCCATGGCAAGTCCTTTAATGAATTGTGAGATATTACCAAGGGAGGCATTAAGTTTTAATCTGCCTGCTTCAAGCCGCGAGAGATCAAGAAGCTGGTTAATAAGATTCAAGAGTCGCTTTGCATTTCCTTTAATCAATCCGACCTGTTTCTGCCCTTCATCATCTTTTAAGCGCGGAATAAGTTTTTCAAGCGGTCCGAGAATAAGCATCAGCGGTGTACGGAACTCGTGAGAAATATTAGCATAGAAATTGGATTTAAGCTTATCTACTTCTTCAAGTTTTTTCGAATGCTCGTGCTCAAGTGCAAGCTGGGTTTTAAGTTTCTGCCTGTTAAGATAAAATCTTGTTGAAAAGGTGAATGCTGAAAGGGAAACAAGAGCATAGAGCACATATGCCCACCAGGTTGTCCACCAGGGTGGACGAATAAGAACACTTAGTTTTAGCCCTGATTCGTTCCAGACACCATCGCTGTTAGAACCTTTAACTTTAAAGATATACTCACCCGGGTCAAGGTTAGTATAGGTAACGAAACGCCTGCCGGCAGTTGTATGCGTCCAGTTTTTGTCAAAGCCCTCGAGAATATATGTGTAGCTGTTTTTATCCGGGCTGTGAAAATCAAGTGCGGAAAATTCGAAGGAGATGATATTATCATTGTAGTTAAGTTCAATAAGCTGTGTTTCAGTAATTGATTTAAGAAGTATAGTCCTTCCCCAGGCAGAATCATACCCAATTTTTACGGGTTTGTGCAAAAGCTGAAAATCCGTGATTACTATTGCGGGTACGTGAGGATTATCTTTAATCTGCTCCGGATGAAAAACATTTAATCCATTAGTACCTCCAAAGTACATTTTACCATCTCTTCCTTTGAAGTAAGCCCAGTTATTAAACTCATCTCCCAGTAATCCCTCCTCAACGCTGAAAAGCCTGAATGTTTCTTTTTCCGGGTTAAAACGCGTTAAGCCTTTGTAAGTGCTTATCCAGAGGTTGCCGGATTCATCTTCAAGTATTCCGCATACCATATCGCTGGGTAAACCATCAGCTTCGCGGAAGCGTTTAAATTTTTTACCTTTCAGGTCAAATTTATTCAGTCCTCCGCCATTGGTTCCAATCCATAAGACTCCGTTTCTATCTTTATGTATAACTGATACTTCGTTCTTACTTATGCTTGAAGGATTTTCAGGATTGTGTGTGTAAGTGGTGATCTTTCCCGTAATTTTATCGAGCATGCTCAATCCGCCGCCGTTTGAACCAATCCACAGATTTCCACCATCATCTTCGTTAAAGGCAAAAATCGTATATTTATTTAAACTGCGTAGATTGTCATCATTGTGCCTGTAATGTATTATTTCGGATGAACGCACTGATAATTTGTCGAGACCAGCCTCAGCAATTCCAATCCACAGGTTTCCTTCTCTATCAACAAAAAGCTGTGAAATACGGTCTCCGCAAATGCTTGCAGGGTTATTCGGGTCGTGTTTAAAGTGAATAAACTTTCCGGAAGATCTGTCGAATTTATTTAACCCGCCTTTATCGGTAGCAATCCACAGGTTACCGTAATTATCTTCACAGATATCTGTAATTAAATTGCTGCTGATGCTGAAAGGATTGCCAGGATTGTTAAGGTACCTTATAGTTTTATTTTCTTCCGGAATTATTCTGTTCAAACCGAATATATCGGTTCCAACCCACAATTCTCCGAACCTGTCTTCACAAATTGCAAAAACACTGTTGCTGCTAAGACTATTAGAATTATCCGGATCGTGTGAAATGGTTACGAACTTTTTCATCATTCTGTTGTAAACATTAAGCCCGCCATTCCAGGTGCCAAACCAGAGAATACCTGAATTATCTTCAAAGGCGGAAATCACAGCATCGTCGTTCAGCCCGTTTATGTCTGAATAATTTTTTCTGAAGCAGGCAAATTCTCCTTTCAACCTGTTCCAAAAACTCAATCCCGCATCAAATGATCCGACCCAAAAAGTTTGCCTTTTATCTTCAAGTATAAAAGTTATGTCTTTAGAACAAATTGTACCTGCACCCGAAACATCTTCATCAAACCGGATAAATTTATTTGATTCTTTGTCGAACTTAATCAATCCGTTATTTGTGCCAATCCACAAATTGTTTAACCCGTCTTCGGTTAAATAACTAACAGAGCTGCTGCCGATTGTTTCGTAATTATCTGCATTGTACTCATATCTTGTAAAAGTTTTAGTGGATCGGTTAAATTTGTTAAGTCCCCCTCTGGAAGTTCCGACCCACAAGCTGCCACGGCTATCAATCAATAATGTATTAACAGAATTATCATTAAGACTAGACACGTCATCCGGGTTATAGAGATAATGTATGAATTTGTTTTCTTTAAAATTAAAGCAATTCAACCCTCCCTTAGCTGTGCCCACCCAGAGACAACCGGAAGTATCATATAGCAGCGATACAATTGCATCATCGCTTAAACTGGAAGGATTATTTTCATTATACAGGAAACGGGTGAACTTTTCACTTTGCGGATTGAATCGATTTAAACCTTTGTTCCAGGTGCCGATCCACAAATCCCCCGAAGAATCTGCACAGATAGTTCTGATTTTGTTGTCACTGATGCTGGAAGGATCGGTTTCAATGTTTTCGTACACAGTAAATTTATAGCCATCGTATCTGCATAAGCCGTCATATGTTCCAATCCAAAGAAATCCTTTAGTGTCCTGTATAATACAGAACACGCTGTTAGAAGCAAGGCCATCCTGTGAGGTAAGATGGCTGAACTGGACGGAGTTTTGCTGAGCCGAAATAAAATTGACTGAAGCAATAAGAAAAAGAAATATTGCACTGGCAGAGCGCATTACTCTCCTTAGAATTAATAAGCATTAAAATATCTTTTAAGCAGATATAAACTATGTCTGCTAAAAGATTATGTATTACGAATTATTCTTGGAGGCGCATCCGGCTGCTCTGGCGGACTACCTGTGGTTAATACACACACCGAATAGTATCTTACCAGATTTTCGGAGCTGTTTACAGTTAATGAAACCGGTGCACTATCTGATGCAGTAGCAGTGATAACCTGAGGCATACCTACGAAATATCCGTCGAAGTTGTGGATTACAATCTGGAATGTTGTATCGGCAGTATCAACAACAAACCTGACAACATCTCCGGCTTCGACTTTAAGGCTGTCAGGATTAACATAAATTTTTCCACCAGATACATAAAGGTGAACGTCTCTAAGCTGTGGCATTAAACCCTCCCTTTTTTAGTTATTAAAAAATAATTTTTTCTCCCAATGGTATTATCAAAGATAGTAAAATGACATGATTAACCTTAAAGCATTGATTGCCCTGAAAGTACCTGAACAGAATTAATACTGAGGAGATATATTTTAGTTTCACTTTTTCCCCTTATATTATCTTTGTTCAGGAAAAAATGAAAGAAGATTGCGCCTCACTTTAATTTCCCTCCACTTTTAAAAATATTTCAACCGGAATTTGCATAAGCAAAGATTAAGAATCAAGAATAAATTAATTATTTAATCAGGAGCGATAAATAAAAAACCCCGCCGGCGTGTACCGGGCGGGGTAATAATAGCAGTTTTACAAAAATACTATTACTTCATCAGCATCAGCTTTCTTGTGGAAGTAAAGCCGGCCGTCTCCAGCCTGTAAATATAAACTCCGCTTGATAGATTATCTGCGTTGAACAAAACTTCGTATCTGCCTGCTTTCTGGTTCTGATTAACAAGCGATACAACCTGCTCTCCAAGCGCATTGAAAATGGTAAGCTTAACATATCCGTCATCAGCAAGAGAATATTTTATTGTAGTGCTCGGATTAAATGGATTCGGATAATTTTGTTCTAAGGAATATTCTAAAGGAGTACTCACCTCCACATTAATTTCATCTGAATATTCATAGGTTCCGTCCAAATCAATCTGCTTCAGCCTGTAGGTATAACTTCCGGTATTCACACCGGCATCGGTAAAAGAGTATGATTTTGGTTCGGTGGTTGTACCAAAACCGGCTAAGTAACCAATTTTTTCGTAACTGCCGCCGGAGGTTCTCCTTTCAATTTCAAATCCCTGGTTATTGGTTTCAGTTGCTGTTGCCCAGTTTAGTCTTACATTATCATTCTGGACTTCAGCCGTAAATGAAGTCAGTTCTACAGGTACAATGTAATGATAAATTATGCAAAGATATGGTATATGAGCCTGAGCCCATCCTTCGAATTTAAGGTAATAAGTCGAGCTAAAATCCCAGTCAACTATGCCAACTGCAAACCAGCCTTGTGCTAAGGCACTCTGTAGATCAGCAACAGCATTTGCCTCAAAAGTACGGTTTAACCAATCTATAGGAAGATCGCCGGGTTCGGTATTATAGCTGTATGCAATTCCCTGCTGATAGTTGTTACTTACCTGGCTATTAATTGCTGAGGCAGTCGCAGTCAATGGATCAACGCTGCCCATAGGAGTAATACTCCAGTAAGGCCAATTGTTATCATAAACATAACCGTAAAACGTAATTCCATCAATTGTAGCATTAGTTGGTATTGCACTTATATCAAATCTCATCCAACCGACGTCATTTCCCACAGCATCTACATAACTTACCTGGGTTTTTGTTGATGTGTTACAGGTTCCAGTCCAATAGTTAGCACTCTGCGGGTTTACGCAAATGGTATCTATAAAATAATTGGGGTCCTGCTCTGTTGTAAAAGACCATACCGGACCGGCAACAGTACAAGTATCGTTCTTACCTTTAATTCTCCAGTTATAATTTGTAAAGTATGTTAAAGGTCCCGGTACATTCCAGGAGGTAATTAAGGCACCGGAGTATTGCAGAGTCATATTCCCTGCTTCTCCAAACCATACTTCACACTGAGTTGCACCCGCACCATTAGTCCAGCTTATTTGTGCAAGATTAATTGATACATCTGTAGCACCATTAGCCGGATTAGGATTAGTTGGAGGATCTACAGGACAAGGGGTTCCGAAAGATACTTTTGTCATCCAGCCCTGGTAAATTCCGGTTCTGTTATCACCCCAGTAAGGGTATGCAATATTATTGTGAGCAGCCACACCAATATAATCTCCGGCATAGCCGCCTGCCAATCCGGAAATCGGAGCCGGGGTATGCGCTGCATCGCTGACTTCAAAATTTTCAAAGGTAGTTCCGCCATCAAGACTTCTTGCCATCCAAACTTCTGCCTGGTTGTTAGCAACATCGCGGCTGTCATAAAATACAAGCATTAGCTGTCCGGTTGCCTGGTCAACTGTGCACCAGGGGTAGTATTGATCTTTTCCGTTATTGATCGGATCGTCATTAACCCTTATCGGGGAAGACCAGGTCGCGCCCCCATCGGTAGATCTGATTAAAACAATATCGGGATCTGTGCCGGCAGGTGAAACACCTCTCTGAGGCCAGCAAATATAAATATATCCATTGTACGGTCCACCGGTACGATCAACAGCCATTACAGGAAATGAGGCTACCCGTATCCCATTTTTATTAGATAGATTTCCTCTTATACCAAAGTTTACAGCGGAGTAAATTCGGTTATGTGTCCAGGTAGTTCCGCCATCAGTTGACCTGGAAAAACCTATTGCATCTTCACCACCGGGCCAGGCATCATAAATAGCATACGTAACATAAATCTGACCATTAGGTCCGGTTTGAACATTGGTTCCCTGGGCATGGCTGCCGGGGTTTAAGGAGTTCGAAAGATTCATTGAAGGTGAACTCCAGTTCTGTCCGAAATTTGTTGAAAATCTTAAAACAACATCATTATCATTCGTACCTCCGAAGTCAGTCCAGCTGCAGTATAAATAGTTCTCATAAGGACTGCCGGATTTTTTATCAATCATCATATGATTTTTATCGGCAAGGCTTCCCGGGTTTGGAGCAACTGTATATGTTGTCCAGCCCGAGCCATTATTGGTTGAACGGGCTACACCCTGCCCGCCGGGACCGGAAATATAATTTTCATAGAAATAACCATTGTTACCAATAATTGAAACGGGGTCACCGGAGTTGATTCCAAAGGGCGGATTGTCATAACCAGTCCAGGTATCCCAGCCATCGAGTGACCAGTATACACCGGTACCATAAATTTGTGAAACTGGCCAGGTAGTTGCGTTCGCAGAACAGAAGATAATATTATTATCTGAAGGGTGAACATCAATACTTGTTTCGGATTGTGTGGTGTTGGTTGTAGGATGTGGTCGTTTATTTGGCTCAACAATAATCTGGTCTCCATTAAAATCATAAAATTTTGTTACCGGTTCAACTGGTATCCACTTAGGCACGGTTCCTGTATTTCCGGTAGAATTCGGATCCAGTTCAACTTTAGACCAGATCTTCTCAGGAGTACCATTTCCCTGAGCAAAGACGGATAGTGCAATTGCATAGCCGAATACAAGCACTAAAACAAAATAGCCGAATTGTTTCATTTATTCTCCATTCTAAGTTAGTTGATTAATAATGTTTATTAGTTTTTTATTTATTTAAAGAATAGTGTTGCTTAAAACCTTATTAGAGACAATGGATTCCTGCTTTTCTTCGGTGTGAAGTGAAAGAGAGTTTTTCCCGGGAAATTGTTTTATCACAGCTTTCTGAATTAATCAAGTATTTTACATACAAACATAGTAAATTTTTCAAATTATTAATAAATGAAAATTAAATCTTCGGCAAATTTTTTTTGGACAGGAATATTACTGACTATATCAATTGAAATGTAATTTCGTTCTGCATTTAAATAAAAAAGCCCTCTCCGTATTTAACGGATAGGGCTCTGCAAATTTTTTTTATTTAATGGAAAAAATTAAAACCAAATAAAAGGTTTATTTTGTAAGCACAAGCTTTCGGGATGCTACAAAACCAGCAGCTTCAATTTTATAAACATATACACCGCTTGATAATGACGCAGCATCGAACTGAACATCATAAACACCGGCATGCTGTATATTATTCACAAGAGTAGCCACTTCTTCACCAAGTGTATTATAAACCGCAAGCTTAACAAATCCATCTTCAGGTATCGAATAACGGATTGTCGTAGCCGGATTGAACGGGTTGGGATAATTCTGTTCAAGAGCATATACAACCGGAGCAGAAACTTCTACATTAACTTCTTTTGAATAACTGTAGGAGCCGTCCAAATCAATTTGTTTCAGCCTGTAAGAATAAGAACCGGCATCGAGCTTGTTATCTGTAAAAGAATAAGTCTTTGTTTCGGTGGTTGTTCCAAAACCAGCAACATAACCTATTTTTTCCCAGCTCTGACCTGCACTTCTTTCTATTTCAAATCCCTGGTTATTAGTTTCGGTTGCAGTAACCCAATTTAATTCAACATCGTTGTTAACCGCAGTTGCGGTAAAAGAAGTCAGTTCAACCGGAACAAGAGCAAAATCCAAAGCGGCAATTCTTGTCTGCCAGTTAAAACTGCCGGAAGAAGGCTGATACTGATTTACATACCAAAATACTCTTGGCAGTGAAGGATCAACGGCCATCTGAGTGTAATCTCCCCAGCGCG
Organism: uncultured Ignavibacteriaceae bacterium; assembly: GCA_964639955.1. Classification (GTDB taxonomy): domain Bacteria; phylum Bacteroidota; class Ignavibacteria; order Ignavibacteriales; family Ignavibacteriaceae; genus IGN2. Next base: position 27,351 of record CAZXGJ010000022.1, read on the forward strand.
TAAGACTTGTTTGCGCACCGCTGCCTGAGTGAATTGTTTCTTCGGTAACTGTCATTTGACCGAGAGGATCACTGCTTAATCTGCCGGTAAACCTTATTTGCGGATATATAGTTGAACTTGAAACAGAATAGCCAAGACAAATATCGCCGTTAGAGTTAATTGCAATACTGCCCATCCATCTTTCATGACCATCTGCGGGTGCGTAGGTACCTTGCTGATATAAAGACCATCCGCTGCCGGTATTCCGGAATTCATACCATCGCATTCCGGCACGGCTGCTTCCTGCGTCAACTGTATGGCAGGTAACCATTGATTGATGCGAGCCAAAGTTTCTGTAATTCAGTCTGTTCATAGTCATCTGGTCAAGGTCGTCGAGCAAAGTTCCTGTACCAAGTTGGGGAATTCCGTTCACACCCACAAAAGCATTTGTGGAAATAAATGTCGGACCTGTGAATGTGGAACTTCCCGGAGAAACCCAATTTACCGCAAATTGAAAAATATCAAATCCATCCGAACCACCATAAAAAGCATTATCATGAATCTGCCCGAAATAATTCGGTGCGCCGCCGGGAGGTGTACCGCCATCATAATCGGAAGGCAACAGTGACCAGGTTGTAGCTGGCGAATTCAGGAATGATACCATCTGGGCTGTTGAACCGGTAAGCATCTGAGATCTTTCGAATGCTGCTACATATGTTCCATTAAAGTTTAATGAACCTGATGAAAAAGAATTAGCTGACATGTAATATCCATCCGGCCAGATTCCGAATTTCGGGTAATCGGGCATATGTGTAAATGTAAAACCGTACCGATGCCAGCTGCCTGTTGGATCGTTGGTTTGCGAAACTGCAGCTAAAATGTAGAATGGTCCGTTTGGAAAGTTCGGTAATGAAAATTGCGCTACAAACCATCGGTCAGCAACTTCATCATAAAGCACTATCGGGTCGCCATCATTTAAGCTGGTAGACCAAGGACCAGGAAATCCCGACCAGATAGTTCCAAGATTTAAAGGACCCAGCAATGAGGTTCCGGTTTTATTCCAGATTTGAAACCGGACGTTTACCATATGCATATAATGGTTTGGTCCAACATCGCCGCTGTTATCCGGAGGAGCATATCCGCTGGCGCCAACGCCATTCCAGCTTTGTGTAATTATGCTTAATCCGTTGCTTCCATCAAAATCCTGTAAACCCGGATCGTACTGATATTGATCTCCAAACCTGGATTCATTCAACATAAGTGGTATTATTCCACCTTCCCATGGTGTTGGATACAATGGTGCTTCCTGCATCTCTCTTAACGGTGGAGATGTGTCATGATATACATCCTGAGAAACTTCAGGAATAGGACTTGTTGTGCTCTGACCAAAAGAAAAAGCTGCAGCAAAAATCAGAACAAACAAGAAAAGTGAAAGCGATTTTTTCATATTTCTTCCTTATAGTTAGTGAATGTTGAGTTAATTGTTATCATCCAAAAAAAATTTTCTTATTTTAAATTTATTAACGAAGAATTACCATTTTTTTCATATCTCTGAAACCAGCGGTTTCTAAACTGTAGAAATAAACGCCTCCCGAAAGATTTTCAGCTTTAAATTTTATTTCATAGCTGCCGGCTTCCTGATAGCTGTTAACAAGCTTTGCAATCTCCTGACCTAATAAATTAAAAACCGAAAGTTTGATAAAACTATCATTCGGAAGAAAATATTTTAAATTAGTTTCGGGATTGAAAGGATTCGGATAATTCTGGTATAGCTTGAACTCACTTAAAATTAATTCTTCCTGTAGGTTTACATTGATTACATTCTGCGGTTGAAATTTTATTATAGCTCCTTCGCCGCCAACGCCGAAGCCGTGCATTGTATCAGGGAAAGTGATATCATAAATAATGGTGCTGTCGGGGCTAACTGTTGGATGCCAGGTTACACCTGAATCGAAACTGTAAATTAATTTTTTCTCTCCTCCCAGAGGCGCCCAGGCTTCATAGTTAGTTCTGAAATCAATATCCCAGGCTACTCCGCTTATTCCAATATATTCAAAGTCCCAGTTCAAACCGCTGTCGGAAGTATTCATTATTCCAACACCAAAACCGAGCGGTTCAAAATCTCCCCCCACACCAATAACATTTAAAGAATCTTTTATGTAAAGTTTATAAACCGGTTCAGGAGCAACATTCGAAGTATCAATTACATGCCAGTTATTGCCGCCATTAGTTGTAAGCCATATTATTCCGCAGCAATCAACAACTCCGCCAGAAGCAACGCCAAAATCCGAATTAAAAAACTGAATATCGTAAACCGGGAAGGAAGCAAAAGCTGAGGAATCAATATCTGCAGGAAACCAGCTTAGCCCTCCGTCAGTAGTTCTAAGAATTGGTGTCTGTTTGCCGCCCATCCAACCGTTCAAAGAATCCTGAAAAAATAAACTCTGAGCAAAAATAGTTTCAATCGGAGCAGAAGGGCTTATCCAGTTTTCACCACCATCGGTAGTTTTTAACAAGTAAGTTCCGTAAGGTGAGCTGGTAACTTCCAGAGCTGACGCAAAGCCTGTGTTTCTATTTAAAAAGAATAAATCTGTAATTCTGTTATGGTTATTGCTGTTTTGAATTGCCCAGTTTAACCCGCCATCTGTTGTGTGGATTATCGTGCCGGAATCTCCTGCTGCCCAGCCGTACAAGCTGTCAGTAAAGAAGATTGAATTAAGAAAGTTATCTGTCGGACTCTGCACCATTTTCCAAGTTCCCTGAGAATAAAGATTTATTTGTAAAAGTGAAATAATAGTTAAAAAGATATAATCATTTTTTTTCATTAACCTGGATAAGCAAATAACTGAACTCAATTAGTTATTAAACAGAGCAGCATTTTTACTTGATTTGAATTAACAACAGCAGGTTTTTAACCTGGAAGGAAAAATCAGTTTGTTTAATTATCATTAACTTAATACAAAATTTTAATTTTCATTTGAATAAATTCCAACCAGTATTTTAATATCGTAAATAGATTTAGTTTAAATTGTCTCCAATATTAATTCAAACATAAGTACTTCAGGTTTTATTTCATAATCCTGCAAGCTGTATTACTTTAAAAAAATTATTAAGTATTTTTATCAGAGCTTTAATAAATAGTAATCAATTTGCCTGCTAATCCCGATGATGTTCATAATAATACCAATAATCATACTAATTATATTGAACCTGATTATAATTGTTTTGCTCGGGAAATTGGCTAAAAGTAGTAAAAAGGATAGTGACTTTGTAAATATTTCCATCATCATTGCGGCCAGAAACGAACTGGATAACATTCATTCGCTGATAAGCTCACTACTTAATCTTGATTACCCTTCGGAGTTGTTCGAAGTAATTATTGTGGATGATAATTCTACAGATAATACATTTGAAGAATTGAAAGCCAATGCCGGCAGGTTTAATAATTTACAAATCATCAGATTGAACACAGTTGCAAAGACCGGCAAAAGGGATGCCCTGACATTGGGAATCCAAAATGCAAAATATCCGCATATACTCATTACGGATGCAGATTGTAATCCTGAGCCCGGCTGGCTGAAAGCTTACTCCGGTAAATTTCATTCCGGCAACAATTTACTTTTTGGTATAGCACCCTACTATCAAACAAAAAGCATAATAAATAAAATTTCCTGTTTTGAAAATTTAAGAAGTAGCTTGTTATCTTTTTCTTTTGTTTCAGCCGGCTTACCTTATTCAGCGGCTGCAAGAAATTTCGGGTATACTAAAAAAGCATTTGAATCTATCGGCGGTTACACAAACACAACCGATACAATTAGTGGGGATGATGATCTGCTGATTAGAGAAGCAGTAAAGAAAAAACTAAAAATTGCAGCAGTAATAGAGCATGGATCATTCGTTTACTCACGAAGCAAAGAATCTCTCAAGGAATACCTTAACCAAAGGGCAAGACATACGCAGACATCAGCCCATTATTTACTGAAGCATAAATTGCTGCTAGGAACCTGGCATCTTGTGAACCTGTGTTTTGTGCTTTCGATATTTTTGATGGTATTAAATCCGATGGCCGGGATTTTATTTGCAGCAAAATTGATAATAGATTCGGCAGTTGTTAAATTAAATGAAAAACATTTCGGTTATCGCTTCAATTATTTTGAAATCATTCTGCTGCAGCTCATTTATGAAGTGCTGCTGGTTATGCATTTCTTCAACTCCAGATTTATGAAAGTTAAATGGAAATAAAATCAGGCATACCGGTTGAGTATGATGCAACTCATCCTAACTCTAAGAGATGGAAGCGTGCAAGGGAAATATCTGTTTACAGGGCTGAATTTGTAAAGTCACTGGTTTCAAATTTTATCGAATGCAGAAATCTTAAAATACTCGATATAGGATCGGGCACTGGAGCAACGGCAAAATTATTTGCAGAGCAAAACTTTGTCATAAGCCTCGAGAAAAAAATTGATATGCTGGAACTGCAGTCTGTTTCCGGTTCGCTTTTTCCTGTTGCCGGTGATGCCGTTAACATTCCTTTTAAGAAAAATTATTTTAACCTGATTATTCTGCAGGATAGTATAGAGCATTTAATATTGGAAAATTATTTCTTCGATCAGCTTTATAATATTCTTGCTTTAGGCGGTATCATTTACCTGAGCACACCTAACAAACTTTCGCTGATAAATTTTATCGCCGATCCGCACTGGGGGCTGCCGGTTGTTTCCATCTTAAAAAGAAAACAAATTAAGCAGTATTTTTTAAAGTATTTCAGAAAGAAAGATTATAACAGAGAAGATATTGCAGAGTTACTATCTTTAAATTATCTGATGAATAAGGCTGCAGGTAAATTTGAACTTTTTATTAATACAAATTATGCTGTCGCAGAATTGATGAATGGAAATGAAGGACTTATCTGGAGTGATTTTCATATCGGGCTTTTAAAATTCATTAACAAACTCGGTCTCGGCAATATTATAATTAAACTTGCGAATGATAAAACCGGGTTACTAAACCGATTTATTACACCAACATTTTATTTAATTTTACAAAAGAAATAGTTAACTATAATTTGGCAACAAATCTCTGCAGATTTTGATGTACGATTTGGTAAATTAAGTTAATTAAAATATGTAATTATATTATTCCTGAACCAAGACATGGATTACAAAAGTTTAGTCGCAGCAGCAATAGAAGCAAAGAGCAAGGCATATCCGAAATACTCAAAGTTTTTTGTGGGTGCCGCACTGCTCACTGAGGGGAATAAAATTTACAACGGCTGCAACATTGAATCGAGCTCTTACAGTCTTACGATTTGCGCAGAAAGAACTGCAATATTTAAAGCAATTTCAGAAGGAGAAAGAAAATTTAAGGCAATTGCAGTTGCAGGCGATACTGAAGATTTTATTTCACCATGCGGTGCCTGCAGGCAGGTGATTTCAGATCTTTGCGGAGAAATTGATGTAATAATGGTTAACTCCAAAGGTGATTACGTCGTTAAAAAAACTTCGGAGCTTCTGCCTTTTGCTTTTAGAGATGAAAATCTTTAAAAAAATAATTTTTGAATTTTTACTTTTTACTTAACTTATGACTGACATTCCCCCTCATCAGCTTCCGAAAGATACCGGCTGGGTAGAAGTTATAACCGGCTGCATGTTCAGCGGTAAAACTGAAGAGCTTATACGACGTTTAAGAAGAGCACAGATTGCAAAACAAAATGTAGTAATCTTTAAACCGAAAATAGATAACCGGTATTCTGCAAACTCAATTGTATCGCACAACGAGCAGTCTCTTCCCTCAATAATCATTTCGGAAGCTGAAGAAATATTCCATCTGTCAAACGATGCACAGGTAATAGGCATTGATGAAGCACAATTTTTTGATGAAAAGTTAGTAGAAGTCTGTAACCAGCTGGCAAATACAGGCAAACGAATTATTGTTTCAGGCTTGGATCAGGATTACCGGGGGATTCCGTTCGACCCTATGCCGGGCTTGCTTGCAACAGCCGAATATATTACCAAGCAGCTTGCCATTTGTGTTGTATGCGGAAACCCCGCCGATAAAACTCAGAGGAAAACTTTATCATCGGAAAGAGTTGTGGTTGGAGCAGCCGATATTTATGAAGCCCGCTGCCGCAAGTGTCACTATATACCAAACGAAAACTGAATTTATTTATGGACATTGTTTCTGTTTTAAGAGGTTTAATTGGTGTAGCCCTGCTGCTAGGCATATCTTTTATTCTTTCGAACAACAAATCCAGAATAAACTGGCGGCTTGTTATAAGCGGTCTGGCACTTCAGTTTGTTTTTGCAGTCCTTATTTTAAAAGGTGAAGAGCTCCGCTCGATTTTCTTTGTTCTCGCCTGGCCAAAAGACGTTTTCAACTGGATAAGCTATTTCTTTGTTCTGGTGCTAAACTTCACATCAGAAGGAGCAAAATTTGTCTTCGGGGATCTGGCAAAACCTCCGGGAGCTGAAGGAAGTCTGGGTTCCTTTTTTGCTTTTCAGGTGCTGCCCACTATAATATTCTTTGCCAGTTTAATGTCAGTTCTTTATTACCTCGGAATAATGCAACTGATTGTAAAAGCAATGGCATGGATAATGGCTAAAACTCTTGGCACAAGCGGTGCAGAATCACTTTCGAACTCTGCAAATATATTTGTGGGACAAACCGAAGCACCATTGATGATTAAACCTTTCCTGAAAGACCTTACAAGTAGTGAACTTCTGACTGTTATGGTGGGAGGAATGGCAACAATTGCAGGAGGTGTTTTGGCTGCATATATCCAGATTCTGGGTTCAGCTTACGCAATTAAAAACGGAATACCTCTTCAACAGGCGCAGCAGCTTTTCGCAACACACTTGCTCGGGGCAAGTGTAATGGCTGCACCGGCAGCAATTGTTATCTCGAAAATTATGTTTCCTGAAACCGGTGACCCCGTTACAAAAGGAACAGTTAAAACAGCGGTTGAAAAAAATGCAGCTAATGTAATTGAAGCGGCAGCAAATGGTGCGGCAGATGGATGGAAACTCGCAATAAATGTCGGGGCAATGCTTCTTGCATTTATTGCGATAATTGCTCTCATAAATTACCTGCTTAACGGTTTGGGAGATTTGGTAAATCTGAATGAATCATTAACAAAAAATTTCGGTCAGCCTCTTAGCTTCCAATTAATTATTGGCCTTGTTTTACAGTTTATCGCTTTTGGAATCGGTGTTCCCTGGCAGGATGCGTTAAACTTTGGAAGCCTGCTCGGTGTAAAAATTGTACTTAATGAATTTGTAGCATATACAGAAATGGGCTCACTTGTAGAAATGGGAAAGTTAATAAGTGAAAAAAGTATTCTTATGCTTACTTATGCTCTTTGCGGATTCGCCAATTTCAGTTCCATTGCCATACAGATAGGAGGAATTGGTCCGCTGGCGCCCGGCCGGAAATCCGAAATTGCAAGCCTTGGAATAAAAGCCGTTACCGGAGGAGTGCTTGCAACATTAATGACTGCTACACTTGCCGGACTGCTTTTCAGTTGAATGATCGATCTTAATTTTAAATATGAACAACTTATAAAGGTAATTCAGACCGAAGCACCTTTCACTCCTGAAATTTCTATCGTACTCGGCAGCGGACTTGGTGAATTTACAGAATCAATTCAAACAAAAAAATCATTTTCACCAGACAGATTGCCTGGCTATCCGCTTTCTTTGGTAGAAGGACACTCAAGCCGGGTTGTATTTGCAACACTGCACGGGAAAAAGCTGCTGGTATTCAGCGGCAGGTTTCATTTTTACGAAGGATTTCCTTTAAGTGAATGTATTCTCCCGGTATTTATTACAGAAAAAACCGGATGCAAAAAAATTATTTTAACAAACGCTGCAGGAGGTATTAATCCGGATTTTTTGCCTGGCGATCTTATGCTGGCTGATTCATTCATTGCTATCGGATTAAAAAAAGAATTAACAGAATTAATCGGGCTGGCTTCGTTAGAAAAAAGAAATCTTTTTAACTGTCCATCCATAAAACTCAATGAGCTTATCAGGCAATGTGCAGGTAAAGAAAAAATTGATTTGAAAAGCGGAGTCTATTATTACACAAAGGGTCCTGCATACGAAACTCCTGCAGAAATAAAATTTATAAAAAAATTTGGAGGAGATGCAGTTGGAATGTCAACCGTACACGAAGCAGTTTATGCGGCAAATCTTGGTCTGGAAATTTCTGCCATCTCCTGTATAACCAACCTTGCCGCAGGAATTTCGCCCGAAAAACTTTACCACGACGAAGTAAAGAAGACAGCAGCAAAAGTTATGAGCAAGTTCAGCACACTTCTTAAAAGAGTTGTTTTGGAGCTGTAAGCCTGAGCAATTATCTATCATTTTTATTGACTTTCTAAACGTTAAGCCCTAATTTTGGCAGTTCATTTTCAATTTATCCATTTTATTAAAGACAAATAATTTTTTATGAAAGAATTCAGATTCCGGCTTATAATAATTGTTGCTGCTTTGGCGCTTTCAATTTACCTGCTTTATCCAACCTATTTTGATTATCAGAATAGTACTGATTTAAAAGAAGCACTTGCCCAAAAAAAAGAGCAAGTCTTAAAGGAAAATCCCGGGATAGAGATGTCGCATCTTGAAAGTATTTTAAGTCAGACCGAAGACAGTATTTTAACAGCAAACCCCGATATAGTTAAAAACAGAGAAAAACGAATAAAGCTTGGTTTGGATCTGCAGGGTGGAATGCGTGTTGTTCTGGAAGTAAATACAGGCAAGCTCCTGGAAAAACTTGCAAAGAACCCGGATGACGTATTTAATAAAGTTTTAGCTGAAGCAGAGAAGGAAGCTGCTGAAACGGATGAATCTGTAGTTGATATCGCCGGGCGAAAATTTTCTGAAAGGCAAATAAGACTTAGCCGTTACTACGGAACCATAAGGCAGGAAGATGATGAAATAATAGCAAATTTAAAAGAAGATACAGAAGATGCTGTTACAAGAGCTATGGAAATTATTAGAAACAGGGTAGATCAGTATGGGGTCAGCGAACCATCAATTCAAAGGCAGGGAAGCCGAAGGATTATTGTTGAATTGCCCGGTGTTGCAAGAGAAGAAGAAGCTAAACAATTGCTGCAAGGTACTGCTTTGCTCGAGTTCAGGATTGTTAAAGATCCGGATTTTACCTTTAATGTAATGCAAAAAATTGATGAAGTGCTGGCAGGTAAAATTATAGATTCAACAAAAACAGATACAACTCTGGCTTCAAACGAATTATCCGATACTTCTGTTACAGCTTTGGATACTTCAAAGCAGCAGGAAGAACTTACTGAGGAAGAATTCAAAAAGCAGCATCCGTTCTTTTCAATAGCATTGCTTGATCCACAAGGCAGAAGTGCAGATGCTTATGTTAATGCTGAGGAAAGGAATAAGCTGGATATGATGCTGCGCAGGGATGATGTTCAGAAAGTTATACCCAATAATGTTGAATTTATTTACAATGCTAAAGCTATCACTGATAATTCCGGCAACCAATTTTACCTGCTGTACCTGGTTAATAAGGAACCGGAATTGACCGGTGGAGTTATTACTGACGCAGTTGCTACTCTAGATCCAAACAGCTCAGCCCCGATAGTGAATATGACAATGAATTCCGAAGGTGCAACAGAATGGGCAAGAATAACAGGTGCTAATGTAGACAAACGCATTGCAATTATGCTTGATGGAGTGATTTTTTCAGCACCGGTGGTTAAAGGAAAAATTCCTGGCGGAAGATCTCAGATTGAAGGAATGGCTGATCTTAATGAAGCCAAATTATTAGAAATAGTTCTTAAAGCCGGTGCATTACCTGCACCCGTGGACATTATAGAGGAAAGAACCGTTGGTCCTTCACTTGGTGAGGATTCGATTAATAAAGGATTGCTTTCCGTTATCCTTGGCTATTTACTTGTTGCTGTATTTATGATTATTTATTACAGGAAAGCAGGAACTATTGCTGCGGCAGCGTTAATATTTACAATTCTTTTTATTCTTGGGGTGCTCGCCGGGTTTAAAGCAACTCTAACGCTCCCGGGTATTGCAGGTATTATATTAACTATTGGTATGGCAGTAGACGCAAACGTTTTAATCTTCGAGAGAATAAGAGAAGAGCTTGCAACCGGGAAAACTATGAAGGCTTCTATCGACAGCGGCTTCTCGAGAGCTTTGTCAGCAATTGTGGATTCGAATATAACTACATTTTTTACCGGTATAATTCTCTACCAATTCGGCACAGGTCCTATTCAGGGATTTGCATTAACACTAATGATAGGCATAGTTGCAAGTTTATTTAGCGCACTTATAGTTGCAAGAGTTGTATTTGATATTATGACTTCAAAAAATTTACCGGTAACAGTAGGATAATAAATTGATTTAAGGAGTTTTTATTTAATATGAGAATATTTAAAAATCTTAACTACGATTTCCTCGGCAAGAGAAAAATTGCATACACAATATCGGGACTTCTGTTTCTAATTGGTGTTGTCAGCGCTGTAATAAGAGGTTTCCATTTTGGAATCGACTTTAAAGGCGGCAGTGAGATTGTTCTTCAATTTGAAAAACCGGTTAATATTACTACCATTCGTGGGTATGTGGATAATATAGGCCTCGGCACAGTTGAAGTTAAAACCTTTGGAGGTGAAACAGGCGTGATGATAAGAACCGAAGAGCAGATTATACCGGCCGAAATTTATCCACAGGTTGTAGCCGGAATAGAAAATGAAATTGAAAAAATCCTGCCGGGTGTTCCAAGAGAAATAACCGATTCAACTGCAAGCTCAATTACTTATTCATTCCTGAATCCCGATACAACAAATATAATTATTGAAGAGCTTTTTGCAGCCGGGTTCCAATCAGGCAAAATTTCTGAAGAACCGGATAATACAGAAATGATAGTTAGTGTTGGTATAGCAGACTGGATAAAGGAAAATCTTCGTGAAAAAGTTAAGGATAATCCGTTCTCTGTACTTAAAGAAGATATAGTCGGGCCGAAAATAGGTGAGGAACTAAAACGCGATGCAGTAATGGCAATCATATTTGCCTTAATAGCTATTTTGATTTACCTGGGTTTCAGGTTTAAATTCATTTTTGCGTTTGGTGCAGTTGCGGCACTCTTCCATGATGTGCTGATAACCCTCGGATTGTTTTCAATTCTCTACGGCTTATTCCCCGGCTTAAACCTCGATATCGATATTACAATTGTGGCAGCATTCTTAACCCTAATTGGTTACTCTATCAATGATACTGTAATTGTCTTTGACAGAATAAGGGAGAACATAAAGATTCATAAGACGAGACCTATATTCGATATTATGAATACGAGTATAAGCCAAACTATGAGCCGAACAGTATTGACCAGTGGAACAACTCTTCTTACAGTATTAGTTCTGATAATTTTTGGTGGTGAGGTTCTCAGAGCTTTTGCTTTTACATTATTCTTTGGGATAATTATAGGAACTTATTCGTCAATCTTTATCGCAAGTACACTTGTTTATGAATATGCAACCAGGTATAATAAGAAAGTTGAGTTCTAAACTGTAAATCTGCTTCTGCCGATGCTTATCCGAAATCGGGGGATGAGAACATTTATATTTATCATTTCGAAACAGCCGCAAAAATTCAGGTCATCTTTTAACATTTTATTGATTTGCAATTAAATCAAATAATATTATTTTTTCCAATGTATTTAATAAACAATAATCAATCATAACAGAGGATCTCGTGAGCAACAAGTTATATGTCGGCAATCTTCCATGGGCTATGAATGATGATGAATTAAAAGATGCATTCAAAAACCATGGTAGTGTCTTAACTGCAAAAATCGTTACCGATAAACAGACAGGCAGGTCCAGAGGTTTCGGCTTTGTTGAGATGGAAAATGAAAACGAAGCCAAAGACGCAATTAAAGCAATGAATGGAAGCGAACTAAAAGGAAGAAAACTGGTTGTTGCTGCTGCCCGGGCTGCTACTTCATAACCCTGCAGAATTTCTCAGCACTGCATTTCGTTATAGTTCCTGGTTACTAATTAAGTTCGAATGAATTTTACCCGTTGATTAATTTTAACGGGCAGGGAGATTTACTTTGTAACATTTCATTGACCGGTAAGTGTTATTAAGTGAAGAGAAAGCCTGTCTCATCAATTCATTAATAAAATAATCCAGTTATTTTTTCCGCAGAATAATTATACAAATCCGTAATGTTATTCTTCAAAGAAAAATATCAGCGATGCCAAATATGTTACCGCTATCAAAACGCTTAAGCATAAATTTATTTGTCAGGAAATTTCTTTAGAGCCCGACCAGCCAATAATACCCGGCTGCAAATTAAAAACCCGTCCGAAACCCATCTTTTTCATTTGCATCCCTGCGATATAACTCCGGTTGCCGCTTCTGCAGTAAAGGTAGTAATTCTTCCTTCTATCAAGCTTATCTAATTCCTGAAGAAAAGAAGGATTGTAAATATCAATAAGCAATGAATTTGGTATTCGTGCCGTATTGTGCTCTATGGGTGTTCTTACATCTATCAGCACTGCATTTGAGTCGGCAATTAATCTTTGCTCAAACTCTGCTGCATTCAAATTTACTACTGTATTTATTTCTTCAGGGAAAATTTTCTCTGAATATATTTCTTTAAACATTCAATTACCGGTTAGATTATTTATTAAGATTAAACCATCAATTTTAAAAACATCAGATGCTATTTAAGCCAATGGGTTTCACACCAATGAGGGGAAACAGCAAAAAGTTGCCAATAAGCAATTAAGTTAATTTACCGGAATATCGGGCTAAAAAAAACTTAATTTTAAAGGGGAGGCAATAATAAAAAACCCCCGCTTGGTTTTAACGGGGGTTAAGAAACAGTTTATAAAAAAATTTATTTCATCAATATCATTTGCCTGGTTTCAATAAAGTCTCCTGCCTGGAGCCGGTAAAAGTAAACTCCGCTTGGCAAACCATTTGCACTGAACTCAAGCTCGTAAGTTCCGGCAGGTTTTTCCTCATTTACAAGCACTGCTACTTCTTTGCCAAGTGCATCGTATACTTTCAGCGAAACAAAACTATTAACCGGCATCTGCCAGCTAATGGTTGTTGAAGGGTTGAAAGGATTCGGATAATTCTGCAAAAGGTTAAATGATTTAACGGCTCCGATTTCAATTGCTTCCGAAAGGTTATAAAATTCAAATGTTCCATTGAAATCAATTTGCTTTAAGCGATAGTAATAAGAACCGGCATTTAACCCGGCATCAATAAACGAATAATATTGGGCTTCGGTTGTTGTGCCATGCCCATCAACAAAACCAATATTTACCCAGCCGTTTTCTGCAGTTCTTCTTTCTACCTGGAACCCAAGATTATTCAATTCAGTAGCTGTGATCCAGTTCAATTCTACAGCATTACCATCGTTTAAATTAAAAATGTTTGCAGTGAATGAAGCCAATTCAACCGGTACAAATTCATCGTAATGTATCTCGCCAACAAGTCCACGTGAAGCGAAGATACTTCCACCGCTTGTAAAAGGCGCACTACGCGCCTCACCGGTGATAAGAGTAAGAAATGAATCAGCAAAGACCTGAAAAGGTGGAGTACCGGTACCGTAGTATCGGGGACCTGCAACAGTAAATAGCATAGCTAAACCAACTGTATCACCGGGATTGAGATTTATGACGGGAGTAGCGAAGAGTTCTGAAACACCAGAGCTTCCACCAGAACCTTGCGTAACGTTAACTGTGCCAAGAGAGGTCCAGCCTGCCGATGAGCTGCCCTGTCCTCCTAAAGCAGTTCCGGAACGAACAAAAAATTCTATTACAAAACCTGCACCTGCACCGGCTGTGCTGGCAGTTCTCATACCAGTAATTGTAACATAGCGCGGACCAGCAATAAGATCATGGAAAATTGCCCAGCCCGGTGAACCGCCATTGTTTGGAGGTGGAGGATTAGCAGGCAAGATATGGCTTCCGAGCAGATCGCTGTTTAAATCGTTTAATGAACCAACTGTAACATTACCGGTATTAATGGTTTGCGTCAATTCTCCTGCAATCATACTTGCTAACGCATCAATATCCAAAGGGGAAGATGAACCTTGTGCGAATACGCTGCCGCAAAGAAGCGATATGGAAAACAGAACAATGTAAATTTGTTTCATAGGATGCTCCTTATTTTAGTTAAAGATGATTTTTTTATTAAAGAAATCAGATTACCCTCTGATGATTCCTGCCCCGAGAATGTCATTATTTGCTGTTCTTCATTTAATTTTGTTATTAAATTAAAAATTAAAACAAATAGAATCAAGCAAGTATTTTTATTTTAAAATTAAAAACCCCGCCTTCTCAAGGACGGGGTTTTCTGAACAGGTAAAAAGTGATAATTATTTTAACAGCAAGAGTTTTTTGGTGCTCACAAAGCTGCCTGCCGTTAACCGGTAGAAATATACACCGCTTGCATAATTTAACGCATTCCATAGATATTTATAGTATCCCGGCTCCATCTTATCATTCACGATAGTTTCAACTTCGGAACCAAGTGCATCGTAAATTTTAAGTGTAACCTTTGCTTCTTTCGGGATTCCGAATTCAATTGTTGTTAAAGGATTAAATGGATTCGGATAGTTCTGTGACAAGCTGAATACAGTTGGAACAATGTTATAATCAACTTCCAGAACATCTGAGAAGGATTCGGTACCGTCCAGATTAATTTGCTTCAACCTGTAATAGTACTTCCCTTTACCTTTTACACCTGCATCGGTAAATGTGTACTTTTGCATTTCAGTAGTGGTTCCTTTTCCCTCAACAAATCCTATTCTCTGGTAAGTTTTGTTATCGCTGCTCTTTTGAACTTCGAAACCTGAATTATTTATTTCTGTAGCAGTTTCCCAATTCAGATTTATTCCGCTTTCATCAAAATCAGCTTCAAATGAAATAAACTCAACAGGAATTATTCCGAGCCCAAAGAATTCAATTATTTCTGCCATCAGCTCTTTTCGGGTTGAAGGAGATGTTCCGTTGGAAAGCCCTCCGAATTCGAACGAAGTACCGATAGTTCGGTAAGTTCCTGCATCATAAGCAACTGCGCATCCGTAATCCGGCGATTGATTTTTAAATATCAGCTGAGCGGGTGGTATGTTTGTTATTCTGTCAATCCAGTTATTCTCACCCGTGTAGGCGAAAGACATTCCCTGTGTAAACGTTGAAGGTTGACCAAGTATTGTTCCAAGGTCACCACTTCCATCATCCGTAGCATTAATATTAAACATAGAATGAACAGGAGTTGATGGATCGTAATACCAGGTATCGCCGCCTTCCATATAAATCTTTCCACCCGCATTTAAATAATCTGCTAATAATTGTCCCTCGGAGGAACTTAAAACATGATTGTTGCTGTAAATTCCCAGGCATACAAATACCGAAGTATAAAGGCTGAGATCTGCGGGGAAGGAAGTAAGGTAATCGTAAGTTACCGCATTGGAATCCAGCGCTGCCTTTATGGCCGGGCTGGAATTATGGTTTGTATCAAGACAAAGAATTAAAACAGGTATCTGTCCAACCACAAGTGAAAAAGTTCCGTTACCGGTTATACCCAAAGCAGCAGTAATATTAAAATTAAATGCTGCCTGATGCCCGGTTGGAGTGTTACTGTTTGCTGTAACGCTGAAGGATTTAGTTACGTTGCCTCCCGATCCGATATTGCCGTAAGTCTGCGATGAGGTGTTTATGGTTATATATGGATCAGTGCAGACTAATTCTCCTGCAACATTAACCGCGCCCGAAGTTCCTTCATTAATAATTTCAATGATTATATCTGCAGTTTCACCCGGATCGAGGATTCCATTATTATTTCCTGCAGGGTCCGAAACGCTGTAGGTCCCCAATACCAGCTCCGGTGAATGTGCTTTGAGTGAGAAATAACTTACCCAGTTATTTACTCCATCTGTTGCAAGAACCTCGAATGCTATATTGTGTTCATCCGGAACAAGTGGATTTACCTGGATAGCGTAACCATCTGGTAATAATATTTGCCCGCCGGAAGGAATAGAACCATAATACTGAGTTGAATCGGTAATTGAAACATTTGAATCGCCGCTGCGAAGAATCAAGGTAACATTCTCTGCCTGTGCAACGCCAACATTGTGTGCTCTTAAGGAAAGTAATGGCGATTCACCATAATCCAGAAGCCCATTATTATTTCCTGATGCATCGTTAATTATACAGGAATCTGCAACAACGTAGGGACCGGATGCCGGAACTACCGGGATCTGTGCTGTATATCTGTAATAATTCTGTTTTGTAACTGTTAGCGTAACAGTATTCCCCGGAACAATAAATGGTATACTAAGCGAAATCGGTGAACCAGTACCTTCACCAACTGCCAGAATTTCACCATCGAGAGTTAAAGAAATTAATGAGTAATTGTCTGCAGTTACGTTAAAGTAAGGCGCTCCGCTAACTATTACCGGATCGTGAACCACCGTGAGGTTTTGGGGCATTTCCGTATAAACTGTAGTAAACGCATCTCCATGATGATGGAATAAGTAATAAGTAACCATTTTATCGCCGGTATTATACGGCCAGTTTGAGTACTGAAGAAAATATTTTCCGTAAACATTGCCAAAAGCCGGTAATATTTTATCAGGGCCAGGTGTGCCGTAATCGGGCATAAAATTCGGCCACATGCCATCATACATTCCCCACGTATAAGTATCGTTTACAAAAGAATAAGAAACTTCTGTTGCGGCGATAATTCCAAGCGCACCGTACTGATGCCTGTGAAATGCTTCAGCAAAACATTCACCGCTCCAGTTGAATTTTCCTGTAAGGCAGTTAATTGAAAATACGAATACAAGATCGTTATTTGTTAATGCAGACAGGTTAGAATTGCCATAAGCCGGTTCGCCCCATCCGGTCTCACCTCCGTGATCGCGGTGCTGAAGCATAAATGCGCCGCTGTTTATATCGTTGTTAATTCTGGTCGCATTCCCGCCCCAATCAGTCAGATGATTCGGGGTAGCTGGGATATAATTTAATCCGTTTGGGCCAAAGTAATTTACAACCATGCTGGTATTCTGATTTGTTGACCAGACATTAAACGGAGGAGTTCCACTGTAAATGGCATTTTCCCTCTTTGGTGTTTTGCCAAGCCCAAATTCCCAGAATCCGTTTATAGTTTCAGAACAAATCTGAAACCATCTTTCAGTTTGCCAGCCCATAGCTGTAACCGGTTTATTATAGTAATTCTGATTGGTTGGTGGAGTCCGTTCATTCCTTAAGAATTTTCCTATCATCCTTTGCAGGTGCGTTGCATTTTGAGCTGTCATTCGTGCAGTTACTATATCTGCCATATTATCGCCATTCACATCAGCATAAATATGGTCGGAAACACAATAGCTGTTCCAGGTAGGGCTGTGAACAGTGTTACCTGTTGTGCCGTAATCCCCTAAGAACAAAACTGCAACCGGCGGAATAGTCCAGGTGTTGTATGCATTGTTAATATAATTTTCAATTGCAGTTGAATTATTTCCGCCAGCCTGAGTAGTGGTTACTATACCGGTTCTTATTCCCTGCAGGGTTCTGAACTGCTTTATCGAATCAGCCCATGCAAGAAAGGTTGGATCATCCGGACAAATAATTATGTATTCAAAATCTTCGCTTAATTTGTCCGAATGAAAATTGTATTCAACATCGGGAATGGAATTATAATTAATAACAACATTTTTAATTATCGGGTCGAACCAGCGGCTGCGCAGCCTGTCTTCCCCAAAATAACCGTTACCTCCAATAAAAGTAACATCAACTTTCATATCCCTGTAAACAATTAATTGTTTGGTAACCGGATTGTATTGAAACGGTGTTATTCCAAGCTGAACAACATCTACACCTCTTATTTCAGTTGGTTCAGAAAGCATAACAACCTCAGAAGGGTAAAATGAGTTGGAGGTGTAAATTCTTTCATTCTTAATAAAACTCAATGGTGAATCATCGTTACCTTTAGGAATTTTAAAAGCAGGAGCTATCTCTACATTTTCAAAGGTTTCAGTCCTTGCAGCTATAACATCAAAAACAGCATATGCGCCTTCGGGTAAGGCAATAAATCTTGATGTTCCCGGCAAATCCGGTGCACCGGCATCGTTGGGTAAAAATACACCCGGTATATGCACCGATTTCATAATCGTGCCATCTACATCAACATCCTGCATATCAAACTGAGTAATAGAAAAATTCAGCTGAATTCCGTTCTGGCTTTCCGTAACCAGCGTGAAGCCCGATTCTCCCCAGCTATCTCCATAGTTTACAACCTGAGGCTGCAAAACACCGGAAAGCAGAAGAAAAAAGACCGGCAGAAGTGTTTTGAAGGTTTTGTAAGCAGATATTTTTTCCACTTTAGTCTCCCTTGGTTTGGTGTTACCTCCTGTCTGCAGCGCAGGAAGTAAGACTGTTAATTAGATTAAAGCCTACTGATATAAAGATTATTTGAATTAAAGAAAGGCTGTAATGAAATGCCCCTGCAGAAATAAATAAGCATCCGATACTCACCCTGATTTATAAAAGTAAGCATTTTGATTAATTGCGTTAGTTAATGCGGCTAACAACTATTGCAACCGTAATGCAAAAATTATGAAATATCATTTAAATAAAAAGCATTAGTTGCTGATTGGAAAAGATTTGATGGGAATATTGACAAAAAACGTATTATGAACCGTCTACTTCACCTTCATTATCAACACCTAAAAGAATCATCTTTATGATTAAGAAATGCACAGACCATTTCAAATCAGTATTGAGGGATTGTGTTTGCAGAGATGGTAAATATTCACTGTAGTTTACACTGTCATCTCTTAACGTGTTACAGTAATTCCAGACTCTTTAAACTATTGATGCTGTTGTCATAATTCAATTAAAAATTATCTTTAGTAAAGAGTTTTAAGTAATCATCGAATCTGAATGACCGATATCTTTTTCCACCGGTAATTTCTTTAAGGATCCCAAGATTAATAAAATCCTGAATTAACGAATTTGCTGTTGCGGGCGTAACTTTCAAATATTCAACTATATCAGTTGAATTAACAATAGGATTTGTATAGAGCTTGTTCACTAATAATTTTGCTTTCGGAATTTTCTTTCCAAGCCTAATAATTTTCTCATTCTCAATCTTGTCTTTTAATTTCAATATTCCCTGAAATGTTTCTATTCCTTGCTTACTTGTTTCAATAACTGCAACAAGAAAGAATTTTATCCATTGAGTCATATCATTTTTAATTCTAATAAGGTTCAGATTATCGTAATAAATTGTTCTGTGCTTTTCAAAATAATCTGAAAGATAAAGAGTTGGCTTCGACAGCACCCCTGATCCAACTAATTGCAAAGTAATCAACAATCTTCCGATTCTTCCATTACCATCAAGAAACGGGTGAATGGTTTCGAATTGATAATGACCGATAGCCGCCTTTATCAACGGAGGTACATTTATATTTTCATTATGTAAAAAATTTTCCAAATCACCCATCAATTCGTTTATTTGCGTGTGGGGCGGTGGAACAAAAACTGCATCATTAATCGTTGCACCACCAATCCAGTTTTGACTTGTTCTGAACTCTCCCGGTGTTTTTCTTTCTCCTCTTACCCCTTGCATTAAAATTTTGTGAGACTCCTTTAACATTCTTGTTGAAACAGGGAGTGTTTTTAATTTTGAGATCGAATAGTTCATTGCTTCAATATAATTCTGTACTTCTTTCCAATCGTCTCTTTTTTCCGGTTGAATATCTTCATCTTTCAATAATACTTCTTCCATTTCGGTTCGTGTTCCCTCAATCTGACTGGATTTTGTTGCTTCCTTTATAAGATGCATCCTTATAAAAACATCCACATTAGGAACATAAAGTGAGAAAGCATTCAGATTGCCGAGACTAAGATTTGCTTCAGATAAAAGTGAATTTATCTTTGCATCGCTCCACACCCATTCGTGATTTATTTTGTTCGGGATAAAGTTTTTGTACTTGTACTCCTGCTGGTAGCGTCCAGCTTTGAAATCTTCGATTTTCATCAACTATCCAGGTTTTACTTAAAATTAACTTTTCGCTTATTTTAATTTAAGGCATTTTCTTAAAATTAACCAAATCTTATTTTAATTTCCGGTGGAGCCTTTGGATAAATCAATAAACTCCATTATAAATTTTTATAGTGGATTGTAAGCGATTTGCGGCAATTATGAGTTCCCAGTTAAAAATTAAGAATTAGCAATTGGATCCGGAGGAAGTTGTTAATTGTTAAAGTGCCTGTTCTTTCCAGTGTAAGAAAGACGAGGGGACGGGTGAGGGTTAGGGGCATATTAAAAATAAAGATATTATTAAAATTTCCTGCGATTTGTAAATGGTAATCCACCGTGAACAAACATCTTATTGCTGGTCATTTTTTCATTAGGTTCTTTATCAGGATTTGTTGTGCGATTTCTTATTTTCCTCTTTTTCTTTTTTGGGGGATTGATTGAATCGGTTGAGATAACGTTTTGGTTCAAGTAAAATGCTATCTCTGAAAAACTCTTCTTAATTCCATCCAAGTCTTTGCTTATCTCATCCAGAATATTCAGACCTACTTTAACAAACTCTTGTTGTTTCACAATATTCTTAGAATAAACTCTTTTCTTATGAATCTTAAGATAAATATTAAGGTCTTTTTGTATTGATAAAAATGTTTTTTCAATTTTTTTTGATAACATAATTACACCTATTTTTATTTTAATACTATTTTCCAGAAGCCTTCTTCACCATCTTCTACCCAGGTGCCGACTAATAGATTTGCATTTGGGAATCTATGAAGAGATGTACTGGTTCAGCGGAAAATGGAATTTCGGGTTAATTAAGTAAGGTAGATTAG
>CAZXGJ010000023.1:0-46909 GCA_964639955.1 uncultured Ignavibacteriaceae bacterium
TACTGTCCGGATTTATGAACATTGGGTCTGTAAATATATTAGTTGTATCTGGTGTAAAGTTTTGAAAGTTTGTTTGGTTATTCCACATATTGTTATATTGATAAATCGGAGGTGGTGATCCAGATCCAATATCAAAGTACAAACCAATTTCTGTATTTCCAATACTATTATTTCCAATAACTGAACCACCCCCATAAATTCCTCTTCCCCAATTACCCCACTTACCGAAGACAATATTATTTATAATTGTATCATTATATGAACTCACAGCATATGAACCCCTCCCCCAGAATAAATTATTCTTAAGTTTGGAGGTACCGCTCCAATCTAAGAAGCCCCAAAAACCTACAAATGTTTCGCCTCCAAGAATAATAATATTGTTTTTTATTATTGGAGAGCCATTAAGATCAGTTGTAATGCCATCTCCAATGGGAGTAGGAGAGATAAAATTGCTTTCAATTGTAGGTTGATTAAAGTGTACAGTTATACATTGCTCACAAGACAAAACTTTATTATGTCTTACAATCGAGTTGGTATTATAGCACCAAATCCCATTCGAATGGGCATTTAATATTTCATTATACTCTATTATTGAGTTTGGACTGCCGATAACAATTCCTGTTCCTAAAGTCTGTGGAGTATCCTGCACTATTATCTTAAAACCCTTTAGCAGGCAATTACTATTTACTCCAACAGCCTGTGGATTAGAAAAAGAGGAAACGTTAATAACACAAGAATCCGCTCCATTCCCGATGAGTGATAAACCCGCTATCATAACAACTTCTTCTTCATAAACTCCGTTGGCTACGTAAATTGTATCACCAAATACACAAACGTTTATGCACTCCTGTATGCTGTCTGCTGCTGTTGCCCAGCTTGTGTAAGGCGGTATACTCAAGCCGGTTTTGCTTACGTAACGGATGGTGGCAATTAAAAATGAAGAATTAAAAATTAAAAATGAGAGGATGATGAGAGGAGTTTTAAAATATTTCTTAATTATCTTACTCATATTGCTTCCTTTGGGTTCATTATTTAATTAAGCTAGTTTCAGGATCAATACAAGAAAAAAACAAACTACAAAAGATTCCGAAACCGGTTCGGATATACCTTAGAAATGTAATAATATAAACCGAGGGAAACCAGAGGGAAGGTAATTTTAAATCAAAATATATAGTTATCGATTTCCTCATTTTACCTTCCCATAACTGAAGGAATTTATTATTTCAATAAATTTAAGAAACAGGCCTAAATCAGATATCAAAACAGTGTATAAGATATTCCAAGCTGCAGCGCTTCTTTTAGCTGCCGGCTGAGAGATTCATCTTCATCATAAATCAAGAGCATATTAAGTGAAACAGATACATAATCATTAACTTTTGCTACGATAAGATTATCCCATCTTACATCCCAAACACTAAGGTCATCAAATGTTCCAAACAGCCTGAGAATTGTCAGGTAAGCCATATTCTCAAGGAATTCCCATTTGTATTCAGTAACCGATTCAATACCGGTTTCATTTTTAAATTTTTCTAATTCAGGAGTTTCCGAATCATTGGTGTAATGCAACGCAAATTTATCAGCCCAGGTTTGTTTCATTCCTATTCCAAGCCTGCTTGAAAAATTCGGTATCTGATCATAAATAAATCCCAGCGATTCAGTAAGATAAAATGGATCCATAAAATTAACTATCTGCACAGCGGGTGTAACTTCATAATTAAATCCTTTGCTGACTGCAGTCCTGGCAGTAACACCACCGTATGGGCTGACTGCCCAACCGACATGATAAATTAAAGTGCTTTCAAAAAATATTTCGTTATCGTTGGTTCTGTATTCATCATCTCCGAATTTTGTTCTGCCGTAAGCGAACTTTAGTGAGTTTCTCCATTTCCATGGATCGCCGATATAGTCAAGTCCTAATAAAGAAAAGAAAGTAAAAGAAAGAGAGTTTTCACCACCCTGAGCCCAGTTGGAAAAAGCAACCTGTGACAGGTTAATTCCTACAACACCTTTAGGCGTCCAGAGTGTATCTTTCTTTTCTTCAGTTTCTTTCTGTGCTAAAGAAGTAAAAGATATTACTAAAATCAGAAGAGCATTTAGAATAATTTTCATTTTATTTTCCTCTATTAAATGATTGATTAAATGATTTTATTTCCCAGGTTTATTTGATTAGTTCGGAAAGTAATCTGTCTTCTTTAAATAAGTGCTTTATTTTTGAATAAGGTAATTGAAGTTCGGTAGGTCCGAAAGCATAAGCAGTAATTTCGTAGTTATTGTAATAAAATATCAAGCTTGAGTCTGTAATTAAAAAATTGTCGTTCAGCTTAAATTTGTTTTCTTCAAACCAATAACCCGCTTGAGCAAGGTCTTCATCTTTTCCAAGTTCTTTAAGCAGTCTGAATTCTGTTTCGGCAATTTTATTTAGTTCATTTTCAGAATTGACTTTGAAGAGATTATTCAGCTTGATTTTCTCACCAGATCTTAAATCAAAATTTACAAAGCTTACATAAGTGTTTGGATGTGCGCCGCCAAGGTAGGAGTACTCAGAAAACTCAACCGAGAAAATATTGTGCTTATTGAACATAACCTTGCCGATTCTCTCAAGGCTCCAATGCTGAAAAGCATCTGGAAAATCTTTGCGGAATGAGTCGTATTCATTGAGGTAATCTTTAATTAATCGCTCTGCCGATTCGTAGATTCCTTCTCCAAATACAGATTGCAGAAAAAGATCCCTGATGCTTTCATTTATTTTATTCTGAATTAAAGTATCGGATAGATTTACAATTTGAGGAAATTCAATTTTTATCTGCGCACAGTTATTTGAATATGCACTATCGCAATTTCCTGTGTAGTCTGAGTATTTTATTTGGCTTACCTGAACTTGTTCCTCCGGTGTGCTGATAAAACCACAGGTGGATGTAAAATAAAGCAATGTTGTAAAAGCTATTGGCAATTTAACATTTGAAAACATTTTACTACGTTCCAATCTTGTAAAATTTATAATACTGAAAGTGTAAAGATAAAAAATTGAATTGTATGTAATTATTCAAATTTGCCCGAAATTTTTTCCTTCTTGCATCAATTGCATCCTTTCTAAGTTTCGGCTTTTGTCTCAGGTTGGGGTAATAAAAACAATCCAATTTCATTTTGAGAATATAGAACGCCTGCAAATAAAATAAATTATTCTTAATTCGATTTATCTTTGTAAAAAAATCACTTCAAAAACTTATTAAAAACTCCTCTCAGCAGCTATCTCCGGGATAATTTAGAAGGAAATCGCATGCAATTTTATTCCTTCTTAATTAATTGCATTATATGCTTATTTTATATTTAGCGATTATCAATAATTGGCTTAATCGGCATAAATATTGCACATTCCGTTCACAAATGATTATTTTTTTTTGTAGATAGTAATTTATTGGTTGATATTTTGAATTTTTAATGATGCCGGGGCATTGGATTTGTAATCAGACATTTTAATATTTATTTAATAAATGATCCTGTCTTTATTTCAGTCTGGAATTATCCCTTTGCTCAAAACTATTTATTTAATAAAAAAAAGGTCATATTTGGTTCAAATCGTTAATAACAAAACTCTTAATGGACAAAACATTACTTTTAATAATATGAAAACCAATTTATTATACCTGGGAGGTAATATTTAATGAATAGCAGATTAACTTGTTATGTTATAGGAGACGACTCACTGCTTATACAGTGCAGTGAGACCTTGCTCAGGAAAGATCATGAAATATTTGGAGTAATAACTTCTAATAGTAATATAAAGAAATGGGCGGCTGAGAAAGATTTAAGAGTTTACAATCCCGATAAATCTTTAGTCAAGATACTAACCTCCAAACCATACGATTATTTATTCAGCATTACCAATCTACAAATACTTGCCGATGAAATAGTTAATTCACCCCAAAAAGCAGCTATAAATTTTCATGACGGACCGCTTCCGAAATATGCCGGGATAAACGCCACATCATGGGCTTTGATGGACAGGGTTAAAAATTATGGAATTACCTGGCACGAAATAACAAGCGAAGTAGATAAGGGAGATATTTTAAAACAAGTATTATTCGATGTAAGTGAAAACGAAACCGCATTATCATTAAATGCCAAATGCTTTGAAGCCGGATCAAATTCATTTGAAGATTTGGTGGATGAACTAGCCTCGGGAAATGTAAAGCACACCAAACAAAACTTTGGAGAGCGAACATATTTCGGGAAATTTAAAAGACCTGCAAACGCTGCTTTAATTAATTGGAATAATGAAGCAGAAACTATTACAGCCTTTGTACGCGCATTAAATTTCGGGCGTTATACAAATCCGCTCGGATTGCCAAAAGTAAAAATTGGTGAAAGATATTTTATCATTACAGAGCTGGAATCGACAGGGAAAAAGTCAATTGAGAACCCCGGAACCGTTACTGAAGTTGGTAAAGACTACCTGATAATTTCAACCAAAACATTCGACCTTAAGGCAACCAGATTTCTGTCAGTATCCGGTAAGACTTTAACAATTGATCAATTAACTTATGAGTATTCTATTAAAGCCGGCTCCCGTCTTTATCAGCTAAATGGTGAAACATCTAAAAAACTATCGGATTTTTATACATCAATTGCAAAGAAAGAAGAATACTGGGTAAAGCAGATTTCCGCTTCCGAACCGGTTGAACTACATTATACAAAAAGAGAAAAAGCAAGTGATAAACATCCTGATTATTTAGTTGAAGAACTTAACATTCCTAAGAACATTGTTGAGCGGGTTTTAAAGTCAGGATCAGATTTTAGAATCCAGCTTGCGTCGATATTCGGTTTATTTATAGGAAGGCACAGCGGAAAAGAAAAATTTACAATTGGTTTCTCAAATACGGATTTAAATTCTGTTAATAAAGATTACGGCGAATTGTTTGCAGAGATTGTACCTGTAAACATTGAATTAATTTTTGACAATTCTTTCAATACTGCCTTATTAAAAAATTCAGGTGCATTTGAGAAAGCATTAGAAGCTAAAACATTTTCCAACGATATATTTTTACGATACCCGTCTTTGAATAAAATTTTTCATGACGAAGGAATGCCAAACCTGCCGGTCACAGTTGTTTTTTTATCGGGTAAGAATGAAAGAATTACACCGCGTGGCTCAATAGTATTAGTCGTTACTCCTGATAATGATTCATTAAAATTCATTTACGATGCGAGCACAATATCAACTGACAGTTTTAATTTGCTAAAAGCACAATTCGTAAGCTTTTTAGAAGAAGCTCTGAATAATCCCGAAAGTAAAATTTCGAGCATAAATATTCTTTCTCCTATCGAGAGGAGAAAAATATTTGAAGAATGGAACAATACTAAACTGAATTTCCCTTCCGATAAATGTATTCATACTTTATTTGAAGAACAGGTTGAGAAAACCCCCCGTGCCGTTGCTGTATTTTGCAGAGGAAATTCTATTACATACAGAGACCTTAATACTAGGGCTAATCAGGTTGCTGCCAAACTTAATAAACTGGGTGTGGGACCTGAAACATTAGTTGGACTTTGTTTGCACAGATCCGTGGATATGATGGTGGCTATTCTCGGAATTTTAAAAGCCGGCGGTGCCTACGTACCGCTTGATCCTGCTTTTCCAAAAGATAGAATATTATATATGATAGAAGATTCCGGCTGCCCGGTGATTATAACAGAACAAGATCTGAAAAAAGAATTGAGTCCGGGGAAAGCAAAATTGATTTCTATCGATACAGAATGGAACAGCATTGCTAAAGAAAATCCGAACAACCCCGTAACCGGTGTGCACTCCGAAAATTTAAGCTATGTGATTTACACCTCCGGTTCGACTGGTAAACCCAAAGGTGTGATGGTTCAGCATAGGAATGTTGTAAACTTTTTTACAGGCATGGATAAGCACATTAAACATGATCCGCCTGGGGTTTGGCTGGCAGTAACAAGTTTGTCATTTGATATTTCGGTACTTGAATTATTATGGACATTGACGCGTGGTTTTAAAGTTGTCATTTATGCCGAAGAGGATTGGAAGTCAGAACAAATTAAATTTACTCCGTTAAAGAATGCCAGGAAAATTGATTTCAGCTTATTCTACTTTTCAAGTTATGAAAGCGAAAATCCTGAAGATAAGTACAGGTTACTTATTGAAGGAGCAAAGTTTGCCGATCAGAACAGGTTCAGCGCAGTCTGGACGCCGGAACGGCACTTCCATGATTTTGGCGGGCTGTATCCCAATCCGGCAGTAATTGGTGCCGGGCTTGCCGCATTAACTCAGCATGTAAGAATAATGAGCGGCAGTTGTGTATCACCTTTGCATCATCCTGCACGTATTGCAGAGGAATGGTCGGTGGTTGATAACCTGTCGAAAGGCAGAATAGGAATTTCATTTGCAGCCGGCTGGCAGCCAAATGATTTTGTTCTTATACCGCAAAATTATGACCGGCGGAAAGAAATTATGTTTGAGCAAATTGAGATCGTGCGGAAATTATGGCGCGGGGAAGAAGTTGAATTCGATGCACCTTACGGTAAAAAAATAAAAATAAAAACTTTACCCAGACCAATTCAGAAGGAAGTTCCTGTCTGGATTACAGCAGCAAACAATCCTGAAACATTTCAGATGGCAGGAGAAAGAGGATTTTATCTGCTGACACATTTGCTTGGTCAGACAATCGAAGACCTCGAAGATAAAATTGCTCTTTACAGAGATGCCTGGAGAAAAAACGGGCACGGACCCGGCGATGGATACGTTTCATTAATGCTTCATACTTTTGTCGGCGAAAATCTCGAGGAAGTAAAAGAAATAGTTCGGGAGCCGATGAAAAGCTACCTGAACAGTGCAGCAAGTCTTGTTAAACTGGCATCCTGGTATTTTCCAACTTTCGACAAGATGGATGAAAGTTTTAATGAAGCTGCTTCGAATTTAACTAAAGAAGATATGGATGCAATTCTTAATCATGCCTTCGAAAGATATTTTGAAACAAGTGCTTTGCTCGGAACACCGGAAACCTGTCTCCGAACAGTTGAAAAATTAAAAAAGGTCGGGGTTGATGATGTTGCCTGCCTTATAGATTTTGGAGTTGATTCGGAAAAAGTTCTCGATCACCTTCAGTACCTGAATGCAGTTAAAACTCTTGCAAATCTCGGTGTTCAGGAACAGAAAAAAACAGAAGTAAACGGCAACTATTCAATTCCTGAACTAATTGATCAGCACAAGGTTACACATATGCAGTGTACTCCATCAATGGCAAAGATGCTGTTATTAGACGAAAACTCAGCATCATTGCTGAAAAAACTCGAATACTTACTTATCGGCGGTGAAGCTTTCCCGGTAAGTCTGGCAGAACAATTATCCGGAATAGTAAGCGGCAAAATTCTGAATATGTACGGACCAACAGAAACAACTATTTGGTCATCAACTTACACGATTGACGGAAAAGTTGATTCTGTCCCGATTGGAAGACCCATTGCAAATACACAAATATTTATCCTTGACTCTAATAACCAGCCCACACCTATTGGCGTACCAGGTGAACTTTGTATTGGAGGAGAAGGTGTCGTACGCGGTTATTTCCAGAGACCGGAATTAACTGCTCAGCGATTTATCGAAACGCAGTTTTTCAACCACGATAGCTCCGCAAAACTTTATAAGACCGGCGATATGGCTGTTTACAGACCTGATGGAATTATTGAATTTCTTGGCAGATTTGATCACCAGGTAAAAATCAGGGGCTACAGGATAGAGCTTGGAGAAATAGAAACCGTCCTGGAAAAACATCCTTCGTTGAGGGAGGTAGTTGTAATTGCCAGAGAAGATACACCCGGTGATAAAAGATTAACAGCATACCTGGTCTGTTCTTCTAAAACAAAACCCTCCATAATGGAACTGCGTAACTACCTGAAGGCAGCGTTACCCGATTATATGATACCACCGGTATTTGTATTTATGGATGAATTGCCGTTAACACCAAATGGAAAAGTTGATCGAAAAGCACTGCCAAAGCCCGAAGGTGAAAGACCGGATCAACAGGACAATTTTATAGGCCCAAGAACCTCTACTGAAAAAACAATTGCTGATTTGTGGAGTTCGGTGCTAGGCATCGAAAAGATTGGTATTCACGATAACTTTTTCGACCTGGGCGGGCATTCGCTTTCGGCAGTTCAGGTTACCGTTAAAATTCATCAGGCATATAATATTGATTTGACACTTCAGTCGTTTTTCCAATCGGCTTCTCTTGAAGAACTTGCAGTTGCCGTTGAGGAGAAATTACTCGAATCAACCGGTGAAGAAAAATTAAAACAACTGCTAAGCGAAATCGGCTGATCTAAATTTTTGAATTTAATATTTGAATAAAAAAGACTTCAACATTAACTGCGAATGCTGAAACCCGATAAACTTTAAGGTAAATATTCAACAGTTAATCCTGCAAGTTAATTCAGTGGGATTCATTTTTTACAGCGTAATGGATTTTCCAACCGGTATCACTAATAAGCATTTTTTCATTTGCTCTAAACCGGCTTACTAATACAGCAACAGGTTCTTCCCGTTATATCATCAATACAATACCAACTGTGAATCATTAGTACTTTTAATTAAATTGTTTAACGGAATAAAAATTATGTGTATAGAATTATGAAAATTATCCGAAGCGAGAATGACCTGGATAATATTGTTCTGGATAAAAGTGATGTTCACATCTGGCATGCTGATTTAGATAAACAGCAGATTAACAAAGATTTTTATTCAGATATGCTGTCTCAGGATGAACGGAATAGAGCCGATAGTTTTCATTTTGAGAAGGATTCGAGGAGGTTTATTATTGGCAGAGGACTATTAAGATCATTACTTGCATTTTATTCAGGAATAAGGGAAAACCTGATCGAAATAAATTATAATGAATATGGAAAGCCGTTTATTTCCGACATACAATCACCCAAATCGCTTCAATTCAACGTTTCTCACAGCGAAAATTACATTAGTTTTTCTTTCGCAAATATTGCTGATGTTGGCATAGATATTGAGTTTTTGAAACCAATTCAAAACATTCTGGAACTGGCTGAAAGATATTTTTCAGTTAACGAGTTCAGGCAGTTGCTTGCTTTGCACGAGCAGAAAAGATTAGAAGGATTCTATAATTGTTGGACGAGAAAAGAAGCAACTATAAAAGCAATTGGCGAGGGTTTATCATTTCCTTTAAAAGATTTTGATGTTTCGTTAATCCCAGGAGAAGTAACTGAAATAACAAAGGTTTCCGGAAGAGCTGCGAATTTGAGTACGAAGATTAATCTCTACTCTTTCGGTTCTGAAGAAAATCTAATTGGAGCTCTGGCTGTTATTGGAAATGTAACTAACATTTACCATTTTAAGCTGGATGACGGTACGATCTTTCATCCGGCAAAAAAAATTGAGAATTTGAACCTGAAAAATTTCAGGCATCAATTGAAAAAATGATTTTAAATATATAGTAAAAATAACTATCACTATCATCAGGATAAATATGAAAGAAGAACCTACAAACTACACCTACCTTAAAGAAATTGAGGGGACATTGAAAAATCTCTCTTTTCCAACAAGGTTTGCCGTGGAAGTTACCGCAGAATGCAATCTGAAATGTTATATGTGTCATCATCCAAACATGGTACGACCCAAAGGGAGAATGCCTTTTGAACTCTGGAAAAGATGTGCAGACCAGATTGCAGAAATCTCTCCAACAACACAATGCTGGTTTTCGTTTATTGGCGAACCTATGCTTGAACCTGAGTTGCTTATCAGGATGATTAAATACGGGAAGTCAGTTGGATTAAAATCCGTAAACATCAATACAAACGGAATGTATATGACCCCCGAATGGGCAGACCCTATAATAGATTCAGGAGTTGACCTTGTCGTTTTCGGAATAGACGGATTCTCTGCTGAAGTGTATGAAAAAATCCGAATAGAAGCAAAAAGAGATGTTGTGTATTCAAATGCAGAATATCTTTTAAAAAGAATCCGTGAGAGAGGAACAGGACCGGAAGTACAGGTTCAATTTATTGAGATGGAAGAAAACAAGCACGAGCTTGAAACCTATAAAAAATACTGGCTTGAACGCGGAGCAACAATAAAAGCAAGAAGGATGCTGAGTTGGGGAGGAAAATTTGATACCCATCTCGAAGTGCCGGATGAAAAACGAATCCCTTGTCCATGGGCTTGTACAATGATGCATGTATTCTGGGATGGTCGTGTTCCCCGCTGCCCCGGCGATACCGAAGGTGAAGAAGGATCGGGCAATGCCTGGGACGAACCACTATTTGATCTTTGGGCAAAACTCGGCGTTTACAGAGAAAAACATTTGCAGTACCGTTTTGATGAATTACCGGAAAGATGTCAGAAATGTACTGACTGGATGACGGGCTCTGCCGAAAGAATAAAACCGATACAAAGTAAAGTTGATTTTCAAAATGTTGTGGAGGAGAATTGACATTATGAAATCAACATTATTTCTTTGTGGTGCCGGAAATGCTGAAGGAGTTCGGCTGGCATTAAGAGTAAATGAAAACGAAAACCGCTGGGAAAAAATTGTTATTCTTGATGATGATCCGGAAAAGAAAGGTAAAAGAATTTTAAACCTGGAGGTAATCGGTTCTTTTGACTTGCTCAGGAATGCTGACCCGGCTAATTCGGAAATTGTTAATCTGGTTGCACGTTCAACAGCAAAAAGATTTTCTGCTTACAAAAAGTTAAAACAGTACAATTTTCAATTCGCAACATTAATAGATCCAAACGTGGATACGTGGGGAGTTGATTACAGAGGAGATATAACTATATACCAGAACGTGACCTTTTCAGCGGGGGCATTTATCGATGAAGGTTCGGTTGTCTTCACCGGTGCAGTCGTTGGTCATGGCTGTAGGGTAGGAAAATGCTGCGTTATCGCTCCAGGTGCAGTGTTGAATGCACGAGTGGAATTTGGAGATGGTGTTTATATGGGAACAAATGCTTCCATATTGCCGGATTTAAAAGTTGGCGCCTGGGCAACAATCGGTATAAATTCTGCTATAGTACAAAATGTACCGGATGGTGCAACTGCTATGGGAGTTCCCGCAGAGATTTTGATGATACCTTCAGGCAAACCGGAATCCGTACCAATACTTAAAGCAACTGCCAAGAGACCAAAGCTTTCAACAATATATAAAGAGCCGAAAACAGAAATTGAAAAAGCTATCGCAGAAATCTGGAGCCAGGTTCTGAAAGTAGAAAATATTGGAATTGATGACAGCTTTTTTGACGTTGGGGGTCACTCGCTCTCTGCAGTGCAGGTTGCTTTTCAGATTCAAAAGAAATTTAAAGTAAATATTCCGCTGCAAACCTTCTTCGATTCTCCTACCATCGCAGGATTGGTTAAAAAAGTTGAAAATGAGCTTGTAGAGAGTGCAACTGGCGACCAGATTGAAAAATTATTAAGCGAAATTGAGAGTAGTACAAATCCAAATGGTAAATAATTCAGTAATGTTATATTATTTGTTTAGCTTTGCGGTTCTTTATAAAATTTTGAGGAAAGAATGGATATAAAGGAACGTCTTAAAAACCTTACACCTGAACAGAGAGCTTTTCTGCTAAAAAAACTAAGCGAGGAAAAATCCGGTAGTGAAAAATCAGAGAGCTCGCTTCCGGAAATTATACCAAATCCCGCTGATCGTTATGAAAGATTTCCGCTTAATAATCTTCAGCAGGCATATCTTATGGGGCGTTCGAACGCTTTCGAAATGGGTAACATTCCTTCGGCTGCTTATGTAGAACTTGAATGTGAAAATCTGGATTTTAACAGGTTTCATAATGCATGGTTGAAACTGATTGAAAGGCACGAAATACTTCGCTCGGTAGTTCACAGCGATTATAGCCAACAAATTTTAAGGGAAACCCCCGAATTCAAAATCCCGATAAACGATTTCACAAATCTCGATTCCGACAGCAGAGTTGAGGCGTTGAAAGCAGTAAAGAAAAAAATGCTGCACACAGTTAAGAACTCAGAAGACTGGCCGCTCTTCGAAGTTGAAATATCCAAAATAAGGGCAGGTGTAGTTCATGTTCACTTCAAACTTGATTTATTGAACTTTGATGCGGGCAGTATTGCCATCCTGTTTAACGAACTTATGGAATTGTATCTGGACTCAGATAAAGAATTAACTCCTTTATCTCTTTCTTACAGAGATTATCTTATTGCCGAAAAGAAATTTGAGCAAACAGAATTTTATACCCGGTCAAAAGATTACTGGATGAAGCGGTTAACAACAATTCCTCCGGCTCCTGTGCTTCCTCTGGTTAAGAATCCCAAGGATGTAGAAAAACCATTTTTCACAAGAAGGATTTCGTCATTAAATTCTGAAAGCTGGAATAAGCTTAAAACAAAAGCTGCAAAAGAAGGAATAACACCTACTGTTCTTCTTTTAAACGCATATGCTGAAATTTTAGGACTGTGGAGTTCATCTTTAAAATTTTCAATAAACATCCCACTGTTTAACCGTTTCCCGCTTCATCCGGATGTAAATAAAATTATGGGTGATTTTTCAACGGTTGAAATTCTAGAGGTTGACCGTACCACGAAAAAATCATTTTTAGAAAAAGCAAAACAAATCCACAATCAACTTATTGCAGATCTGGATAACAGGTACTATGACGGAGTGGCTGTTTTCAGAGAGCTTGCAAAGATCAATGCTGATGACTTCAGAAAAGGAGTTCCTGTTATATTTACAAGCTTACTTGACCACGGTTTTACTGAAAGCATAAGCAGGATAGGTAAAATTGTAGACAGCGTAAATCAAACGGCTTATGTTTGGTGCGATCTACACGTTGATGAAGTAGAGGGTGCTTTGGTTGTAAAATTCGATGCAGTTGAAGAGCTGTTTGAACAAAATGTGCTCGATGATATGTTATCAACTTATATGAATCTGCTCATCAAGCTTGCTGACGATGACAGGAATTTTGCTGACCGCAACCTGAATTTCTTCCCGAAAGAACAGGATGAACGCAGGAAAAAAGTAAATGATACTTCCAAACCCATCCCCGCTGAGCTTCTGCA
This sequence comes from uncultured Ignavibacteriaceae bacterium, assembly GCA_964639955.1. Lineage (GTDB taxonomy): Bacteria > Bacteroidota > Ignavibacteria > Ignavibacteriales > Ignavibacteriaceae > IGN2. The sequence goes on from CAZXGJ010000023.1 coordinate 13,071, forward strand.
TACCCTGTTCAGCAGAAAAGCAGCCGTGCAGCCGGATAAAACGGCAGTAATAGCTTCGAATAAAAAATTAACTTTTAATGAATTAGATATTCTGTCAAACAGAATTGGTAACAAATTAAGAAATGAAGGTGCGCAGCCGGATCAGCTTATTGCTATTATAATGGAAAAGGGCTGGGAACAAATTCCGGCAGTTTACGGAATTTTGAAAGCTGGTTCTGCTTATCTCCCAATCGACCCGGACTTCCCCGCTGACAGAATTAAAACACTTCTGGATGACAGTGAAGCCAAAGTAGTATTGACACAATCCTGGATTAAAGACCGTCTGGAAATACCCGAACATGTGAAATGTTTCAGTGTAGACGGAAGTGATTTTGATAATTCGGAAGTTACAGCACCGAATCCTGTACAGAAACCCGAAAGCCTTGCATACGTTCTTTACACTTCCGGTTCAACCGGAACTCCAAAAGGCGTAATGATTGAACACAGAAGCGTTGTAAACAGAATGCTCGATGTGAATGAGCGCTATGGAATTAAAAATACTGATCGGGCGATTGCTCTTACAGCATTGCAGCACGATCTGTCGGTTTACGATATTTTCGGAATGCTGATTGCAGGCGGTTCGATTGTAATTCCGGATAACGACAAACGGCTCGATCCGGCGCATTGGTCTGAACTGATTCTTAAAGAAAAGGTTACTTTCTGGAATTCAGTACCTGCATTCCTGGAAATGTATATCGATTATCTTGAAAATAAAAAAGATAAAAACTTGATTCCCGAATCTTTCAGGATGGTTGTATTATCGGGAGATTGGATTCCTGTTTCACTTCCCGGCAGATTGAGATCGTTAAAGCCTGATGTACAAATAATCGGCTCAGGTGGACCAACAGAAACCACTATCTGGGATATCTATAATTTCATTGGTGAAGTTGATCCCAGCTGGAAAAGTATCCCTTATGGAAAACCGTTAGCAAATGCTTCATACTACGTAATGAAAGATAACCAGGAAGAATGCCCTGATTATGTAACCGGCGAATTATGCATTGGCGGAGCGGGTCTGGCAAGGGGATTCTGGAAAGATGAAGAAAAAACCAAAGAAAAATTTGTCTCTCATCCTGTTACCGGCGAAAGATTATACAGAAGCGGTGACATCGGCTATTACCGTTCTGATGGTTTCATCCAGATCGCAGGCAGAAAGGATTTTCAGGTTAAGATTAGAGGATTGAGAGTTGAGCTTGGTGAAATTGAATCCATTATTGAAAAACATCCGGATGTCAAAGACACTGTTGTAATTGCTGCCGGTGATTCACAAACCAATAAACGATTGATTGGTTACATCGTTCCGGGCATTGAATTCAGGGAAACTCCGATTCAACAGAAAAAAATTGAAAAAGTTGAGGAATCTGAAAATACATCCGATAGAGATGGTTCACTGCTGAGTGAAGTTGAAAAAATGGAATTAAAGCTTAAACATCTGGAATTAAGGCACGATGATGACTCCAAACCCAGGATTGATCTCGTAAAACCTGAAACAAATAACAGGTTAAAAGAAAAATACCTGACGAGACAAACCTACAGAACCTTTCTAAACAGCACTGAGACAATACCTTTAAAAAAATTCAGTGCTTTCTTAAGCTGCCTTGCACAATATAATTCGGATGAACTCCCCTTTCCCAAATACAGGTATCCGTCAGCAGGAAGTTTATACCCGGTTCAGGTTTATCTGTATATAAAATCCGGCAGGGTTGAAGGCATTGAAGAAGGCACTTACTATTATCATCCAAAGGAACATCGTCTGATTCAGCTATCTGCAAAACCGAAAATTAAAAAGACAATTCACACGATAAATAATTACCAGACTTTTGAAGATTCAGCCTTCTCCATTTTCCTTGTTGCTGAGATGAAAGCAATTGCACCGGTTTATGGCACAAAAACAATTGCCAGGAGAGTTGGTAAATCCAAAATCAAAACTTTGATATCTGGAATACAAACAGCATTGTTCCGGATGAAACAACAACAGAGTGCCGCCGATGTATCGAGAGATTTTTGTGTGCTCGAGGCAGGATACATGGGTCAATTGCTGATGACTTCATCGCAGGAAAACCAGATTGGGCTTTGTCCTGTTGGCGGAGTTGACTTCGAACAAATACGCGAATATTTCGATCTGGCAGACAGCCACATTTATATCCACGGATTTATGGGAGGTGCAATTGCTCCTGTTCAGATGAAAATGTTTTCGCTTATTTCCGAAATACCCGGGGCATCTGCAACTGCAGACCCAAAGAAAGCATTTTTAGACGATGTTTCTTCCTTCCTTAAAGACAGAGTGCCGGATTATATGGTGCCTGCAGCATTTGTAATAATGGAAAAACTGCCGCTGACTCCAAACGGTAAAGTTGACAGAAAAGCTCTTCCGGTTCCTGAAGAAGGAGTTGATCAGTCAGCAGTAGAAATCAGCCCAGAATCGCTCAGCCCGTCTGTAGATAAAATTTTAAAGATAGTCCAGAACGTTTTAAAGATTGAAAGAATAAATCCTTCGGCTAATTTATTTAACCTTGGTGCAACATCTATCCAGGTGATAATGATTACAAATCAGCTTGAAAGCAAGCTGGGATTCAGGCCAAGAATAGATGAAATTTATGCTGACCCCACAATTGCAGCTATTGCTAAAAAGTACGACCTGGTAATGGGAGAAGATTCCGGTGCTGCTTCAGTTAAAAGCAAAGATGAAGAAAAAACACTTGAGTTGTTAAAGAAGGTTAAATCATTATCCAAGGACGACATAAAATCAAAAGTAAAAAAAATGTCGGCTGATTCAATGGAATCCGGCAGATCATAAAATCAGGAGAATCATTAGTTGAGCAACACATTTGATGAGATAGCCAAATTAACTCCCGAAGAACGGGCACTTCTGGAAAAAATGATGAAGGAAGAAGGAGTTGATCTTTCCGGTCTTCCGATGTACAGAGTAAGCAGGGAAACAGATCATCCACTATCATACAGCCAGGAAAGATTATGGTCATTATGGAATTTAGCTCCCGGTAACCCAAGTGAAAATGTTTATGCAGCTTTTGAAATACGGGGCAGATTAAATTTATCCGCACTTCAGAAAGCAGCGGACGAAATGATAAAAAGAAACGAAATATTCAGAACCGAATGTTTACAAAAAGAAGATGCCATATATCAGCGGATTTTGCCCCGGCTTAAAGTAAAAATTGAAGAATATGATTTTACAGATTTCGAACCCCATGAAAGGAAAGTTGAAGCAAAAAAATTTATCGAAAAGGAAATTTCAATCCCGTTTAATCTTACAAAAGCACCACTTTTCAGAATACTATTTCTGAAGCTTGATACGGATCATTCAATCATAACCATCTTTACACATCAGTTCGTATCGGACGGCTATACTGCAAATTTAATCTTCCAGACACTTTCTGATTATTATAACGAGTTTAATGCCGGCAGAAAAATTCCGGAGATAAGCCAGCAACCGGACTATATTGATTTTTCCGCATGGCAGAAAAGAAGAATCGAGGGAAACTTTGGGGAGAAACAGGTGAATTACTGGAAGGAAAAAATAAGGGAGATGCCAGTTCAGTTAAAACTAACCTTTAATCAGCTAAATAATGTATCATTCCGTGCAGAAACGATATCCTTTACACTACCGGCAGGATTATCCAACCGGCTTCGTTCATTTGGAGAAAAAGAGGGATATTCTCTTTTTATGATTTTGCTGGCAGGTCTCCAGCTTACACTGCACAAATTAACAAACCAGGAGAAAATACTGGTTACAACTTCCGTTTCGACGAGAGGTACAAGCGAAACCGAAAAAATGTTCGGCAACTTTTCCAATAATCTTTTATTCTGCTCATCAATAAAAAACGAATTTAATTTAAAAGAAATATTGAATTCAATCAGGAAAGATGTCGGGCAGGCATTTGATTACCAGGATTTACCGCTTGAGTACCTGCTTCAACGGCTTCAAAAAGAAAACCTTGCATTAACCATTCCCAGGATTCAGGTCCTGTTTATGATGAGAGATAAAAATTCAGAGGATTTGTTCAGACCTGAAGGTGTACAGGTAATTAAATTCCCTGTCGATTTTCCCTTTTCAAAACTTGATATGCTGTTCGACATTTTTACATCAAAGGAAGAGATTAAAATTAATTTCACTTATAAAGCGGAACTTTTTGAAGCTGAATTAATAACCGAGTTCAACCGGATTTTTACGGAGGTGCTCGACTTAATTTCTAAGGTAAATGCTAAAATATCGGAGCTTCCGAACTTCAGGACGGTAAATAATTATCCGAAGGTGACTGTTCAAAAGAAAGAAAAAACGGAATATGCTGCACCCCGCTCGGCTACTGAAAAGTCGATGGTAGAAATCTGGGAAAAATATTTTAATAAAAAACCAATAGGAATTACCGACAACTTTTTCGATTTAGGCGGTCATTCTCTGCTTGCACTGACAATCTTTAACCAGATGGAAAAAATTTTCGGGAAGAAACTTCCACTGGCAACTTTATTCAAACATCAAACAATAGAAAAGCTTGCTGCTATAACTGATAACGTATATTTATCTGCCGATTGGTCTTCCATAGTTCCGATAAACACCAAAGGCAGTAAAATTCCATTCTATTGTATCCATGGTGCTGGAGGCAATGTTCTTCTTTACAAGGACCTGTCAGCCCGGCTCGGTGAAGATCAGCCATTTTACGGAATACAGTCGAAGGGTCTCGATGGTTCCGGAAAATTCCATACAAGTATTGAAGAAATGGCAGGATATTATTTGAAAGAGCTGCTTGAAATCCAGCCTGACGGACCTTATTTACTCGGCGGCTATTGTATGGGCGGCACAATTGCCTATGAAATGGCTCAGCAGCTAATAAAGAAAGGAAAGAAAGTCGGATTGATAGCTTTGCTTGACACCTATAACTTTAATATTACCTCGAGGAAAGATACGCTGCTCGGCAATGCATCATACTATTTTCAAAATACTTTTTTCCATATTAAAAACATATTAAGAGTTCCGTTTAAAGAAAAAATTATCTTTATTAAAGAAAAAATAAAGATTGCCCGGGAAAGAACAGAAGAAAAATTATACCAGCTAAGAAAGGGCATTTATAAAAATTTATCAAGCAGTGATCTGGAAAATTCACAAATCTCCCTCGAAAAAATGAACGATTCTGCTGCACTGAAATACGAACCAAAACCGATTAATGGAAATATTGCAATCTTTAAACCCGAAGCGATGTTCACAAACTTTAATGATCCTACACTGGGATGGGGCAACCTGGTTAAAGGTGAAATTAAAGTGATTGAGCTTCCTGTATTTCCAAAGGGAATGCTCGTTGAACCATTCGTGCAGGTGCTCGCAGAAAAACTTAAGAAGGAAATTGAGAACGCAGTAAAAGAGAAGGCTTAAAATTATTTTTTCTGCGTGAGCATAACTGCTTCCTCCCTCAATAACTTTTAATTAATTTTGATATATCCTGTAAAAAAATTTTTAATCGAAATAATAAAGTGACTAAAAGAAATAAAAAAATCTGGATAGATCTGGATAACTCGCCGCACGTTCTGTTTTTTAATCCAATTATTCAGGAACTAAATCGAAGAGGCATTGAAGTTGTAATAAGCTCCAGAGATTACGCACAGGTTACAGAACTTGCTGATTTATTCGGCATTAAGCATACACGAATTGGTCATCACTATGGTAAAAACAAAGCAATCAAATTAATCGGGCTGCTGATTCGCACTGCTCAACTGATACCATTTTACTTGAAAGAAAAACCCGATGCTGTGTTTTCTCACGGGTCCCGCTCAATGCATATAGTTGCTAAAATTTTCGGAAAACCTATAATCGGGGCAACCGATTATGAACATACACAACATCTGCCGCTTGTAACTCCTCTGGCAATGATTTTACCCGAAGTTATTCCCGATGAAGCATCAAAAGGTTTTGCAAAAAGAATTATCAAATACCCTGGCATTAAGGAGGATGTTTATGTTCCGTTCTTCAAACCAGATTCTAATGAACTTAATTTTCTAAAACTCAATTCAAATGATATTGTTGTAAGCATACGGCCGCCTGCAACTGCTGCACATTACCACACGCAAAAAAGCGATGAGCTGTTCGACGCAGTGATAAATCACCTTCTTGATAATACTGAAGTTAAAATCATAATGGTTTGCAGAACTTCAGAGCAGGAGAACGAAATCAGGAATAAATGGATGAAAGCTATAGAACAGGGTAAAATTATTCTTCCCGAAAAAATTATTAATGGATTAAATTTAATCTGGCATTCAGACCTCGTTATCTCCGGCGGTGGTACTATGATCCGGGAAGCTGCAGCACTCGGCGTACCTGCCTACAGCATCTTTGGCGGTAAGAAAGGTGCAGTTGACAAATATCTGGAAGAAAAAGGACGATTAATCCTTATTGAAGAGAAGGAAGAAATTAAAAACAAAATTAAACTTGAAAAAAGAAATAATTCCTTTACAGAAAACATTAAATCTTCAAAAGCTTTATTGAAAATAGCTGATGAAGTAGAAAAAATTCTGAATGAAATTTAAAGGCGTGTTAAATTTACAATCCGTGAATTTGTTTAAGCTCCCCGATTAAATTTGATATATCCGGCTCTTCAATATTTGAACCACCAATAGAATCTTCATACGCTTCTTCCCCCATCAATGCACAGATTGAATTAGTAACTCCGGCAGCTAATACTTTAAGATTATAACCTCCTTCCAGAAAAAAGATAATTTTACCTGAGCATTTTTTTTCTGCAGCTTCAACCAGCTTTCCTGAAATCCAATTGAATCCACTTAAACTTAAGCTTAGGTTGGCCAGTGGATCATCCTGGTGTGCATCGTATCCTGCTGATACCAAAATCATATCCGGATTAAAATTATCCAGAGAAGGAACTACAATTTTTTCGTAAACTGATTTGAATGCACTGTCACCTGCACCAGACGGCAGGGGAATGTTAACAACTGTTCCCTCTGCCTCTCCTTTACCAATTTCTCTCAAACTTCCTGTACCAGGATAGAATGGATACTGATGAGTTGAAATAAAAAGTATGTTCGGATTATCAGCAACAAGCGCCTGCGTTCCGTTTCCGTGGTGAACATCAAAATCAACTATTGCAACTTTATTTACTCCGGGTTGAATCAAAGCAGCTGTAGCGGCAATTGAAATATTTCCAAACAAACAAAACCCCATTGATTTATTTGAAAGTGCATGATGCCCCGGCGGACGAACAAGAGCAAATCCGTTCTTCAATTCACCTTTAATTACTGCGTTTGTTAAATCAATAATACTTCCTAATACAACAGCAGCAGATTTAAAGGAATATTCGTTTGAGTAAGTATCAGGATCGAGGTAACCACCACCCTTTTCACAAAAGGTTTTTAGATACAGAACATATTGTTCAGAATGGCACAATAAGATTTCTTTAATTTCAGCCTGCCTGGTCTTAGCAAATTCAACTTTGTTGTGCAATCCTTTTTCCTTCAATACTACCATAATCGATTCCAGTCTTTTTGCATTTTCAGGATGACCGGGCTGATTATGTTTAAGAAAGATTTCGTCGTATACTATTCCGGTTTTTAATTCATTCATTGAAAATCTTTTAGTTTGCTGGTAATTCAGTAGATTTCAAAGTTTTCCTTTAAAATACAAAACCCCGAAACATTCGGGGCAATGGCTCCGCAGGCAGGACTTGAACCTGCGACACCCTGATTAACAGTCAGGTGCTCTAACCAACTGAGCTACTGCGGAATCTTTAAAAATTGAGGGCTAAATTTAACTACCCGACTATTGCTTGTCAAGAATTCATTGAAGATTTGTAATCTCCTTAATCTCTATAAATTCTTTAGCTTATTCCAGCCTATCAATTATAAATTACTTTAAATATTTATCTATTGAGCTCCCAAGGCCAAATATTATAAGAACTAAGCAATATTAAACTTTTAATTATCAGCGACATATCTGCCGTCAACTTAAAAACATCAGGGATTAAGTTGCAAAATATTTACCCAATTAACATCAGTTTAGAAGTTATTACAGGAACTTTTTTCTCTGTATCATTTCAGATTCTCATTAAAAAACATAAAACATCAATATGGTTTTGGATAAAACAATAATAAACCAGATAAAAGTAATACGACAAAATTTAACGTCACATCAGACGCAGGCGTTAAGTATGGCATTTGAATTGATTTTAAGAGCTTCAAAATTGAATAATTCACAAAAAAAAATCATCATAAATTGTTACGGAGGAAATTTATAAACGAAGAAATTTTTAAGTAAGCAACAAGACTTCCTATCTCGACTCAACCACAACCACCATATAACCCGGCCCTGCCGGGTTTTTTATTTTAAGCGAAATTGCCGATATAAATAGCTGCTAATAGAAACTAAAACGCTATTCCATTTTTGCTTTCTATTTACTATCTTGATTTAAATCGTTTATTCATTATGCCTGAGAACACATCGAAAAATATTACGCGATTGCTAAATGAAATCAGCAATGGAAATGAGCTTGCAATTGAACAAGTCCTTCCGCTGGTTTATGATGAACTGAGGAGAATATCATCTAAATACTTACGGAACGAATATAAAAAGCATACTTTCCAAACTACGGAGTTAGTTCATGAAGCTTATCTGAGGCTTATAGGCAACCAGGAAATATCCTGGCAGAGCCGTGCTCACTTTTTTGGTGTGGCTGCCAAATCGATGCGCCAAATACTTGTAGATTACGCACGTAAAAGAAAAGCTAGGAAAAGAGGTAGCGGTAATGATAAAATTTCACTGGAGGATACACCGCAAATTTCGAATGAGCCGGATGAACAGATTCTTGCACTTGACGAAGCATTGAAAAAACTCGAAAACGTAGAAGAAAGATCGTGTAAAATTGTAGAATTGAGATATTTTTCCGGTCTTACCATTGAAGAAACTGCAGAAGTTTTGAACATTTCGCCTGCAACTGTAAAACGCGACTGGAATTTTGCCAAAGCCTGGCTTTACAGGGAAATTCAAACTAACTAATTAATCAAATCTTTTTAGAATTGAATAAAGAAAACTTCGAATTAATCAGGAATATTTTTGATGAAGTGATTAAGCTCCCACCGGAGAAAAGGTACATTTATTTAGAAAAAAGATGCGGTGAGAATACCGAACTTAAGAAAGAAATTATTTCACTTCTTAAAATTTATGAGACCGAAAATGACTTTCTGGAAATCCGGCTAACAACACCACTAACTGAAAGTGAAGAATCTTCAAATTCCTATATTGGCAAACATATAGGTTCTTACCTGGTTGAAGGAATTGCCGGTGCGGGAGGAATGGGCATAGTATATTCAGGCAGAAGAGATGATAAACAGTTCAAAAAGAAAGTTGCTATAAAAATTTTGCAGCTTGGTTTCAACACGGATTACCTGTTAAAGCGTTTTGAAATAGAAAGGCAGACACTTGCAAACCTGCAGCATCCTAACATTGCCAGTCTGCTCGATGGTGGTGAGACTGATGATGGTCTCCCCTACCTTGTAATGGAATTTATTGATGGAATACCGATTACTGAATACTGCGATCAGAATAAATTAAACTTGACTGAAAGATTAGAACTTTTCAGAACAGTTTGCACTGCCGTTCAGTACGCACATCAGAATCTTATAGTTCACCGCGATATAAAACCTGGTAACATACTTGTTACAAAATCCGGGGTACCAAAGCTGCTTGATTTTGGAATAGCAAAACTTCTGGATGAAAACCAGATTGAAGTCTCTGATGGATTAACAAGAACAGGCTTATGGCATTTTACCCCCGAGTACGCAAGTCCCGAGCAAATTAAAGGTGAAAAGATTACTACAGCAAGCGACATATATTCGCTTGGGGTTTTGTTGTACCAGATTTTAACAGGTCAGCAGCCGTACAAGATTACCAGCACTTCACCTGTTGCAATCAGCAAAATTATAACCGAAGAGAAAGTTGTCAAACCGAGCGAGAAACTAAATGAATCAAGCAGCGTTACAATTCAGGTAAAATCAAAAAATCTTACCGGAGATATTGATAACATAGTTATGAAGGCAATGCATAAAGATCCGGAAAGAAGATATGTTTCTGTTGAACAGTTTTCTGAAGACATAAGGCGTCATCTTGCCGGGCGGACTGTTATTGCTCAGAAAGACACTGCCGGTTACAGGCTATCAAAATTTATTCAGAGGCATAAAATTGGTTTCATTTCTTCTGTTGCGTTTATTCTGTTCCTGGTTGCAAGTGTAATAATTATTTCCTGGCAGGCGAATGTGGCTTCTGAAGAAAGAGACAAGGCAAGAATCGAAAACCAGAAGTATGAACGTGTGAATAAATTTTTACAGGGAATGTTGTCTGCAGTTGATCCAAATGAACTCGGCAGAGATGTAAAGGTTTATGATATTCTGGAAAAAGCTGCTGATGACATTGAAACCGAGCTGAAAGATCAACCCGAAATTGAAGCCGATATCAGAAGAACTCTCGGAAATACTTTAACAAATCTTGGGAAATATGAGCAGGCAAAGATCCAACTGGAAAAATCTCTGGAGTTAAATGAAAAGATATATGGTAAGGTAAGCAAAGAAGCTGCCTTGTGTTTGCATGATCTTGGACTTTATTATCATTGGATAGGTGATTTAAAACTTGCTGACTCACTTTATAATGTGTCTTTATCAATAATACAAAGGCCGGTAGAAGGTAACCAGCAGTTTAAAGTTACAATTCTGAATGATTATGCACTATTAAAATCAGATTTAGGTAATTACAATGAAGCTGAAACAATGCTCAGGGAAGCTCTTAAACTTACAGAAATGAAATATGGCAGAGAGCAAAGAGAAGCGGCCTCGATCTTAAATAATCTTGCAATAACGTTGCACTATTTACATAAACTCGAAGAGGCAGAGAAATGCTATCTTGAAGCACAAAGTATCTTCACCGGGCTTTTTGGTGAAAATCATCCGGAAGTTGCCACTACATATAATAATCTTGCTTTTGTCTACTCGGATAAGAATGAATTTGACGAAGCAGAAAAATTCTTCCGAAAATCTTACGAATTAAAAATTACTCTTAAAGGAAAAGATCACCCTGATGTTGGATTGGCACTTAATAACCTTGGTGTTATTCAATTTAAAAAAGGAAATTATAAAAAGGCGGAAGATTATTTAACAAGCGCAATGGAACAATTAAGAAAATCTCTTCCTGAACATCATTCCTGGGTAGGCAACATTTATTTCTGGCTTGGGAAAACTCAAACTGAAAGAAAGAATTTCACAGAAGCAGAAAAGAATCTTAGAAAATCCCTATCAATAAGAAAGAAGATTTACCCCGAAGGACATCATCTAATCTATACAACAGAGGGGGAACTGGGTACATGCCTGCTTAGGCAAAATAATTTGATTGAATCTGAAAAATATCTTTTAAGCAGTTATGAAAACGGTAAAAATGCTGTGGGAATGGAACTACCAGACATCGAACGATTCCTCCAGCATTTAATCTTACTATACGAGAAAAAACAGGAGACAGAAAAGATGCTTATTTATAACGAAAACCTTAAAAACCTGACCAAAAAATAACTTCCCGCTGAAGATTTAACTTCCTACCTGTAAATCATTTCTTTAATAGTTACTATGAGCTAATTCTCCCGATTTTTACGCATGTACCTCTATAAATAAAAAAGCCAGGAATAAAATAATTCAGAAAAGAATTAAGAAATGAAAATTTTTCGGACCTATTTAATCTTGAACTCTTTCACGGCAGGTTTATATGCTTAGCAGCTTGAGTGGGCTTAAAGACCTGGCGATAATTAAATAACGTATTACAGTCCAAAAAAGATTGTTCCCGACAACTCGGGAAATATTTTTATCACAGGACTTCAATCCCAAGCCGGCAGCAATACTGTAAGTACAGTTAATTCATCGGGTGTATTACAATGATCAAAATTCGATACTTATATCTTCCGGGTAAGTCCGGAGGCTCCTTACTGAATATTAGCCGAATATCCGGGAAATGTTTATGTTGTTTCTAAACATTATACATTCAATAATAATCCAATTATAATTATGAGGTTACAAAAATGAAAACTTTAAACAGAATAATATTCCTCTTATTAACACTTTGCAGCTTTATTGGATTGAATGCCCAGCCAGATTGGCATTGGCAGAATCCATTACCGCAGGGCAACAGTTTATGGTCCATCTTTGCAGCAGCTGCTCAAACCTGGTATGCAGCTGGTGAAAGCGGGACAATACTAAAATCAACCAATGGTGGAAGCAGCTGGGTAATTCAGCAATCTGGTTTGACCTTCAAACTTGAAGATGTATTCTTTACTGATGTTTTAACCGGCTATGCAGTTGGTGAAAATGGAACAATATTAAAGACTATAGATGGCGGAGTTACTTGGAGTCAAATTAATTCGGGAACGACCGCATGGCTTGAGTCGGTAACTTTTTTGGATGCTAATACTGGGTTTGCAGCCGGACAATCCGGGACGATCTTAAAAACATCCGATGGAGGTAATAGCTGGCTATCTCAAAATTCCGGTACTTCAATCTGGCTTGATGATATAAATTTCTCTGATCAAAACACCGGTTATGTCTGCGGAGTTAATGGCATTATTTTAAAGACAGACAACGGAGGAACAAACTGGAATCAATTATCTTCAGGCACAACCGCTGAACTAAGAACCATTTTCTTTACACATTCTGATACCGGTTTTACCGCTGGTGATAACGGAACGGTTTTAAGAACGGTAGATAACGGGGTCAACTGGATAAGTTTGAATTCAGGGACTTCAGTTACACTCTATACCATTCATATAATTAACAGTAATACTATTTTAATTTCCGGTGCATCCGGTGTTGTTATTAAAACAATTGATGCCGGAAATAATTGGAATTCCCTTAATACAGGTTCGACTTCAGATTATTATTCAATTTATTTTACTGATGAATCAAGCGGGTTGGTTACCGGCTTTAGCGGAACCATTCTTAAAACCACCGATACCGGTTCGAACTGGTCGCTGATTTCCTCGGGATTTTTTGATACACTCTTCGGACTTCATTTTCCATCTGCTGATGTTGGTTATGCAGTTGGTGCATTAGGCGTAGTTGTTAAAACCACTGATGCTGGTGTTAACTGGATAAAGCAGACTGCTGTAACCAACAATTACCTGGTATCGGTTAGATTTATAGATAATAATTCTGGTATAGCAGTTGGCTGGAATGGAACAATCATTAAAACTACAAACGGTGGTGCAAGCTGGGAAGTAAAAAACAGCGGTACTTTTGCAAACCTTAATTCTGTTTATTATTTCAATCCCTATATTGCTTATGCAGTTGGTTCCGGGGGAACTGTTTTGCAAACGACCGATGGCGGAGAAACCTGGACTCCGCAAAACTCAAACACTTTGAATGAGCTATTCAGTGTCAGGTTTATTGATGATAATACCGGAATTGCAGTTGGTCAGGTCGGAATTATTATAAAAACTACCGATGCGGGGGTAACTTGGACACAGCTTATCAGCCCTACCACATCTCATTTGTCTGCAGTTGAGTTCGTTGATCAATATACATTCTATGCAGTTGGATTTGATGGAACGATTATCAAAACAACAGACGGAGGAGATAACTGGACTCTGCTCAATTCCGGTACAACTGCCTGGCTTTTATCGGTCGATTTTTTTGACCTTAATCTCGGCTACGCTGCCGGATGGTTCGGTACAATACTTAAAACTACAAACGGCGGTACAAGCTGGGCTCAGGTACCAAACCTGACAACGAAAATTCTGCGTGGAATAAAAATGATTGATCAGGATATTGTATACGCTGTTGGAACAAGCGGGACTATTCTTTCAACTTTCAGTCCGCCTTCAAGTGTAAATGACAAAAACTTATCATTAACTGATAATTACTTTTTAAGCCAAAACTACCCTAACCCGTTTAATCCAACTACAAAAATAAATTTTACAATTCCAATTGTAGAGACGCATCACGATGCGTCTCTACGAACGACATTAAAAGTTTACGATGTATTGGGAAATGAAGTTTCAACATTAGTGGATGAATACAAGCCAGCAGGTAGTTATGAGGTTGAGTTTGATGCATCATCACTTTCAAGCGGGATTTACTTCTACCGAATTAACATAGGAGAATATATTGAAAGCAAAAAAATGTTACTGGTTAAATAACAAGCCTGAATAGTTCAGGATAACATTTGGTTTTCGGAAATTCCGACCTTTCCTGAACAATAAACTACCTTAAGCCGAATTTCGAAATATTTATGAACACTCGGCTTTAAAGATCTATGCTGAACATAAAGCCAGAAAGAATTAAAGGCAGAAAAAATGAATTTTCAATTTTCTCAAAGGAGCGTAAATAAAAATGAAAAATCTAATCTTGTTAGTTTCGATAATGAGTATACTCCTGCCAATAATCGCAGCGGAAACATCGGTTGCACAAAACTTAACCTGGCTTGGCACGCTTGGCGGCAGCTATAGCACATCTACCGGTGTATCCGATGACGGCTCTTTGGTTGCCGGGTATTCTGAGGATAACCTTGGAAGAGACCGGGCTTTTTACTGGAACCAGATCAATGGTCTGCAAGATATTGGTACACTTGGCGGAAACCAAAGCAAAGCTTTCGGTATGAACAATAACGGTTCCGTTATTGTTGGTTGGGCTGAGGACAGTAGCTTAAATACCCATTCTTTTCGCTGGACACAATTGAGCGGTATGCAGGATATTGGAGGAAATTATTATCTCAGCATAGCTAATGCAGTATCAACCGATGGTTCTGAAATTGTTGGTTGGGCTGCAGAAATTGGTGGAAATAATTTCGCTTTCCTCTGGACGCAAGGCAGTGGAATACAGAATCTCGGTACGCTCGGAGGAAATGCCAGCAAATCATTGGCTATATCCGGCTATGATTCTGTAGTAGTTGGTGATGCTTTGAATTCCGGTAGCCTGACTCGTCCTTTCCGATGGACTCAAACCGGAGGAATGCAGGATCTCGGTACATTAGGTGGTGATGACGGGCAGGCAATAAACGTCTCAAATGATGGCTCAATAATAGCAGGCTGGGCTGAAGATATCAGCTTAAAGAAGCATGCTTTCCGCTGGACATCAGCCGGGATGCAAGATCTGGGCACACTTGGTGGTAATGAGAGTATTGCTACAGACCTGTCATCCGATGGGTCAATAATTGTTGGCTGGGCTTATAACAGCAGTAACGAGTATAGGGCTTTCAGATGGATACAAAGTATTGGTATGCAGGACTTAAATCAAATCTTTTCGGGGTTGCTGACAAACGGATCTTATTTAATTTTCGCTTCAGGCATTTCATCCGATGGACGATATATTACCGGTTATGGATTTAATGCTGCTACCGGTCTGAACGAAGCATTTTTACTGGATACAGGAGGAGCGTCGTCAATTGAGATTTCAGAACAAAACCCGAATTCCAGACAGCTCTGGTTAAAACAGAATTATCCTAATCCGTTTAATCCAAGTACTACTATCAGCTGGCAGTCGCCAGTCAGCAGTTGGCAAACATTAAAAGTTTATGATGCTCTCGGAAATGAAGTTGCAACTCTTGTTGACGATTACAAACCAGCCGGAAGTTATGAGATTGAGTTTGATGCTTCCGATCTGTCAAGCGGTATTTACTTGTACAAACTTACAGCAGGAGAATTTACTTCTGTGAAAAAACTTATGCTGTTGAAATAAACAAGTGTTCAGAGAAGACATCCGTAAGCTGCCGGATGTCTTCCCCTTATTATTCAATCATTCAGTCTTACTAAAGCGCATCATTAGCGAGCTAATACAGCACTCTCTTCTGCAAGCATACATTCATCAAGTTAAGCAATGAACCCGGTTGTTGATTCTTGAATTAATTTTACTTAACTCTCTGCAGTAAATTTTAAAAACATCTTCACTTTGCTGGTGAAAAACTTTCTGTGGTTAATATTCGGAATGCTGATTCCGGTTTCCGTAAATACTCCTGCTCAGGAAGATAATTATTTTATCTCCGGTTTTATTACTGATGCTATTACCGGGGAAGCTCTCGTGGGAGCAAATTTGCTTCTTTATAAAGACAGCCTGAATTTCGAAAAACCTCCACTTACAGGAACCGCTACAAACAAATTCGGTTATTATGTAATTCCTTCATTATCCGAAGGCAATTACTTTCTTATTGTAAGGCATCTTGGTTACAAAACACACATCTCCGAAATAATTATATCAGCCTCAAGTCAAAGTGAAACATTTTCGATTGAGCTTACTCTTGAGGAAATTGAATTAGAAGTAATAGTTGTTGAGGGAGAGCGTAAAAAGGAAACCCTGACCGGGACAATAGATGTCTCACCGGAGTTGTTATCCAGGCTGCCTACACTTTCCGGCGAAGTAGATTTATTTAAAACACTTGAACTTCTGCCTGGCGTTAATAATTCATCCGATATTTCCAACGGCTTATATGTAAGGGGTGGTTCACCAGATCAAACACTAACTTTGATTGACGGTGTGATCGTTTACAACCCTGCTCATCTTGGAAACATAGCCAGTACTTTTAACACTGGTGCTGTTAGTGACATCAGGCTTATCAAAGGTGCATATCCTGCCGAATACGGCAGCCGGCTTTCAAGTGTACTGGATATTAAACTTCGGTCAGGAACCAAAGAAAGAGAGAAAGGAACTGTAGGGCTGGGGCTGATAAATTCTTTTGCCGCATTCGAAGGACCCATTGGAGAAAATTCCACATACATGATTTCGGGAAGAGTTATGTATTATGATTTTATTCAAAACAATTTTAACAAAAGCACAGACATTCCGCGTTACAACTTTTACGATATAAATGGCAAAATAAATTATATCCTGTCCGAGAGCAACATTATTTCAATCAGCGGCTTGTACAGCTATGATAATGCTTACAGTCCTCCCGATGCAGTTGATAATGATTATGACATTGAATGGAAAAATATTAATCTTAGTCTTAACTGGCTCCAGGTAAATCAAAAATCACTTCTGCTGAATTCAATTCTCAGCTTTATCAATTATGAATTCTCTTCCAAAATTGGCTTGAACCCTAATTCGGTTACATCCTATACCTATTTTTCAAATCCCAATCTTATTGATTTTTATTTTCGTCAGAATGCTGAGATAAAATGGCATCAAAATCACACGCTTAAAACAGGCTTCGATATTGCCCTTCACAACTACAATTTGTTGTACAGCGATATTTACAATGATGCGCTTGAAAAAGATCCTTATGCAGGCACGGATATTATTTCCACTGAAGCTGCACTTTATATTCAGGATGAATCTCAATTCTTTAATAGTCTTTTCACCAATGTCGGCGGGCGGTTTTATTTTTTCGATAATCAGAAATACTTTCGTTTCGAACCGCGGATCTCTGCGGCTTACAACATCACACCCGACATTTCATTTAAAGGCGCATTTGCAATCGCTCATCAATTCCTGCACCTGATAGTGAGGAACGATATTACTCTTCCAACAGATCTGTGGTATCCTTCAACAAAAAATATTCAGCCAAGCCATTCTACCCAGTATGTTGCCGGTTTCGATACTTACTGGTTCAATCAGGATTATCTCTTCTCCGTGGAAGGCTTTTACAGGGACATGAAAAATATATATGAATTTAAAAATGCACCGCAGCTAAATCCGTTTGCCCAATCCATCGAAGACCAATTCACAAAAGGGCAGGGTGAAGCTTACGGCGTGGAATTCTTCCTTAATAAAAGGAAAGGAAGATTTTCCGGCTGGATAGGTTATACTCTCTCCTGGTCTGTTCGTCAATTCGATGAACTGAATGGCGGGGAAAAGTATTATTCAAAATTCGACAGAAGGAATGATGTATCACTGGTACTTACTTACAAGCTGCTGGAAAATCTTAGTTTTGGAATAACATGGATTTATGCAACCGGGCAGCGATATACACTGCCTCCGGGTCAGTTTATTTTTGATCCCATTGCAACCGGTGGTCAAGGAGAAATTCAGTTTAACTTTGTTGGTACAAACACTGCAATGTTTCCGGATTATCATAAGCTCGATCTGAATCTGAATTATTCATTCAGGATGTTCACTGCAGATTTTGAATCATACATTAACCTTTACAATGTTTATAACAGGCATAACACTTTTGCCCAGTATGTGGTTTTGCAGCCAGATGAAAACGGTGATTTGGTTCCGGTTCTTAAACGATTATCCCTCTTTCCTTTTATTCCTTCAATTGGAATTGTTATTAAATTTTAGATGAAAATTTCAGTGAAAATAAAATTCATATCAGTTTTCATTTTGTTTACACTTATTTCTTGCGAGAATGAAGAGATTATAAGCCCCGACACATTGTTTATTGAATACACTGTTGTCCAGGCTGAAATACAGCCCGGGAAGATTTTCCCCGGTGTAAGGTTTACAAAAACTCTTCCGCTTGGTATTCCGTATGATATAAAGCAGGCAGAGCTTAAAAATATAACTGCATACCTTGTTAAAAATGAAGTGCAGGTAATTCCTCTTTTATACTTTTCAGACGGATTATACAAACCAAAGTACGAGTTCTATGTTGAAGAGGGCGAGGTTTATGAACTCTACGCTGAACAGGAGGATAAATTTATCTACGGAAAAACTATTATCCCTTACAAACCGGAGATAACAGCTGTACGTTTTATTTCCTCTGAAAATTATCTTGAAGCTGACCTCATCAGTAAATTCAACGAAGTCTATGGCGCACTTTGGATCTTAACCGGAACTTCTGCCGGGCAGTCAGATGATTTCTTTTCAATTACCTCTGAATCCAATATGATCAATCAACCGGTAAATGTAAGAACGGGAACGCTACCCGATGAAGCCGCAAACCCGAATTACAACGGGCAAAAAATAATTCAGGTATATTCATTCGATGCCTCATTCAGAGATTATTTTTACAGCAGAACTTCGGGCGGAGAAATAACCGATCCGTTTATACAGGGCGGCGGTGTTATTGAATGGAATGTTCAGGGGGATAAAGTCATAGGGATGTTTGTCGGAGTTACTCCCGGTGATGCAATTAACGTGAATTAATGATGAAAAAATTAATGAGCAAATATTTTATAATCTTTACCAGCCTTGCAATAGCAGCTTTAATCAGCTGTATCGATGATAATGTAAATCCTCCGCTTACTGGAGATTTAAATCCTGTTGCGGAAATGCTGGTTTATTTCGAATCTCTGGGAGATTTTCCTAACAGCAATCTTGCACCTGCATTAATTGAGGCAGATGAAGTTTTTGTAAACCTGTACAATTACCTGCTGATTGATATAAGACCTGAGCCGGAATTTTTATCCGGTCATATTGAAAATGCAGTGAATGTTTCAATTGATTCGTTATTTTATTTCGTTGAATTGAATTCAGGAAATGGTTTACCAAAGATTGTCATAATAGATAAGAACGGTCAGGGATCTTCTTACTTTACCTGCCTGCTGAGATTAACCGGATTTGATAATACTTATACATTACATTTCGGAATGGCTGCCTGGCACCAGGATTTTGCAGATGAATGGCTTAATGCTTTGGGTAACGATCCAGAGATTGCTTATTACATTAACGAGCATAATCCAAAAAATGATTTTTCAAATCTGCCGGATGTCTTCTTTCCGGACCCGAACGCTCCAATTGAAGAACGGATAAAAGAAAGAATTATGAATATAATTTCTGAAGGATTTAATGATGAAGCTCAATTCAGAAATTCGCTGGTTTATTTTTCAAATGATTACCTGGTTTGCTATGGTAGTAACGGCCGGCTTTATAACGCCCGGAATTACGGCCCACTTGCCGGACTTGGTCATCACGAGAAAGCAATATTTTATATGGCTAACCCGTTATTTGAACTTAGAAGTACAGAATTCCTGCAGACTTTGCCAGCAAATAATCCTGTAATAATTTACGATGGAACAGGCGAACTAAGTGCATGCATGGCTGCTTATTTAAGAGTCTTGGGATACAATGCCCAAACCATACTCTTCGGTGCAAACCAGCTTTTTTATGACAGGATGGTGGACGATCCGGATTTGATGGAGTTTGTATTTTCTGAATCGGTTATTAAAAACTTCCCTTATGTCAGCGGCAGATAGGTTCAAAAAAAAAGCCCGCTTAAAGCGGGCAACAGAAACCATACACTCTGAAACTTGCTAAGAAACTATCATTGATTCCTTCAGCCTTCTTGTCATCGAAATTAAGAACCCGACAACCATAATTGCAACTCCGGCCCAAACGAGATTGATGAATGGTTTTATACTTGCAGTTACTGTTAGCACTTCATTGCTTTGAGTTTGTGTATTTGTTTCAACTTCAGCGGTTCCATCGGCTTTCGAAAGACCAAGCTCAACATTCCCGGCAGTAAGATTTAACAAATCAATTTTCAGGTTCATTTCTTCCGAGATGAAAGAAGTGAATTCCACTTTACCGCTTACAGATTTTCTGAGCAGTTCAACTTCGGATGTTTTTCCATTCTTTTCTATATTGAGCACAGCCCCCATTTGAAAATCCTTTCCTTCACTCATCGCCTTCATCGTTCCCTCACCAAGGTTAAACCGTTCGAAAGTTATTTTTGCACCATCAAATTCTGCTGAGCCGCCTTTCTCAAGCGAAATATGATTATGTGAAGTTTGATTATTTTGGTTTTGAGTTCCGGGGTCATAACCCAGCGGAGAAAGGTAAATATCTTTTACCGGAAGACTAAGGATTGCAGGTTCTCTTACCAGGCTGTTGTTAAATTCACTCATATACATCACAGGGGTCATCTTGTGTTCTGCTTCGCCCTTTTTTACATTAATGTTAAATGCCCACTTTGTGTTATTCTCGATCGGGTAGATTTCACTAAATGTCATTTCATAACCGAATGCAGAAGCGCTTTTTCCTTTTTCAAGTTTCATATCAACCTGATCACTGTATACTGCCGAACCAATTACCCCGAGTATAAATAACGCAATACCGGTATGTGCAACGTATGCGCCGAGCATTTTCAGATTGCCTTTTACAATCTTAATGGCAATATCCAGATTTATCATCAATGCAAAAGCAGTTGTAAGCGAAAGCAATATTATCATAACATTGTTTACACCGCCGATGAAGACCACCAGCAGCGTAAAAACAACTGAACCGGTAACCGAATAAACAGATTTTTTAATTACTTCTTTAGTGTCCGATCTTTTCCATTTAATTAAAAGACTAAGGCCGTTTAAAAACATAATTATTATCGCCAGCGGAAGATGCATTTCGTTATAGAAGGCAGTATCAACCGACTGACCGAATATCGGTGCTGACGTTCCCACAAGAATAATTACTGCAGATGCAATAAGTACGATCATTGCAGTAAAGAGTGCAAGTTCCCTCGTTAAAATACCTTCCGGTTCTTCAATTTTTTCATTAAGAGTCTTCCACCGGAATGCAATCATACCAACTCCAAGCAGCAAAAATGTTCCGATGAAAAATATAAGGAATAGGTATACAATCATTCCCGGGTCAACAAACGAATGGACTGAAGCATCGCCCAGTACGCCGCTCCGGGTAAGAAATGTACTATAAAGCACCAGCACGTAAGTTATCACGCTTAAAATCAAATTTGTTTTAGCATATTTGCCGATTCCGCCATGCGCCTGGCTTTTCCTTTGTACTAATAAAGTATGAATTGCGGAAACACCGACAAGCCATGGAATAAGACTGGAATTCTCCACAGGATCCCATGCCCAGTAACCTCCCCAGCCAAGCATTTCATAAGCCCAGTAACCGCCGAGCATAATTCCAAGGCCAAGTATTCCCATTCCTGCGAGCATCCATGGGAATGCCTGTTTAACCCAATCGCGATAATCGTTCTTCATCAAAGCTGCAATAGCAAATGCAAACGGAACAGTTGCCATAGAGAAACCCGCAAACAAAATTGGTGGATGAATCTGCATCCAGAAGTTAAGCAGTTGCGGATTCAAGCCTTTGCCATCAATAATAAATTGGTTAGCTGCATACCCGGACTGTGTTAGCAGCGATACAAACTCAGAATCTATCCTGATAAAACCCTGGTTGGAACTTTGGTCTGTAAAAAAGAACTGCTGTATAAACGGCAGACTAAACAGTTGTGAGTTGAGATGCTCAATTTTTAAAAACTGCGGTTCAACCCAGATATACTCGAATGGATTTTTAAACCAGGGTGAAACCATTACCAGCAAAAATGAAGTAGCAAGAGTAAAGACTGCCATTACTCTTGGTTCAAGATCGCCTCTCTTGGAAGTGTAAGATTGAAGAACTATCCCCACAATTGAAGTAAGCAGCAGCCAGAGCATAAAACTTCCCTCCTGCCCGCCCCAGAATGAAGCTATCAGGAACCCGGTTTTAAGCGAGTTATTGCTGTAGCCGTAAATATATTTGTATTGATACTGATGAGTTAAAATCGCCTGCCAGAGAAGAACAGAGGCAACTATAACCAGCACTGCCATACCATGGTAAGCAATCCTTCCATAATTAACAGCGTTGCTGTATCCCCGGTAATTAAGGAAATACATTATCATAGAAATAATGCTGAATGCAAGTGCTAGTGTGAGTATAATACTTCCTATCATAAAATCCTCGATTCCTATTTTAAAATCTTAAATCAATTATAGTGAAGAAGAGGTGGTTTTCTGTTCCTCATACTTGCTGGGGCACTTAGTCAGAATATCTTTTGCATGGAAGTATCCGTTCTGATATTTGCCTGTAACCACAACGCTGGTTGCACTTTCAAAGTTATTTGGAATTGTACCTTCGTAAATTACTTTCATTTCGTTTCCTTTTTCATCTGCAATAAAAAAAGAAAATGTTTTTTCATCCTGATTTATTTCGTAATTCTTTTCCTTTACCCAGATTCCGGTTGCTTTAACAGTCTTTTCAGTTGACATAACTTTATTAAAATCGTCTACATATTCAACATTACTCTGAGTAAATAAATAACCCATCAAAACAAGAAAGACCGCAATAATAATTCCACCGAACACATATTTATTTTTCATTTTTTATCTCCTACTCAGAAATCTTTTGATTGTTTAATTCTTTTTCAACGTACTTAATTCTTTTATCAAGGGCGAGCATATAAAAGAAAATGCCTGCCCAGACAATAAGCACAATTATCATTACAATGTAAATGGCATTTTTTTCAAGAAATTGTTCCAATGCTATACCTTTATTAATTTTTTGTTGATTTTATCTTTAATAATAATTGATTTATACCCAGCTTTCCACATCCAAAAATACAATATTGTAAACCCAATCATAGAAAGAAAGAAGATCAATTGCATACTTGAATTCATCTGAAAATCTACAACAGGACCGGCGTTTACATCGTCCGCCGAGCCGGGATGCAATCCTTTCATAACCCGCGGCATAATAAAAATAAAGAAAGGAACGGTTACAAAAGCTATTAATGAATAAACTGCTGAAAGAGTAGCTCTTTTATCCTCAGATTCAATTGATGAGCGCAGGGCAAACAGAGCACCATAGATTAATAGAAGCGCAAATATGCTCGTCTGCCTCGGATCCCAGCTCCAGAACTGGCCCCAGGCAAATTTTGCCCAAACAGCTCCTGTTACTGTAGCCAGAATACAAAAAATCATTCCAAGCTGTGCAGCAGAATAAGCTTTAGCATCGTCGTCGAGATTCTTTTTTCTTAAGTATCTGAAGCTGAATATTGTAGACATTAAGAATGCAATTACGGTTAGCCAGGCAGTGGGAACATGAAAGAAAATGATTTTGGCATTTTCTTCCAAACCGGCAATTAAAGGAAATTCGTACCAGGCAACGGGATTCTCGACAATTGGAAATGAAATTCCTGCAATTGAAACGAATGTAAGAAGCAGAAATAAGAAAACTTTCCAGATCATTTATTTTGAAACTAATAAAGTTTAGAAATTTGTTAATCTTTCCATATAAAATCGAACAGCATATAAGATGCAGCAAACATAATTACGTCGTAACCAACAACAATTGCCAGTTCAAACCTGGCTTCTTCAAAGCTTATGCCGTCGAATGAGAACAAAGTTAGCTGAACGCAGGTAAGTATCAAAGGCAATAAAATCGGAAACGAGAGCACTGGGTATAAAGTGCCTTTTGCTCCTGCTTTTGCAATAATTGCTGCTATAATAGTGGATGAAACCGCAAGCCCGATATTGCCAAAAATAAACGTTAGCACGAAAAGGAAAAAGTTTGATATTAAGAATTTTTCAAATAATGCAGAATAAAGTATTGCTACTATGAAATTCATGCAAAAGACAAGTATTAAATTAAATAATAGTTTCCCTGAAAAAACTGTTGAGGGCGAAGCAATGAGTTGCAGGGTAAGTGAAGTTCCTCTTTCCTCTTCAGAAACAAAGGCTCTTGCCAGGCCGGACATTGCCGTAAAAAATATTACCACCCAGAACAATCCGGCTGTCAGGCTTCCTGTAATTGTTTCACTGCCTATTGAGAAAAGAATCACACTTATGGCAACTATAATAAACATCGCAAGTGAATTAATTGCGTAACGGGTTCGGAGTTCCGAGTGAAAATCTTTTTTAAAAAGTGCATATGGTTTCATTATTAAATTCTAATGTAAAAAGCTAAAAGTTTATGTTTACTATACTCTTTGACTTTCGATTCTTGAATTTTGACTTTTATCCGCCTTTATATTTCTCTAATAATATGATTTCGCTGCAAAGTTCCAAATCTTTTGTTTCGTTAGATGCAATAATCACAATCCGGCTTTTACCTTCTTCACGGATAATTTCATATACAACTTTTTTTCCCTCTTCATCAAGATTAGAAGTCGGTTCATCAAAAATCAGAACTTCGGGAGAATGCATAAGTGCAAAAATGAATTTAAGTCTTTGTTTCATACCTGAGGAATAAGTTTTCACCAAATCATTTTTTCTGTTTTCAAGAAGGAATTTAGTTAAGTATTGAGTTACCCTTTCATCATTAAAATCAACTCCACGAATTTTTGCAAAAATTTTCAGATTCTCCCACGCAGAAAATTCTTCATATAGAACGAGATACGGTGAAACAAAACCAATATGGTTGTGCAACTTTTCAGAAATAATTTCACCACCTGAAATATTATGGATTATTTTACCGGAAGACGGGGAAGTTAGCCCGGCTATTATTTTGACAATTGTTGATTTGCCGGAACCATTTGGACCCGAGAAGCCGAATATACCCTGGTCTGCCCAGTTTAAATTTATTCCCTTGAAAATTAATCTCCTTCCAAAAGATTTGGAAAGTTCTCTGCACCGGATTGAGTAGTTATTCATTAAAGATTACAACTTTTCCTTTTACAATTTCGTCTCCCCGCTTAATAACATAAATGTAAACACCGGAAGCGAGCTTCTGTTTTTCATTATCGAGCCCATCCCAGCTTATGCCGCGTTTACTTCCGGGAAGGTTTTGTATGGTTTTTTCGCTGCTGTAAACCAGGCGCATACCGCTTGTATAAACATTAAAATCTGCCTCTTCTCCTGTACCTGCATCGAACGGAAAAAAGATAAGCGGAACAGACAAAAAATAGGAATTATAATTAAATGGGTTAGGATAAGCATAACTTATTTCGCCGGGCGTCGGATGCTTTATTGTATCTTCCAGCACAATAACATCATTTAATATTTCCGAAACAGACCACACAGAGTTGTCTGCACCATCAAAATCAGCAGAATAGTTTTCTGAAAGCTTTCGCATTCCAATGGCGCCATCATTGAATAAAGTATATTTAAAGGAAAATGAAGCCAGAGGAGTATTTAATAGAGCTTCCACATCACCGTTAGTTACTACCGCATAAAGAGTGTCACCTGTAGTTGTAACTGCAAATCTTACGTAATTATTTGAAGCCGTTTCTGCATCAACTTCGGCAAATGTAAACTGAGGATAGGAAATTTTAACCAATGGAGTTACTAAGGGGTAATACTGAGCTTCCCCGAAGTATAAGCCGGGAACAGTCCTGTAGCCGGTAAAGTACGACCATACTGCAAACCTGTTATACTCACGGGAAAAAGATGTTGAGCGGAAAAAAAGTGTACTGTTTATAACTGCAGCAGCACTTTGTGTCGGTATAAGTTCCCATTGTTCCTTTATAATTTCAAAACCAAAGAGCTGCTGAAGAAATATATTCCAGTGTGCAAGGTTATATCCGCTTTGATTTTTTAGAGAACGGTAAGGATGGTTGAAATAATCGGGGATGTATGCGTAGTAATCGTTAACATCATCGTAAACAAACTCTTCCATTGATGTAGATGTAAGCTCATAAAAGAAAATATCATCATCTCTAAAAGGGGAATTGCTGTTTTCAACAGAATAATTGCCGACTTGAATGCCATGATGAAATTCGTGCGCAACAGTCACTTTCATCCCGTTAAGCCCGGTGCTGTAATAACCTGTGTAATTGTTATCGATAACCATAAATGAAGTCCAGTTAACCGGGCCAACATTATTCTCCCACTCAGTATAACCATAAAGACCTCCGCCCTGGTTATCAATATAAACATCATACAGGTCATCGCCTCCGGCACCATTATCGGAAGGCGGAGCAGAAAATCCAAGATAATTCACTTCAAAATTGAACGAAGAATCCAATGCAAGAGCAACCTGCAGAACATTTTCATCAACAGAAAGTGAATTATCGTAGCCGGGTGTATCACTGCCGGTGTAATCATAATGAATCCGGAAAAAACCTGAAGGACTTACCATCGTTGCCTGTTTAATTGGTCTTTGTAAAAGAGATTTCAAGATTAACTTCTGTTCTGATGAAAACCTTTCAAACTGCAATTGAACCTGGTTGACTAATCCGAAGCCGCATTTTCTATCTGCAGGTGTTAACTCTTCGGATTGCATTGTTTGCGGTAACAGTTCCGGTGCAGTTAATTGAAGGAATTTAAAATAAAGTGAATCAAGCCTTCCTGTCTGAAGTTCCTGTGCGTTTAATGAAGGAATGAGCAGCAAAGCAAGAAAAAACAATTTTATTTTT
This sequence comes from uncultured Ignavibacteriaceae bacterium, assembly GCA_964639955.1. GTDB lineage: Bacteria > Bacteroidota > Ignavibacteria > Ignavibacteriales > Ignavibacteriaceae > IGN2. Next base: position 40,096 of record CAZXGJ010000023.1, read on the forward strand.
TCAATGGGACTATTGATATGCAGCCTTTCTTTTTGTTAGCATAAATAAGATGATTAATTCCGTTCCTGAATTTATCAATAAAATAGCTTTTAATATCGTCAGATTTAAAAATTCGATTGAAGCTATAAGTTTTACCGTCGTTCGAAACTTTCAGCTCGTTTAAATACCCCTGATCAGAATTATAAACAAACAGACGTTCTTTATCAACCGAATTGATTTTATCAAAAAGAAATTGATTACCATTAATACTATTTAATACCGATCTTTTATCAGATGGCCTGATAATGCTGTAACTATACCGGTTAAATTTAATTAAATAACTTTCTACAGCATTATTAACAAGACTTATGAATGATGAATTATTGCTTACCGTCGGTCCGGTTTTAATTAATGATATCCGGAGGCTATCCGATTTACCTATGCCTGTGATACCACGGTAAACGTGTCTGCCATTTTTAATTTTAGCTTCATTCAGAAAAACAGAATCGGAAGAAGCTTTCCAGTAAAAAGTACCAATCCCATTATTTAAAAATAATCCCGCTGATATTACCGCCCTGTCGATGAAAGGAAATTCTTTAAATATTACGCTCTGCTCTCTGTGTTCGAAAGACCCGATATAAAGTTTATTTAACTTTTCATAAAGTACATAAATGTAAACAAGGCTGCTATCCGCACGTTGTACAACCACATCTTTAATTTTACCGGGCGAGTATAATTGCTGAAGAATTCCTTTATTGGTTTTAAAGTTAAATCTCAGGGCTTCTATTAGCTGCCGATCTTCAGAATAGCAGTAGAAAGTTTTTCTCTGTTTATAAAAATCGTCCACCAGTATTTTTCCGTGAGCTTCGGCAAGCTTATTTTGATAATAAACCGAAGGAATGCCTTTAATATCTCTCAGTAATATTTTTAATGAGTTATCAGCTTCATCAATAAAGCAAATATCAGTTATGCTGTCGTTATTCCAATCAAATTTATGTATAAAGCCTGCATCAACAGCCGGCACAAGATCGAATGCACTAAAATTATTATTGACGAAGGAGATTGTGCTGATGCAGCTGTCAGCACCGGAAATAATTAAATTTTTCTTTTTATTAATATTAAATGTTTGCAGATGCAGCGGCGAATGCACAATAGTATATGTGATTTCATTGAAAAATGTACTGCCATCCCTCCCGAATAAAATATTTACAGTTCCTGCTGCTGTATTTAAATACGCGATGTCAAAAAAATCGTCATTGTTGCAGCTGGTAAATTTTAGAAAATCAGGTTTATACTTAAGCGGAACAACTTTTTTCTTTTTGTAAGACGATTGAAAATCCCCGTAAAGTATGTTCAGGTCTGTTCCTTTTGTAAAGAATATATCCTGAAAGCCGTCACTGTTAACATCTGCCGAATTAAGAATATCAATTTTACCGGTTATATTAATTTTACGTTCGGGACTAAATCTTCCGCGTGTGTTATTATATAAAAATTCAATACTGTTGCTGATAATATTATAAGCAGCAATATCTGGGTAGCCATCGTTAGTTAAGTCGGTAAAGACTGCATTGCTGAGACTTTCTCCGCTAAGAACTTTCTTTTCGGCAAGCCGGTTTTCTTCAAAATATAAAATTGAAAGACCGTCAAACCCGGCACCAGAGACCACAATCTCTGGCTTTCCGTCGCCGTTGATGTCCGCTTCAGAAATGTTTTCCGGGTAAGAATCAAAACTGATAGCAGTTATTAATTCAGGCGGGGAAGAAAGAATGAAATTATAAACAGCAACGAGCTTTCTCTTTCTTGAAGCACAAACGAATATTTTCTGATCCTTTAAAAATCTTACCTGAGAAAGTTCAAATTCAATATCATAATCCTTAATTGCGAAACCTCCGTTTGTGAGCCAGGAAAGTATTCCTGCTTTTTTCAGGCCTGGTGAAAAGAGGATAATTTCATCCTGTTTGTCGCCGTCGAGATCTGCCGGAGCAGTTCTCTGATATTCAACTGAGGTTTTAAACGAATTAAGTGCACAAAAGCCGTCAAGCGGAATCTGGGGAAAAATTATTCCCGGCAGGATTAAAAAAAATAGAAAAGGAATAGTAATCCGGTTATCTGCCTTTAAGGCGTTCTTCTCTCCTGGTAAGAGCTTCTTTAAATCTTCTTTTTTCCTCATCAGTTTCGGGCAAAGCCTCTGTTGCCTTTACCGGCTTACCTTCTGAATCAACGCTTACAAAAGTAAGATAAGCCGAATTTGTGTGTTTTAATTTCCCTTCTTCTTTAAATGACTGAGCGAAAACCTTTACACCTACTTCCATAGAAGTGTTAAACACCCTGTTAACGGATGCCAGGAGTGTAACAGCATCCCCAAGCTTCACGGGATGATGAAAATTCAGCTTATCGACCGATGCAGTTACACAGATACGGTTATTATGTTTTGCGGCACTTAAAGCAGCGCAAATATCAATCCACTGCATCAGCTGCCCGCCTAATAAATTTCCAAGCTGATTGGTATGATTAGGCAGCACCAGTTCGGTCATAATAACCTGCGATTCACTTACCTTCTTTTGTTTATTCATTAGTTAGATGAAAAATTTCCGATCAGTTTTGATTCAAGAGAATTTTTAAGTTCTTCAACGGTTTCAAAATTATCATCTTCTGGATACTGCTTTAAAAATTTTTTCATTTCAGCCAGTGCCTCATCTTCCCTTTCCCTCTCCATAAGCAGATTAATTTTCCTGTACATCGCCTTGGGAGCGTAGGGAGTATCGTGATAGGTTTCTATTAAAATATTATAATATTTAATTGCAGCATTATAATAATCCATCTTTTCATAAATAACAGCAGTATCGAATTCTTTTCTTGCAAGTTTATCATTAAGTTCTTTTATTTTTTGTTCGGCTTCGCTTACCTTCTCGTTCAGAGGAAAGTAATCTATAAAAGCCTGGAATTCCTCAATTGCTTTCTTAGTGTATTTCTGATCCAAGGTGTAGTTCGGAGACAACTCGTAATAGGTATCGGCAAGCATAAATTGAGCAACAGGAACAAATTCGCTTGCGGGCATATTCTTTATAAGCTTGCTGAATTCATACGCAGCCAGAATGTATTCACCTCTTTGATATTTACACATGCCGAGATAATACTGGGCATCGTCTACAATAACGCTGCCCGGGTATTGTAAAAGCAAAGCTTCCAGCTCTATTGCAGCTTCCTGGTAGTCTTCCTCCTGGTAAAGAGAGATTGCATTCTGCAGTCTTTCTTCAGGACCCATCTCAAGGGTATTTACAGAAGAGCTGCAGGCTGAAGCAGCAATTAAAACAGCACCGGTTAAAAAAAAGTTTCTGATCATTAATAATTAAAAATGGTAAAATTTGGTTTCAAAGCTAACCAAAAATGAAGTTGCTTCAAAGGTAAAATTGGGTTACTTGCTGCGCACCGAGAAGAATATGGCAATGATCACAGCAGCGGTTCCTATCGCAATTACAGGTTCAGCCCAGCCGGAGATAAACGGCTCGCTGGGCAGGCTGCCACTCGTGAAGGAGAATGATTCGTTTTCTAAAAATTTGATTCCATCAACATTAACAGTATCAGTTGTTTCCAGTGTGAAATTTCTAATCTCTCCTCCGGAAAATATCTGTATGTAATTACCGCTTAACATTGCGTGCCTTTGAACGAAATGTGGACCGAACCATCCGTCCCTGAACATCTCCCCGTATTCGATTCCAGCATATTCAATTACAATATCAACGTGCGGAACAATCAATTCACCCGGAGCTTTGTCGAGAATTTTCTTTCCCGATTTTATAAAAGATGATTTGATATTATTCGCAAAAACTGAATAGCTTTCCCCAAGGCTAAGAGTAAGAACCAGGCTATCTTCCGCTTCCGGAATTTCGCAGATGATCTGTTTTGATAGGGAATCTGTTAAGTGGTACAGCAATTCCAAGTTTGTAAGCGTTTGTGCACAAGCGAATCCTTGAAGCAGCAGGAAAACTGAAGAAGGAAACAGGAATTGCATAAGTGTAAATTTTTTCAGCATTGCAATGCTAATATGGAGAGAATGAAATATTATATCAAGCTCTTCCGGTGGCTTGTTTCTGGATAATGGCAGCAGTCTGTGATGCTAAAAATACTGTTTTAACTGCGTTCACTTTTTTATTTCTTTATTTTACTGAACAAATCTAAATTGTTGAAGGTTTCCTTTCAAGGTAAGATGAGAATCTTAAAACTTTTTTGTATTTCATTCAAAATTTTAAGTGATTGCAGAGCACAAATCGATCCGCTTCCTGAATCCAAAATTCGAAATCCGACCTGCCTGCTGTAACTTCAGTAAAGGCAGGAATCCGAGAATCTAAAATATCCCCTCTTCTTCCCCTTGCCTTTATTTTTTAATATGATTAAATAGGTTCAGCAAATTTAAAGGAGTTTTAAGTTGAAAAGGTTTTCGGTTCTTTTATTGCTCTGTGTTTTTCCCATGGCAGAATTATTCAGCCAGAACACCTACGATTTTTTAAGGCTAGATATGAGTGCCCGCGCAGGCGCACTCGGCGGAAGCTACGTTACAAATAATGACGACGTTGAGGTAATTTTTCACAATCCTTCAGGCTTGAATTTTCTTGAAGAATCGCCAGCTTCTGTTTCGTTCGTAAAGCATCTGATGGATATAAACCTTTTCAGCCTTGCTTTTTCAACAGAGCTTAACGATATCGGAAGATTTGGTGCGGCTATAAAATATATAAACTACGGCAACTTTGAAGAAGCTGATGAATTTGGAAATGTAACAGGTGAGTTTGGTGCCGGTGAGCTTGCGTTCTTGCTTGGATATGCTGGAACATTTGAGGAAAATTTTTATTACGGCGCCAATGCAAAAGTTATTTACTCAAGTATTGCCGATGCATCTTCCAGCGCAATAGGAGTTGACCTTGGAGTGCATTACGAATTCCCGGAGATGATGCTTAACATCGGTGCATCTGTACTGAACCTCGGAAGCCAGATTTCATCTTATATCGATACCAAAGAAGATTTACCTCTTGATATTGTTGTTGGGGTTTCCAAACGGTTGGAGAACCTTCCTGTACGATTATCGCTCGACTTTCACAGGCTTAATGATGACCGCGATGAATTTTACCAGCACTTTAAAGGGTTTTCGCTTGGTGCGGAATTTTATCTGAGCCGGGTTTTTACACTTCAGTTTGGTTATGACAACGAACGACGTTCCGATCTCAAGATAGGCAACAGTTCAGGGATTGCTGGATTCAACGGCGGTCTCGGTGTTACAATTTCAGAGTACAAGTTTAACTACGGATACTCTTCTTTGGGATTAGTAGGAGCGCTTCACAGGATTACTCTCTCAACTGCACTTTAAAACCACACATAAAATGTTGACCCAAAAGTACCTTTGAATTGTAATTATCTATTCAACCTTACTCAAGTTGATCGTTTGGTTTGGTAAACTGTTAAAACAGTTAACAATTCGGTTTTTCTTTTATTAACCCACGACTTAAGTCGTGGGTTACTGAAAACCTGGTATTATTATTCTAACCGTTTTAACGGTTTTTTAATTAACAAAAAATTTAAGCGATCAACTTGAGTAATCTTAATAAAAATAAACATCTGTTAGATCGCCTGCCTTCGGCGGGTCTGCAAATTTGTTATTGTAAAGTCTTCACTGATTTTCTTCAGGCGGGGAAGCCGGATTGAGCAGCAGCAAATAAATGTTAAAACCTGAAAGTGAAGTTTATTATTACCATTTATTGCAGTTTATTAATTAGACATCTTCCTAAGACCAAAGCAAACAATTAACTCGTTATTTATTTTGATTTTTAAGTTTTTCAACTCTTTTAAGATTTGTTTCTGCAAGTGCATAAGAATTTCCATATTCCCTCATATCTAATACTTCCTCATAATATTTCTGCGCCTGCTCATATTTTCCGGATGCTTCGTACAATGTTCCCATATAAAGAGTTGAATTAACCAGAAAACCGGATTCCTCATCTGTATCTATCTTCTTCGATATATCAATACACTTTTTGAAGTAATCCACGGCGGAATCATTCTTACCAAGATTTTTATAATTATATGCTATATAATAATACGCTTCTCTTTTTACGAAAGAACTATTATAGCCGGGTAATTTTTTATCTCCTTTTGCAAGCACGCTTCTGAAAATTGAATCGGCAGCTGGCCAGTCGTTAAGACGTACGGCAATTCTTCCTCGCCATCTTTCAAAAACCGGGTTATCGGGGAATGCATTTACAAGCTGGTTAGAGTAAATCATTGCAGATGTATTATCTTTTTCAAACATGCTATAAACAGTCATTAAGAAGTATCGGGCTTCGTACCTGGCGTATTTTCCGTTCGCTGCAGCATTTTTCAACTGCTTAAGACCTGACTCTTTATTTCCTTCGGGGAAAAAAATCATTAAAGGTTTTACAATCGGATAGGATTCCGGAATAACTGCTGCAAGGTAATTATATATTCCAAAGCCAAGCTGAACGTCGGTGTTTTTAGGATTGAGCTTATAAACCTGTTCAACTATCGGCAGAGCTTCCCTTCCGTCGTTAGCAGCTTTCAACCAGCTTTCCCTTTTTACATAAAGCCTGCCCCTGAAACCTATTGCTCCTCCTTTGAAAAATAGTGCATCTGCATTATCAGGATTTTTATCCAGCAGCTCATCACAGAAATCTATTGTCTCATCTATCTTTTCAAAGAATATTTCATCGTATTTTTCTGTTTCAGGTTCAATCTGAATTTTCCACCAGTAAATCATTACAGGGAAAAACCTGACTGCCGGATGATCAGGATAATATTTTAACAAGCTTTGGTATGTTTTTTCGGCTTC
>CAZXGJ010000024.1:0-45800 GCA_964639955.1 uncultured Ignavibacteriaceae bacterium
GGATACTTGCAAAACCTTTTGATGATTCTCAGTTGGATTTATCTATCTATTACAGATATAGTCTTAATGAATACAGAGATTCTAGAGATAGTATTGATTATAAAAGTGACAATAAAAGTAAATCGTACGGTGCAGCTCTAAATTATTATTACACTTATGATTTTTTAACTTTGCAGTTATTTGGTAATTATAAAAAAACAGATTTTGATTACATTTCCACTTATAACACCAGCAGTTTTAAGGAAGAATTTTACAATCTTGGTGGTCTGATAACTTTGCATACTTCTGATAAAAAGCTAAATCTATCAATATTCTACAAAGATGGTTACAGTGAACTTACGGATTACAGCTACAATGGACTGGGTGCGGATTTGAAATACAATTTGGTGGATGAATTTTCATTCTATGCCGGCTATTCAATCAGACAAGTGTATGAATTAGGTGATCAGGTTCCCGCAATTGAGGGCGGTTTTAATTATAAAAATTTCAATTTAGTGTTTGATCTAAAGTACTTCAGCAATGAATATTTTAACCAGTCTCTTTGGTCTGGAGGACCTGAATATTATCATTCTTACTCACAGAAAAACGAAGGTCTGGGAACGATTTTAAATTATAAACTCTGGATTCTTTTACTAGAAACTAACACCACTTTCTACTTTAACATAGAAGATGAGCCGCGAATGATTCTTCCAAAATGGCAATTCATCGGCGGACTCTATGTCAACGATATGTTCTTCAATGATAACCTGAATTTGAAGGCTGGTTTTAAGTTTTATTATATAGGGGAAATCAAATCGTCAGAATATTGGTGGCTAAGCAATTCCAATGTTGAACCCACCAACAAACTCGATTTCAACTTAGCTGGTGAAATACAGAAAGTTGCGATCTTTTATTTTCAGTGGGAGAATTTGTTCGGCAACGATTATTACATAACTCCATATTACCCAATGCCGGAAAGAAATATCAAATTCGGTTTAGCGTGGGAGTTGTTTAATTAAGCCCCGGCTTGTCATTGCGAGGAACGCAGTGACGAAGCAATCTTCCATCGTAATTGAGATTGCTTCATCCCGACTCGTCGTCGGGATTCGCAATGACAGAATAAAAACTACAGACTAAGCATATCTTTAAACTTAACTGCTTGTCTTCGGGAAACTTCAACTTTGTGTCCATCTTTAAGCTTTACGAGCAAGCCACCATTCAGCCAGGGTTCAATTGAATCAACCCATTTGAGATTTATAATGTGTTTTCTGTTTGCACGGAAAAATACTTTGCTATCAAGCCTTTCATCGAGATAGTTAAGCGTCCGCAGAATTAACGGCTTGTTGTCTTCGAAAAATAATCGCACATAATTTCCTTCTGATTCAAACAGTCTGATTTTTTCCAGCTTTACGAACCAGCAACGGTCACCATCTTTCACAAAAACCTGATCGTTTTCTGTAAGAGTTTCGGTATCGGTTTCTTTGGCGACTTTTTTTCTTCCTTTTTCAATCAGTTTGTTGACTGTTTCTTCGAGTCGTTTTGGTTCAATTGGTTTTAGTAAATAATCGAGTGCATTGTACTCAAAAGCTTTTAGGGCGTACTCGTCATAAGCAGTGGTGAACACAACAGTCGGAACACTGTCGAGTTCTTCCAGCAGTTCAAATCCTGTTTTGCCCGGCATCTGAATATCAAGAAAAATCAGATCGGGTTTCAGCTCGTTTATTTTTTCGAGTGCATCTTCGGCGTTTACTGCTTCACCAACGACCTGCAAATCTTTGAAAGGTGTAAGCAATCTTTTTAATTCTGTGCGTGCTAATCTTTCGTCGTCAATTATTAAAGCTTTCATTTTATTTCCCTCTTAATTGTTTTGACTTGTTCCAACTGGTATTTCAATTTCTGCAAGAACAGTATTACCGTTCTCATTCATAATGGAAAAATGTGCGTCATCACCGAATAGCAGGTTGAGGCGGTGCTTGGTATTGCTAACTCCAAATCCATTTGAGCTTTTTAACTGCTCTTCGCTGAAGTGTCCGCTGTTTCTTATTTCAATTTTTAATTTTGAACCATTTGATGTCGTCAGCATTTTTGATTTTAATTGAATCTCTCCGCCTTCTGTTCTTTTAGCCACGCCGTGCTTGATTCCGTTTTCAACAAGAGTTTGAATCATCATCGGAGGAATTTCAATTTTCTGAGTGCTTTTATCAATATCAAGTTTGTATTTCAGCCTGTCTTCAAATCGTATTCTTTCAAGATCAAGATAATTTTTCACCGTTTCAATTTCATCTTCAAGCGGAACTCTTTCCATCCTTTCCATCTGCAAAGAATAACGGAGAATGTTTGAGAGTTTTGTTATTGCAACTTTAGCTGATTCAGGATCTTCTTCAATCAATGCACGGATACTATTCATCGCATTGAACATAAAGTGCGGATTCAACTGCGACTTCAGAGTTTTAAGTTCGTAATCTTTTACGGCAGCTTCCCATATCAACGATTCAATCTCTTTCTTCTTATAATTTTCCATATAATGTATTACAAAATATATCAGGTTCCAGAGAAGTATGAGAATGCTTGTATTTGTAATTCCAGCAATCACTCTGGCGATATTGTATTCATCCTGTCTGAATGTTCCGGCAAGATAGCTTGCGGTAAAAACGAGAGCATAAATAATTATTCCAGTAATTATGCTTGCAATTAAAACTCTTGGAATTGTGTTTTTGAGCGGAAGGTTGAGCCAGTTCTTTTTACGTATTACCAGGCGGAGAATATGTGTGAATAAAATTCCAAGCATGCCGAGAAATATCCACACCAAAATTCTCTGCCAGGTAATTTCCTCGAACGAGGAGATAATGAACAGATTTATCCCGATAAAAAAGAACCAGCCGGTAACCTGGCTGATCCAGTAAAGTTGTTTGCGGCTTAGTTTCATTTCTTTTGCTGGCTGTTGCCCTTTAACAGAATCCTGTAAAACTGAAGGTATTTTTTTCTCTTTTCGCATCAAATATAAACTTATTCAAATTAAGATAACCAAGCCCCTGATTACGGGGCGTTGGCTTCAAATCAAAATTATTAAGAGATAGAAAGGAGGAATAAAAAATTTTTACGGCAGGTAGTATAAAATGATAGATGGGTTTTAGCTGCTTCCTCTGTGATTAATTAAAATGCTGGTAGCTACAACGAAAGTATATCATTATAAATTATAAACGCCATCAGCAGTAAAAGCAGAACGAAGCCGGTGTTGTTGATTGCAATTTTAACTTTAACCGGTATTTCTCTTCTTGTAATTGTTTCGATAATTATCATCAGCAGGTGCCCGCCGTCAAGTACCGGGAAGGGCATGATGTTTATTAATGCCAGGCTTAAACTCAAAATTGCCAGAAAGAAAAGAAATCCTTCAATACCGACATCTGCGGACTTTGCAGCAAGCTGTGCAATTCTTACAGGACCTCCGAATGCTTTACCGAACTCAACTTCGCCGATAATTACTTTCTTTGCAACACTGAAGGTAAGCTTGGTGTAACTAACTATATCGGCACCGGCATAGTAGAAGGACTCGAAGAATCCAAAGGTACGGTAATCAATTTTGCCTTCAAAGGTTTCGGTTATTCCAATGCCAATTTTGCCATTCACTTTTGGAATTACTGCGACAGAGAGAGTGTCATCTCCTCTTTTAATGACTGCCGGAAGTTCAACACCTGCATTTGCAGAAATTATTGCAACCAGCTGCTTGTAAGAAGAAAGATCCTCGTTGTTTATTGACAGGAAGATGTCGCCTGTTTTAATACCAGCAATTTCTGCCGGCGAACCCGGATCAACCGCATTTACATAAGGCCGTAATCCTTTTGGGTAAATAAATTCTCCTTCTTTTTCCAGATCCGGAATTTTATTGCGGGGAATAAAGATTGTTTGCTGAATGCCTGCTCTTTCTACTACAATATTTAAATCTTCACCGATAGTATTGACATATATTCCGGTTCTGATATCTTCCCAGGTTTCAACCGGTTCATTATTTACAGAAAGAATTTTGTCTCCGGTCATAAAACCGAGAGAATCAGCGATACTGTTCTTTTCCGTATAACCAACTAAAGTTGTCTCTGTAACCGGTTTGCCTTTAAAGAAGTTGGCGCCCCAGAAAATTCCCAAAGCAAGCAGCAGGTTCATAAGAACACCAGCACAAATTACAAATGTTTTTTGCCAGAAATTTTTTGAGCGGAATTCGTACGGCTGTGGTTCTTTATTTGCGAATTCAGTATCGAAACTTTCATCAACCATTCCTGCAATTTTAACATAACCGCCGAGAGGAAGCATAGAAAGTCTGTAATCTGTATTTCCCTCACCATCAAAATCTTTTGGAAGATTTCCGAAAGAGAATCCTGATTTTTTGTTGTATCCGAAAAGTCTTTTTCCAAATCCGATTGCGAAAACGTCTGCGCGCATTCCGCAAGCTTTGGCAGCAAGGAAATGCCCCAGCTCGTGAATAAATACCAGTATTCCAATTGTAATTGCAAAATAAATTATATAGTCCATTAAAGAATGTTCTCCATTTTAAGTTAGTGACGCCACATATTCCCTGGTAACCTTGTCACACTCGAATATTTTTCCCAAATCAGGTGAAAAAACTTTCTCAACTTTATCCAAAGCTTTGTTTATTAACAAGGGAATATGTGAGAACTTTATTTGTTTATTTAAAAATTTACTAACGGCTACTTCATTTGCTGCGTTTAATATACAGGCAGCCGTTCCACCAGTATTCAGAGCATCGAATGCAAGCTGCAGACATTTGAACTTATCAGGATCAGCTTCAAAAAATGTTAAAGCCCCGATCAAAGGCAGGTTAGTTCTTTCAAAACTATTCTGCATTCTTTCGGGGAAAGTAAGAGCATACTGAATTGGCAGCTTCATATCCGGTAAACCAAGCTGGGCTTTGATTGAACCATCGACAAATTGAACCATAGAATGAATTATTGATTGCGGGTGAATTACTACTTCAATTTTTCCGGCAGGCAATCCAAAGAGCCAATGTGCTTCAATAACTTCAAGACCTTTGTTCATCATCGTGGCGGAATCAATGGTGATTTTATTGCCCATTTTCCAATTGGGATGATTAAGAGCCTCTTCTACAGTGGCGGATTCAAAGAACGATTTATCCTTATTTAAAAATGGTCCGCCAGAAGCAGTAAGGATTAATTTCTCAACTTCGTTTAAATTTTCTCCGACAAGGCACTGATAAATTGCACTGTGCTCAGAATCCACCGGGATAATCTCCGATCCATTCTCCCTGCAAAGATTTGTAATAATTTCACCTGCAACTACCAGGGTCTCCTTATTTGCAAGGGCAATTCTCTTCCCTCTTTTAACTGCCTCTATCGTTGGTGCGAGCCCTGCAAAACCAACCATTGCACCAATAAAAATATCGTAATCCGATTCTGCAGCAGCTTTAATCAAACCTTCTTCACCGGTTAAGAGTTCGCAGCTTTTCTGTACTCTTCCGGCAATATTCTTTACACATTTTTCGTCTCTTACAACAACTACCTCCGGGTTAAATTTACCAATCTGTTCCAGAAGCAGGTTTGTACTGGAATTTATTGTCAACCCGGTAACTTTAAATTCATTCCCCAGGTCATTAATAACATTCAGGCAGTTAACACCTATCGAGCCGGTTGAGCCAAGTATGAATACTTTTTTCATAGTGTCAAAAATAACTAAATAAACCGATTCTGAGATATCCTATGAACTTTTGTTTAATCCCTGTATGGTCGCAACCGCCCCCCGTATTTGATTATTGGGCTTGAAACCGACTGAATATTTAGTATTTTTTGCTATATGTTGAACAAAGTTTTAATTCTGATATTCTCTTTTTTTTCAATTCATATGCTGCTTGCTCAGCAGGATGATATAATGAAGTTATCGCTTGCTCAAAGCTACGAGCAGGCGGGCGATTACGGAAATGCAGTAAAGTTGTATGAATCGCTTTATCAGACCAATCCGCAAAACCTTCAGTATTTAAGTTCATTGTACAGAGTTTATACCCAGCTTAAAAATTATGCAGCCGCTGTAGATATTCTTGAAAAAAGGATAAAAGATGCCCCGGATGATGTTTCTGCTTACGGGATGCTGGGTGCTGCGTATCACCGGATGGGCAATGAAACCAAAGCTTATGAAATTTGGGAATTACCCCTTAAAAAGTTTGACCCAAATGCAATTACATACAGGGTAATTGCAGATTACGTGCTGGAGCGAAGGGATTTTCAAAAAGCTATAGACCTGTATGAGAGAGGAAGAACAGCTTCGGCAGATAAGAATATCTTTTCTTATGATCTTGCACGGCTTTATGTGCTTACTATGCAGTTTGCAAAAGCAGCAGAAGAATATTGCACTATTCTTATAAATGATCCCGGTCAGCTATCTGCCGTTGAAATAAAAATTTTTGAATACATTTCCAAACCGGCGGCACTTGATGAAACTTTGAAGATTGTTGAGGATTATGCAAACGATGAAAACCTAAGTCTTCAATTTCTGCTGGCACGCCTGTATACTGAAAAAAAATTCTTTGATAAAGCCTTTGAATTATATCTCGAGATCGACAGGTTACAGTCAGGCAGCGGGAATGAACTGTTCCGTTATGCCGACCTGCTCTTACAAGAAAATCAATTTGATCTATCTTCAGAAGTTTACAAGAAAATAATCGGGCTGTACCCGGAATCACCACAGCTGGCAAGAGCAAAGCTCGGTTACGCAAGATCCCTTGAAGCAGAACTTTTCAGCGATTATGAAAAAACTCTTCCTTTATGGAAGCCGTACTTTCCGATGTTGGGCTACGAATCCGGAAAGATTACCGGGGTTCTGTCTGCTTTTGATGAAATTGTTAAACTCTACGAACATACTGAGCCTGCATACGAAGCACTGCTAAGATCGGGAATAATTAATTTTTACCTGAGAAAAGATATTGAAGAATCAAAACGATTATTGAACATTATAATGAAGGAATCTCCTCTTTCGCCTGCTGCAGCCGAGGCGCATTTTGAGCTGGGAAGCATTGCATTGATGCAGGGAAATCTAGAAGAAGCCGAAAAAATAATTACGGAACTATCGAACAGCAGCCGGCTGCAATTCAATAAAAAGAATAGTGCCCTCTACAAGCTTGCAAGAATCTGCTTTTATCAATCGAAGCTTGATAAAGCCAGGGATATCCTCTCAGGGGTGTTAACAAATCTTAAAGATAATTCAGCTAACGACGCACTGGAGCTTTCGCTGATCCTGAATTCTTCCATGAACGATTCAATAAATATATCACGGTTTGCCGAAGCCGAATTTCTGGCTGAACAACAAAAGTTTTCTGAGGCTGCAATGATCTATAAATCGATATCTGAAAACCCGCAGGCATTCGTCCTGCATTCAATATCGCTGCTCAGGCTTGGCGAAATGAAGCTGGCTGATGATAATTATCCGGAAGCGGTTTCAACTTTTGAAAATATTGCAGCAGAGGGCATAAAAAATATTTATGCAGATAAAGCAGTATATTTGCTCGGGAAAATTCATCAGTTTGGAATTAATGATAAGGTAAAAGCAGAAGAATATTATCAAAAGCTTTTGACTGATTACCCTGATTCAATCTATGCTGATGATGCAAGGCAACAGCTTAAAATATTAATGAAAAATTCAAGTTAGGCAATGAGTAAAAAAGAAGGACAAAAAATAGTTAAATGCTCTTTCTGCGGAAGAGACGGCAGTGAAGTCGGCAGTATGATTGCAGGACCCGATGTTTACATTTGCGATGTATGCATTGCAAGCAGTGTGGATATATTAAAAAACAACCGTGCTGCATACTCCGGTGCAAAGCCAAGGGATTATAAAAGACATACTCCGGAAGCAATAAAAAAACTGCTCGATGAGCACGTTATCGGGCAGGAAAGAGCAAAAAAGGTGCTTTCGGTTGCGGTTTATAATCACTATAAAAGAATAAACTCCCGCTCTGCTTTCTTTGAGCTTGATGATGTTGAGATTGATAAAAGTAACATTCTGCTGATTGGTCCGACAGGGGTTGGAAAAACCTTACTTGCACAAACATTGGCGCGGATTCTCGATGTTCCGTTTGCAATTGCAGATGCAACAACGCTTACTGAAGCTGGTTATGTCGGTGATGATGTTGAAACGGTTCTTGTTCATCTTCTGCAGGCAGCAGATTACAATCTTGACCGTGCGCAGAAGGGAATAGTTTACATTGATGAAATAGATAAGATAGCCCGCAAAACAGAAAGCCCGTCTATTACCCGAGATGTATCAGGCGAGGGAGTACAACAGGCTCTGCTGAAAATTTTGGAAGGAACGGTTGCAGGAGTTCCGCCCAAAGGCGGCAGGAAGCATCCCGAGCAAAGTCTGATAAATGTAAATACAAAAAACATTCTTTTTATTCTCGGCGGTGCGTTTGCGGATATCGACAGGATAATAGCCGCACGAATCAATA
Organism: uncultured Ignavibacteriaceae bacterium; assembly: GCA_964639955.1. Lineage (GTDB taxonomy): Bacteria > Bacteroidota > Ignavibacteria > Ignavibacteriales > Ignavibacteriaceae > IGN2. Next base: position 8,441 of record CAZXGJ010000024.1, read on the forward strand.
AAAATAAAATGGGTTTCACACGGGATATTCAGAATAAAAACAAAGATGAAGAACTGCTTCAGTACATACAACCCGAAGACTTGCTTAAGTACGGTTTAATCCCCGAGCTCATCGGGCGAATTCCTGTAGTTGCGCCTCTTCATTCACTCAGCGAAGAGGCAATGAGAAGTATTCTTACTGATCCGAAGAATGCAATCATTAAGCAATATAAAAAACTGTTCCTGATGGAAGGGGTTGAATTGCAAATCGATCCTTTTGCACTGAGCGAAATAGTGAAACTTGCAATGGCTAAAAAGACCGGCGCACGTGCACTCCGCTCGATTGTTGAAGATATTATGCTCGATATTATGTACGATCTTCCTAACAAAAAAGATATCGGGAAGTGTATCATCACAAAAGATGTTGTGATTAAGGGATCCGAGCCTATCTATCTGAAATCTGAAAAGAAGTCAGCATAGGTGCCGGGTATAAGTTGTATGGTATATTATAAAAGTAAGAAACTAACAATTTCAATTTAGTTTATTCCCTTATACCTGTACACTTTTTAAATTTGAACCGTATGATAAACAAGATCATTTATACAATAAATCTCTTCACACTTATTTCCTTCAGTACCTATCCTCAATCTAAGTTGCTCATATTTATGGATTTGAACCAGACCGATCATCTGAAGGCGTATGGAATAACTTACAGGGCATTAACCAAGGGTTATAAAGCCGATTGGCTTTTGAATTATCGGAATGGTTCTTTCCTTATCGATTATAGCGAAGATATTGCCGCCGAATGCAGATTAGAAGGAATTGCATTTGATGAAATTTCTTTTTCGGATGCTGCACAGGTTTATGCTTTTGTTCAGAGTGAAGAAAACAATATGGATGTTATCCGGCTTGAGAAAGCACCAAAGATTGCCGTTTATGTTCCGCCCGGGTTCCAGCCCTGGGACGATGCAGTTACGCTGGCACTTGAGTATGCAAAAGTTCCATACGATAAAATATGGAACGATGAAATTTTGAGAGGCGATCTGGATAACTACGATTGGCTTCATTTGCACCATGAGGATTTTACCGGGCAGTACGGAAAGTTTTACGGAAGCTTTGCAAATGCACAATGGTACATAGATCAGCAGCTAAGCTATGAGCAGAATGCAAAGCAGAACGGGTATAAAAAAGTTTCCGATATGATGAAAGCAATTTCAATTGAAATTAAAAACTATGTGGGCAGAGGCGGATTTCTTTTTGCAATGTGCTCTGCAACCGATTCGTACGATATTGCCCTCTCTGCTCTCGGCGTTGATATTTGCGAATCAATGTACGATGGTGATGCTACCGACCCGAATGCACAGGAATTGCTTAATTATGATAATACCCTGGCTTTTACAAATTTTAAGCTGGAAATGAATCCTTACGTATACGAATACAGCGATATTGATATCCAGCCGATCGAAGTTGGTAATTTTGAAAACGATTACTTTACTTTATTTGAGTTCTCTGCAAAATACGACCCGGTACCAACGATGTTAACACAGTGCCATGCAAATGTGATAAGGGGATTTATGGGGCAGACAACTATGTTCCGCAGAAGTACTGTTAAAAATTCTGTTGTTGTTCTTGCAGAAAGAAAAGGGACCGACCAGGTTAAATACATCCACGGGAATTTTGGCAGGGGAACGTTTACTTTTTACGGCGGTCATGACCCCGAAGATTACCAGCACGCCGTTGGAGATCCGCCAACAGATCTAAATCTGTACAAAAACTCTCCTGGCTACAGATTAATTTTAAACAACATTCTATTCCCTGCAGCTACAAAGAAGAAGCAGAAGACATGACTCCATACTAATATTCTCTTTTTGCCTTTCGGAAAATAATTTTTTACATTTTACCTGTAATTCCGAACCTGTTTCGGAATCTTTTGCACATAGCTTTATTCGGGGCATAGATCCTGAAACTGGTTTAATTAAATAATGAACCTGCAGGCAGCAATATGAGCAAAAGAAATAAGAAATATTATAAAACTCCTCTCATCATCCTCTCATTTTTAATTTTTAATTCTTCATTTTTAATTGCTACCATCCGATACGTAAGCAAAACCGGCTTGAGTATACCGCCTTACACAAGTTGGGAGACAGCAGCAGACAGCATACAGGAGTGCATAAACGTCTCTGTTTTTGGCGACACAATTTACGTTGCCAACGGAGTTTACAAGGAGCGAGTCGATATGACACCCGGCTTAACACTCATTGGTGCAGGTATGGATAGCTGTATTCTGGACTCCAGAGAATTTACTTATGTAAATGAATTTTATACTATCGAAGTATTTGATAGTTGTTTTTTATCAGGGTTTGGAATTTTCACTTATGATATTGATCACGGTAACGGCGTAATTATTGAAAGTGGTACTAACGCAAAAATTGAAAATTGTAGAATCCAAGAAGCATATAATGGAATAATAATCTTTTCGGGATCTGAAAATAAACCATTTGTATATAAAAATATCATACTTGCTGTAACAGATGGAATTACTTCTTTTTTTGCCAGCTCAGTCATCAAAGAAAATATAATTTATCCTAGAGAAGACGGATTAGTCTCCCAAATAATCTCGGCACCAACATATACAAACAATGTTGTAGCAGTAGATAGTGAAAATTTATTTGAGAGTGGTTTTATTGATTGGGGACTGGTTTCAACACTTAAAAATAATCTATTTTATGGCGATGGTGCAGTAGCTATGCTTTCATATGAAGATATAATCGAGAATAATGTGGTTTATGGTAAATGGGGTAATTGGTCTAGAGGGATAAGTGGTGCAGGTTCCGAAATAGGAAACAATAATATTGAAAACGCAGAAACTGGTTTATATTATGACGTGGTGGGTGGAACACCACCAGCATATAGATTTAACAATATGTGGAACAACGAAATAAACTTTGAAAACTTTACACCTGATACCACGAATCTGTTTGTTGATCCTATGTTAGTAAATCCCGATAGTATGGATTTTCATCTGCAGAAGTATTCACCTCTGATAGATGCAGGGGACCCAAACATTTTGGATGTTGATAGCAGCAGAAGCGACATAGGACTTTATGGTGGTCCTTTCGGTGAAAGTTATATTTATCTTGATTTACCACCACGACCACCTGTCAACCTTTCTGCAATAGTTGATTCAAGCATTATAAAGTTAAGTTGGAACCGGAATACAGAAGCCGATTTCAACCGTTACAATATTTACAGGGACACGACAGCAAATTTCCAGATAGATTCAACCAAGCTTGTTGCCTCACTTACTGATACATTTTACATTCATTTAATTCCTGCAAACACAGAATCACTTTACTTCAAGCTTACAGCAGTGGATAATCAAGGCAATGAATCGAATCCATCGGAGGAGGTGTCGGTGATACTCGTTTCGGTTAAAGGCGAATGGCAAACGGTAAATAATTATATCCTTTACCAGAATTACCCTAACCCATTCAATCCTTCTACAAAGATCGGCTACAGACTGAAAGAGAGAGGCTATGTAAAGCTTTACGTTTATGATATAAAGGGAGAGCTTGTTTCAGTTCTGGTTAATCAAACACAGGAGGCAGGGTATTATGAGGTGGAGTTCAATACGGAAGCAGGCAGTAGGCAGTCGGCAGTAGGCAATAGTCATTCCGGTTTACCTTCAGGCGAAGTCCGGAATCTCGCAAGCGGTATTTACATTTATCAAATAATGGTAAGGAATGAAAACGACCCGTCAAAGCCGGGGCCTAACGGCATTCCGGTTTTTTCAGATATAAAGAAAATGATTTATTTGAAATAAAAAAGCCCCCTAAATCCCTAAGGGGGACTTAGCGGAATTAAATCACATAAATTATAAACTGCCTTTTCTTATTCCCTTCCCTTAGGGAAGGGCAGGGATGGTCCAATAAACGGAGGCAACACTATGAAACAAAATATTTCACGATTTCTTTTAATCCTTCTATGGTTAAGAAGGATTAATATTGCAGTGCTAATCTGCACTATTCAGATTTCTGCTCAGCAAGGGCAGCAGCAGCCACCGGAGTTTCTCTCGGGTGCTTTCATACATTCAATGCATCCTCCGGTTAACTGGATTACACAAAGGCAAAATTATGATCAGATATTAGAATGTGGATTCAATTCGGTTTTTCAGATCGCTATCAAAGATCTTGGATTTCCACAAACTCCCAATCTGGAAAGTCTATCACAATTCAGTTATGTATATGCAGCCAACGATTCAGGAACAGGGGGAGTTGGGTATCCTTATTCAACATTTAATGCCAAGAGGGATGAGAACATTGACTGGATAAGCTACTTTACACAGGCAAAATACACAAAATGGGAGGCAGAAGGAAGTGATATATTTACCGGCAGTGACCCCGGCGATGAAGACGTAATGATAAAACATAATTTTGGTCTTGAATATACTGAAGGAAATATATCGGGATGGACAAGTGGTCCGGTGAATCCGATAAATGAAGGCAAGTTTTTGATGAAAGGACCAGATTACTGGCAGTGGCCAAGATATACCTACACTAATCCCGGATGGAATAACAACCCGATTACCTATAAAGCAGTATTCAGGATGAAGATAGATTTACCTTCTGAGGAACCATTACCAGTTTGCCAAATAATGGTAACTAATACAGACAAAGATGGAGTGGAAACCGTACTTGAATACCAGGGTATACCTGCTATTAAGACATTAACTACGGAAGACTTAACCACAGAGTACAATAATTTTGAGCTGAATTATGACTACATAGGATATTTTGATTTACCCCAGGGAGATCCAAGCTATCCATCTTTACCCGCATCAGTAACTCAACCTTTTGAAGAAATAGAATACTCACCCGGTTACAATGCGGGCTCAAAGGTTCAGTTTAAAGTAAAGTGGCTCGGCAACAGGGAGTTGTTTGTTGATTACATTGAAGTATATGATGAGCGAATTTGGGATGGTTGGTTTAAGCAATTTCCTGGAAGAATGATTGACAGCATATATAATTATGATCAAAACTTTAAGAATGCGAACATAAATTTTTATAACAAACTAAAATATTACGGTACAATAGATGAGCCGCACGTAATAGATTGCTATGAACCATTAAGAAAAGTCCAGTTTCTTTTAGACTCATTGAACATAAATGCTGATTTGCTTGTACACTGGTACCCCGGCTGGGACCACAACAGGGATGGAGATAATACCTGGCCGGTATATAAACAATTAGCACAGCCAAAGAAAATAATGTTCTGGTATTCACCATTTGTAGAACATATTGAAGATTGTGAGCCAAAACCTAGGGATTTTACTTTATATTGACTTCAGCGAAACCTTCAGCAGGCACATTTACAGCAACCTGATTTTTTCGTTACCTTGCAAACCTGGGGTACTAAAGATCAGGATGGTCACTGTCTTGGTTATATGCATCCTACTCCGGAAGAGGTTGGAGCTGAGACTATGTTATCATTAGCCCATGGAGTAGAGGGATTTTTTTATGAGATGTATTATTCACATTATAGTTATTGGAATCCGCCATTATATAATTTAACTGAAGGTCTAGTTGAACTACCCGAAGGTGATCCTCCGATATTTCCGCCTAATATTTTATGGAACAAAGTTCAGCAGCTCACAACAAGACTGAAAGGCAAACTTGGAAATATATTAATGACTTTGGATTATACAGGTGACTACCTAATGCTGCGTCAAGGCGTGCACCAATCTAGTGATGTAGGCAATTTTCAGGGGGATTATTTTGCACTTACTCCGACTACAACCGAGCCTCTTAATTTTCACTCTGGAATGTTTATAGATTCTTCACATCTTGATAATGATTATTTTTATTTTTTGCTTACGAACCAATTGACGACAAATGCAAGAGAGGTAAATGTAGAGGTTACAGATAGAGGGACAGAATATGTGAATACACGTTTCAGAAATATAGAAACTGAGTACAACTTCGATACAACATTTACGGATGAATTTTCAGTTGATATGGAATTCCCTGACGGGGAAGGATACTTATTCCAGGTAGCACCGGTTATCAAGTACGGTGGAAGATTAATCTTTAACGAAACCGTTCCGGACGAAACTACGCTTAACGATGTTATGATAATTGAGAACGCTGCCATGCTTACAATTGCAGGTAATTACACCGCCAATGCAGATATAATTGTAAAGAATGGCAGCATAGTTACTACCGGAAACGGGAAAATAACATTCCAGGGAGGTCATTAGTTAATAATAGAAGGAACAGCAACAGTAAACGGAACAGTATCACATAAATTAACTCTTGACTTTTCTACTCCTGCCGGAAATGGAATTGTGGTTGATTCAGCAGCATCATTGACGATTTCGAATTGCATAGTTGAAAAAGCCCTGATTGGGATAAAGACTGAGCTTTACGCTAATTATCTCAATACCCAGAATGTCGATTTCACAGATTGCAGCAACAGCTCGGTAACAATCCTTGGACAGATGGGAGGAGGAGAAACTCCACCGCCTCAGATAAAGAATTGCACCATCACCAACTCAACTTACGGTATTTCAGTTTCAAATCTTTCTCAGATTACAATTCAATACAACTCAATTACAAATACAGACCTCGGAATATTTATATCGAACGTAACGAGTCCGATAATTTATTCAAACGTAATTGTCTCAAACAAATTATCAATGGCAGGAATTTTTCTTGAGAGTTCCTCCGCATCCAGCATAAATCTTAACACTATTTCCGGTCACGCGAATGCAATACACCTTGGCAATTCCTCGCCAACAATCGGAGCCAACAACATATATGATAACAAATTCCATGGCATCTACATAGGTACAGGTTGTATGCCGATTATGGAGCAAAACCTTTCAGGCAACCCGCCGGATGTATATCCGGTCTCGGGGTTCAATTATATCAAAGAAAACGGTGGAATAACGAGCGGTGGACCGATAGATAATGACGGTTCGGAGATATTCTTTAATAATTCTAATGCAATACTTGAGGATGGATGTAATGCTATATGCGACGATCGTTCACCGGGGGGAGAGCATCCGCCATACAACACAAAATTGCTGATGAACGGGTTTGCCTTACAGCAAATTGAGCTTTATGCCGGGGGTAATTACTGGTGTGATAATCCTCTTTATCCATTAGAGGAGAGGTTTGGAAACCTTTCGGTTCATCTTGATCCTGTATTACCGGGACCTTGTGAAATTCCTCAGGGAGGAGGCGAGGATTTTTTAGTAATGAAAAGTTTTAGTGGCGAAGTGATAGATACATTTTACTCAGTTCCGGCAGCAATACCTGAACTGACAGAAACAGAACTAAAGTATGCAGAAGCCGAAGAATATTTTATTACTGCCGATTATGTAAATGCGAACTTATTATATCAGGAGATAATAAACAGCCAGGCAACTGCTGAGGAAAAGTATAAAGCACAAATAAGAAAGTTTGAGATTGGAAAACTTACAAATCAATCGCCGGAATTCTTCAATGCAATGGGAACAACATTCGAAACTATTTCTGCAAGTACAACCGACTCACTTACTAAAAAAATATTCAGTCAGCTTTCAACACTCTGTTTAGTAAATGAAGAAGAATACCTCCCGGCAATCGGGGAGTTTGACGAAATCATTCAGCAGAATCCGAACAGCGAAGAAGCAGTATATGCAGAGATAGATGCAATAACCACAGCACTGCTGGTTGAAGGAGACTCAACACTTGGTAAAGGAAGGCTGGGAAAATACCTGGTTAAAACTGGTGAAGATTATCTGAACAAGCTTGATGGAATACTGGGAAAACATTTTGGAAATCAGAAAGAAGAATCAGGAGCCGAACTTCTTCCTAAGGAATACACACTTTACCAGAATTACCCAAATCCTTTCAATCCTGTAACAACGATAAAGTACGACTTGCCAAATGCAAGTGACGTCTCGTTAATAATCTACGACATCCTTGGAAGAAAGATAAAAGAGCTTGTAAACACAAGACAGCAACCGGGCAGGTATGAGATACGGTTTAATGCTTCGAATCTTGCAAGTGGAGTATATTTGTATCAGTTAATTGCGGAAGAATTTATAAGTGTAAAAAAGATGATACTTTTAAAGTAAAAACCCTAGCAAATTAAACTTCCGCTCAAAAATCTTTTAGAAATGACATATCTTTGAGATATATCATTTCTATTTATTACAGAATTTTTCGATGAAAAAAGTTCGCATTAAAAACACCAGAGAAGAATATACAATCGGAAAAATAGTCTGCGTTGGTAGAAATTATGCAGAGCATGCAAAAGAGCTTGGCAACGAAGTGCCGGAAAAGCCGGTGTTGTTTCTTAAACCGGTCTCAGCATTGATATATTCGGGCGGAGAAATTATTCATCCTGATTATGGAAATGAGCTTCACCACGAAGTTGAGCTTGTGCTGTTGATTGGAAAGACAACGAGTAAAGCAAACAAAGCACAATCAGAAAAAGCGATTATCGGTTATGGTGTCGGACTGGATATGACGCTGCGTGATGTTCAGAATGAACTGAAGAAAAAAGGTAATCCGTGGACTTTGGCAAAATGCTTTAATACCTCTGCTGTTATTTCAGATTTTGTTTTCAAAAAAGATTATCAATTAAAACCTGATGAAACGCTTGAGCTGAAAGTAAACGGTGTGGTTAAGCAAAACGATACTCTGAAAAGTATGATCTTCAACCCTGCTGAAATTGTGGAATACATTTCTTCAGTAATGACTCTTGAAAAAGGTGATTTGATTTTTACCGGAACACCCGCCGGAGTTAGCAGAGTAAACAGGGGCGATAAGTTAGAAGCAAAGCTTGGGGAAATTGCGACACTTTCTTGTACGGTTATTTAGCCACTAATTACACGAATTTGCACTAATCTATTTTCGTGAAAATTAGTGAAATTAGTGGCTATTTATTTAATTCTTTTAAAGATCTTTTTATTAATTCCTCCAGACCGCAATCAGGTGATTCAGAAAGCATTTTGTTCACAGCTTTTTCGGCTGAAGCAGCATTGTATCCCAGAGTTGTGAGCGCAGCAACGGCTTCTTTCTGCAGGCTTGGTATTGTTTGAATTATTCCTTCTTCTTTTATGTCTCTTACCTTGTTCTTCAACTCAAGAATTAATCTCTCTGCGGTTTTGGTGCCAATACCAGGAACAGCGGTTAGCCTTGCAACATTACCTGTAATTATTGCCTGCTTAAGTTCATCAATCGAAATTCCGGATAAAAGACCTAATGCTGACTTTGGTCCTACACCCAAAATTGAAATCAGCAATTCAAACATTTCTTTTTCTGCTTCTGAGTAAAATCCAAAGAGAGTGATAGCATCTTCTTTAACGTTTGTATGAATGAAAAGAGAAATGGTTTCCTTTCCACTCAAACGTTCAAATGTATTGATGGAGATTCTTATTTCGTACCCAACCCCACTTACATCAAGTAAAATTTGTGTTGGTTTTGCTGAAATTATTTTTCCTGTTAAATATCCAATCATATTCAATTAAAAATTAAAAATGATAAATTAAAAAATGAGATTTTGTCAATTGAAAACAATAAAGCAATAAAACAATTCAAGTCTTGAGATAATTTTGCAGCAACAAAACAAATTTATTAATTCTCATCTTACGTCCTAAAACACTCCAACAATGAATGACTATAAATGACAAATGACTATTGTCTAATGACTCTTCCTGGATTCGCATCTGCAAACTCTTTCCAGCTTTTGCTTTTTTTGAAGGAAGGCGCTTTCAACCTGAATGCGTGGCAGAGTGCAATTGCAAGAGCATCGCTTTCATCGGGTTTAAATTTAATCTTCTTTGAGTTTAAAATAGTCATCACCATATAATTTACCTGCTGCTTTGATGCGGATCCCTTGCCAACCACTGCTTTTTTAACTTCTCGCGGAGAATATTCACTTGTTGGAACATTGTTATGAATTGCTGCAAGAAGGGAAACGCCGCGTGCATATCCTATTTTCAAAACCGATTGAACATTCTTTCCGTAAAACGCAGTTTCAATAACAAATTCATCCGGCTTGTAAGTTTTCAGTAGCTTGCAGAGTTCATCATAAATCATTTTGAGTTTTTCGGAAAGTGATTTTGATGGATGAAGCCTGATAACTCCATGAGATATCCGCCTGAACTTATTATGGGTGTATTCAATCAATCCGTAACCGGTAATATTCGTCCCCGGATCGACGCCCAGTATAATCATTACTTTTATTCAGTAAATGTTGATATCAAGATTGCTGTCTGAGAAACTCTTCATCGAAGTCGGCATTGCTGTAAACGTTTTGAACATCGTCGCAGTCTTCCAGGGCTTCAATCAACTTCATCAATTTCTCGGCATTTTCGCCTGCAATATTTATGGTATTTTTTGCAATCCACTGAAGCGATGCATTATCAATTGTAAGCTTTTTATCAGCAAGAGATTTTCGAACCGTTTCGAACGATTCAAGGTCAGTTTGTATTTCAAAGTATTCATCTTCGGTTCGCATATCTTCAGCGCCGGAATTCAAAGATAACTCGAGTATTTCATCTTCAGACTTACCCTGCTTGGGTAAGGTGATTATTCCCTTCTTTTCGAACATCCAGGCAACTGAACCACTTTCACCCATATTACCGGTGTACCGGCTGAAAATGTGCCGCACTTCTGCCACTGTTCGGTTTTTATTGTCTGTTGCTACTTCAACAAGCAGAGCGATGCCGCCGGGGCCATAACCTTCATAAATAAGCTCTGAAATTGTACTTCCCTCAAGTTCACCGGTAGCTTTTTTTATAGCCCGCTCAATGTTATCGGCGGGCATATTTGCTGATTTAGCATTATCAACTGCAAGGCGGAGCCTCGGATTTGCCGCCGGGTCTCCTCCGCCTTCACGTGCAGCAATGGTTAGTTCTTTAATTAATTTTGTAAAGAGCTTTCCTCTTTTAGCATCCAAAGCTCCCTTTTTTCTTCTGATGGTTGCCCACTTTGAGTGCCCCGACATTATGCAATCTCCTTGTTAATAGCTTTTAGTTTAATATCCTTTATTTTGAATTGAGGGAAAATTCTCCCGTCTCTTATAGTTTTATCTATAGAGAAAACAACATCAATTTCTGTATTGTTTTGCAATAGTGGTTGATAAAATTCTCCCAGATTAAAACCAATGCAATCGAATATTTTGTTTGAATCTTTCTGCTTAACCGAGAGCAGCAGATGATTTGTTCCAACAATGCGGGGTGTGTTAGTAACCGAAACATCTTCTGAAAGAAACACCGGTTTCATATTCCCGGGTCCAAAAGGAGCGAACTGATCGAGGATTCTTAAAAACTTTGGCGTGATGTCTGAAAATTTTAACTTTGCATCAATCGCTACTTCCGGGTAAAGGTCTTCTTCCGAAATTGATTCCCTGACAGCTTCATTAAATCGCTTCCTGAAATTATCAATATTTTCAATTTCCATCGCGAGTCCGGCTGCAGCCTGGTGTCCACCAAAATGCAGCAATAAATCTTCGCATTTCTGTAAGGCCTCATAAATATTGAAATTCGGGATGCTTCTTGCAGAACCCTTAGCTATTCCATCAATGGTTGAGAGTAGAACAGTTGGACGGTAATATTTTTCAACAAGCCTCGAAGCAACTATCCCTATAACTCCGGGATGCCATCCTTCATTATGTAAAATTATTGCAAGTTCGTTTTCAAGGTCTACGGTATCTTCAACCATTTCGCAGGCAGCATCAAAAGTATCAACGTCAATTTTTCTTCTTTCATGATTTTCAGATTCAAGGATTTGTGCCAGCTTTACTGCTTCATCTTTATTATTTGTTATAAGAAGATTTACTGCTCTCTCAGCATCGCCGAGTCTTCCAACTGCATTTATCCGTGGAGCAATGGTAAAGACAACCTGGACTGAATTGAGCTGCCCTGGCTGCAGACGGCTTATTTCAATTAAAGCCTCTATCGCTGGCCGTGGGTTACTGTTAATCTGGTTCAAACCTTCGTTAACCAGCACTCTGTTTTCATCAATCAATGGAACAATATCTGCCGCACCCGCAAGCGAAACCAGGTCAAGGTATTTAAGCGGTAGGTCTCTTTTCCCTATTCTATCACAAAGGCCCTGCGCTAATTTGAAAGCAACACCCGCCCCGGAGAGATATTTAAAAGGATAGTTGCAGGTAGGTTTAAGCGGATCGAGTACAGCTACAGCTCTTGGTAACTCTTCTTTTGGCTGATGATGATCGCAAATTATAACATCAAGCCCAAGCGAGTTTGCATAATCGGTTTCTTCAATTGCAGTAATACCGCAATCTACAGTAATCATAAGTGATGTACCCTTCGATTTTACGACATCGATTGCAGAAGCGGATAAACCATAGCCTTCCTCAAGTCTTTTGGGTATATAAAACTCAACATTAGCATCCAGCTCCTTTAGAAACATATATAAAAGTGCAGTAGCGCAGGTTCCGTCAACATCGTAGTCGCCGTAAATACAAATTTTTTGGTTTTCAGTCAGAGCTTCAATAACCCGGCTCGTAGCGCTGTCCATTTGATCCATTAAGAAAGGGTCGTGTAAATAATCCAGGGAAGGACGGAAAAATTGGCGTGCATCATTAAAAGTATAAATGTTCCTCAGTACTAAAAGTCTGGCTAAGATTTCCGGGATATTGAGTGAGTCTGCCAGTACCTGTACGGGAAATTCATCTTTTATTCTTTTTACTATCCAGCGGTTCTGTACCATAGCAATTATTTTTATGGAAAAGAACAAATAAAACGGTTCAGCCCTGTAAGCCGAATTCTGTTTCCCGGAACATACCGGGAAGGCAATCATTTATCTTGCCCCGGCATTGCTGCCGTGATCAAGCGATCTACCCGGAAACCTGCGGAGCGAACAACTCCACTTTTCACCAAAGTGAAAAACGATTTCCCTATTTGATCTTGCTTCGGGTGTGGTTTACCATGCCTACATTGTTACCAATGTAGCGGTGGGCTCTTACCCCGCCTTTTCACCTTTACCCCGTGAGATAAACTCTAAAAAATCTCAATAAACCGTGGAATGATAATCCCACGGGGAAGTTTATTTTCTGTGGCACTTTCAATATCCCGCCAAGCGAGACTCCGGGCGTTACCCGGCACCCTGTTCTTCGAAGTTCGGACTTTCCTCCCGGCAATTGCCGGGCGATTGCCCGGACTGAACCATTTTATTTTTCTTTAAAACTTATTCTACTTAACTAATGCTCAATATAATAAATTCGGGTGAGCTAATCAGCATTAATTTATACGTTAAAATTACACTACTTTTTCTACTTCTTCGGCAATTTCGCTCGAAACCAGAATACGACCGCAATATTCACAGAAAAACAGTTTGTTATTGCGTCTAATTTCAAGCTGCCTTTGTGAAGGAACAATATTATGGCAGCCAGAGCAAGCTGATCTTCTTATAGTTGAAACCGCCTTTCCTTTTTTTGCTTTTCTTATTCTTTCATACGTAGAAAGGTCGGGTTTTTTAACTTCTCCTTCAAGTTTTTTCCGCTCTTCCAGCAGCTTCGCCTCTTCTTTCGCATTAGCTTTAATTATTTCTTTAAGATCTGCTTCCTTCTCCTCAAGATCAGATTTTTGCGCTTCGAGCTTCACTTTTATTTCTTCAATTTCCTGCGTAAGTGACTTACTCCTGTCGGCAAGTCTGTCGTTTTCTGTTTCAAGGTTTTTCATCTGCTCTTCGGTATGGTCAATCTCTTTAGTGAGTGCATCGTATTCTTTATTGTTCCTTACCTGGTAGAGCTGCGCTTTGAACTTTTTCTGAACTTCTTTGAGTCTCTCAATTTCGTTTTCGTTATGGTCTCTTTGTTTAAGAGATTCTTTTTGTTCTTTTTCTTTGGATTTTATGTCTTCCTTGTACAAAGTTATTTTTTCCTCGAGTTCCCTTACAGAGTTGGGAAGGTCGCCTCTTAGCTCTTCAAGTTCATCCAGCTGATCATCAATTGTTTGAAGCTGATATAATACTTTTAATCTGTTATACAATTTTTATTAGCTCCTCATTTGTTATAAAAAACCACCGGGTTTGCTGAACCCCTAAACTTATAAACTTTAATTTTTTGGTTTTTACCAATAAATTTCTTTAGCCTCTGTTTTACTTCATCCAGAACCGGTAATTCGGTTTCGTAATGTCCGGCATCAACCAGTAAAATTTTTCCCTCTGCTTCCTGGAAAGTGTGATAATTAATATCTGCGGTTACAAATGCATCGGCATTCTGCCGTAGTGCATAATTAAGTAAATTACCGCACGAGCCTCCGCAAACAGCCACAGTTTTAATCCTGTCGCTTTTACCTTTCGAATAGCGCAAGCCGGAGGTTTTAAGTCTTATTGATAAATAATTCAAAAAACTTTCATTGCTCATTGGTTCCTCTAATTCTCCTAAAGTCCCGGCTCCAAAATTTACGTTTTCATTTTTCAATTGGAAAATATCGTATGCCACTTCTTCGTAAGGATGAGCGGCTTTCATTTCACTTATAACCCTGGTTAGTTTCCATTCATCAACCAGAACTTCAAGTTTGGTTTCCTCAACGAATTCAATTTTTCTTTTTCTTCCTACTGAAGGATTACTTTCCTGCGATCCTTTAAATGTTCCGATGCCGTTAGTTCTGAAACTGCAGTGTGAGTATTCTCCAATTAATCCTCCGCCTGCCTGATGAATAGCTTCTGCAACTTTGTTGATGTGTGTTAAAGGTACGAATACAGCAAGCTTTAACTGATTTTCGGAAAGGTTTTGTAAGAATCTGATTTTTTGCAGATTTAATTTTCTGGCAAGCTGATAACTCACTCCTTGTTTTGTGTAATCAAGGTTTGTATGCGCTGAATAAACGGTGATGTTGTGCTTTACCAATTTGGCAATCATAGCTGACTTTTTATCATTAGCAAAATCGAGGGTCTTAAGCGGATTGAACAAAACAGGATGGTGAGTAATTATAAGATTGCAATTAGCTTTTATTGCGCCGGCAATCACATCATTAGTGAGATCAAGACTGAGTAAAATGTTTCTGATCTTAACAGTTGTATTACCAACCTGAAGTCCAACATTATCTCTTTCCCAGGCTATGGCTTTTGGAGCCCACTCTTCCAGATGTTTGATTATATCGTTTACAGTCATTTCAAAAAAAAATGCACTTCTCGTTTGAAGTGCATTTCCCATTTTTCGATCTACCCAGGGATCTTTAAATCCCTTATGTAGACAATCTCAAGATATTTTAAATTAAACTTTTGATTTCCGCTCATAATGAGGGTCAAAATATAGCAGAAAAAATACAAAGTATCAAATAATTAAATTTCTAATTCAACCCATAATCCCGAGGTTCTGACCAGTTTTTATCTTCTTTTATCAATTCTATAAGCATATTTACGGCTTGGACGGATGGAACATTTCTTTTTATAATTTCTTTACCCCTGTATAAAGTTATTTTATCTACTCCGCTGCCAACATATCCATAATCAGCATCTGCCATTTCGCCGGGACCATTTACAATGCAGCCCATTATTGCGATCTTTACTCCTTTGAGATGTTCAGTGCGTTTTCTAATCATCTCGGTAGTTTCTTGCAGGTCGAAAAGTGTTCTACCGCAGGATGGACAGGCGATGTATTCTGTTTTCGATATTCTGGTTCTTGTTGCCTGAAGAATTCCAAACATAGTTCTGTTTATAAATTTTTCTTTTGATTCTTTTACAAGAGTCAACCTGCTTTCGCTTTTTGATTCTTTATCACCCGTTTCTGCAGTTAACCATACGCCGTCACCAAACCCATCAATAAGCAATCCGCCAAAGTCCGTTGAAGAATATAATCGAACTTCATCAAGTGAAATGTTCTGATAATCTCTTTTTACAATGACAGGATTTTTAATTTCCTGGCTTAACAGCTCAAAGAAAAATCTTCTTTGCTCTGCCATCCCGTGTTCGTTATCTGTTTCAATAGCCAGAACTAATTTCGAATCTGATTTAAATTTACTTAAAAGGTCTTTACCCAGATCATCTGATTTCAATTTTAAAAATTTAATTTGATCGAGAAAAATTTTCTCAGCAAGATATTCGTTAACGGTAAAGAGCGGGTATCTTAATTTTTTTGTATCAAGCTTATTCCATTCAGCATAATCAATAATTAATTTTAGATTTTCAGGTATTCCAAAATTGATGTTTTGTTTTCCGAGATAAATAATATCGGCGGCAGCATCTGAAAGATACCACTTGTCTGAAGGCTCATCGTATTTATAGCCTACATCAGCTAAATCTTTTTGATTAGAAATTTTTCTTGAACTGTAATCTGCTACAACAATTGGAACATTGGTTCCGCCGATTCCAGTCACCTCAAATGTTTCTCTTCTTTTATAACTAATAGGATCAATTGGAATTTCCTCAACGGGTTTTATAGGTTTATGATTTGCTCTTTTTTTATACCTGTTTGCCAGAGAGATTGCAACCGGTGCTTCGTACTCAGGGTCTTCAGTCAGAGAAACTCTAATTGTATCGCCAATACCATCTTCGAGAAGTGCACCGATTCCCACTGCTGACTTAATTCTTCCGTCTTCACCGCCGCCTGCTTCAGTTACTCCGAGATGAATGGGATAATTCATTCCTTCTTCTTCCATTTTTTGAATAAGTAGTCTGTAAGCCTGAACCATCACCTGCGGATTGCTTGCTTTCATAGAAAGAACTATGCTGTGGTAATCAAGGTCCTCACAAATTCTAACAAACTCTAACGCTGATTCAACCATTCCGAGTGGAGTATCGCCAAAGCGGTTCATAATTCTATCCGATAACGAGCCGTGGTTTGTTCCGATTCGCATTGCAGTTCCATATTCCTTACAAACTTTTACTAGAGGAGTAAATCGCTCTCTGATTCTATCTAGTTCTTCCTGATATTCCTGATCGGTGTATTCAAATTTTTCAAACTTTTTCTTGTCAACATAATTACCCGGATTGATTCTTACTTTCTCAACAATCTTTGCAGCAAGTTCAGCAGCATTTGGAGTGAAGTGAATATCTGCAATCAACGGGACAGTATATCCTCTTGCCCTTAATTCCTTTTTTATGTTTTCAAGATTACGAGCTTCATTCATACTAGGTGCAGTTATACGAACATATTCACAACCTGCTTCAACCATTCTGATAGTTTGTTCAACGGTAGCGATTGTGTTCATCGTATCTGTGATTGTCATCGATTGAATACGAATTGGATTATTTCCGCCAAGCGGAACATCTCCGATATTCACTTCTCTTGTTTTATATCGGGAATATTCAGTTAAACTATTGCAATATTTTTTAATTGTCTGAATCATATTTCTTAAAAATTATTTTGTAAGATGCAGAATTGCTTCAGCAAACTGCAAAGCTGATTGTGAGTTCTCAGCAGTTACAACATTTCCATCAACAACTACATTCTTATCCTGATAATCAATTCCGGCGTTAATTAGTTCCATTTTATCCTCTGAATAGCAAGTTGCTTTTTTATTTAGCAGAATTCCGGCGTTTGCCAAAGTTATGGGTGATGAGCAAATTGCGGCAATTACTTTTTTAGCATCGAAAAATTTTTTAACGATCTTGTGAAGAGATTCATTCTTCCAATAGGCTTTGCTTCCTGCACCGCCAATTAGAATTATTGCGGCAAAATTATTTACATTCACATTATAGAAACTTGTATCTGATTTTACTTTCATTCCTTTGCTTCCAGAGCAGACTAATTGGTCATCCGAAGTAATAAAAACCTGCTTACCGGCTTTCAATAATCTTTTCCTGACAATTGTGAATTCTTCCTCATTAAAATCCTTCTTAGGAAGAAAAATCAGAGAACTATTTTGTGTGGGATTATTCATTCATTTAATCAAAATTGCATACAAATATATGAAATAAGCCGTGCTGATTAAAAGATGATAATTTTCTGCACATAGCAGACCTGTTTATCTGTAGGCAGGTCATTAAAAATAAATTTATATTTACGGTATGAGAATCCCCGAATCAAAAATAGAAGAAATACGAAACTCAGTTGATATTGTTGATGTGATATCGCAACACGTCCAGCTAAGAAAACGTGGGAAGAATTTCGTCGGACTTTGCCCGTTTCATTCAGAAAAAACTCCTTCATTTACTGTAAATGAAGAAAAACAAATTTTTCATTGTTTTGGGTGTCACACCGGTGGAAATGTTTTCAAATTTTTAACTGAGTTCCATAAAATTTCTTTTGTTGAAGCAGTGCAGGAACTTGCTGAGCAGCAGGGAATTACAATTGAATTTGACAAAGCTGAATACACAGAGCAGCAATCAGAGCAGGAAATTCTTTATGATATCAACACAGAGGCAGCAAGATATTTTCTGAATAATCTTTTAAATGATGAAGAAGGAGAATTTGCACGGAAGTATCTTCAGGAAAGAAACATCAAAACACAAACCTTGCGTTCATTTGGATTAGGTTATGCATTAAGAGGCTGGGAAAATTTTATCAACTTTGCCAAAAGCAGAAATTTAAATATTGATAAATGCGTTCAGCTTGGACTTATAGGAAAAAATTCCGAGGGAAAATTATATGATAAATTTCCCGGAAGACTAATCTTTCCGATTTTTTCGCCCAACGGAAGAGTTGTTGCCTTTGCCGGAAGAGTGCTTGATCCGAATGATACAGGTGCAAAATATATTAACTCACCTGAATCTCTCATCTACATTAAAGGAAGAATTCTCTACGGACTTTCATTTGCTAAAGATGATATCCGCCGTCTTGACAAAGCAATAATTGTAGAAGGTTATATGGATTTGATTTCGCTTTATCAAAGCGGAATAAAAAATGTAGTTGCTGTTTCAGGAACCGCATTGACTGACGATCAGGTTCAACTACTTTCTCGTTACACAAAAAATGTTGTATTGCTTTTTGATGCTGATGTTGCAGGAATTAAAGCTTCAATGAGAAGCATTGAGATTCTGCTTAAACGGGATATGGAAGTCAAAATTGTTTCGCTTCCCAAAGGTGAAGACCCCGATTCTTATGTTAATAAATATGGAAAAGAAGAATTTGAGGAATTAATAAAGAGAGCAGAAAACTTTCTTGAATACGAAAGTAAATATTATGAGTCCCAAGGAAAGTTTAGTGATCCTTCAACTGCAGCAGAAGCAATAAGAGATCTGGTTAAACCGGTAGCTTTAATTAATGATGAGTTGAAGAGAAATCTTCTTATAAGAAGTATTGCCCAGAAGTTTAATCTCAGGGAGAAGCTTCTTGAGTCTGAACTCGATAAACAGATAAAACAGGTTAAAAGATTTGAGAAAACAGATTCAAAAGTTTTACAGAATAGAAAAGCCGAAGAAACTACATCAACACTGATTGATGCAGTTCCGGAAATTTCGCCGGTTCTTTATAATCTTGAAAGGGAAATTATAAAATTACTATTTGAAGCCGATAGACCGGTTGCAGAGTTAATATTTAACTATCTGCATCCGGAGGATTTTTCAAATACTTTAAATCGTGAACTATTTGAAAGAGTAAAAGACGAGTTTGAAAATGGAGATAATTTCACAACAAGCGTATTAGTTAGCGTATTAAAAGACGAAAGAAAAGAAACTTATGTCCGTGAACTCACATTTGATCAATATTCCGTCAGCAGCAGCTGGGAAGAACGTTTTCCAAGCATAACAGCCGAAATGACTTTGATGAAATTCGCAAAAGACACTGTAATGAAATTTGTTATTGAAAGAATCGAGAAAAACATTCAATCCAATCGGAGAGAAATTGAATTGAGTGATGATGAGAAAAAACAACTTGAACTTATGAAAGCAAATAATGAGCTTGAGAAGGAAAAGAAAAGAATCAGAGAGGAATTGGGGAGTTAATTTTACGGATGAACATCCTTCAGCTTGAACAGGAGAGAACCAACCTAAAAGAAAAGTTAACCGCCCAATACTCTGTGCAAGCAAGATTACTTTTTTTATATTCCTTTTTTGAAAAAGTTCTTGCAACCAAGGATAAAAATATTATTGATGCGTTCCTGCCTGAGTTTATTTCCGAATATGTTTTTTGTTTGAAGAATTATTCTATACTAGGGTTAAAGCCACGAATACACGAATTGTTAATCCAACAAGCCGAGAAAATTGAGAAAGATGGATTTGCTTCAGGATATAAAGGATACATAAAAACAATTCAAAGATTGAAAGATGAACTTGAAAAACTTGAAAAAATTCTAAAAGGTGGATGCACAGAAACAACTGAATCTAAAGCCTATTTCCCCTTACTTGAAGAAGAAGCGATTAAAGAAACCGGATTGACAATCGGAGTAATTGAATCAGTTACAGTAAAAATTCATCCGGCAAAAAAGGAAAACAAGTTCATAATTGTTCCAAGTGAAAAAGAAATAGAAGAGAAAATAAATGAACAGGTAAATTTGTCGTGGATGAATGCAATACGAATTGCTAAAAAATATGTAAGAAAAATTCATCCGTACCACGAAGTGATAGTAAGCTTTGACAAGAAAGCAGGATTCTGCAAGGGAAACTCACTTGGCGCAGCGTTAACATTGTCTTTTATAGAAGAATTGCTGAAAACATACAACTCATCTGTTGCAGTAACTGTCGGCAATGACATTGCTTTTACCGGCGGATTAGTTGAGACTGGGAGAATAACTAATACATCGGAAAAAATAATAAAACTAAAAACAGAACTGATTTTCTTTTCAGATATTTCTCATTTCGCTTTGCCAAAAGCTGAAGAAGCTGCGGCTATCGAAAAGCTTAATGAACTGAAGCAGGAACATCCAAAGAGAGATTTGAAGATAACCGGAATTGAAGATTTAAATGATCTTCTGAACAGGAGAAACCATGTAGAAATAAAGAAGATTAATCCCGCAGTCCGAAGTGCAAAATTTGCCAGGAAGAATTGGGTTGCTCTTTCGACTATATTTCTTCTCACAGCGATCATTTCCTTGTTTATTCTGAGAGATATTGACAAAAATCCAGTCTCATTTACTGCTGATGGAAATAAGTTATATATTAAAAATAGAATTGGAAAAGTGCTCTGGGAAAAAGATGTTGCAATACCAAAACATCTAACAGAATCACTGAATTATTTGATGAGTGTAGCAAAGATTGTAGATATTAATTCGGATGGGATAAATGAAGTAGTATTATGCGGGGAGCAAAAAACGAATTCCGGTGATTCATTGGATTATTCTGGCGTGAGGTGCTATAATTACGAAGGAGATATTATCTGGCGGTTTTCTTTTAGTGATAAAGTCTTTTCGAAACGGGAAGAGTTGAATTCTGATTATACCTCAATTTTATTAGATACGCTTACCATTAATGGTGAAAAAAGCCTATTCTCAATTTCTTCTAATAAAACCTCTTTCTCTTCTGCAATTTATCGTATAAACATTAAAAACGGGGAAAGATTAACCGGAACATTTTGGTCGTCAGGTCACGTACTGAGTGGGATAATAAAGGATGTAGATATTGACGGTAAAGCAGAAATTTTAGCGATCGGATATGATAACGGATATGAGGATGTTGTCTTTTTTGTTTACGAAGCAGATACACTTACAAAAGTTAGACCAACAATAGAAGATTATCTTATTAGAAGTTTTCCTTTTTCAAAAATGAAGGCTTATGTGAGATTTCTCAAAACCGATTTTGATATATACAATAATACGAGAACACCGCGTATCTTAGACGGTCATTTTTCGGATGATGAAAACAAGAAAAAGTATGTGTTTGCTTTCGCGAATGCACGTAATTACACGGACGCGACTTTAGGTTATGAAATAAATTACAACTTAAAGGATATTGATATTATTGTTAAAAGCGATTTCAGAGTCCAGCGCGATACACTTGTCGCACACGGCATTTTAAAACCACCTTATACTGATACTAAAGAATATATGGATTTGATAAAAAGTAAAATACTTTACTGGAAAGATGGGAAGTGGGTTAAGAGACAGGAATTAGATTAAAAAAGCTGCCGTAGTTTTTTCCACGGCAGCTTCGATAATCTTTTTGCAGATCTGATGTTTATATTATTTAATGAGTAACATTTTCTTAACAGAAACAAACTCCTCAGTCCTTAATTCACAGAGATACATCCCGGTGGTCATATTCTGTGCATTCCATTGATACTGGTACTTTCCAGCCGTCAATGCTGTGTTAACTAATTCTGCTACCTTCTCGCCCAATGCATTGTAGATCGATAGCTTCACATTGCTTTCATACTCTGGTAATGAAAACTCAATTATAGTGCTTGGGTTGAATGGATTAGGATAGTTCTGAGTTAAGTAAAAATCATTCAATTCTATTTCCTCATCATTTATCCCCACCACCAGGTTAGAATCTACCGACCACACAATAAAACCTTCTCCAGAAGTAGCATTTGCAACAGTAACTGCTCCCCTGATATTATCTAAATTACCCGAAGGATCAAATGAACCGTTAAAGTTTTTAATTGAAGTCCACATCTCATTATTATTTTTCAGACATATTTTAAAAGTAATTCTTTCCCCAGATGTATACGTGCCGATACTATTTAGTATGGTTACATATTGGCCAGACATTCTTTCGCAGAATGAGATATTTCCACCTCTAAAGATTATTCCGACAAATTTACCATCATACCCCGCATAGTCTCCAAAACCAAAGTAGGCCTCATCCGGATTAGTTCCACCAGAACTTAAGTGCATTGTAACATCAAAAACCAAGGTGTCACCAAATTGCAATAAACTTTTTGTATGAACTTGCGCCCAACTATAATCGTCAATAGAAAAATCAGCTCCTGAGTTTATTGTGGGAAACCAGTCACCTTGATAAACGTTCGCGGTCCAGTATGCTCCTTCCCACTTGTCAGTAGTAAAGAAGTAATTGCCATTCGTTGAGTTTTCTACATTTAGTTCTACCGACCACACAATAAAACCTTCTCCAGAAGTAGCATTTGCAACAGTAACTGCTCCCCTGATATTATCTAAATTACCCGAAGGATCAAATGAACCGTTAAAGTTTTTAATTGAAGTCCACATCTCATTATTATTTTTCAGACATATTTTAAAAGTAATTCTTTCCCCAGATGTATACGTGCCGATACTATTTAGTATGGTTACATATTGGCCAGACATTCTTTCGCAGAATGAGATATTTCCACCTCTAAAGATTATTCCGACAAATTTACCATCATACCCCGCATAGTCTCCAAAACCAAAGTAGGCCTCATCCGGATTAGTTCCACCAGAACTTAAGTGCATTGTAACATCAAAAACCAAGGTGTCACCAAATTGCAATAAACTTTTTGTATGAACTTGCGCCCAACTATAATCGTCAATAGAAAAATCAGCTCCTGAGTTTATTGTGGGAAACCAGTCACCTTGATAAACGTTCGCGGTCCAGTATGCTCCTTCCCACTTGTCAGTAGTAAAGAAGTAATTGCCATTCTGTGAGCAAATAGTAACCTGAAAAAATAAAAGTATACCTAAAGTAATAAATGTTTTCATTAGAGCTTCCTTTAATAAATGATTGAAAATTTGACTGTGATTACAATAGTATCAATAACAGAAAATCAGTCCAGTTCGGAAAACTTCTCCCATCGAATTCAAATTTTTCTTAAGTTTCATTTGTAAATGGAAAAGAAATCCCAAATTCTGCAATTATTTTCAACTCTGGATTCTCAGCAATCTGTTAACAGGCTGGTAGAAGTCTGTTTTAAAATTGCTGCAAGTCAGCTTCGCTTTAATTACAAGAAAATTCACAAAATAATTTTAAGGGATGAGATTTCGATAGAAGATGTTGCAATAGATTCAATCGTCTCACTTTTTGAGAAAGATGATTCAGGATACTTTTATAACTTAATGAGTGTGTTTAATTCCTGGAATCCACCAATTAAGACAGAAGAAGATGCATTTTACTTTCTGAATAAATTAATTCAGAAGAGAGTTGAGCAGCACATTTCTTTTCTATTGAGGGAATCTGATCCATTCTTTTCTAAACTTATGGACTCAGTTAATTACCTTGTAAAGAAGTATAACCCGTCAGAGCCGGGCTTAAGCAGCTTTAAAAAAATAAGCTATCTGGGTACTGTTTACATTATTAATTCAGATAGCGAAGAAATATCAGGCAAAATCATTCCAATTGAAGAGTTTGAAAAGCTGCCAGCATTGTTATTTCGCGAAAGAAAAAATCTTTTACAAAATATTTTTCATTATTTAGTGTCGGAAACAAGTTATGCTTCTGCCATCCCGTTTAATGCCCTTATTCATAGACTTAAAGATTTAAATGTCAGTCTTTACAGAATAAAGGAAGCCACATCAGAGCAAAATGAAGAGATTGAGATAGGTTCCATAATCAGCGAAGCACTAATAAAAACCTATGGGAAGCTTGAAGATTCTTACGTAAGGAAAGAAAAGCTTTCGCATAAAGAAGGAGAAATTTTCAAAAAAACCCTGACAGATTTAGCAAAAGACATAAGAGATGGCGGGGTAGATCCCGGTTTGTGTAAGTATTTGTCTGTGCATATTCACGGACTTGATGAGCAAACATACAAGCAAAAATATCATAATATACTTGAGTATCTGCTAAAGGTGCTGAAACAGAATATTGCAGACGAATTGGGATAATAATATCTGCACTTTGGAAAATTTCCGAATGAAGTTAATTTTTAAATATTAGAAGAATGAGAGTTCACAATAAAATATGAGAAATGAGATAACCGAAAAAGATATTTTCGACTTTGTCTTTTATCCGGAATCTGTTACAAAAGAGAAGGAAAGGTTTTTGGAAACTTCATCGGACTTTAAAGAAGAAATCGAGTTTTATTCTTCGGTAAAAAAATCTTTAAGTGATGAACTGTATCTTGAAACAAAGAAGAAAATTGCTTCAAAGATTAATGTTTATAAACTGGAGAATATCATATATCTCTATCCCGTTGAAGAGTTTCGCAAAAAAAATGCATCCAACAATCTGGTTCTTGCAGCAGCATCACCGGAGGGAAAACCAAAAATTTCTTCAAAAACATTTTATGACGAAGAGAAAACATACATTATCAAAGTCATCAACTATGAAAAGAATTCAAAGGTTTTTGTCTTCTCAACGCAGTATGAACTTATTAAGGATTTTGAGCTAAATATACTTCCGCAAAATCTAAAATATCATATATCAGATAATTCAGCTCCCCTTGAATTAGATTTCAATGTGGAGCCAGAATCAATTAGCTTGGAATTCAACCTTACTAAAAGACCATAGTCCCAAAACAGTTTTAATCTCTCCAACACTTTCCTTAACTTAGCTCAAATAAATTTTTTCAGCCTTTGGCTGATCCGCCTCTGGTGGAAATTCTTCCTTATTCATTTTTAATTAGTTATGTACCGACAAGCAAAAACCGGCAAACTATTGATAGAAATTCTTCCGGATAAGTGCGACTTTTGCGGATGCTGTGTCGGCGTTTGTCCCGAAGATGCAATTGAGTTAAAAGAAGCGGAGATTTTTATAATTGATCCGAGATGCACTAACTGTGCAAAATGTGTGTGGTCTTGTCCGATTGAGGTTATTAAGTTTAATAAAGAAGGTATGCTTTTAAAGTGAGTCGGCAGTCTTCAGTTCTCAGTCTTCAATTAATGCCATTTGAGGAATCGAATTAATGAGCACATTTAGAGATTTAAAAATCTATCAAAAAGCATTTAAGCTTGCAATGGATATTTTCAAAATAACGAAGTCCTTTCCTGATGAAGAGAAATTCGGATTGATTTCACAAATCAGAAGATCTTCCAGAAGCGTTTGTTCTTCAATTGCCGAAGCGTACAGGAAAAGAAAATATCCAGCTCATTTTGTTTCCAAAACAACTGATGCTGATATGGAAAATTCTGAAACACAAGTTTGGTTAGACTTTTCTTTGAGTTGTAAATACATTGATCGTGAAACTTATGATGATTATATAAAGAAATCCGGAGAAATAGGAAAAATGTTAAATCATATGATTGAAAATCCAGAGAAGTATGCTTGAAGAATTGCTGACTGAGAACTGATGCCTGTAGATTTTTAAGATAAAATGATAATTCGGAAGAACAGAAAAGAGCAATTAAACTGAATAAAGAATACGACATAATAATAGTTGGTGCCGGACCTGCCGGAAGTATGGCTGCAAGATTTGCGGCTGAGCAGGGAGTTTCTGTTTTGATGCTTGAGAAAGACAGAGATGTTGGTTATCCAGTTCGCTGCGGTGAGGCGATAAGTAAAGTTGGAGTAGAAGAATTTATTCCTTCCGATGATAAATGGATTGCAGCTAAGATCAGCAAGTTTTCTCTTAATGCGCCTGATGGAACAGAAGTAATTCTGGATTTTGGTGAAGCCGGCTATGTACTTGAACGCAGAATTTTTGATTACGAATTAGCACGAACTGCCGCTGATGCAGGTGCAGAAATTTTAACCCGTGCTTATGTTAACGGATTGCTGTTTGATGATGGAAAGGTAGCTGGTGTTAAATACGAATACCACGGCGAGCAAAAAGAAGTCAAAGCAAAAGTTGTTATCGCTGCTGATGGAGTTGAATCTCGTGTGGGACGTTGGGCTGGACTGGAAACTCATATTGATTTCCGTGATATGGAAAGTGCAGTCCAAATTACTGCTGCTAATATCCCGGTCGATCAGAACACACTTTATTTTTATTTTGGACAAGAAGTTGCACCGAACGGATATTTCTGGGTTTTTCCGAAAGGACACAATAAAGCAAATATTGGTTTGGGTGTTAGCGGTTTAGTTGGCAAGAAAAAATCTGCTCAATCTTTTCTTAATGACTTTATGAACAAGCATTATCCGAATGCACCTGTGCTAACAAAAATTGCAGGTGGAGTTCCCTGTGCAATAACTTTGAAAAAAATTTCGGCACACGGTATTATGCTTGTGGGAGATGCTGCACGACAGGTCAATCCATTAAGCGGTGGAGGTATTGCCAGCGGAATGATTGGAGGGAAAATTGCCGGAACTATCGCTGCTGAAGCTATAAAGATGAATAAGCTTGATCATATTTTAACTTATGACAAAGTATGGGCTGAGCGGGTTGGAAAGCGTCATGAAATCTATAACCGGATTAAAGAAGGCATTTACAATTTCTCTGATGAGAAGTTTAACAACATTGCTTATTCCTTCAACAAGATTCCTTACGAAAAAAGAACTCTCGGAAGACTATTTACAACTGCACTAATTAATCAGCCATCACTATTGGTTGATATTGCTAAAGTGTTTGTGGTTTAATTGCTTACCGATAATATCGCTTTAACTGTATGACCACCACCAGGCCCTCCGCCATCTTCCTTATCATTATCGAAATCTTCTTTTTGAGAAGATGCTTTTTATAACCAATCAAGCAATACATTGTAACTTTAACAGGGTTGAATTCTATCTGAATTTTTAAATCTTTAGCAATTGTAAAAAATGTTCCCATTAAGTTATGATTTAATACTTTGCTGCTTCGAGGATATCATCGTTGTAATAATAGTTGCCATTACTTTCATCTTCCTGTTCTTTTCCTTTGAGTCCAACGTGAACCAGATAATTTTCTTCGTTCCAGGGATAAACTCACTGCGCGGTAATAATTGAAGTCGCGTCTGCCTCTGACGTAAATTTGATAATCAATCCCCTAAACTGGTAGTTCTTCGATATTTTGCCGAATTACAGAGTAATAGCAGCTGATACAAAATACTTTAATTATTTATCCAGTAATCGGCGCATAATTTCCTGATTCTAAATGTATTATAAAACCTAATTATTTTTTATTATTGAGATGTTGATTGTTCATTATTTTTAAGTGACTGAAAGAAAATATTAACTCAGTATTTTTATGAACGAACCCCTTAATTTCAGTTTTGATGAAGCTTTAAACAACCTTACCGGAATTTTCTTCTGGCAGGAAGATTTTGATGAATCAGGCTCTCAAATACAATTTTCGGATAATGTTCTTGCAGTAACTGGCTATACTGCAGAAGAAATTATAGGTTTAAGCAGAGGGTGGTTATCACTGATCGTAAATGATGATTTGCCGGGTTACAGAAAAAAACTCGATGAGCTTAAAGAAAATAACTTTGAAGGTAAATGTAAGCTTCAGTATAGAATTAGAAAAAAGAACGGCGGGTTAATTACGGTTTCAGAAAAAGTTTTCATTTACCGCGATTTTGAAGGAATAATAAACAAAAAATTCAGCATGGTATCAGACATAACTGAATTCTCTTCGGAAATTGAATTGCTGAATAACAAAATTGCCGAGCTTGAACAGCTCAACTCCGCAAAAGATAATTTCATTTCAATACTTTCGCATGATCTTCGTGCACCCTTTACAAGTATCCTTGGCTTCTCAGATGTTCTTCTTCAGGAATCAGGATTATCCGATAAGGAAAAAACCGAATACCTGAGGTATATTAACGAATCTTCCCATACTCAGCTTCAGCTTATCAATTATTTGCTTGACTGGTCAAGGCTGCAAACCGGCAGATTGAAACTCGATTTGCAGAGAGTTCATGCGCAAAGCATCGTATATAACTGCGTTTCGCTGCTCACCGGAATGGCTGTTAGAAAAAACATCAACATAAAAGTAAATATCCCTGATACTTTGTTCATCAATGCCGATGAAAGACTTTTATCGCAGGTGCTTACTAATCTTATAAGTAACGCGATTAAATTTTCAGAAGAACATGATACGGTTGAAGTTAATGCCGGGATATTTAACGACGAATTTGTTGAATTTGTTGTGAAGGATGAAGGGGTTGGGATAAGTGAAATAAACCGCGATAGACTTTTTAATATAGGAAAGTTGTTTTCAATTGAAGGCACCAAAGGCGAAAAGGGAACCGGGATGGGTCTGGCACTTGCAAGACAGATAGTGGAAAAACATAATGGAGAAATCTGGTTTTACACAAGCGAAGGAGAAGGCAGTGAATTTCATTTTACAGTTCCGGCATCGGAGAACACTCTGCTTTTAGTGGTTAATGATAAAGAGGAAAGAGAATTTTATTCGAAAATAATAGATGAACACTTCAATTCGTTAAAAGTTTTATACGCTCAAAATGCTTTTGAAGGGATGGGAATTATTTCGGCCCGGATGCCTTCCCTGGTAATTGCTGACCATAACCTCCCGCTGATGGACGGGCTTCAGTTCATTCATAGTGTACGGAAAGAAAATAAAAACATCAGGATTCCCTTTATAATTTTAATTGATCCGCAAGCCGAAGATTTATTAAAGACTTATCAGGAATCAGGGGTTAAAACTCTGAAAAAAGCATCAATTCATCCTGAACTTTTAAAAGAAAAAATTGAACTCCTGCTTTATTATGATTAATAAATCCTGGCGTTTCGTTTTGGATTTGAACCATGAAATTTCACTTTTAATTAATATCACCTTGTTATGATTAACCAGCCTGAGCTTGCAACTCTCGTAAAAAATGATCGCGTAGATCATTTTTTACTAATCCGGAAAATTGAATTACGCAGCACAAAAAAAAGCAGCGATTATCTTTACACTGAATTGGGCGATAAATCAACTTCCTTAAATGCAAATATCTGGGAAGGATTTACTGAGCTTGCAGCTAAAGCTAAAGTTGGTGATGTTGTTAAAGTTAAGGGAACAATTGAAGAATATCAGGGTTCTCTGCAGATTAGAGTTGCTTCAATCAGGCTTGCCGGTGAAAAAGATAATGTGCAACCGCGGGATTTTCTTCCTGTTTCAAAACGTAATCCCGAGGAAATGAAAAAAGAGTTCAATCAAAAACTAAAAAGCGTTTCCAGTAATTACTTAAAAAAACTTTTACCGGAAATTTTTAATGAAAAGAGATTCGAACTTTTTGCTGAGGCTCCTGCCGGTAAAGCCTGGCATCACGCTTATATTCATGGTTTGATTGAGCATACGCTTGAAATCATAAAAATATGCGAGCTTATGTGTGAATTTCATCAGGAGCTAAACAGAGATCTTTTGATTGCCGGTGCGATGTTGCACGACATTGGTAAAATTGAAGAACTGTCTTTTAACTCGGCTTTCGAATATACAGATAAGGGAAAACTTGTTGGTCATATTGTTATCGCAGCAAATCTTGTTCGGGATGAAATAAAAAATATTCAGGGGTTTCCGCCGGAGCTGGAAAACAATCTCATTCATTTAATACTAAGTCATCAGGGAAAACTTGAGCACGCTTCACCCGTTGTCCCCAAAACTGCCGAAGCTATTGCATTATATCAGGCTGATGAACTGAGTGCAAAAGTTAATGCTTATAAGAATGTTATAGAGGCAGAATTAAAAACAGGTTCTAACTGGACAAAGTTTATTCAACTGGCAGATACTGATCTTCATAAATTTAACTTTACAGATATATCTGAAGAAAAATCAAAAGATTCTTTATTTGATTAATCAAAGGAGAAATATGAGAACATTTACATTTTTTCTGATGCTTCTTTTTTCTGTGATAATTAACGATGTACTTTTTTCGCAGACAGTTGAACAATTGATTCAGGAAGGTGATAAATACAACACTGAATTCAATCATCAAAAATCTTTGGAAGCCTATCAAAAAGCTGATAAACTTTCACCGGCAAACTGGGAGATACTCTGGAGAATTAGCAGAGCGATAGTGGATATGGCTAATAAAATGCCAGAAGGAAATGATCAGCAAAAGGATGCAAAGTTTAATAAGTATAAAGAATCTTTTGTATATGCTGACAGTGCTGTTAAACTTGCACCCGATCAATCTGTTACTTATTTAAGAAGAGCAATCGTAAACGGAAGAATAGCCTTGTTTCAGGGTGTCTTTTCTGCAATCGGAACTGTTGATGATGTTAAATCAGATAGTGAAAGAGCGATTCAGCTAAACAATGGTGGAAACTATGTCCAGGCACTTTCGCATTATGTGCTGGGAAGAACGCATGCTAAAGTTTGTGAAAAATCTTATTTGATAAGATTACCGCTTGGATTGGGATGGGGTGATATGGAGGTTGCAATACGAGAACTTCAAAATGCTGTTAAACTGAGACCAAATATGAGAATGTTTTACCTTGAACTTGCAAAAGCATACATTGAAGAAGGTGAATATGAACTTGCAAAAGAAAATCTTCTTCTTGTTGAAAAAGCTCCCGTTGTTTTAGAAGATGATGATGAATATTTAAAGGAAGCGAAGAAACTTTTGGTAGAAGTCGAAAAAGAACTTAAGTGATAAGCAGCATTCTCAATTAATTTTTTGTTATTAGTTGATTAGTTAATGGTTTTAGTTATACAGTTTAATTGTTTTTGTTTTTAGTTTTTCACAGGAAAACTATTAGACTACAACCAATAGCTAACAAACTCTAACCAAGAACAAAAAACTAAAAACATTTTATCAGCGACAATGCCTGTAAATGATTATACAAAACTCATTGAGGTATTAAAAGAGGCTGAGAGATTAGTCTTTTTCACAGGTGCAGGAATCTCAGCAGAAAGTGGAATACCAACTTTCAGAGGCAAGGAAGGATTGTGGAATAAGTTCAAACCTGAAGAGCTGGCAAACTTTGATGCATTTATGAGAAATCCTGAACTCGTTTGGGAGTGGTATAATTACAGAAGAAAAATTGTTCACGAAGCAAAGCCGAATGCAGCCCACCTCACAATTGCAGAAATGCAAAATCATTTCAAAGATGTAACTGTTGTAACCCAGAATGTTGATAACCTTCACCGCAGAGCAGGAAGTAAAAAAATATTTGAACTTCACGGAAATATCGAAAAGAATTTCTGTATTAGCTGTAAAAAGAATCACGACAAAGATTTAGATTTCTCTCACGGTGTTCCTAAATGTGACTGCGGCGGTCTGATTCGTCCGGGAGTTGTCTGGTTTGGTGAATTTCTACCCGAGGATCAGTTTCGAGGAGGTGAACTTGCTGCAATGAAAGCAGATGTATTCTTTGTTGTTGGAACTTCTGCAGTTGTTTATCCGGCGGCTGGATTAGTTTATACTGCTAAAGTCAGCGGTGCAACAATCGTTGAAATAAATATTGAGGAAACAGAAATATCCTCTTCGGTGAATTATTCGTATTTCGGGAAAGCAGGAGAGATACTTCCGAGAATATTTGAAGAGTATAAAAAGAAGATTAATTCTTAGACTACTGCCTTCTTTGCAATCCAACCATTTTACACAAACGCTGTAATTCCTTTTTTTCTTCTTTGTTTAATATCTCAAAATGCTTTTTTATTGATTTGGATATATGAGGAAGTGTTTCCAGAATTTTACTTTTTCCTTTTGATGTAAGATGAATAATGAATTGACGTTTGTCTTGTTCTCCTCTTTTTCGTTGAACCAGTTCGCGTCTTTCAAGATTATTAATCACCATCGTAATGTTGCCGCCGCTCTTCAGAATTTTTTTGCCGATCTCTTTGTGCTTCATTGGTCCAAGATGCAGAAGTGCATCCAAAACCCCGAACTGACTTTCTGTCAATCCATATTCACTGAGTTCTAAATTAATTTTGGAACTTAAAGACTCGGCGGCGCGGACTAATTTAATGTAGCTATTTAATGCCTCTGTTGTTTTTTTTGATCCTTTGAATTTGCTGCCCATTTGACAGGTGCTATTTCTTTTTATCTGGTGTGATCAGACTTAGTGCTGCCGTAAAAATAACAGCGCCGATGATCGTCCATAAAATGTAATATGTGGAACCCCGAATCGTAATCACGAATGGATCGGGTAATTGTAATTCACGCGAGAGCCAGGAACCAATCATTGCACCTATAAATCCAACAACAATAGAAATTATGCAGCCACCACGGCTGAAACCTGATATAGAACGAGCAATCGACCCCGCAATTCCTGCAATAATCAGAGAAATAAGAATGTCTATCATTTTAACCTATATTTTATTAAATAATGACCAACGCAAACTAAATTTTATCGAACTAAGAATCAATTATATTTGTTGTTAGAAATGAAACCAGAATCTTTTAACAGCATCCAAACCTGACAGAAAGCTAACAGATTATTGAATGGATAGAAGAAAATTTCTAAGAAGCAGTACAATCATAACAGCAGGATCACTAATCCTGCCGCCGAAGCTGGTTAAAGGATTTAACAAGTCACTTTCCGGCAGTAATATGATTGAGCCTTCTTCACGACCAAATTTAGATAAATGGAAAGATGATGAAATTAATATTGCATGGATTGGTCACGCCACAGTTTTGATTAATTTCTTCGGTAAATATATTCTAACAGATCCAGTCTTCTTCGAAGCAGTTGGAGTTTATATTGAAGGATATATTCTCGGACCGCGAAGAGCCAGTATGCCAGCATTGATGCTTGAAGATATTCCAAAACCTGAAATTGTATTGCTTTCGCATGCGCATATGGATCATATGGATTATAAAACACTGAAAGCTTTAACAGAAAAATATCCAAACCAGCTTGATTGCATTGTTGCATATAACACTAAAGATGTAATTGAAGATTTAAAATGGAAAACGATAAACGTAGTTGATTGGGATGAAAGAATCAGTTTGAATGGAGTGAACTTTAAAGGAATAGAAGTTCAGCATTTTGGCTGGCGGTATCCCGGGGAAAAAGAGAGATCGACAGGAAACTTCCTTGACGGCAGAAGCTTTAATGGTTTTATTATGGAAAGATACGGCAAGAAAGTCCTGTTCGGCGGCGATACAACTTTCACTGATAAATTTAAAAAGCATAGGGATGAAAATGTTGACATTGCAATTATGCCTATCGGTGCTTACAAACCGTGGAGAAAATATCATTGCACTCCTGAAGAAGCCCTGGTTATGGCTGAATATCATTTAGGGGCAAAATATTTTATTCCAATACACACAAAAACATTTGACAGCGGGGAAATGATTTATGAGCCATTAGATTGGCTGGCAAAATCAAGTAAAAATTATGAGATGAAGGTTGGATTGTGGGATATTGGAGAAACATTCACACTAAAAGCTTAAATTTCCTTCCGAAATAATTTATCATCGGAGACTGGTTTGGGTTCACACCAAATAATTAAAGAATGCATTGAAACAACTGAAGCAAATATTGTAAGAGCTTCAAAGACATTCTCTCACCTTTCTGAGATTCAGTTTAACTGGAAACCAAATCCTGAATCGTGGAGTGTCGGTGAGTGTATTTCACATCTTATTAATTCCAACAGGAGTTATCTGACTAAAATTGAAAATATTTTGAAATTACTTCCAACTGGTTCTGAAAAAGATTTTCCTTATAAGCAAAGCTTTTTGGGTAATTTGATTGCCAGAGGTGTTGATCCGGCTAACGTAAGAAAATCAAAAACCTTCAAAGTTTTTTTCCCTTCTTCATCAGGTATTCAAAAGAATATTATTGATGAATACGTGAGATCTTCAAAATATTTTATTGAACTTTCACAGAAAATGAAATCTCTCGATCTTAGAAAATATAAGTTGAGCTCCCCTGTAAATAAATTAATACGATTAAATCTTGGTGATCCGCTAATCATCATTCCAAACCATGATAAAAGACATCTCAATCAGGCGGAAAGAGTGATGAGTCAAAAGGAATTTCCAATAGGTTGAAGAGTAATGAGTAAACTCAAACAAGGCTTCGTTCAAATTTATACCGGTAACGGAAAAGGAAAATCTACAGCGGCAATAGGTCAAGCAGTTCGTGCCGCTGGGTTTGGTTTGAAGACATACATTGCCCAGTTTATGAAAGCATATCCTTACAATGAATTAAACAGCTTAAAGCATCTTTCTGAATGGATAACAATTGAACAATTCGGCGGTGATGACTTTGTTTATAAAAAAGAACTTCCAGGTAAAGAAGAGCTTGAGAAAGCAAACAAGGGGTTGCAAATAGCAAGAGAAAAAATGTTGAGTGGTGAATATGATTTAATTATTCTTGATGAAGCAATTGTATCAATTTATTTCAAGCTAATTGAGACAAAAGACCTTGTTGAATTCATCAAAGCAAAACCAAAGAATGTTGAACTGATTCTTACAGGAAGATACTGTCCTGAAGAGCTAATCGATTTAGCTGACCTTGTAACAGAAATGAAAGAAGTAAAACACTACTACCAAAAAGGAATCACTTCAAGAAGAGGGATTGAGAGCTAATCTTTACCCGGCAAATTTTTAATTTTCAGAAAAACTATCTTTTCACTCCAAAATCCAAATAAAAATAGTACTTGTGTACGTTAACCAGCCTTGACTTTTAATTTAAGCTTACTTAAAATCGAATCAACAATTTACTTAATTATGAAAAATATATCTAAAGAAGACTATTTAAGCCTTATTTATAAAACGGCTGATAGCAACGGTGAGATAAAAGCAAATCAAATTGCTGAGAAAATGAATATTTCCCCGGCAGCAGTTACTGATATGCTTCGCAAACTTTCCAAGGAAGGTTATGTAGAATATAAACGATACAAAGGAACAAGACTTACGCAAACCGGTGAAGAGTATGCAAGAAGCATGGTCAGACGACACAGAATCTGGGAATTATTTCTTCATCAGATTGTAGGTTTACCGTGGGATAAAGTTCATGATGAAGCTCATAAACTTGAACATGGTGCTTCAGATGAACTTATTAATAAAATGGAAGAAATGCTTGACTTTCCTGAATACGATCCTCACGGAGATCCTATTCCTGATAAAAATGGAAAACTGCCTGAAGGTAATATCGGAATTCCGCTCAGTGCAGTTAAACCCGGTCATAAGGTAAAAGTAAATCGTGTTCATGATTTTGACAGCAGTTTTTTACAATACATTTCAAAAATTGGAATAAAACTGAATAAAGAAATAACAGTGATTGAAACATTAGAATTTGATAATTCACTATTGGTTGATATTGATAATAAGGAAACAAGTATAAGTAGCAAAGTTGCAGCAAACATTTTTGTTTCGGAGGTTAATTAGAATAGTTATGACAGATCCTTTAATAACATTGTTAATTGGCTCAGGTATTATTCTGCTTGCAGTAGTTTCATTCTTTCCGCAAAAAGGATTACTTGCCAGAATCAGGCGGAGTAAAAGTATTTCAAGAAAAGTTTTAATAGAGGATGCACTAAAACATCTATACAATTCTGAGTACAATGGAGTAAGCTGTACGATAAACAGTGTGGCAGGTAAGTTATCTATTTCTGAAGATGAAGCAGCAGAATTAATTACCAAGCTTGAGGAAATGGGATTGCTAACTTCACATCAGGATACACTTCAGCTTTCGGATGAAGGAAGATCTTATGCTCTTCGTATAATAAGAATTCACAGATTATGGGAAAAATATCTTGCAGATGAAACAAGTGTGGATGAATTAAACTGGCATCATTCGGCAGAAGAATTTGAACACAAACTGACTCCTTCAGAGGCTGATGTTCTGGCAGCACAGATTGGGAATCCTGTCTTCGATCCGCACGGTGATCCGATTCCTTCATCATCAGGAGACCTTCCGACTAAATCAGGAAAACCACTGACTGATTTAAAGCCGGGTGAGTTTGCAAGCATCGTTCACGTTGAAGATGAACCGGATGCAATCTATCAGCAGATTCTTGCCGAAGGATTATATCCGGGTATGCAGGTAAGATTACTTGAATCAACAAAAGAAAGAGTCAGATTTACAGCAAATGGTGAGGAATGTATTTTGGCTCCGCTGTTTGCAAAAAATATTACAGTTGCCCCGATACGATTTGAAAGAACCGTTGAAGGAAAGTTCCGCAGTTTATCTTCGTTAAAAATTGGTCAGAAAGGAAAAGTTATGGGTATATCAAAAGCTTTGCGCGGGCAGCAGCGAAGACGTTTGATGGATCTTGGAATTGTTCCGGGAACAGAAATTACTGCGGAGATGGAAAGTGCTTCTGGTGATCCTGTTGCTTATAGAATTAAGGGTGCTACAATTGCTTTAAGAAGAAAGCTTGCAGACCGTATCTATCTGGTTCCGGAAAATGGAGGAATGAATTAAGTATGAATCTGAATACAAATAATTGTGAAACTTGTCCCGTTCACAATGCCGGTAATCTTAAACGACTCGGTATTGATATGAGCAGTTTCGATTTTGTTGTTGCTCTTGCAGGAAACCCGAATACAGGGAAGAGCACAGTGTTTAATAATCTAACCGGATTGAAACAGCACACCGGCAACTGGCCCGGTAAAACTGTTACACGGGCTGAAGGCGGATTTGAGTACAGCGGGAAGAAATTTAAGCTTGTCGATTTACCGGGTACTTATTCACTTTTATCTACAAGTACTGATGAAGAAGTTGCAAGAGATTTTATTCTCTTCGGTCAGCCGGATGTTACTGTTGTTGTTGTTGATGCAACACGTCTTGAAAGAAATTTAAATCTTGCTTTGCAGATTCTGGAAATAACAGACAGAGTTGTTCTCTGCCTTAATCTGATGGATGAAGCAGAAAGACATCAGATTAAAATTGATACAAGGATTCTTTCAAAAG
>CAZXGJ010000025.1:0-43848 GCA_964639955.1 uncultured Ignavibacteriaceae bacterium
TCCCTGACTCTCCGCAATTTTCTTAGAGGCATTCTCTCAAAACAGAGCTATAACTTCTAACTCCTTTCATCTAAATTCAAATTACATGAGTCGGACTTCCAACTTGCTAAAAAAATTCCAAATCCATTACAGGCGGCAGATACAATAACTAATACAATAGCTGTACCAACACCATCAATTTTTTCAATTTGGATTTACTTAATCTCATCAATCTCAACTTTTTTACCTTCATCAAAACCATCCCAGATAATATCCTGTCCACCTGTAACGTTATAGTTGAAGAGGCTCCCTTATTAAACAGCTTGCCTGCCCGGATATTAAGAAAAAAAACTTGCGGAATTGTAATTGAGTTGTAATGAGCCTGTAAAAAATAGAATGCTTACTTGTAAAACATCAAGGATATTTAACTTGATGTTGTCAAAATATTTTAACAATATTAAATCTAGTTTCTTTCGACACCTGAATGGGTAACGGTTCTGATGCAATTACTTCATTCTCACTCAAATTTCCCCCTCCACGCAGAGTACAAGTGCCGCAATTGTGTGCGTTCTTACCTGTTTAATGCTTATAAGATTTTTACAAAAGTATGACATACTTATGACAAATACCCCGTGAGATAATTTTAATTTAGCGTCAAAAGACAATAAATCTTTTTGACAAACAGGTATAAAATTTTTATTAATTCTTGTTATTTACAAAAAATGATGGAAAGTAAAATGAAAAAAACCATTTACTACTTTATGATTCTTCTAATTGGTTTGTGCTCTGCTGCAAAAACACAAACAGATACAATAACAATTCTTCACGTGAACGATACTCATTCCTGTTTAGCTCCGCTTGGACCCAGGAATCCTTTACTCGAAGGAACGCAGGGAGGAATCAGTCGTGCTGCTACTGTCATCGGGATGACCAAAATGACCGAGCAGAATGTTCTCACACTTCACGGTGGAGATGTGTTTATCGGTGATTTCTTTTTTAACAAATATTTTGGTGTTGCAGAATTTCAGTTAATGAACCTGTTGGGTTTCGATGCTATGGCTGTAGGTAACCACGAGTTTGATTTAACACCTGCAATACTTGATACAGCTCTACGAAATTCATTTCAACCGGGTGCCGGGTTTCCTTTAGTTTCATCTAACCTTATTCTTGACGATCCATCTGTTCAGCCATTAAAAGATTACATCTTCCCTTTTACTATCAAACAATTCGGTAATGTTAAAGTTGGATTATTCAGTCTTCTAACTCCTGAGACAAATTATTTTTCACAGCCAGATTCAGCAGTTATAAATGATGATATTGCCGGCACCGCTCTTTCTATGATTGACACTTTAACCTCACACGGTTGTAATTTAATTATATGCTTATCACATCTCGGAATTTTTTATGACCAGGAATTAGCTGCTAACATTCCGGGAATAAATATTATTGTCAGTGCTCACGATCATTTTAGAACTGATCAGCCAATTGAAGTTACTGATCCACTCGGAGGAACAACGTACATTGTTCAGGCAGATGCATTTTATAAATGTATTGGCAAAATGAAAATTGCTGTTACTCAAACAGGAATGGAATTGATTGACTATTCATTAATTAACCTTGATGAAACAATTCCTGAAGAACCCTCAGTTAAAGCTGTTGTTGATGGGTTAATAACTGAAATTGAAAATACCTGGGGACCCGTTTACTCACAGCAAATTGGAACTTCAACTGACTTCTTTGAAGAAGTTGCAACAAACCTTGGAGAAAACGGACCACACGATACTCCGGTTGGTAATTTGGTTACTGATGCATATCGCTGGAAAACAGGAACTGAGATTGCAATTACAGTCGGCGGTTCAACTGCACAGCCAATTTATGCAGGTCCACTCGTCGCCGCAGATGCCTTCAGAGTTGTTGGTTATGGTTTTAATGAAGTAAACGGATTTGGTTTCAGAATAGTAAAATTTAAACTCAGTGGTGCCGATATTATTGCAGGTTTAGAGTTTGGTCTTTCAATGGCTGAGCTAAATGATGAATTGTTCCCGCAGGTTTCCGGAATGAGCTATTCTTATAATCTGGCAAAACAAGTCGGTGAAAGAATTGTATTCGCCGAAGTCGGAGGAATTCCACTTGATCCACTGCAGATATATTCAATTACATCTAATGAATTTCTTCTTTATGCTTTAAGTGATCCTTCAATTGTAGGAACAACAATTAATATAATTGATCCGTATCTTTATGCTGATTCATCAGAGTTCCAGATATTAAGTGAATACATTATATATAAACAAACAATCTCTCCGGAGAACAGAGGGAATATTGTTGCAAATGTAAAAAGAATTGATAATGATGAACTTCCTGCAGAATTCAGACTGGAGCAGAATTACCCGAACCCTTTTAACCCGTTGACCAGTATTCAGTATGCAGTAAGCAGTAGTCAATTTGTTTTACTGAAAGTATATGACATTTTGGGTAATGAAGTTGCAACATTAGTGAATGAAGAAAAACAACCCGGCACTTATGAAGTGTCTTTTAATGCTGCAGAATTTGGAAGCGGAGTCTATATATATTCATTAAGAGCAGGAAGTTTTGTTCAGTCAAGAAAAATGATTTTACTTAGGTAAGTATTTTATTGACTAAAGCATTTAAAATATTTATAACCTTTTTATTATTATTGATATTCCTGGGTGCTAATCTGTTTGCGCAAGTTGATTCTACTGAGCGTGCAGGAATTGAATTGTTTCCGATACTAAGTTATGATACAGATGCAGGTTTTGGATATGGGGTCAAAGCATTCTTTTATGATCAGTTGAACACCAGAGAAAGTTTTGACATCATTCTTTTCAACAGCACAAAAGGAGAGCAATGGTATAAGTTTGTTTTCTCCACTCCGGATTTTGAGAGCAGACAAGGAACTGAGTTCCCTCTCGCACTAGATGCCACTTTCGAATATGATAAATGGAAGAACTATAACTTGTACTATTATAACCTTGAGGTTGAGGGAACAAACGATGCTGATGAACAAGTTGAGCTCAAAGACCAATGTATTTATGAATTAGTGGAAGCAAATATTTTTCTTAACCGTGCTCTCAGAAAAGATCTTACAGGTTCCCTTGGATTAAAAATTAAATCTACAAGCACTTACGATTACAGAAGAGATACAATATTAACCTCTCCGGAAAATGTTGAGAATAAATATCAGGAGGCACCTTCAGTGAAATATTTATCTGCAAATCTTAATGCTAAATGGGATACACGAAACAGCTACATAAATCCTTCGACCGGGCTTGTCTTGGAAATTGAACTTGAATACGCACCCAATATTCTCGAAGCTAATAGTTCTTTTTTCAGACAGGCATTTGTCGTTCGGCACTTCACAGAAATATTTTTTAGGAACTTGATACTTGCCAGCAGAGCAGTGGAACAGGTTGTAATAGCAGAATCTGGTTCATCACAATTTCTTGCTATCCCCGTTGGAGGAAGCAATACCTTGCGTGGTGTTCCGGTGGATAAATTCAGATTCTATTCAGCGTTCCTTTTCAATAACGAATTGAGGTTTCCTATCTGGTGGCGGTTTGGTGGAATAGCTGGTTTAGATATCGGATACGGCTCAAATGAAGATTTATATCTTGAAGACACAATTAATTGGATTGTTAATCCTGTTGCTGGTTTGCGTTTCTTTATGGATAATTTCATTGTTCGTGCAGATGTTGGTTACTATTATGGAGTCATTGGCTTTTATCTGAACTTCGGACATATTTATTAATTCAGGAGGAAAAAATTCAAGCCCTCTTGACAGATATTTATAAAAAGACTATTTTATCCGAAAATCATTTCCATTCTAAGGGAAAGTGTAAGACTCAAAATGTCATTACCTCCTCTTCTCTCACTGCTCTCCTGTCCTTAGAAATGGACGCAGCAATTATTTAATATTAGTTCTTTTCAAGTGTCCGGGCATCGTCACTCGATTAATTCAGCATCTATTATGACGAATAAATTATTAGCAATTAAATAATTTTTACAATTGACTGACAATTTCATGACAACTTCTTCTGTATGAAGATTTAAAATTGGATTAAAAAGAAATCAAGCATGAAAAAACTAAATACCTATATTTTAATAATTTCAACGGTGAAGCTGGTGGGATGCTACTACTATGAACAAATGTCACCTGATAGTTATGATTTTGAAAATCAGCGGGATATAATAATTACAACAGAGGACACTCTTTTAAACTTGAAAAGTGAAGATTATACTGTTGTTGAAGATAACATAATAGTGCGAGCAGAAAAAACAATAGATACCCGAACCAAATTAAAATACAATTTAATTATCCCAATTGAAACTGTTGAAACAATAGAAGTGAAGAAGACTGATACAGGAAACACAGTAATTACAATCGGAATAATTACTCTGGTTTCATTTGGAATTGCATTTTTTATCAGCCTATCCAGTATGGATTGGTAATGCTGCTAAACTTAAAAAATTATGTTTAAAAACAGCAAAGTGATATAATGAAGCGAAAAATTTTACTTGCAACAATTTTCTTATCTGTGTTTTATTTGCCAGAAAAATATTTTGCGCAGAAGGAAATTGTAGATTTAACAAATTATTCCACTAATAGAATTCATCAGCATCTTTTTGTTGCTTCACCGAACCATAGGGAAATTGTTTTAAAATCTATTGAGCTTGCAATTGCAGCAGGATTTAATGACACATTATCTATAACACTTCAGGAATTAAAAGACAGATTAGAAGCCGGTGCATACAGCGAAGATTTTGAATCCATTCCCGGAATCATTGGAGAACACTTCCCAAATCCATGGAATCTAGGGCCGGATTTTAACTTTTATGGATTATATCCGTTTTCAAAAATACCATACGGCTCTTATACAGATTTACTCAGCGGCTGGTACAGAGGATTAAACCATGGTTATGACCCTGTTCAACAGTTCAAATGGCCGGGGGCTAATTCAACAACTGTTGAATGGGCTAATTTTACAGGTAATAGCTTTATTTGGAATAATGCAATCCAGTTGTATCAATCCGGTGAAAAAGCAAAAGCATACCAATGTCTTGGTCATATACTTCATCTTCTCGCTGATCTCTCGATTCCTTCTCACATTAAAATTGTTGATCATGGAATCAGTGTTGGTTCAATTAATGGAGGAACTCCAATCGATCCTGATTTATTAGTATTGATTGTTGATGAATATGAGATTGCATTAGCCGGAGGAATACCACTACCTGGCGTAATATATATTCCAGACTTGCTAAACCAGTTTCGTTCTGCCATCAATTCAGCAAACGTTTCAGAAATTCCTTACTTTCTCAATTGGGAGGACTATTTAATCGAACTGGGAGTTTATACTTACAATCATCCTGTCGTAAATCAATTCTATAATGCACCGGTACAGAATGGAGGATGGGGTACGGCTTTGAATGCAAATGGTTTAATTGTTAATCCGAATCAGTATGGAATTACTCCTCCTGTTCAATTAAACGGAAGATTTACGCAGGTCGCAGTAAAAAGTACAGCGACTTCCACCGGTCCAATATTACCTGAAGCAAAAATGATAGAGATGTGCAATGAACTTGTACCAAAAGCAGTTGAATATGGTGCAGGACTAATTATGAAATTTTACGATACTGTAACAGATGTTGAATCAGAAATTTTCCAACCGGCTGATTTTATTCTTTATCAAAACTACCCCAACCCGTTCAACCCGAGCACGAAAATTAGTTGGCAGTTGCCAATAGGCAGTTGGCAATTACTTAAAATATATGATGTGCTCGGTAACGAGATTACAACACTTGTTGATGAATACAAACCCGCAGGAAGTTATGAGATTGAGTGGGATGCAAGTAATTATCCAAGTGGAGTTTATTTCTATCAACTCAGAACAGATGGATTTGTTCAATCTAAGAAATTAATTTTAATAAAGTAATAGAAGGAATATCACTATGTATTTTATTTTAATATTCTTTTGTTTTCTTGCAATGACCTTCTTTGAGGGTACTTTGGGTCAAGACTTTTGGACATCTTGTAACTTAAATAACATTTTGATAACTGACATTGAAAGTGATGGTTTGGGAAATATCTATGCCTGCGGATTTTTGGGAGCTGGAATATTCCGCTCTACAGATCAAGGGTTAAACTGGATAAATGTAAGCAGTGGCTTAATTAGTCAGAATGTTTTTTCGCTGAAATATATAAATGACGAGAATATTTTATATGCAGGTACAACAGACAGTGGACTGTACAAATCAACAGATTTAGGTGAAACCTGGATATATGCAAATCTTCCG
Source organism: uncultured Ignavibacteriaceae bacterium (assembly GCA_964639955.1). GTDB lineage: Bacteria > Bacteroidota > Ignavibacteria > Ignavibacteriales > Ignavibacteriaceae > IGN2. The sequence continues at coordinate 6,289 of CAZXGJ010000025.1, forward strand.
GAGTGGGTAGCCGATTTAGAAAAATCCAACAATAACTATTTATTAGCAGTTACTATAACGGATGGAGTTTATCGTAAATCGAGTAGTTCAAATTGGGAAAAAGTGAGTGATTCAATTATGGTAGGAAAGGATGTATATTCTATTTTTATAAACGATGTAGATGATATTTTTATTGGTACTGATGCACATATATTTAAGTCTTCGGATAATGGAAATAGCTGGACACAAAAAGATGCTGGCATAAATAGCATAGGTGTCATCTGGGATTTTTCCATAGACAATTCAGGAAATCTGTATGCTTGTGATGGCGGCGGTTTTTGGACAGGAGCTGGAATAGTATACCTCTCGTCAGATAATGGTGAAAACTGGGATGCTGTTGCTATTACTAATAGATCTTCCAATTCAATCATCACAATGCCTCCTCAAACTATTTACGTCGCTACAGATAGTGGTGTTTACGTTTCTTTTGATAATGGATTGACCGGTGAGAAGATTAATAACGGTCTAACTACTCTGACAACATTGTCACTTAAAACTGATCTTAATAACTACCTCTATGTAGGCACTTCTTCAGGAGTATTTCGCAGTACCAATCCAATTACTTCCGTCGACAATAGTAGTTTTCCTCCAGTGACTTTATTTTTATCCCAAAACTACCCCAACCCGTTCAACCCGAACACAAAAATCAGTTGGCAATCTCCAGTAGGCAGTTGGCAATCTTTAATAATTTACGATGTGCTTGGTAATGAAGTTGCAACTCTGGTTGACGAATACAAACCTGCAGGAAGTTATAAGATTGAATGGGATGCAAGTGGATTCCCAAGCGGAGCTTATTTCTATCAATTGAAAGCTGATAATTATATCGAGACTAAGAAAATGATATTACTCAGGTAAGCTGTTGTTGAAATTAGTAGTTTAAATTTTAACTAGATAATTGTTATTAAATATCAGAATTAATTAAGGAGGTCTGAAATGAAAAAGTTCATTTTTTTTCTAACTGTTATGCTTCTTTCTTCATCTCTTTTATTCGGAGAAGGCGATCAAAAAAAATCCGGTAACAATCCGGCTCTTGCTGAAATACCTTCTTACATCGACAGAAACTATGTGGGAACTGTGTTCTTTAACAATGGTATTTCAGATATTGATGTATATCAATCCAACTCCGGGTTCTACTATCCAAAACTCACCGGTAAAACGGCTGTCTTTTCTTCCGGGTTAATTTGGGGCGCAAAAATCACCGGTGACCCCCAGGTAAGAGTGGGTGGATCCACTTATAGAACAGGTTTACAGCCCGGAAAAATTACAAATAGTGGCTTACCACCTGAACAATTAATACCCGAAGACCCTAATGCATCACACGTTAGAATTTACAGAGTAAGAAGAGATGTTTACCCCGGAGGTCCCTGGGTAGACTTGAGTGATGAAGCAATGTTTGAAGGAATATCTGAAACTGAACTAAGATTACAATATGAAACTGATTGGACAGAATGGAGAGCAATTGATGGGGCCCCTTTCGAGGACATTAATTCCAATGGTATTTATGAACCAAGTGTTGACATCCCCGGTTATCAGGGTGCAGATCAAACCATCTGGTATGTTGCAAACGACCTCGATCCAAGCCGTACACAATTTCTCTACGGAACAATTCCGTTAGGTATTGAACTGCAGGTAACAGTCTGGTCCTATCATCAATATGGTTCACTTGATCATTTACTTTTTAGAAAGTACCAAATAATAAATAAAACAAATACTACATTTAATAATATGTATGTTTCCATGTGGTCAGATCCTGATATAGGCCAATCTACAAATGATTTTGTTGGTTGTGATACAGTACTTCAACTTGGTTACGCCTATAATGGAGAATTTTATGATCCAATCTATGGTTATACGCCAGCCGGGGCAGGATTCAATCTTCTACAGGCTCCTGAAAACCTTCCGATGACTGCTTTTTACTATTTCACGCGAGGTGACGCATCTGTCACAGATCCGGTTATGGGAAGCCCTGATGGGGCAGATCAGTTTTATAATTTTATGCAAGGTAAAGTAGGTTTAACGGGAAGCCCTTTCATTAATCCAATAACCGGCTTACCAACAACTTATGCATTATCGGGTAATCCTTTAACAGGTGAAGGATGGATTGATGGAATTTTACAGGGACCGGGTGATAGAAGATTAGGACTGGCTTGCGGTCCGTTCAATATGGCTCCAGGTGATACACAGGTTGTCGTCGCTTCAGAAATTGCTTCTGCGGGCCTGGATTATCTTAACACAATTCGCCTGCTTCGATTTTACTCAATTTTAAGTAAAGATCTTTATAATAATTCTTTCGTGATGACCCGGACACCGTTCCCTTCTAAGCCAATAGCCAGTGTAATTCAGCAGGAAGGAAATGTTTTACTGAGTTGGAACAATTCATCTGAAACTTTTAACCAGGATGGATTTGAATTCCAGGGATACAATGTTTACCAGCTTGCTTCTGACTTACCGTTAAAAAGTAACGCAGTTCGAATTGCAACTTTTGATAAGATTGATGGAATTACTCAAATCCAGGGAACTGTAATGAACCCCGTTTCCGGTTATCCTGAACCAGGGATAGAACAGTATGGTTCGGATTCAGGAATTGAACATTCATTATTAATTACAGAAGATGCAATCGACAGCACTTATTTAATTCCCGGCAAACCATATTACTTTGCAGTTACTGCCTATGCTTACAATGATGATCCAAACGCTTCACCAAACAATACTGAATCATTAATTGACGTATTACAAGTAACCATACATATCGATTCAGTTGTAAACTACGGGAGCTTTTTTGAAGTTGTTCACACACAGGGCGACGGCGGTGGCACCGTTCAGGCAGTTGCGGTAGATGGTTACCAGGTAACAGGTCACCCCTATAAAATAACATTTGATACTCTCGCCGGGGGAGAAAAAGTGTGGAATCTAACCGATCAAACAACAAATGTTGTCGTTCTTGCTAACCAAACGGATTTCTCCGGTAGTGAATTTTCTTCACCTATTGCTGATGGAATGCAGGTTAGAGTAAAAGATGCAAATGATGTTAAAAGATTCAGCATGACGGAAAATGGTAATGGTCCTGTTCCTGAGATTTTTGGCTTCGATGTCACTCTTCCTCCCACTTTCAATGCTTACTCTGCTGATTATTACAGAGATGTTATACAAGGTAACGGCGGCTCTTTAAACTTACCCAACGGTATGCAGGCAGCTGGTGGTTATTATTTTTGTGTTGCCGGTGGACCTTCAATTACCACACATGATGCTGCATTAGACAGATGGACACGTGGAGGAGCCAGGTTACAAATATTAAATGGGAATGGTTATGAAATCAGGTTTACAACAGATGGCGGTTATGCATGGATGGCATTCTCAACTGCCTCGTTAGTTCAGGTACCTTTTGAAATATGGTATCTCGGATCAACAATCGAAGATCCTTTAGATGATGTAAGATATTTTCCATGGCTATTTGATGATAACGAAAATGATATCTTTGATTTCAAGTTAGATCATCAAGCTTCCGGAGGAAATAATGATCCATATTCAGATTGGATTTACTTTATGCAGCCGGGACCCAATCCACCACCGGGTGAACAAGCATACTTTGATCTTCTGGCTCAAATAATGATTGACCCTCAAAACTGGTCGGGTGAAGTTGAAATAGAGCACTTTGCAAGATTAGTATTGATGAACTGGAACCAGATCCAAGGCAGCGGCGGCGTGGAAGAAATGCCTGAGACAGGTACCGTGTTCAGAATTGAATGGGATAAATCACTAAACCCCGGAGCTGATGAATTTGTAATTGACCAGGCAGTTGATGTTGAAGATTTTAAACCATTACCGGAGAAATTTGTTCTTGAACAAAATTTCCCCAACCCGTTCAACCCAAGCACAACCATAAAATTTTCTTTACCTGAAAAAAGCAATGTTAATCTTTCGATTTACAATATACTTGGACAAAGGGTTGCAACTTTAATAAATGATGAAATGGAATCCGGAGTGCACGAGGTTATCTTTGATGCCTCAAAAATCGCAAGCGGAGTTTATTTCTATCAATTGAGCATTAAGGATAAGTTCTTAGACACAAAAAAGATGATTTTGATAAGATAAAAACAATGAGATTAAGTAATTAAAAAATATCAATGAGGTCAAAATGAAAAAGAATATAGTTGTTTCTTTGTTGATACTGGCTTTAATTAATAATCTGGTTGGCTGTTATAGTCTAAAGGAAGTAACAAAGGAAGAATTTATTTCAATAGAAGGAAATCCTGGCATTGGTGTAACAACCAATAAACAGGAAGAGTACTTCTTCGAAAATGATAGATATACTATTCCCAACGATTCAATTTATGGTATGGGCAGCCTGATACTTGAAAATGGAGCCAAGGTAAAGCTTAATTCCGAAACCAAGATAAGTTTAGAAGATGTTGAGAAATTTAAAATAGAAAAAATAGATGTAACAAATACAATCATAGTAGGTTTGATAGGTGTCGGTCTGGCCGTATTATTAGCTCTGGGAATACAAAGCATTATTGAAGATATTACTAAAGACGTTGCTGAAGGTGTTGGCAAAGGTTTAAATGGAATATTCTAATTCTAAAAAAACTAAGGAAATGATTAATAAACGTACGGATCATTAAATGAAATTCTTAAAAGCAATACTAATCGTTTTTTTATCGCTTCACTCTATGAGCATATCCCAAATCGATTTAGATAATCGCAATACTTCAACAACTGATTTATTACCAATTATATACGTACCTGGTATTATGGGTTCACCTCTCTACGACGATCTCAATAATAACAACCAGCTGATACCAGATGAAAAAGCCTGGTTCGGTATTCAGTTTTTTACGGGAAGTTTGCTGCTTCAACCAAATGGTATTGACCCTAACGGCAACTACAATATAAAAGTTGCACCATTACGAAACGATGCGGCAAATACTTTACGAAATGAGCTGGAAGATGTTCCCATGGATTTATTCAAAGGTTTCTTCGATAACTTGGAAGCTAACGGCTACTTACTTGATGATTATGATGATGATCATACTGAAGGTGAAAATTTATTCTGCTTTACTTACGACTGGAGAAAAAACAATATTACAAATGCAGAACTTTTATCAAATTTTATAGACAGCGTTCTTACGTGGACCGGTGCTGTCCAGGTTAATCTTGTTGGTCACAGTATGGGCGGTATTGTTTCCAAAACATGCATCAAGCTGTATGATAAAACCCGGATCAAAAATATGGTTTTCATCGGGACGCCGCATCTTGGCGCTCCGGAAATGCTGACTGTAATGCTTAAGGGAAAACTTTTTGAATGGCTGAACTTTGTAAACGAAATTGAATGGCTGGCTGCAAGAGTTTTAGCCAGAAACCTGCCTTCCTGTTACCAGCTTATTCCTTCTGCAAGCTATTTTGATCTTAATCTCAACAATGGTGTATCAACTGATATTGAAATTTATTCTGAATGCTTTCAATTACCGAATGGTAACTACGTCAATTATTCTCAACTAATCGACTATCTAACAAATTATCAGTCGTGTCTTATAGAAAATTTAAATGTTGGTCTTCTGAATAGTTCGGAAATATTTAAGGAGACAATTGATACTGTGGATTTCGGAAATATAGAAGTAGTCAACATTGTAGGATACAACCAATGGACAATCGGAAAGAATAAAATAATTGACGGTAGTCCCCCGCTTTACTGCAAGACAATCGAATATTTCAGAAATCTGAATGGAGATTTTACGGTTCCGGTTCGTAGTGCTGAGCTAATTAACGGACAAATATTTGAACATACATATTACACTGAGGGTTTCATACACAGTGATCTTCCCGGAAGTCAGCCAACACTTGAGATTCTCTTAGGAATATTTGCAGATCCGCCAAACTATAATTTCCCTCAATATTCTGTACCGCCGGTAAGTTATAAAGATGTAACTGTCAATGTTGAGAATGAATTCGAGTTTCATAAGTCATTCAATCTTTCCCAGAATTATCCAAATCCATTTAATCCCTCAACAAATATTGGATTTCGGATTGCGGATTTCGGATTGGTGAATTTGAAGATCTACGATGTGTTGGGAAAGGAAGTAGCAACTTTGATTAATGAAGAAAAACCTGCTGGCAGCTATGAAATAACATTCTATCCAGGAAATCTCCCGAGCGGAACATATTTCTATCAGCTAAGAACACAAGAATTCATACAAACGAAAAAAATGATTTTGACGAAATAAGAATTAATTTTTACAGTTTCATGACAATTTTATGACAATTGATCAGTAGTAAATACTTAGTATTGAACAGGCTTATTAATTATCAATGAAATTATTTAGGAGGCAAAAATGAAAATAACTATAGTATCCATTATTGTAATTATTTCATTACTAATTTCTTCTTGCGATGAAAGTGAAACTACTGTTGGCTCTGATCAGGACACTGTAATTCCCAACCTGTCTTTTACAGTTGATACTACTTATCTTGATGCTGCCAACAGTCGTCTCGTTGCCAAAGGCTCCCTAAAAAATAATGGCAGCAGCAAAGTAACCTCGCCGTGGTATGTTGAATGTCAGTTTTATACAAGTGTAGCCAAAACTACTAAACTTGGTGGTAACTATACTCAGATTGGAGTCCCGCTATCAAATGGGCAATCCACTTTTTGGACGATTAATTATTCGTCCTCAAATGTAAATGTTAATGATTATCCTAATTTTGCAGTAGGAGATTTAAGAGGTATTTACAAATAATAAATTTTTGTAAAACATTACAGCTATGGAGGCTTGAAATTGAAACTTCTAATTTTTTCGATAATAATTTTAAACTTACTTCCTTATAGCAAAATATCAGCTCAACCCGAATCATATAACAAGAAACAAAACCAACTCTACCTCGAAATAGGTGGAAACAGTTTGATTTACTCTTTCAGTTATGAAAGATTACTATCCGAAAATTTTACTATACGAGGTGGATTTGGTATAACACCCGGAATAATTTTCGCTGAAGGAACTTTTATACACATTCCCTTTACTGCAAGTTACATGTTTGGTAGCAAGAGACATAAACTGGAAACTGGATTAGGTGCAACATACTTTGCAGGTACAGACGTTGAGATATTTGGTTTACCTTCCGGAGATCAGTCTTTAGTATTTTTAACCGGAATAGCTGGCTATCGGTATGTGAGTCCCGGTGGATTTGTTTTCAGAATATTCTTTACGCCACTTTACAGCAGTCAAGCAGATCCAAATTTCTATCCGGCCTTTGGACTAAGCTTTGGATTTATGCTTTGAGAAATTAAAACAAGAATTAAGGAGGATTAAAACAATGATAAAAAAATATATCGTCTGCTTCTTGATTTTATCAATTCTAAATTTTACAGGCTGTACGTATCTGGAAGTAATAAGCAAAGAAGATGTTACTGAAGAACGAGCTGAAATAAATTTAAGTGAAGAGCTTTACTTAACCACTAAAGATTTCACGAGGTATCACTTTTTGCCTGCTAATTATCAGATAGCTAATGATACCTTATATGGGAAAGGTGCGATAGAGAGTTCTTCCCCGATTACTCCTTTTCAAGGTAAAGTTGCACTAAATGAAATAATTAGTTTTGAACAAAAAAAGTCTGACACTGTTGCTACAATTGGTTTAGTTGCTGGCATTACAGCTGTAGTTCTACTGGTTCTTAGCTTAATAGTTACCGCAGACTTATCCGATTCCTTTAATCCGGATTAAGAAAGGAAAAAACAATGAAACAATCAACAAAATATTTCAAAATTATTTCCTTTTGCATTTTTCTGCTTGTATTTTTTAGCTGCACAACATTCCAAACACTTTACCTGCAGGATGTTAAAGTAACCGGACCGATTAATCAATCACCCATTCATATAACCGATTCTACTGATACTCCTTCAGTAACAATTTCTGCCCGCTTTTCTTACAGCCCGGAAAAGGAAATGAAAGCTAAATCTGAGGGAACACCACCGGTCAACGAAAATGGGTTCTACCAGGTAGATACAATTTATAACAGCGATGGTACAATAACTTATAAAAAAAGCAACGCTAACAGATATCAATATCAGGGACAGAACCTTACCTGGAATTTTGTTACTGTAACAGCAGATCTTGATTTCGATTTTAAACTAACAAATAACTTTGCACTCTTTGCCGGAGTTAATTACGCGGGCGGAAATAACAAAACATTATGGGGTGGCACTGGTGGACTTGGAGTTTTCGGTGTAAACAACGGTGTTGCTTTTCGGCTGGACGCAGGCTTGCACATTCAAAGCATTGCTTATGATGCATACACAATCGCTGAAGTGACGACAACTGATTTTTGGGGTTCAACTGATGAATATGTAATGTTTTATCATGATATTGATAAGGAAACCTATTTCAATCCTTTTATAAATTTTACTTTCAACACTGCAAAAAGAGATTGGGTACTAAATATCTTTTTAAACACTGGTTACAGTGTTCAATCGTTGTTAGACTTTGAACCTCAAACTATAGATTATGATTGGTTTTTTCTTCCTCCGTTCGTATTCAATGAAACTATCACTAATGACTTTCGCGGTGAAACTACAGCAGGGTTCGTTCACTTTACACCGGGAGTTTATTTCAATTTTGCAGATCAAGGACGAATACTAATTGGTGCAAGATTTTACTATGAAACTCAACTTAATGAAGCATCAAAGAATTTATTCATACTGCCAATGATGCAGGTGGATTTTACTTTGTAATTAAAATTTGACAGTACTTTTACAATTCTATGACATTTACCGAAAGGAGTATAATTAATATGTCATCGTAAATTTAACCGGAGATTGAAATGAAAAAAATAATACTACTTTCTGTAATAATTCCAATATTGAACCTTTTCCCTCAAGTGAGAGAAATAGAATCCCGTTCTTACTTCAAAAAAGGTGATATTGAATTTAATTTCTCAACCAACCTTGGCGTAGGTTTTTCAACATCAAACGTTTTTCAGACAACTCAGAATTTTTCTCCATATGATTCATCTTATAGTGAGTATTCCTATAGTTATTCTGACCGTCCATTTAATTTATTATTTACCGCTTCAATCGGTTATTGTATCATAGATGGTTTGACTATTGAACCAGAACTTGATATAAATCTGATCACAGATTATGAAACATCAATATCATTAATAGGAAATCTTACGTACAATTTTAGCGTTCCAAGGAAAAATACTTATCCGTTTATTAAACTGGGTTACGGCTTATGCAATTACTATTCTGATCGTTATTATTATGGATACCAAAATGAGTCTGGTGGCAGTTCTTTTGACACAAGAGTTTTTAATGCTGGTGCAGGGTTAAAATTTTTGTATTCATCCGGTATGGCACTTAAGCAGGAAATTAACTTTAAAAATTATAATTATTCAGCGTCCAATTCTTATTCTAACGAATATTCTCAGAACACTTATAAAACAGACAATGATATGAATGTCATATCGTTAGCTATTGGCTTTTCAATTTTGCTGTAAATTTCATTTAGGGAGGATTAAATGAAATCAATACCATATACTGTCAAACCTGCCATTAGTAGGATTTTACTGTTTCTGATTTCAGTAAGCTTGATCTTCTATCCAAATTGTGCCGGTTCAAGAATTGAAAGAATTTCTGAATCACCAAAAGAATTTCCGGTTCCTAAGAGTACTGAAGATCTTCCATTTCTGAAATTGCATATGAAGAATGGTGAGTTATACTTACTCGAAAATTGGATTGTTAATATTAAACAGGATTCTGTAAGCGGCAATGGAAAGCTTTTTAATCCAAACAGAGAACTCATTTCTGAAGGTCAATTTACTGTACCTGTGCCAAAGGTGGTTTTAGCAGAAACAAATCAAATCAGCGGTTCGATCGGAGCTGGGACACTGATAGTTTTAACTGTAATGACTGGCGTTTTTACTATCGCATGTATTGCAAATCCAAAAGCATGTTTTGGTTCCTGCCCGACATTTTATGCATATAATGGTTTTGATTTTATAGTGCAATCAGAAGGATTTTCATCAAGTATTTCACCAGCGCTGGAGGAAAGTGATGTTGATGCATTGTATAGAATTAAACCAGTTAGTGAAGATTTTGAAGTTCAGTTAAAGAATGAAGCGTATGAAACTCATGTAATACGAACAGCTAACATATTAGCAGCACCAAAACCGGAGGGAGGAAGAGTCTTTTCTACTCCGGATGGTAAGTATTTACAAGCGATAAACATTAGTGAAGCAATTTCAATTAAAGCTGCTGAAGGTAATATCTCAGAAAAACTTTGTGCATTTGATGGAGTCGAAAGATTTTGTGAAGCCGATTCAAATGACCTCGCTGCAAAGGAAACGATCGAAGTTATATTTAACGGACCAGCATCAGATAGTATTGGAATAGTTATAGCTGCCAGACAAACTTTGCTCACAACTTTTCTTTTTTATCAAACTCTATCTTATATGGGAACGACTGCGGGTGACTGGTTAGCTAATATTGAACGAAACAGTAATCAATTCAAAAAGCTTCTTGATAATCCACGAAAAGTTCTTGGAAATATTGACGTTCTGATTCAGAATGAAAATAATGAATGGGAAAAGGTTGGAGAAGTTGGTGAAACAGGACCCATCGCAACAGATATTAAAATTGTTCCATTATCAAATATTTATAATCAAGTAAAAGATAATTCTTCTATCAAAGTTAAACTCAGAATGGCAAAAGGATTATGGAGAATTGATTATGTAGCTCTTGCAGACATAGTAAATGAAGTTAAACCTGAAATTATTTCACCTACCACATCGTCGCCTGAATTTGCAAATAATAGTAGTGTAACAGAACTTTTAGCTAATAATGATTCCGCATTAGTAACATTTCCAGGGGACAAATATCTTCTGAATTACAAGCTGCCTCCTGATTATAAAAATTATGAGTTGTTTATTGAAACTCAGGGTTACTATCTGGAGTGGATGAGAAATGAATGGCTCGGAGAAGAAAATGCAGAAAGAGTGTATCAAGTGTTTTTAAATCCAAAACAATTTTATAAAGATCTTGCACCACAATTCAAAAAAGTCGAAGCAGAAATGGAAGAAACTTTTTGGAGTAGTAAATATGTTTATCCATAACAAAATCATTTTTACGATAGCATCAATTTGGTATCTCCTATTTACTGGTTGTGTTGCCAGCTACGCACCTGATAATTGGCTTCCAGATACTCAGGATGTTCCTCAAAATGTTTACGGTGGCTGGATAACTGTAATTACGGAACCCGGTAGTCTAAATCAAGATGAACAATGGATGCAGTACAGCGGAGAGTTTATATCATATGATGAAAGCAAAATTTATTTGCTTTATGATTCATTATACCAAATTCCCAAAAGCAAAATAAGTATTAGCACTCTCGAATTAGATCAGAAAAATGCAACTACCTATGGATTATGGGTCTTTTTAGGAACAATTTCTACTCTGTCACATGGGTATTATGCATCAATAACAGCTCCGTTATGGTTGTTATTTGGAATTCCTTCAGCCGTTGGAGAATCAGCACGAGACAGATATGAATCTGAATATCCTGACGATGCTTACTGGGAGAGCATAAAAAAGTTTTCCCGTTTTCCACAGGGTGTTTCCGATATAGATTTATCTTCAATTAAACCTGTTTTCAACTTCCAGGAATTGAAATAAATTCAAAGTATTTTTAATCGTGCTGTCTATGCTGATAATTATGGGTTAAAAAGAGAGTTGTATTTTTTTACTTCATCTATTTCTCTTTGACAATTGATTAATTCTTGTTTACAATTCATTTATCGTAATTTAATAGATTATGCAAGGAGTGTGTCATGAGTACAAATCAAAATAAGCTTCAGTTATTTGAAGTCCCGCAAATAGAATCAATCCAGGATATGCTGCTCAGGTCAGCAAAAGTTTATACGAATAAAATCGCATTGGAAGACCTCACAAAATATCCTATCTCAAGTGCAACTTATTCCGAGCTTCTCGATTACATAATGAAGTTTGGTAGCTCACTACAAAAGCTTGGCATTAAACCCAGAGACCATATTGCGGTTGTTGGCGAGAATCGTGTTCAGTGGGCGATTGCATACCTGACTGCAATGATGTTTGACTTTGTGGTTGTTCCGGTTGACAGGAATCTTACACATAGTGATATTCTTAACATTATCCACGAATCAGATTCAATTGCATTAGTTTTTTCAGGTTCTCTTTCCGATTTCATTAAAGACAAAAAGGATGTGCTGGTAAAAATTAGATTTTACATCAATATGGATATTGCAATAACAGAGAATGATTTTTATTCAATGTTGGAGATGATAAAGAATGAATCAAATGTTCAGACTAAATTACCGAAAATTAATGTTGATGAAGTTGCAGAAATAATTTACACATCCGGTTCGCTCGGAAGAGCTAAAGGAGTGATGTTAAGCCAGAAGAATCTTGCTGCCAATCTCATGGCTATGAGGCAAATGGTTACAATATATCCAGAAGACAGATTTCTTGGTGTACTTCCTATTCATCATACTTATCAATGTACGTGCGGACTTTTATGTCCACTCTATTCGGGTGCATCAGTTCACTTCGCAAGATCTCTTAAAACAATTCCAGAAGATTTGCAGAATTCAAAACCAACTGTCCTTCTCGGTGCACCGTTGTTATACAACAAAATGTATAACAAGATTATGAAGACAATCCAATCAAAAAAATCATCTTCGCTATTAGTTCCACTTATGATAAACCTGACTGATATTACACAAAATATAGGTTGGAAAAATTCAAAGAAGTTATTATTCGGAAAGATTCATAAAACACTTGGCGGCTCGATGCGACTTTTAATCGCAGGCGGAGCTGCACCTGATCCCAAAGTTTCAAAATTTTTCAGAGAGGTTGGATTTACTATTATCCAGGGTTATGGATTGACTGAAACATCGCCTATCCTGGCTTTGAACAGATTAGATAATCTTAAAGATGCTGCTGCAGGTCTGCCTTTGCCGGGCGTTGATATTAAGATTGACAAACCCGATAAAAAAGGTGTCGGAGAAATCTGGGCGAGAGGTGCCAGTATGATGCTCGGATATTATAAAAACCCAACAGCAACAAAAGACACTTTTGAAAATGAATGGTTCAAAACCGGAGACCTAGGTTACTTTGATGAAGACGGATTTCTTTTCATTTGCGGAAGAAAGAAAAATGTAATCATAGCAAACAACGGTGAAAATGTTTATCCGGAAGAGATAGAAGATATTTTAAATAGAAGTCAGTATGTGCTTGAGTGCATGGTTTACGGTGAAGAAGATGAAAAGCACGATGAGAGAATCGTTGCCCTAATAGTTCCCGATACTGCAGCCTTTATTGAATATTCAACAAAAAATAATATTCAAATTACACCAGAATTAGTTGACCAAATTATTTCTGAAGCCGTTAAAGAAACGAACAGGCAATTGCAAGCTTTCAAGCAGATAAAAAAATTCTATCTTCACGAGCATGAACTTGAAAAAACAACAACACAAAAAGTTAAAAGACACAAGGTGAATATCGCAGTATCGCAAAACGTATAAAGAGTTAAAATTCGTATGAGACTAAAAGACAAAGTTGCTATAATAACCGGCGGTGGTCTTGGTATCGGGAAAGCAATTGCACTTGGTTTCGCAAATCAGGGTGCACACATTGTAGTTGCCGCTAGAACAGAATCTGAAGTAATCTCCGTCGCAGAAAAAATCAGAGGGCTTGGCAGAGATAGTTTGGGAATTGTTTGCGATATCTCAGATGAAAACCAGGTAAAGAATCTAATAGATATGACAATTCAACATTTTAAAGAAATAGATGTACTTATCAACAACGCCGGTATTGGATCAATGCGTCCCGTTTATGCAACATCACTTGAATCTTTTGAAAAAGTAATAAAAGTAAACCTTACGGGAACATTTCTATGTACAAAGCATGTCTGGCAGCCAATGAAAAATTCTGGAGGTGGTTCAATTATAAATGTATCATCACTAGGAGGATTAGTGGGTTATCCAATGCTTTCAGCTTACTGTGCAAGCAAATGGGGACAAATTGGTTTTACAAAAGCTTGTGCTGAAGAAGGAAAGAAAGATAGTATTCGAGTCAATGCAATCGCTCCGGGAAAAGCCGATACCGCGATTCGTTCCAAAATAAAGGAAGATAAAACCAAAATGCTCACACCCGAAGATCAGGTTGATGCTTGCGTTTTTCTGGCATCAGATGAATCAAGATATATCACCGGACAAGTTATTTCCTTAGAATGGTTTGGAGAAGAAAAGTAAATAATTCCTAAAAATGTTATCACATTCCTATTCTAGATTCCGGTTCTTATCCCGATAAACCTGTCTGCCGACAGGCAAAATCGGAATCAACCGGAATGACAATCAAAGCAAACTCTTACAACTCTTTGACATTTCTCTGACAATTTCCACACCTTAAAATTCTATTCTTCCAATAGAGAATAAAAGATTTATGGAAGAATTAAAATGAAAAATCAATTATTAAAAAATAAAGTGATTGTTGTTACAGGCGGCTCCGGTGGAATTGGAAGCGCAATTGTAAATAAACTTGCATCGTATGACGCAAAAGTTTGTGCAGTTTATCATCGTAATATCACAACGAATTACTACGATAAAAGTATCTGCTGGTTTCAGGTTGATATCACAAAGATCGAAGAAATAGATAAACTTTTAACATTCACATTACAGAAATATGGGAAAATTGATATCCTAATAAACTGCGCCGGATGTTTAGAGCCGGGCGAATTCTCTTCACTCGATGGAAATCAGATCAGCAATATGATTGATGTTAATCTCACCTCGACATTAACTCTTACTCATAAAGTTTTATCGGTAATGAAAAATCAAAGAAGTGGACACATAATTAATATCGGTTCACTCGGTGGAATTGTACCAATGCCCTATTCATCTGTTTACAGTGCTACAAAATTTGCTCTGCGAGGTTTTTCATTTGCAGTCGCTGAAGAATTGAAGGGAACGGGAGTAAATCTAAGTCTTCTTACTCCCGGCTCAGTTATTACAAAAATGCTTGATTATGAAGCACAATCTGATAATTCAGCAATTTCATTTGTAAGTAAACCTATCAGCCCGATGAAAGTAGCTGATGCAGTATTAAAAGTTGTTCAAAAACCTGTGATAGAAAAAATAATTCCGCGCAGTCAATCACTCGGATCAAAGCTGCTTGTCTTTTCACCAAAATATTTCTCTATCGTTTACAAATTATTGCATAGTCTTGGCTTATCAGGAAAAAGAAAATATCTAAACCGATACTGCAATTTTTCATTGATGAAAGGAGTTGTAAGATGAACACAATAGCAATTGAGCATTATCCTCTTCTTTCAGTCAGATTTTGGAAAGCATACATCATTACAATGAGACCTTACCTGATGTTTGTTTCTGGTATAACCGGTATCGTCGGAATGTCGTTTGCCCCTGAAATCGGAGTAACAAAAGCAATGTTGATATTCCTTGCAAGCTTTTTATCATACGGATTTGGACAAGCACTAACCGATTGTTTTCAGATTGATACTGATTCAATCTCTTCTCCTTACAGACCATTAACACAAGGGATTGTAAAAAGAAATTATTTCCTCATCATCAGTTGTCTTGGATTGCTGTTTTGCATTTCGATATTAACTTATTTCAATCCGCTAAACATTTTGCTTGGTGCGATATCCGGAATCGGACTTATTACTTACACTTATTTCAAACGCAAATGGTGGGCTGGTCCTTTTTACAATGCGTGGATCGTTCTCGTTCTTTTTATCATGGCATACATTGCCGGGTTAGGATCAACGCATCTGGATTTTTCAGAACCAATATTTATTACAGCAATAATCACTGTATTCTTTGGATATGCAAATTTTGTATTGACAGGTTACTTCAAAGATATCGGAGCTGACAGAGCAACTGCATATAACACTTTGCCTGTAGTCTTTGGAAGAAAAATTTCTGCGATTGTAAGTGATGCGTTTGGCTTTATAGTATCTACTTCAGTTTTCGTTTTAATAATTATACTCACATTTGACTCATTCCCTTTTCAAAACATCATCAAAGCTCTCGTGTTTATATATACAGGAATAGGCGTTTCAGTTTTCACTCAAATGAATTTGCACTCTGTTAAGTCAGATGCCGAAGCTCACAAAGCAATTTCACCTTGCGTTCATAGTTATATTCTTCTTCTTTCAGGAATTGCGATTCTAAGTAAACCTGATTGGCTCATACACTTGCTGATATTCTACATTTTTTACATAATAACTTTAAACCTCAGACCAGCGAAAGAACAGATATAGGCAATAAGATGGTAATACTAATAAATAAAAATTCAGGTGGTGGAACTGCTCTTCATAAGTGGTCAAGAATCTACAAGCAGCTTGGTTTAAATGGCTCCAAGGAGAGTTTTTTTATTGGTGTAAATGGTTCAACAGATAAATTCATACTTAACTCAATTAAAAAAGGTAAAACAGATTTTGTAATTGCTGGTGGTGACGGCTCAATAAATTATTTTTTGAACAGATGTATTCAGCTGTTGAAACCAGATGAATTAATGCAAATTAAGATCGGCGCTGTTGGAATCGGTTCAAGCAATGATTTTCATAAACCATTTCATCCAAATAAAACTAACGGAAACGTTTCTTACAAAATAAATTTCAAAGATGCAGTTAAGCGGGATGTCGGCTGCATTCAATACGAAAATGATGGAAAAATTTTAAAGAAATATTTTCTCATCAATGCAAGTCTTGGAATAACCGCAGAAGGAAATAACTTTTTCAACAACCCGGATTTCATCCTAAGATTTCTCAAAAAGATAAGCACTCAAAGTGCTATTACTTATACAGTAATCAAAAACATTTTATCATATAAAAACTTTAATGTAACAATAGGAGGCAACAATGAATCATTTGCAGCAAATATCTCAAACCTGGGAATTATTAAGTCGCCATTTTTTACAGGCAAGCTTCGATATCAGTCTGATCCTCTGCCTGATAATGGTTTGTTCGATGTTCATCTATATGAATCATTATCGAAAGTAAAATTACTGAAGCTGTTTTATAATTTGAGCAAAGGGAAGACTGACTCAACTTTGAATAAAAAATTCTGGAGAACAGACAGAATAAAAATTACATCCGACACAGAGTTTGCAGTTGAGTTTGATGGTGAAGTAATCACAACAAAATCTGCCGAGTTTTCGGTAATACCGGGGTTAATAAAAGTATGTATCAATTAAACGAAATATTGGAAAACGAAGTTATCAATAAATTGATTTCAGGTTTTGAAAGATCACCGGATCAGTTAAACAAACCTCACGAAAGTGATGCGGAGATCATTCAATTAAATGATAACACCAAAATTGCTATAACCACTGACAGCATCTCAGAAGAAATTTCAACCGGATTATATAATGATCCATACTTAATCGGCTGGATGATTGTAACGGTAAATATGAGCGACCTGGCAGCAGTTGGTGCAACTCCCATCGGAATTCTTATTTCAGAAATTATTCCTGAAACTTTCAGCGAAGAAAAAATCAAAGAACTTCAAAGAGGAATTTCTGATGCTTGCAAAACTTATAATACTTTTGTTTTAGGTGGCGATACAAACGAAGGAGAAAAAATAATATTAACCGGAACAGCAATTGGAATAATAAAAAATGAAAAACCTCTCTCACGTCTTGGATGCAAACCCGGGAATATCCTTTATTCTTCCAGCAAACTCGGAAGTGGTAATGCTTATGCTATTTCGAAATTAATTTCAAAAGCAAACACATTTACAGATTACAAACCAGTTGCTCAAATTAAAGAGTGTGAATTGATTTTTAAATTTGCTTCTTCCTGTATGGATACAAGCGATGGATTGATTTCAACTCTCGATCAGCTTATGCGTTTGAATAATGTCGGATTTGAATTGAGAGAAGATTGGGAAAAAGTAATTGATGAAATCGCATTGAAGTATGCCGAAAACAATCACATTCCATCCTGGTTATTATTTGCGGGTCAGCACGGTGAGTTTGAATTGATATTTGCAGTTCCTCAAAATTCAAATCAAGACTTTCTTGACGAATGCATAAAGAATGGATTTGACCCAGTCGAGCTTGGTAAGGTAACCCAAACAAAAGAAATCAGAATGAAATTATATGATAAATTGATTTCGATTAATTCCGGATTTATCAGAAATCTTCCCTTCGAAACAAAAGGTGATGTTAATCACTACTTGAAACTGCTTTTGGAGTATGATTCTGAGCTGCAAAAAACTCACGAACTTAATTTTACATCAAAATGACAATTCCCTGACATCTTCCCCTCCCTTTCCCGTTAGATTACCGGTAGAAAGAGTGAATGTCTAATTTCAAAAAGGAGTTCAAAATGACACAGACAAATGAATATATGGGCGGCGAGAATTTCGACCTTAAAGATATCCTCATCAGGGGAAGAAAAATGAACCTCAAAAACAAAACAGAATTCTTCGACTCTTTTCTTGAAAGTTTACTTAACAACAAGCAAATGCTTCATCTAAGATGCATTACAAGCGCAGCGGACAGAACAGTTACAGTAGTTGATGCTTACACTGGTGAAATTAAAGATATGCTGATGTTCGGTTCAAATAACTATCTCGGTTTAGCTAATCATCCATACATCAAAGCATTTGTTCAGAAAGTTATTGATAAGTATGGTGCTGGAATTGGAGGACCACCTTTGTTAAACGGCTATACTGCACTTCATCACAAACTTGAAGAAAGGCTTGCTGATCTGAAAGGTGCTGAAGAAGTTCTTTTATTCTCAAGTGGATATGGTGCTAACGTTGGATTAGTCTCAGCATTGATGAACAACGAAGATCTTGTTGTTTATGATTCATACAGTCACGCTTCATTTCACGATGGAATAAAAATTTCAGGCGCACAGGCTGTTCACTTTTCACATAATGATGTTGAATTACTTTCACAAACTCTTGAGCGAACTGAATCTATGAATTTCAAGGATCGCTTTGTCGGTGTTGAAGGTGTTTATTCGATGGATGGAGATGTTGCACCACTGGATCAGATTTTTTCTATCTGTAAAAAAAATAATGCGATCCTGATTGTTGATGATGCTCATGGAACCGGTGTGATGGGAAAGAAAGGATCAGGAACCGCAGAGCATTTCGGACTAGAAGGTAAAGTTGATATTACAATGGGAACATTCAGCAAGACTTTTGCAGTTACAGGCGGATTTGTCGCTGCATCAAAATCAATAATTAACTACTTAAGATTTTTTGCACGATCTTATATGTTCTCTGCTTCACTTCCGCCAACTGTTGTTGCAACAGTCCTCGCTGCTCTGGATGTAATGGAAAAGGAACCTGAGCTGCATCAAAAGTTACAGGACAATATTAACTATACTGCTTCCTGCTTGAGTCAGCTTGGCTTTCCTGCAAACACTTTGACACCGATTTTCCCATTAATGGTTCCTGTAGAAATGAATATCAGAGACGCCTCATTCGAATTTCATCAGAAAGGAATTTTTATTAACTCGATTGAGTATCCGGCAGTTCCAAAGTCACAGCAGAGATTCAGAATCAGTATAATGGCAACTCACACTAAGGAAGACATTGACAGACTGATGGAAGTTATTTCCGAGATCTGGAGAAACAATAAATCGGAACAGACAAAATTAGCTCAAGCAAACACTAACAAAGTATTGGTTAACTAAAAAAGTTGGAGAATTAAAAATGAAAAAGCCAAAGCTCTTGATAATCGTATTATTTCAAAATTTAATTGATGAAGAACCATACTACGCACGAAATCCTGCGCCGCCGTTGCCGGGAATTCTTCTTGCAGGATTAACACCGCCAATTGTGGAAGTTGAAGTCCTGCACGAAATGGTCAGACCTATTAACTACAATACCGATGCAGATTTTATTGCATTGAGTTTTATGGATTACCTTTCACCGCACGCTTACCAGGTTGCAGAAAGATTCAGAGCGATGGGTAAAATAGTAGTCGGTGGGGGCAAATTTGCTTCAACCTTTCCTGATGAAGTGCAGCCGCATTTTGATTCAATTCTTGTTGGTGAAGCTCAAACAATGTGGCCGCAAATGGTCTATGATATGGTTGAAGGAAAATTAAAGAAAAGATACGATGCAGGTTTAACTCCATCACTTCAAAATATTCCTCCGCCAAGATATGATCTCGTTGAAAAGAAGTATTTTTCTCCAATTGTAACTGAAGCAACAAGAGGATGTCCTCATCCGTGCACTTACTGCCAGTTAAATATTGTCAGGACTCCGCACCGAACCAGACCAATCGATGATGTAATAAGAGATCTTAGCAATACAAGTGGATTGCCCTGGTACAAAAAGAAAATGGCGATGCTGCTTGATAATAATTTAGGCGGAGATTTGAAGTATGCAAAAGAACTATTGAGAGAAATTGCCAAACTAAAATTCTGGGCAATTGGTGCACAGTACAGCATTGAATGTCTTAGAGATGATGATTTTGTTGAAGCATTAGATGAAGCAAATTGCAGAATGTCTTTCCTCGGTATGGAATCACTGAACGAAGAAAGTCTGAGAGGTGTGCAAAAGAAACAAAATAAAGTCCAGGAATACAAAGAATATTTTGATAAGCTGAATCGTAAAGGAATATTAACTTTTACCGGCTTAATGTTTGCACTCGATGAAGACACAAAAGAATATTATGAAACTCTGCCTGAAAAGCTTGATGAGGTTGGTTGCAATGTTATACTTCCATCTATTTCAATCCCGATTTATGGAACTCCGCTTTACAACAAAATTAAATCTGAAGGAAGATTAATTGACGAAAATATTTCTCACTATGAAGGCGACCACGTTCTTTTCAAACATAACAACCTGACTGAAGAAGAAATTTATGAAGCTTACAGAAGAGTGAATAAAATATTTTATTCCTGGAAGAATATTTTCAGAAGATGGATAAAATTCATTAATAAGCAGTCAGTTCAGGAGTCAATTCCTCAATTCGTACTTAAAGTGCTGATCTCAACAGTAATCTACTTTAAGCTTTCGATATTTCAGAAGCACCACGCAGAAGAGAGAGTATTCCACAAAAATTTATCCACAAGCAAAACGAAGTTGAGTTTAAGCCGAAGCCCGGAAATAAAACGTAGGTTAGTCGCAAATACTTTTAATTTAATTACGCGACGGGGTTGAAATTAGTTTGTAAATAAGGGATTTTATTATTTGCCTCATTTTTCGGAATTAGGTGTTGAGCTTGTTCGCTATATACCATTTCTACTTCTATTGCATATATCATAATTATGATATAATTTTGACTCAAACATAGGAGTAAAAATGCCAATAATAAAACCCATTTCCGATCTAAGAAATAAGTCAAATGAAATTTCTGAATTAGCTCATAATTCTGACGAGCCCATTTTCATTACAAAAAATGGAGAGGGCGATTTAGTTGTTATGTCAATGTCTCATTATTCCAAACTGCAATTAAAACTTGATTTACTCGGAAAATTATCTGTAGCGCAAAATCAAAAAGCTGACGGTGATAAGGGGCGGACATTAAAACAAGTTATGGCAAATATCAGGGCCACAATTAATGCCGGCAGATAAATTTCAAATCCGACTTCTAAAAATTGCGGAAGAAGATTTTACAGAAATCATAAAGTTTATTGCAGATGATAATCCGACTGCCGCTGAAGCAATCGCAAACAAAATTGAAAAGAACTTAGAACTGCTTTCCAATAATCCACATCTGGGAAGAATACCCAGAGATGAAGAAATCCGAAATCTCGGGTACAGATATTTAATTGTTCAGAACTATATCGTCTTTTACACAATTGAAGGAAGAACAATTCTTATTCATAGAATCTTACACGGCGCCCGAAATTATAAATCCCTTCTTTAGTTTGTCAAGCAACCTAACTATTACTTATACCGAACCTGACTGCCCTGCTTATGGCAGGTAGGGCGCGGGTTACACGTAATAAAACTATAGAATTAGAAAATAGCCACTCATATCACTGTATAAAAACCGATTTCATTATGATCATAATTAGTTTAATATAATTTCAATTTTATTATAGCACTTCTCTCAATTTTGTAAAGAGCTCCATGGGTTTTTCATAATCAGGGAAATGACCACATCTTTCAATTATTAGTATTTCTGATTGGGGCAATATTTCTTTTATCCGATAGATCTCCTCTGCTGGTACTGGATCTTGCCTACCTCGAATTATAAAACATTGACCATTATAATTTTTTAAACTCGATTTTAGATCGTAGCTTGTGAATAAATCATTCCACATTAGATTTTCCATCTGTTCGTTTAAGGTTGTTGTTTCGAAAAAAATCACCAGCATTTTCTTTCCAATATCGTGATCATAAAATTCTGGTAAGTAACTATAAAAAGATTGTTTCATTTTTGATAGTTCATTATCGGGCTGGTCATTCCAATAATTTAGTGAATCAATTTCATCCGGATATCTTCTCATGTTCATATTATCTATGAAAGCAGACATCAAACTTAAATCTGGCCCTAACGGACTGACAAGAACAATTTTCTTTGTATTTTCCGGATAGAATGAGGCGTACGCTTGTGCAAGCATTCCTCCCCATGATATTCCACAAATTGTTAATTTATCCTCTCCCAGATATACTCTTAATTCATCAATATCCTTTACGGCTCTCTGTAGATTTATTGTAGTACTATCAAATTTAACATTACTCGAGAGGCCAGTTCCTCTTTGATCATATAATATGCATTCAAATTCATATGATAAGGAATCTGCCCATGGTTTCATTGCGCTAACCGCATAACCCGGACCTCCATATAATAAAAGTACTTTCGGTCCATTACCAAATCTTGTAAAGTAGATTAATTCGTTGTCTGAGGTAAGAAAAGAGTTTACTTGTTGTCCTTTTGTTAAAGTCAATGTAAACAAACAAATAATTATTGAAAAAAAATACGTTTTCATAATTAAACCCCTTAAATTTATTTCTGAGTATACCTATTTCTTATACCAACCTGGCAGTCTTCAATCCGGTTGTTAATTAGGAATATTATTTAACAAACTTATACCCCGCCCCGTGAATTGTTAAAAGATGTTTTGGATTTGAATGATCGTCTTCAATTTTTTTACGGAGATTAAGAATAAAGTTATCTACAGTTCTTGTCGAGGGATAATTTTCATACCCCCAAACTTCATCGAGTAGTTTGTTCCTTTCAATCACTTCACCTTCTCTTTGAATAAAATATTTCATAACCTTAAATTCCATCACAGAAAGTTCAATTGGTTGGGTTCCTTTTTTGGCTTCCTGCTTTTTAAAGTTTAGATAAACATTGCTAAATGAATATTCTTCCACCTCAGGACGAATTTCCTGCGGACGTCTCAACAACGCTTTCACTCGAGCTACTAACTCTCTGATGCTGAACGGTTTGGTTACGTAATCATCTGCTCCAATTTCCAGACCGATCACTTTATCTATTTCCTCTTTTTTACCCGTCAGCATTAATATAGGAGTATTCACTCCATCTTTTCTTAAATCTTTGCAAATATCTATTCCATTCTTTTCCGGTAACATTATATCCAGGATGATAAGATCATACTTTCCTTCTCTGGCTTTTTCATAACCCATCTGCCCTGACATCACTATTGAAACATCAAAATGTTCCTCTTTAAGAGTTTCCTCAATTCCGGTTAACGTTGCCGGATCGTCTTCAATTATTAATATTTTTTTCATAATGCCTCCAAAAAATTTTTTTATAATTTGTAGTAGAAATAAAATACAAATTCAGACGACATAAATATCAATTGCATTCTTAATATTTTTCAGCTCAAATGATCCTAATTTTTTGAACTCTGTATTAGTTTTTCCTTTAACGGTCAGGTAAAAGTTTTCCGACGCATAAATTGTTCCCGGCTCAGCAATTTGCTGTATTCTTGCTGCAATATTCAACGCATCACCTTTTAATTTACCCTCGAACTCTATGACATCTCCAACATGAACTCCAATTCTAACTTTGATCTTTTCGTGCTTCGGTTTTTCAGAATTATAATCACTGAATTTTTCCTGAATCATAATGCAGCAATTAAGACAATCGGTAGCACTTTCAAAAGCAGCAAGGAACGCGTCACCAATTATTTCAACGATTCTTCCTTTAAACTTTTCAATGGAGTCTTTCATAATTTTATTATGATCCTGAAGAAGTTTCAAAGCTTGCTTCTCATCTCTGCTCATCTTCTTTGAATAATTTTTCATATCTGAAAACATAATAGCAAGTAAATGACGCTGTAAATCTTTATTTGTATCTGATTCAATTTTCTCCTTTTCACCCGACTCCAGTCTTCTTAGATTTGTTCTGATTCTTGCCAGAAGTTCGCGTGTATCAAATGGCTTTGTAACATAGTCATCAGCACCAACTTCAAGTCCTACGACCTTATCAATTTTTTCTCCTCTGGAAGTCAACATTATAATTGGATTCTGAAAACCTTGCTCTCTCAGCATTCGGCAAACCTGAATACCATCCATCGAAGGCAGATTAATATCGAGTAAAATAAGATCAGGTTTTTCTTTCAGAGCCAGATTAAATCCTGTTTTTCCATCATCAGCTTTCATAACATCAAAACTCTGGGCAAGCAGGTAATCTTCCAGACCAAGCAAGATTGCCGGGTCATCTTCAACCAATAATATTTTTTTATTCATCTGCTAATGAAAACCAAAGTGTGAATTTACTTCCCTTCCCGGGCTCGCTTTCCACTTCAATCCTTCCCTGATGCGCATCCATAATATGTTTAACAATTGCAAGTCCTAATCCTGTACCTTCAATCTTTTTTACTTCAACAGCTTTCACTCTTTTGAAAGGTTCAAAAATATTTTTTAAATCCTCAGCAGAAATTCCTCTGCCTTCATCTTTGAACTCAACGAAAGCATTACTATTTATTTTTTTAACAGACACCAGAGTTTTTCTTTCTGCAGAAGAATACTTGACGGCATTGGTTAGCAAATTTATAACAGCTCTTTCAACTGCATCTTCATCTGCGTTAATAATAATTTCATCAGATGAAGTTAATACTTCAATGGTTTGTTTGTTCATCATAAACTGATACTTTACCGATTCGACAGCTTTCTTAATAATCTGACAAAGATTAACCGGTTTTAAATTATATGTTTTCATTCCCTTTTCAATTCGGGCGTAATCAAGAATATTGTCAATCAGTCTTCTGAGTTTATCACTCTCACCATCTATAACAGTCAGGAAAAAATCTGCTTTATCAGAATCAAGATGCTTTTTCTCCTGAAGTTTTTCAGTGAACAATTTAATTGCTGTCAAAGGCGTTTTAAGTTCGTGAGTAATTGTATGCATAAAAAAAGATTTCAGCTCGTTGAGTTCTTCCAGTCGCTTAGCTTCGAGCTGTTCAAGTATTAACTCTTCCTGTAATTTTATTCTGTCTATAGCAAGCGCTGCAGCAATAACCACGGAGTTCAGCAAGTCAATATCATCTTTCAGGAATCTCGCTCCGGATTTTTTTGCACCCAATACCAGGAATCCATGAATTATTCCAGTTGGTGACTTAACAGGAAAAACTAATACCATTCCCCATCTTTTAAAAACCTTTACATCAGCAGATTCTATTTTCAATCCGGGCTCAACTTTATCATCGACTGCAACCGGAACAGACAAATCAGTTTTAAGATTTTCAGATTCAAAGCGGATACTTCTGCCTTTTAAAATTTCCCAGCCTTTATTTGCAATAATTCTTACTCTTCCGGTTTGATTGTTCATTTCGAAGTATCCAATCTTTTCAACAGGAATTAAATTATCTACCCGAAGAACGATTAGCTCTGCAAGTGAATGGATATCGTAAACATTTTTTATGTCGTTCAGAAATCTTTTTTGTTCTTCACGGTAATCATATTCAACACGAAAGAATTTTTTATCTACAAATTTTTGAATTCCGGTTTTAACCGGCTGAAGCAGGGCAACTACCGCAAGTGCTGTTAATACCGATGGAAACGCTGGATTAATATCGCTTACGAAAAGTGTAATGGCAGAAGAAATCAGGACATAAGTTAAAATAATTGCAGCAAGAATTATTGTATACACAACACTTCTTCTGATTATCAGATTGATATCCAGTAAATGATATTTAACTATTGCGATGCTGAATGTAAACGGAATGGCTGTTAAAAATATCAGAATTAATGATTCAGGAAGCAGGCTGTGACCAATTAAAAATATTGGCAACACCCAAAAAATTGCAAAACTTAACGGTCCGATAAAAAATCCCAGCAGCAGCCATTGAAGTCTTTTCCTCTCCTCAATTTCATCAGTGGATCTGTAAGCGTAAACGCAAATAGCTATTGCAATAACTATGCAGGTAATCAGAAATAATCGGAAGAATGAATCGAAGAAAGCAACATAATATTTGAGACTATCTAAGCTACCACCAACAGCTGCATCCATGAATAAGTAAGTTAGAATGATAGTATTAATTACGGCACTGATATAGAAGTACCACAAAATAAATTTAATACTTTTTACTTTTTTCTTTGGGAATGAAGATGCAAAATGAATGAACAAGACAGGAGTTAAGCTGTAAACAAATAACCACATTATTCTGTTAATATGACCATAACCTAACTGATTAGCATTGTAGTAACCTGCTGTCATCACTATTACCATGCCAAGCCCAACACTTGCCCAGTGAAATATGTGTGCCGGTAATTTCTCCGGAGCCTTAACTCTTACAAATACTCCAAACACAAAAAAGATTAATCCAACCAAAGAAATTATTATCAGGTCAAATAAATCATAATAATTTTTCAGTTGAACTGATTCAGATTTAATTACGCCTGCGCTGTTCAATTTAAGATGAACTGTATCACCAATATTTTTTCCGTCAAGATAGAGTTCTAATTCTTCCCATTTACTAAAATTGTTACCGTCAACAGAAATTATTTGATCATTCAGATTAATATTTTCAATCCTGAATTTGATTTCACTAACTAATAAATTTGAATTTTCAGAAGAAGTTTTAAAAGGCAGGTCTGCTTTAAGTACAATATGATAAACGCCCCCGACACAGATGAAGAAAATCAGAATATCTGCAATTAATAGTGAAACATCGTTAGCAATGAAGCGTTTCACTCAAATATAGCTTTCTAAATTATTGAAAGAAAAAAGTAAGTGCTGTTTTAATATGGAAATAATTTTACTTTATATCAACTGGTAGCAAGTTATTTTTGCTGTTAATATGTAAAAACAGTTAAAGATTTTTAAGATACTCAACACCGCCAAGCGAGTTCATTTGCCCTAGTATCCAGCTTTGCCTCCTTAAAACATAGCCGGAAGGTCTCCTTGCAGAAAATCGTTTTGGATTCGGAATTGTTGCTGTGAGCAACGCTGCCTGGCTTCTGGTGAGTTTTGACGGGTGTTTCTTAAAATATATTTGACTCGCCGCACCAACTCCGAATATCATATCTCCCATTTCTATAATGTTAAGATAAACTTCAAGAATTCGCTCTTTACTCCACAATAATTCAATAAGAACTGTAAAGTATGCCTCCAATCCTTTTCTGATGAAACTTCTTCCTTCCCATAAAAATAAATTTTTAGCTACCTGCTGAGTGATAGTGCTTGCACCTCTCAATTTTCTACCGCGTTCGTATTGTTCAATTGCTTTTTCTATCTGCTCAAAATCAAATCCAAAATGAAAAGGAAAATTCTGATCTTCAGCTGCGATAACAGCAATTGCCATTTGTTTTGAAATATCGTCGTAGCTAAACCATTCCTGAGCTATCATCTGACGTTCGTTCCAGGAAACAAATGCTTCGATTTTTCTCTGAATCATAATTGAAGTTGCAGGAGGATTTACCCATTTAAAGAGCAACACAGAGAATACAGAAAGTAAAATAAACCAAAGGAAAATTTTCAAAATAATTTTCGGCAGCTTTTTAATATTTTGTATAAGATTTAATTTCTTTCGTTTAGCCATTGCAGCAATTAATTTTATGGAACAGGATCAAAACCGCTTCCACCCCATGGATGGCACCGGATTATTCTCTTAAAACTTAGCCAGCTGCCTTTCAGAATTCCATATTTTTTTAATGCTTCAATACTATAGTGAGAGCAGGTTGGAGTAAATCTGCACGACGGAGGAAACAAAGGGGATATTATCAACTGATATATTTTTATAATCAAGATTAATGGCAAAGCTAATAGCTGAAAAAATTTCCTGATCAAATTATTAATATTCATATTGCCAAAAATAGAAATAAAATTTTCCTGCAAATTCTGATAATAAGCGCACAATTAAAAAATTACTTTGAAATTCTCTTTAAATATAAGTTAATTTGCGCCGTCAAAATTGAAAGTTTTCACTAAATAAAAGAAAGTATGGCAAAAAATATTGTAATAGTTGAGTCACCTGCTAAAGCAAGTACGATTGAAAAGTTTCTCGGAGAAGATTTTTTAGTTACTTCCAGTTATGGTCACGTAAGGGATTTAAAGAAAAAAGATATGGGAATTGATATTAAGAAAAACTTTTCTCCGCACTACATAATCCCGGAAGATAAAAAAGCAAGAGTAAAAGAGCTGAAGAAATTAGCAGACAAATCCGAAATAGTCTGGCTGGCAACTGACGAAGACCGCGAAGGAGAAGCAATTGCCTGGCATTTAAAGGAAGTTCTGGAATTACCAGAGAAAAAAATAAGACGGATTGTGTTTTCAGAAATAACCAAACAGGCAATCCTGGATGCCGTGAAAAATCCGCGCGGGATTGATTATAATCTTGTTAACTCTCAACAGTCGAGAAGAATACTGGACAGGTTAGTTGGTTTTGAACTTTCACCGATACTCTGGAGAAAAGTTAAACCGAAATTATCTGCAGGAAGAGTTCAATCAGTTGCGGTTCGTTTAATAGTTGAACGCGAAAGAGAAATTGATTCTTTCAAAACGCAATCAAGGTTCAAAGTAACAGGTAATTTTGTTGTAACTGACCGGGATGGTAAGAAGACTGAGTTTAAAGCAGAAGTTCCTGATTTCTTTGATACTCAAAAAGAAGCAGAAGATTTTCTTGAGAAATGTAAGAACTCAGAATTTTTAATTGAAAGTGTTGAAAAGAAACCGGCTAAAAAATCTCCTGCACCGCCATTCACAACCTCTACTCTTCAACAGGAGGCAAGCAGAAAATTGAGGTTCTCTGTTTCAAAAACCATGCTTGTTGCTCAGAAGTTATATGAAGCCGGAAAGATTACTTATATGCGAACTGATTCGGTAAATCTTTCAGACTTTGCTCTTGATGCTGCCGAACAACAGATTAAAACTGAATATGGCAAAGCTTATTTTCACAAGAGACAATTCAAAACTACATCCAAAACTGCTCAGGAAGCTCACGAAGCAATACGACCAACAGATTTTAGTAGCGAGACAATAACCGGATCAAAAGAAGAAAAAGCTCTGTATGAATTAATCTGGAAAAGAGCAATCGCATCTCAGATGAGTGATGCAAAACTTGAAAGAACAACTTTGAAAATTAATGTCAGCAAAGCTGATAAGGTGTTTGTTGCAAAAGGCGAAGTAATAAAGTTCGATGGATTTTTAAAAGTATATATTGAATCCACTGATGATGAAAATGGTGAAAACGGAGAGGCAGGATTACTGCCGGATATTTCTGAAGGGCAAAAAATTTCTTTCACTGAAATTTTAGCCACTCAAAGATTTACACGTCCTCCTTCAAGATATACAGAAGCGAGTCTCGTAAAGAAACTTGAAGAACTTGGAATCGGAAGACCGTCTACTTATGCGCCAACTATCAGTACAATACAGAAAAGAGGATATGTCCATAAAGAAGAACGAGAAGGTACCCAACGTGAATATGTTGTGTTAACGCTCGACAATTCAAATAAAATAAAAAGTGAAAAAAGAACTGAAATTACAGGCGCCGATAAAGGTAAATTATTTCCAAATGATGTTGCTATGCTGGTAAACGATTTTTTACTTGAACATTTTCCTCAGATAATGGATTATCAGTTTACCGCACACATTGAGGAAGAACTTGACGAAATAGCTAACGGTGAGATGGATTACCATGAAATGCTTGATGAGTTTTATCCTCCTTTCAAAGAAAAAGTGATGCACACAATCGAAACTTCTGATAGAGTTTCCGGCGAAAGAATTCTTGGAAAAGATCCTGCTACAGGCAAACAGGTTTCGGTTCGGATGGCACGTTTCGGACCCGTAGCAGCATTAACCAATCCTAAAGATGAAAACGACAAACCCATTTATGCCGGGTTAAGAAAAACTCAGAAACTTGAAAACATTACACTTGAAGAAGCATTGCACTTATTTAAACTTCCAAGAGTTGTTGGTCTGTATAATGACCGTGAAGTTGTAGCTGCAATCGGCAGGTTCGGACCCTACGTAAGATATGATGGAAAATTTTATTCAATTAAAGGACAGTACGATCCGCACGATATCGAAATTGATGAGGCAATTAAAGTTATCGAAGCAAAAATTAAATCAGATGCCGAAAAGTTGATTAAAACATTTGAAGAGAATCCTGAATTTCAGATACTTAATGGCAGATGGGGTCCTTACCTGAAAGCCGGGAAAGAAAATGTACGTATTCCTAAAGACATGGACCCGGCATCATTGACTTATGACGAATGTGTAAAGTTAGCTGAAGAAGCAAAGACAAAACCGAAGCGAAGAGGAAGATTCAGCAAAAGTAAAGCTTAGTTTAAATTATAGTTAACTTAAATGAGTATTTTTCTGTTATAAAATTTTAAAGTGTTTACTATGCTAACAGCATTTATTGAATGGAGTGTAAGTCCTGAAATTTTTCATTTGGGACCAGTATCTGTAAGATGGTACGGTTTCCTTTTTGCGATGGCTTTTGTTGCCGGATATTTTATAATGAGCTGGATTTTTAAAAAGGAGAACAGACCACAATCCGATCTTGAACAGCTTTCTGTTTATATGATTTTCGGAACTGTTATTGGTGCAAGACTTGGGCATTGCCTTTTTTATAATCCGGGATATTACCTCTCCAACCCGATAGAAATTATTAAAGTCTGGGAAGGCGGATTGGCAAGTCATGGTGCAGCAATAGGTATTTTGATTGCTATCTACTTGTTTTCAAAAAAGAAAAAAAATTATCCGATGCTCTGGACACTTGACAGAATTGTGATTGTAGTTGCACTTGCCGGAACATTTATAAGGTTGGGAAATCTTTTTAATTCAGAGATAATCGGAAAACCAACTGATGTACCATGGGCTTTTATTTTCACAGCTGTGGATGATTTGCCAAGACACCCCGCTCAGTTATATGAAGCGATCGCTTACTTTATCATTTTCCTGATCCTACTGTTTATTTATTCAAAAGGAATTGAAAAAAATAAAACCGGGTTGCTCTTCGGATTATTCCTGGTGCTTGTTTTTACTTTCAGATTTTTTGTCGAATTCGTGAAAGAAAATCAATCTGCTTTTGAGGAAGGAATGGCTTTGAATATGGGGCAGATCCTTAGCATTCCATTCGTCATCGCGGGCTTAATTTTTATTGCACGAGCACTAAAATCAAAAGCGTAAAAGTAACTTTACTCAGTTACCTTTATTAAAACTTCCTCAAAATTTTTATAGGATTGCTTTCCTATAAGAAATTCTTTCTGGTTTCCTTTTTCATCATAGATAAAAGTCGCTGGTATCGCTCCAAACCAATCCTTATTCAGAAGATTAATAAAATCTTCCGGATCAGTTACTTTAACAACATAATTTGCAAACTGAGCGTTATGCTTTTTCAGGAATGGAATTATCTTCGAATCGATCTCCTCCGGAAAATCAACGCTTATTCCTACCACATCGATTTTATCACCGAAGTTTTCAGCAATTTTAACGAGATCAGGAAATTCCTCACGGCACGGGGCGCACCATGTTGCCCAAACATTAATTAATAAAGGTTTTCCATTCCTTTCCTTAATCAACTTTTCCAGTTCGGCGGTTGAGATAATTTTAACCGGAAGCAGATTGTTATTTTGCACAGCCGAAATTGAATTCATCGGCTTAATCAAAGCGAATAAACCGGCGAAGAGAATCAGAACAAATAATATTTTCTTCATCACACTTATACTCGTTTAATTGTGCAGCCGAATGCTTTTGTTTCTTTCTTACTCACTTCCTTCCCGGTATTAATTTCATCGAGTGCACTTTCCAGGTCATTCGTTACCACTTCAGATTCATTCCTTGAGTTGTCTATTCTGCCGTGATATAGTATTTCAAACTCAGAACTCAGCACATATATTTCCGGTGTTACGGATGCATTAAATTTATCAGCGATTATGTTTTTTTCATCCTTCAGTATTGTAAAGGTCAATCCATTTTCATTTGCGTGTTCCTTAATTCTTTCAACCGTCTCGGCTTTATTTGAGTTGATTCCCAGAAACGCAAATCCTTTCGGACTGTATTCTTTAAAGATTTTTTCCATTCTGTCGTTATACGCATTAGAAACGGGACACTCCGTTGCAATAAATAATATTACTATTGCTTTGAAATCCTTATAATCCGAAAGGGAATGTTCAACACCGTTATAATCCGGTAATGTAAAGTTTTCAACTTTAGTAGTACCGGTATTTGCATTAGAGCAATATCCTGCAGCAATAACTGATATTATTACAAACGAAAAAACGATCCACAATTTTTTTATCATTTAACAGCTCCTGTTTTTATGAATTATTAAAAACCTGACGGCTATTATGAGAATAATAACTAAGTGTGTCAAGAGAATAATTATGGTTGCAGTCAAAGGATTGCCTGAGTTGTTATTATTAATTAAATAAATGATACCTGTCCGTTGGTAATTATTTGGTAATTAACATATTTTTAGCTTGCTTAAAAATTTAATTACCAACAACAAATTCATCAATTCTTATTAAACAGAAAGGGAAAATGGAACTATTACAGAAAATCCGGAATAACAAAGCAACTGTGGGAATAATAGGAATGGGATATGTTGGCTTACCGCTGGGTTTGGCATTCGTATCCAAAAAATTTAAGGTGATGGGCTTTGATCTCGATGAAAGAAAAATTACACTGCTCAATAAAGGCAAAGGTTATCTGAAGCATATACCAGGTAATAAAATTAATGACGCAGTAAAAACAGGTTTGCTTAGTGCCACCTCAAAATTCGAAAGATTAAAAGAGGTCGATGCAATAATTATCTGCGTCCCTACTCCACTGAACGAACATCGTGAGCCGGATATGTCATACGTCGAAAATACATCAAAGACTATTGCAAAATATTTAAGGAAAGGACAGCTTGTAGTTTTGGAATCCACCACTTATCCCGGAACAACAGATGAATTGCTCTTATCCATTTTCGAAAATTCAGGTAACGGTAAGCTTAAAGTCGGGAAGGATTTCTTTCTGGCATTCAGCCCTGAGAGAGAAGACCCGAATAACCCGGATTACACAACCGCAGAAATACCAAAAGTAATTGGCGGAGTAACACCGAGTTGCCTTAAGGTTGCAAAAGCATTGTACGACAAAGTAATAGTTAAAACAGTTCCGGTTTCCTCACCCCGGGCTGCTGAAGCCACAAAATTGCTTGAGAATATTTTCCGCTCGGTTAACATTGCACTCGTAAATGAATTGAAAATGGTCTTTGATAAAATGAATATTGATATATGGGAAGTAATTGCTGCTGCATCAACCAAGCCGTTCGGATTTAAAGCTTTCTATCCGGGTCCGGGACTCGGCGGGCACTGCATACCGATTGACCCGTTTTATTTAACCTGGAAAGCCAGAGAGTTCGAACTGAATACAAAATTTATTGAGCTGGCAGGAGAAATAAATACTCATCAGCCATATTATGTTGTGGAAAAATCTGCAGAAGTTATGAATAAATTCAGGAAGGCATTGAACGGCTCAAAAGTTTTAATTCTTGGTGCAGCATATAAAAAAGATGTGGATGATATGCGCGAGTCTCCTTCTTTAAAGCTGATTGAAATATTCAGGGAAAAGGGTGCCTCAGTTGACTATCACGATCCCTTAGTACCAAAGTTGCCTAAGACAAGAAAATACAAATATGATATGAATTCTATAAAACTAACTCCTGTTAATTTAAAAAAGTACGATCTCGTCGTCTTAAGCACAGATCACAGTATATTCGATTATAAATTCATTGCCCGGAATTCAAAGTTAATTGTAGATACCAGGAACGCATTTGAATCGAGGAATATAAAATCAAAAAGCATTTTTAAAGCATAGCACTCATATGAAAAATTTTGCGATGACCGGCGTTGCTGGTTATATAGCACCGAGACATTTAAAAGCCATTAAAGAGACAAACAATGTTTTAAATGCAGCCGTTGATCCACACGATTCAGTTGGTATTCTGGACAGGTATTTTCCCGATGCAAGTTTTTTCACTGAATTCGAACGCTTCGATCGACACCTGGAAAAATTAAGAAGAACCGGAGAAGAAAACAGAGCCCACTATTTGTCTATCTGCTCTCCAAATCATTTGCACGATGCCCACATCCGGCTTGCTTTGCGTATCGGCGCACATGCAATTTGTGAAAAACCTCTGGTGCTTAATCCGTGGAACCTGGATATACTGCAGGAGCTTGAAGCAGAATCCAGTTCAAGAATTTATACTATACTTCAGTTACGGCATCATTCCAATGTGAAGGCACTAAAGGAAAAATTAAGCAGAAGTACTAATCATAGTAAACACGAAGCATCACTTACTTACATTACATCCAGAGGGCTATGGTATAACTATTCCTGGAAAGGAATGATAGAAAAATCAGGAGGGATAGCAACAAATATTGGAATACATTTTTTCGATTTATTGATCTGGCTATTTGGTAAAGTAGAAAAGAGTGAGGTGTACGTAAGAGAACCTGACCGAATGAGCGGTTTTCTTGAACTGAAGAATGCAAATGTTAAATGGTTCCTTTCTACCCGGAAAACTGATCTGCCTGAAGATGTATTAAGCAGTGGAAAAGCAATGCACAGAGTAATTGAAATTGATCATGAACAAATTTCTCTTAGCGACAGTTTTACCGAACTTCACACAGAGGTTTATAAAGAAATACTAAATGGAAATGGTTTTGGTATTGAGGATGCACGCCCATCAATTGGGCTCGTATATGATTTACGGAACTGCCTGATAAGTGCGAGAAAAGAAAATGCCCATTACATTCTTACTAATAAAGCTTTTTAGGATTCAGCGATGAGTTATTACAAACACGAATCAGCTTATGTTGATGAGAACTGCATGATTGGTGATGAGACAAAAATCTGGCATTTTTCTCACATACAGAGCGGAAGTAAAATAGGAAATAACTGCACCCTCGGGCAAAATGTAAACGTTGGTAATAATGTTTCGATCGGAAATTACTGTAAGATTCAGAATAATGTTTCCATTTACGAGGGAGTTACACTTGAAGATTATGTATTTTGCGGTCCCTCGATGGTTTTTACAAACATCCTCAATCCTAAGTGTAAATACCCCCAGAAAGGAACTACGTTTTACGTTAAAACTCTCGTGAAAGAAGGAGCTTCTATTGGTGCAAATGCAACAATAGTATGCGGCAATACTATTGGAAGACATTCAATTATTGGTGCCGGTGCTGTCGTTACAAAGGATGTTCCTGATTTTGCTATGGTAGTTGGAGTTCCTGCAAAGCAGACCGGCTGGGTAAGCGAAGCCGGTGAAAAACTGATTTTCAATAATGAAGGAATTGCAAATTGCGGCAAATCAGGTAAAAGATATAAATTAGAAAACAATATCGTTAGAGAAATATAAAAATTCTGAAAACTTAACCTATCATTGAAGCAATTTCTTTTATTACCATATCCGCTGTAATCTTTTCCATACAGGAAACTTTCTCTTTGCAAAATCTGCTGTAAAAACATTTACATCCGTCTGGTGAAGATAATTTTACTCCGCTTCCGTATAATTCGATTTCATTTGCAGAAGTCGGTCCAAAGAGAGCAACGATTTTTTTGCCAAGTGCAGTAGCAATATGAAGCGCAAGTGTATCGGCGGTAATTATAAAATCACACATATCAACAATTGCAGAAAATTCCCGTAATGAATTATCACAACCGGTAATGGTTAGATAATTAAATTGAGTTTTCAGGTTGTTAACTACTTCAACTTCCTCAGAGCCTCCCAACAGAAATATATTAAATTTTTTTTCATCAAGATTTTTTATAAGCTCAATCCACTTCGATAAAGGCCAGCCTTTATTAGGCCATTTTGTACCAACACCAACGTTTAATCCAATTGTCAGTTTATTACCATCGTATAACCAGGTATCAGCCCGCCGGGATATAGACACCTTAATATCCTCAGAAATATTTAGAACGGGACGGGCAACTTCTCCTTCCAACCTTAAAATATCATATATAATCTGCTGGTAAGTTTTTATGTTTGCTTTTTTCACATCGTCGAAGGCGCTCATATTCAACCAGTCTTCTGCTTCAGGTGAGGTCGCTTCTACAAATCCTTTCTTATTCAGAACAAAGCCAACTCTTTCTTTTCCAGCAGCCATAGATGCAATTGAAGAACTTAACTTGGAGGTATCTAGGTTAATCACGATGTCAAATTCTTCACTCTTCAGCCTGAAATATGCATCGTCTTCAATTGTTATCACCTCATCAACAAAAGTGTTTGAAATAAATAAATCTTTTGCCTGAGCTCGGGTACACCAAGTAATATAGCTATTAACAAATTTTTTTTTCAGAGGTGTAAGGATTGAGGTAGTCCTTAGCACATCTCCTATAGCATCGAGCTTGATTATTAAAATCTTATGGTCTATCGGGCTATAATAATTGCAATCGTTGCATTTAATCCCTTCCCGTTTATGATGATTGCATGGTCGGTCACCGGTAAAATAACGGCAGTCTTTTTTTAACATACAAATGCACTCATATTTATTCAAATGGAAGAAAAATAATTACGTTAAATTAAGAAATATTGGTGAATGAATTCTGTCCTGTTCAATTCTTAACCAAAGGTAAACATGAAAAGCGGTTTTAATTTTGGGGGTCGAATGCAAATATTAACTTGCATAAATACAATAAAACTGAAATTTTCTTAAAAAAAGTAATCTTACCTTGATATTTTCATAATCAGCAATTATTAAGTAATAATTACCGGTGTAAAATTTTATCCACTGTTTTATTTAACCATTTAATAATGTTTCGCAAAGGATGATAATGGCAGAAATTTTGTTAATTTTAGTTTGAAATTATCACATTACTAAGATGTGAGCTAAGGTATTTCGGAGAGAATATGATCATTGGCCTTCAAGCACAACATAATTTCTATGCAAGGCGGTTGAAGCTTTGCATTCCAACCTGTTTAAAAAATCTTTTCCTGATACCTTCATTCAAATCAATCCTTTCCAACTTAAAATCTTTGGTGGTTGTATGTATAAACTTACCTCTGTTTTAGTTCTATGTTTAGCCCACATAGTATTAGCAACAAACTACTACGTAAGCCCGAGCGGCAACGATAACAACCCTGGCACAT
>CAZXGJ010000026.1:0-42103 GCA_964639955.1 uncultured Ignavibacteriaceae bacterium
AATTAATAATCAGAGGGTTGCTTATCTTGCTGTCTAATTTTAGGGGTACAGTTCAAGCAGCAGTATTGGGGAAAAATTTTTCATCTCTTTACCTATTATAATAGATAACTTAGTAAAGAAAATATTTTCACTCAGAACTTAGTATTTATTTCTTTACAAAACAATTAGCGGTTTTTATTCAGTAACAGAATTGTTCAATGTTGCTTAACGGCAAATTGTACGTGCAATAAATTAAAGTGCGATATTCTGTAGAGAGTAGTTAAATTATAGAGACATTTGCCATCACTTGTTCCGATGAATAGTTCGTTTTTAGCTTCGCCCATCTCAAATGAAAGTATCACTTTATAATGTAATTGTGTCCATATAAAAAGGGTTTTCCAAATTATATTTTTTGGTTTTCCCTGTTTGTCTTTTTAATTATTTTGCAATACAATTTCCTTTAAAAAATAATAATGAAATACCTAATCGGTATAGACGGCGGAGGAACGAAGACAGATTGTGCAATTGCAGACTTGTCAGGAAAAATTATTTACCAGACTGCCGGCAAGCCATCGAACTTCCTGGTAATCGGTGTTGAGGAAACAGTAGAAAATCTTTTTGCTGTTATTGAAGAATGCCTCTTCGAGTTGAAGGGGGATTTTGCAGATGTTAAGCAGATTGTGATCGGTGTTGCCGGTGCGGGCAGAAAAGACGATGCAGATATGCTCAAAAAAAGCTTTAATGATTTTGCACACGACGAAGGAATTCACTTCAAAGGTGTAAAAGTTGTAAGCGATGCTCAAGTAGCACTCGAAGGAGCCTTCCCTGATTCCGCAGGATGTATTTTAATAGCAGGCACCGGTTCAATACTTTTTGGAAAGGATGAAAAGGGGGAAGTACATCGTGTCGGCGGCTTCGGAAGATTAATTGGCGATGAAGGAAGCGGTTACAGCATCGGAAGAAGAGCTTTAAATGCCGTTACAAAACAGATTGACGGGCGCGGGTTAAAAACTATAATTACAGAAATGCTGAATGACCGGATAAATTTCAGTCAATCTGATACACTGATCAATAAAGTTTATAAAGAAAAGCTGGATGTTGCTTCAATTGCTAAAATTGTAATTGAGGCTGCAAAAGAAGGCGATCAGGTTGCCAACAAAATTCTCTCTGCAGAAGCAGATGAACTGGTACTTCACCTGAAATCTATACTGAAAAAAATCCCGCTTAAAAAACTTAACGTTTCTTTCTCAGGCAGTCTTATTGATAATAAAAATTTCTACTCGGATCTTCTCAGGAAAAAAATTAAAGAAAGTTTGCCTCAGATTAAAATTGTTAAACCCGCTCATTCGCCGGTTACAGGTGCGATCCGAATAGCAAACAGAATTGCGTCCACCTGAGACAGGCAAGAATGAAAAATAAAAAAGCAGAAGAAAGAAATCCCTGGCTCTGGATTCCATCTCTTTATCTTGCCGAAGGTTTACCCTATGTTGTTGTCATGACAGTCTCGGTTATAATGTATAAACGTCTGGAAATCTCAAACACTGAGATTGCCCTATACACAAGCTGGCTTTACCTGCCGTGGGTAATAAAACCTTTCTGGAGTCCGGTTGTCGATCTCCTTAAAACCAAACGGTTCTGGATAATTGCAATGCAGCTTTTTATTGGTGCCGGTATGGCAGGCGTTGCACTTACACTTCCGGCTAAAGACTTTTTTAAATACACACTTGCTTTTTTCTGGCTGCTTGCTTTCAGCTCCGCTACGCACGATATAGCCGCAGACGGATTTTACATGCTCGGATTGAAAGAACACGAGCAGGCATTTTTTGTTGGCATACGCTCAACTTTTTACCGGCTCGCAATGATAACCGGACAGGGATTGCTCGTTATTCTTGCCGGACAGCTTGAAGAATACACGGGGAATATTCCTTTTGCCTGGATGGTTACTTTTCTGATTCTCGCTGGCTTGTTCATACTATTTTTTGTTTATCATC
The DNA here is from genome assembly GCA_964639955.1 of uncultured Ignavibacteriaceae bacterium. Lineage (GTDB taxonomy): Bacteria > Bacteroidota > Ignavibacteria > Ignavibacteriales > Ignavibacteriaceae > IGN2. The sequence goes on from CAZXGJ010000026.1 coordinate 1,971, forward strand.
TTTTCATCCTTCCACATCCAAAAGATGATTCATCAAGAGAGCAAGTTCAATTCAAGCATTTCATTAATGATTTCCTCCAAACATTTGTTTCATTCTTTAAGAAGAAAGAAATTTTAATAATTATACTCTTTATACTTCTCTACCGTTTTGCAGAAGCACAGCTTGTTAAAATGGCTTCGCCGTTTCTACTTGATTCAAAAGAAGCCGGAGGACTTGCACTCAGTACAAGCGAAGTCGGGATTGTTTACGGAACCGTTGGAATAATTGCCCTGTCCCTCGGTGGAATTCTTGGAGGATTTGCCTCTGCAAAGAAAGGTTTAAAATTCTGGCTCTGGTGGATGCTGCTTGCAATCAACCTGCCCGATTTGGTTTACGTTTACCTTGCAGCGACTCAAACATCAAATTTTATTCTGATAAATACCTGTGTGGCGATTGAGCAGTTTGGTTACGGTTTCGGTTTTACTGCATTTATGCTTTACCTCATTTTTATTTCTGAAGGTAAATACAAAACCGCTCATTTTGCAATTGCAACCGGCCTGATGGCGCTCGGAATGATGCTGCCCGGGATGATAAGCGGTTGGATTCAGGAACAGGTTGGCTATCTTAATTTTTTTATCTGGGTTTGCATTTCAACCATTCCTGTGTTTTTAATTTCAATGTTCGTGAAGATTGATCCATTGTTCGGGAAAAAAATTGAAACTAACAATGAATAACCTGTTCGCAGCGATTTTAACCATAGCAGCTTGCCTGTTTGCATTCTGCAATAATAATTCTGAAGGTACTTCTCCCCAGTCTAATTACAATTTTTCTGAAGTTGAAAACATTATAAATGATGCAATATCCGATCACGCTTTTCCCGGAGCTGTTGTGATTGTCGGGAAGGATGGCGACATAATCTTCGAAAAATCTTTCGGACACTTAACATATGAGCCCAATTCTCCCAAAGTTGAGTTGAGCACGATGTACGATCTCGCATCGCTAACTAAAGTTATTGCCACAACAACTGCAGCCATGCTGTGCATAGATAAAAGTCTGTTCAGCCTTGATGATCCGGTTTCAGAATTTATTCCTGAGTTTGTTTCAAACGGTAAAGAAAAGGTAACGATTAAGAACCTTCTTTTGCATAACAGCGGGTTGCCTGCGTGGAAAAAATATTATAACAAAAATTTATCTCCTTCCGGAATACTTAAAGATATTTATGAATGCAAATTACAATTTGTACCGGGTGCAAAAACTCTTTACTCGGATTTGGGTATGATTGTTCTGGGCAAAGTGATTGAAAAAGCAACGGATAAAAATCTTGATGAATTTTGCAAAGAAGAAATTTTTAATCCTCTCGAAATGAACAACACATTTTTTAATCCACCGGATTCTGTAAAAGATAATATTGCGCCCACTGAGCTTGATAATTACTGGAGAATGAGACTAATAAAAGGAGAAGTTCATGATGAAACATCTTCACTGCTTGGCGGAGTTGCAGGGCATGCAGGTTTATTTTCCACTGCAAACGACATAGGTAAATTTCTCGAAATGATTATGTCCGAAGGAAGATTTCGTGAAAAGCAGATAATCTCAAAAGAAACAGCTAATCTCTTCACATCCAAAATTTCCGCCAAAGATGAAAGACTGTTAGGCTGGGACCTGAAATCAGAATCAGGTTCATCTGCCGGAGAAAAATTTTCTAAAAATTCTTTCGGGCACACCGGCTTTACCGGAACTTCAATCTGGATTGACCCGGTAAGAAATTTATTCGTTGTTTTTTTAACCAACAGGGTTTATCCTTCAAGGGAAAATAAAAAGATTTATAAAGTAAGACCTCTGCTTCACGATGCAATAATTGATGTTTTGGAATAAGTCTTAATAATTTTCCTGATTAAAATCATATTCATCTTGAGTATTAAAAATTTTTTACTGCCTGTAGTTATCATAGCTATCTGTATCGGTGCTATCGCATTAACTCCTTCACCGATTGAATCAATTGAAAAAATTTATACCCGGCAGGTAAAGTACCCTTCCGTTTTTCCATTAACCGAAGAAGATAAACTCTGGATTGAAAACAAAATTAATATGATGAGCATCCGTGAAAAATGTGCCCAGTTAATTGTGCCTGCAGTTTACCGTAACGATTTTGATGTTTACTCATCCGGTTACAGCAGAATTTCAGCTCTGGTAAAAGATGAAAAAATCGGCGGGCTTATTTTATTCCAGGGTGGATTGGAAGAAGAAATCAATTTCATAAATGATATGCAAGAGCTGGCAGATATTCCGCTGTTGATTGCATCGGATTTTGAAAGAGGCCTGGGAACACGGATCGATGATGCTCTTGAATTTCCGCATGCGATGGCTATTGGTTCTACTTTCAACCCGGATTATGCCTATGAAGTGGGGAAAGTAACTGCAATCCAGAGCAGACAAATTGGTGTTCATCAAACTTTTGCACCGGTTGCAGATATAAATAATAATCCTATGAACCCGGTAATCAACATCAGATCGTTTTCTGAAAAAAAAGAAGATGTTATAAAATTTGTAAATGCATTCATTAAAGGTTCGAAAGAAACAAGATTTATTACTACCGCAAAACATTTTCCCGGGCATGGAAATACTGAAATTGATTCACATTACGATTTACCGAAGATAAACGGAAGCTATGAGCACTTAAAGACAAATGAGCTTGGACCGTTTATTGAAGCAATCAGGTCAGGAGTTCAGTCTATTATGGTTGGGCATCTCGAAGTACCTGCCTTTGAGCCCATAAAGGGGATACCGGCATCCCTTTCAAAATCAATTGTTACTTATTTATTAAAAGAAGAACTTGGTTTCGACGGACTGATTGTTACCGATGCGATGAATATGGAAGCAATTACAAAATATTATTCTGAAGAAGCTGCGGCTGTAATGGCAATTGAAGCTGGATGTGATATTATTTTAATGACACCGGATGAGCTGAAAGCAATTGATGCACTCGTTACCGCAGTAAACAACGGTAAGATAGTTTTAGAAAGACTGGATGAAAGCGTAAGAAAAATTCTTGCAGCTAAAAGATGGCTCAAAATTGATGAGCAAAAACCACCAACACTTCCTGCTCTTTATGGAAGGGATTATAAAACTTCATATTCATTACTGGCAAAAAGGATTGCCGAACAATCAATCACAATGCTTAAGAACGATCAGAATTTAATCCCCTTTAAACAGGGTAAATTTAAAAATATTTACTGCATCACTCTTACAGATAAAAACTGGAGTGAACAAACCGAATATTTTGAGAACATTCTTGAGAATCGGGTTGGCAGAATAACAACTTACTTTTTTACGGATAAAACAAAGAAGAATGAATATAAACGGGTTCTGCAGGAACTGACGGATGCCGACCTGATAATTATTCCTTCCTTTATTGACGTAAAAACTTACCAGAGACCGGTTAATCTTTCTGCCGAGCAAATCGATTTCATTGCAGGTATTATGAGAAAAAATATTCCCTCAATACTCATAAGTTTCCGGAATCCTTATTTGATTTACCTCTTCCCCGAAGCCGAAACTTACCTGAATTCTTACAGTTATTCATATCAGTCGCAGGACGCAATGCTTAAAGCACTCTTAGGAGAAAATGAAATTAATGGCAGACTGCCTGTTACTATTCCGGATTCTGATCTTGAGTATGGCAGTGGGATTGTTCTGGAAAAATCTCTTAACACTACAATCGGTTATAGTTTGATAAGCAATAATCTTACAAACAGCATTGATGAAAAAATCAATCTTTCTTTAACCCAAAATCTTTTTCCGGGTGCTGTTGTGCTTGCTGCGAAAGACGGAAAAATATTTTATAACCGCGCATTTGGTAAAAGCGGAGTTGAGGACAATTCTTACATAATAGAAAAGGATGAAATCTTTAATGTGAGCAAACTTTCAAACCTGTTTACAACAGCTTCTGCTTTGAAATTAGCTGACGAGGGTTTAGTACAGGTTGATGATGAATTATTTATTTTTTTTGATGGGTTTTTTAATCCTGATAAAAGAAAAATTAAAATAAAAGACCTGATAACACACTCTTCGGGTCTGGGAACAAACATACCCGGAATAAAAACCTACTGGGATAAGGATGACCTGATAACCAATATATTAAACCAGGAATTATCATATCTGCCCGGTTCCGGAACACAATACACTATTCAGAACATAATTCTTCTCCGGGAAATTATTGAAATGAAATCGGGAGAGAAGCTTTCAACATACTTCGAACATAAATTTCAAAAACCGCTGGAGATTTTTAACTCTGGTTTTTCTGATTTACGGAAAGATTACATTTCCATCCATTATGGCTCACCTCCTCCTGATATGGTAACTGTTAAAACGCAGGAAGATTTCATAGATGAAATTTTTACTGCAGACTCGGGGCATACTTCCGGATTCAGCGGATTTTATTCTAATGCCTCAGAGCTTGCGGTGTTCTCTCAGATGCTTCTCCAGAATGGATACTACGGAGAAACTCAAATAATGAATGCATCAAAGGTCGATAATTGGTTCAACGAATTCAGGGAAACTGAAAAAATGAATACCGGCAGTAAAGAAATTGAGATAATCGATCCCCGGGGATGTTCAATTAATATCAACAAGGATAATAACAGTTTCATAATCATTCTAACAAATGCCGGCATTAGAAATCCGTCCAATAAAAGCTTTGTTGATTTTTCAGAAAAATTAATACAATTTTTCAATGAAGAAATTTCCAGAGGAATTTTATGAACCAGATATTGAATACCAGAAACTTACTATCAGCAATTCTTCTTTTTATTACGAGCTTATCCTGCAGCCCGGATGAAAATCAAGCCGGTGTATCGGATATTTCACTTCCGCCCGGTTTTAAGATTGAAGTCTACACCGAGAACGTAGATGGTGCCCGATCAATGGCACTGAGTGAAAGCGGCATTTTATTTGTCGGCACAAGAGAAGTTGGCGGTAAAGTTTATGCCGTTGTTGACGGCGATAACGATTTTAAAGCAGATGAAGTTGTAGTAGTAGCTTCAGGTTTAAATATGCCAAACGGTGTGGCGGTTAAAGATGGTGACCTTTATGTTGCCGAAGTTAACAGAATTTTGAAGTTCGAAAACATCGAGGAAAACTATCGGTACAACCCAGCACCACAGGTAATAAGGGATGATTTCCCGTCAGAAAGAAGTCACGGCTGGAAGTTTATTCGCTTTGGTCCGGATGAAAAACTTTACATTCCTGTTGGTGCGCCCTGTAATATTTGCCTCAGCGAAGACGAAAGATTTGCCTCAATAACCAGAATAAATAGTGACGGGAGCGAATTCGAAGTGTTCGCTCACGGAATAAGAAACACGGTCGGATTCGACTGGCACCCGTTGACAAATGAATTGTGGTTTACAGATAACGGAAGAGATATGATGGGCGATGATATTCCACCGGATGAATTGAACCACGCACCGCAAATCGGAATGCACTTTGGTTTTCCATTCTTTCATAGCGGAGATATTTCCGATCCTGAATTCGGTGAAGGAAAAAATCCTTCGGATTACACACCTCCTGCACAAAAACTTGGACCTCACGTGGCAGCTTTGGGAATGAGGTTCTATACAGGCTATATGTTTCCTGAAGAATACCGCAATCAAATATTTATTGCAGAGCATGGTTCCTGGAACCGTTCAGAAAAAATCGGTTACAGAATAATGCTTGTAAGATTAAATGGAAATCAGGTGATAAGCTATGAACCATTTGCCGAAGGATGGTTGAAAGGTGATTCTGTTTCAGGCAGACCTGTAGATTTGCTGCAATTGCCCGACGGATCTTTGCTTGTTTCGGATGATTATACGGGAGTGATTTACAGGATAAGTTATTCCGGCTAATACTTTTTAAAAACAGCAAAACCTTCTTTAACAATGAGCTCATTAATATTTATGAACTTACCCGGTTTTTCTTCGAGCCAGATTTCAACAAGATATCTGCCGTATTTTCCTTTCTTATCTTTTATTGTTTCAATTACAACTTCCTTCCCTTCAATTTTGGATTTCAGAAAATCGCGAGATTTTAATCCCTTCGGTCTTTCGTTACCTTTCAATTCAGGTGCATTTATTCTGTTAAGCCGAAGTTTTTCGCCGCGTATCCAAGCGTGCAGTCCAAGATCAATATCAACCGTGCAGGTATCGCCGTCATAAACAGAAATTACAACAGCTTTATAATGATATAGTGAATGCTCCATTTTTTACCTTTATCTTTGTTTATTGATAAATAAATTTCCTATAAACTTTCAGAAGATAATTGAAAATAAATTCTTTGCCAATCAGATTTTTCCTGGTCGTAATTCTTTTAAATATATTTCATTTAACTGCAAATGCTCAGTTAAGAATTTCTTTGGGCAGTACACTCGGCGGAGGATTTATCAAAGGCAATTCACCTTCGGTTGGGGCATTTATTTCTTCGGTGATTGTTGAAACTAATACTGTGCTTTTTGAGGAAGTATTTCCAAGGCTTAGTTATATCTACGCAAAAGATTTTAACGCAATTATTCCGAATGTGGAAAAACCATATTTCCCATGGATTCAAGGAATAACGTTCAAGGGTGTTACCACTCAATATTTTGACGGAAGATATTTTTTAGAGGAAGGTGTCGGTTTACTTGCATTGAATGATAGAACGTTCAGCGATACAGATAACTGGAATTACGGAGTTGTTCTTTCTATCAACGGAGGTTTTGATTTGAGGGGATTTAATCTCGATGGATTTAAATTAGGTGCCGGTGCAGAATATGGAATTACTTTCACAAACGCTTTACCGCGGTATTCTTCGATTCATGTGTTTGCGCTTTACACTTTTTAAAACTCTCACAGGACTGGAGTCCTGTGATACGTAATAACAAAAACCGTAGAACAGTTCTCCAGAACTGTTCATTTCTCAGGTCTGGAGACCTGAGATACGAGAGATGTAGTCAAGTCTGGAGCCTGGACTATGGAATTCAACTATTCACAGCAATTTCCACTTTCTAACTCTTCAGCAAGTCTTTCAAACTGATATAAATCGTTTATCGCCTCCAACATCCCTGAAGAATGAACTCCGATTGACCTGTTTACATCGGGATCGTAAATAAAATCTCCCGGCAGACTTTGAATGTTTCCATCGAAAGCAACACCGACAATTTCTGCATTCTTATTTATTATAGGACTGCCGGAATTTCCTCCAACTACATCGCAGGTTGTTGTAAAATTAAACGGAGTTGAGAAATCGAATTCTTCAGGTGCATCCAGCCAGCGTTCATGAAGATTCCACGGAAACTTTCCATCGAAGGAATAATAACGGTCGAGAAACCCGTAAAAAGTAGTAACTGGCGGTGCAATTGTTCCGTTGTAATCAAAGCCTTTTACAACTCCGTCAGAAATTCTTAAAGTAAATGTTGCATCGGGAGGAATGGACGTTCCGTAAATTTCAAACAAAACTCTTCCCAATTTTTGATTAGAGCTTGCTACTCTATTCTCAAGCTCATCAATACGAAAAGATATGGTATCAGACTTTTGGTCAGAATACTGAGTAAAATCAATAAAAGGATCTCCATTGTTTAGTATTGCCTCCGGTCCTTCTTTCACAATCATTTTCATCTTTTCGGTTGATGTTAAAAAAGAACGCGAGAGAATATCTTCAACTGCTTCATTGCCATTTTTACCATTCGTAAACTTATTCAGGAATTCATCCTCGCCGAAAGTTTCATAAAGAAGTTGAATTTTATTTTTGAGAAGTTCTTTATTCCTATCAAAGTCAAAGTCATCAGGCAAAAGAGCATCAATCGATTCGTTGAGTTCATCATCAGTGTAAGCATAACTGCTGTCTGATTCAGAAAGTTTCAGATCTTCTGCGATTTGAATTAACTGAGATGCAATAGACAAATATTCCGGTGAATCAGAATTGTAATACGACAATGCAAATTTTTCATTCATTAATTCCTTCATTTCACCGATAGCGTTTTCAATTTCTGTCCATAGACTGCCATATTTATTATTTAGTACTGCATCTGATTGTACTTTTTCCTTCAGGTCTTTTTCAAAAACTCTTTTCTTTTGCATCAATACTGGATCCTGTAATCCTTGAAGCATTCCGCTATAGGCTTTCTTTGAGTTATAATAGTTGAGCAATTGATCGTTCAAATAGTTAGACGCATCAGGGTCTTCCTTAATTATTCCTTCCAAAAATTCAATAAAACTATCTACAAGTTGTATGGTTTGTGGATAAGTGTAATCTCTTGCATACTCAAGCTGCACAACTGTGTTTAGCCTGTTGGTTGACGCGGGATTGCCGGGAACAAAAACAACTTCTCCGGATTCGGCTCCGCTTTTACTCCACTTGAAATAGTGATCAACTTTTAACGGATTTCCATCCTTATCGTAAACACGGAAGAATGAGCAATCAAGGTTGTAACGTGGATAAGTGAAGTTATCATAATCGCCGCCGAAATAACCAGCCTGGGATTCAGGTGCAAAGACAAGTCTCACATCGTTATATCTTTTATAAAAGTAAAGCGAATACTTCCCACCGAAATACAGTGGAGTTACTTTTGCAAATGTTTCTTCATCATTGGGATACCTGTTTTCTATCTCAGCAATTTTTTCTGATTCTATTGCTAATCGTTCGCTGTCTGATTCTGCAGATTCAAGTGCTTTGTGAATTTCTTCTGTAACATCTTCTATTCCGATACATTGCTCAACAAATAATCCGGGAACAGGTCTTTCATCCGAAAGTTCCCACGCAATAAAACCATCCTTATGCAAATCTTCTCCATCGCTCATAATTTCCGTTACACTTTCTCTTGCACAATGATGATTCGTCATTATCAAACCATCTTCAGAAACAAACGAAGCTGAACAGTAATTGGCAAATTTTAAAGTTGCCAGTTGAACGTGGTCATACCATTCCTTGTCAGGAGTAAATCCATATTCTTCACTAAAATAATCTGTCGGAGGATACTCGAATATCCACATCTTGCCCATATCGAATCTGCCGGCTTTAACGGTATCGAGATTAACTGAAACATTGGTCTGGGATAATGTTACGGAACTTTGAAAAATTAGAAGAGAAGAAGCAAGCAAAATAAAAAGTTTGGTGAGGATGGAATAGAATTTCATTTTAGTTTCAGGTTATTGATTAGAACAAAACTTAATTACTCTATTAAAATTACTCAGTTTCTGTTCTTTGAAAAAAGGAAATAATTAATCTTTAATTAATAATAAATCGGAATTTAACAAACCAACCTTCCCAACAACAAAATAAAATGTAGTTGATTTGTATTGCCCGTTCTGATGCAGGATTCAGACTAAATCCATTTTTGTATTCCGGTGCTTCCTGGAAATGGAATCAACGGACTTTCACAGGAATGAGTGCGCGATACATATAAAAAAACCGGATAGACTATTCCATCCGGTTCAAATATGAACTTTTATATAAAAGTTATTAATAACAGCTTCTAAATGTACGAGTCAGGTAAATAGAGAGGCTCTATTTCCCATTCATCCTCAATTGTACCAATACAGTGAGAACACTTGGTTACATTAAAGACAACCTTCTCTTCATTGGGTGCTGCACGAACAAAGTTCAGAATGGTTTTACAGCTTGAACATTGCACAGCGTGAGAAGTGGTTGTTTTCCTGCTGCACTCAGGACACAAGTATCCCAATTCCCCCGGCGATTCTTCAGGATCAACCAGAAAAATTGAATTACATTTAGAGTTGTTACATTTAGCGAAGTGCCACTTAACAGTATCTTTAGTTTCGATAACGCTCTCCACAAAATTGATATAACGAATGTAGTAAGTTCAAAATTAAAAGTCCACTAAAAAATTTTTCTCCCCAACATTTTTTCCGCCTTAAATATTTCTGCACACAGCGGCAAACATAAAAGAATCTCCGGCAGATAAAAATCCATATCTTTGTACTTGAAAAAATTATCCATCCCAAGTTAAAATGGAGTAAATATGAGTAAAATAGCAGGCTTTAAGGCTTATGACGTTCGGGGCAAAGTTCCATCAGAATTGAATTCAGAACTTGCTTACAAAATCGGCAGAGCCTTTTCAAAATTTATCAGTGCAAAAAAAGTTGTACTTGGTTACGATATTAGAAAATCATCAGTTGAAATATCTGAAGCTTTGAAGAATGGATTGACCGACAGCGGTGTTGATGTAATTGATATCGGGCTCTGCGGAACAGAAATGGTTTACTTTTCAACTCCTTACTTTGATGCTGATGGCGGAATAATGATAACCGCAAGTCACAACCCTCCCGAATACAACGGAATGAAATTCGTTGGCAAAGGTTCGGTTCCGGTTGGCTACGATTCTGGTTTGAATGAAGTTGAAAAAATGATTGTGAACAATGAATTTGGTGAAATGAGCAAAGTAAAAGGTACGGTTACAAAAAAAGATGTAATGACAGATTTCATAAATAATCTTTCAAAGTTTTACGACGCTAATAAAATAAGTCCATTAAAAGTTGTTGTGAATGCAGGCAACGGCTGTGCTGGTTTGTCAATTGATTCTCTTGAGCCAAAACTGCCGATAAAAATGATAAAGTTATTCAATAACCCCGATGGAAATTTTCCGAACGGTGTTCCAAATCCAATGCTTGAAGAAAACAGGTTGCCAACTATTGAAGCTATCAAAAAATACAATGCAGATCTTGGAGTTGCATGGGATGGTGATTACGACAGATGTTTCTTCTTCGACGAGAAAGGAAATTTTATTGAAGGTTACTACATAGTTGGATTGCTGGCAAAATCAATACTGAAAAAGAATCCCGGAGAAAAAATTGTCCATGATCCTCGACTTGTTTGGAACACAGTTGAAATCGTAGAGAAATTCGGCGGTAAAGCGGTTGTTTCAAAAAGCGGCCATGCTTTTATTAAGCAGAAAATGAGAGAAGTGAATTCAATTTACGGTGGAGAAATGTCAGCTCATCATTATTTCAGGGATAATGCGTACAGCGATAGTGGAATGATTCCGTTCCTGCTCACCCTTCAGTTGATATCCGAAGAAATGAAAGCATTTTCGCAATTAGTAAATGAAATGATTGCAGCTTATCCCTGTTCGGGAGAAATCAACTCAACCATTGATAATCCGGCAGGAAAAATAAAAGAGATAGAAAAGAAATATTCCAATGGAAAGATTGATTACCTTGATGGAGTTTCCATTGAATTTCCTCAATGGAGATTTAACCTACGGATGAGCAACACAGAACCAATTCTGCGACTTAATGTTGAAAGCCGTGGAGATGAAAAACTGATGAAAGAAAAAACTGAAGAGTTGCTGGAAATTATAAGAGGTTGAAGAATTATTTACCATTACCGATACTATCCCTCTGAGGGATAGTATCGGTGTTAAAAGATTAAATCTCTACCTCAACATTAAAAGGAATTTTTAATTTTTCCCATTCAAGCATCACAACTGCTTTATTATCAGAAGATTTATTAATTGTATATGCCAGCCATTCCTGCCAGCAATTGTTATGCATAGGAGTGACTTCAATACGTAGGGCATCTTCAACATCGTTGTATTCAAATGCACCCCATTGGTCAGCTACTTTGTTAAAGATTAAAGTCCAGGTTTTTTGTCCCGGAATAGCAAAGAAACTGTAGCTGCCTGCTTTAAGCTTTTTACCGTCAATTTTTACGTCAGTCGAGAAAGTAATTTTTGTAGCTTCGTTTGCACCTGCACGCCAGACTGCACTGTAAGGCACTAATCCACCCCAGATGGTTCTTCCTTTAACTCCGGGACGGCTGTATTCAATTGTAACCTCTGTAAAACCGACAGTCTGTATTACAGTAGCCTTTGGGCTTATCCTCACCTCTTTTTTATCCTGCGAAACACCGGTTACTGGAATTGCAATCACCAGCAAATAAGTCAGCCCTGCAGTTAGCAAAAAGTTTTTAACATTAATTCTCATTCAGGATCCTATTCTTTAGTTTGAGTTATAATAATTCAAATTTATTGTGATAACTTCAGTTCATTAACTACTCTATCAATCTCCTCCCTTGTGTTATAGAAATGCGGTGCAAATCTAATGTATCCTTCACGTAATGAGCAAACTATTTTTTCCTGGCTGAGAATATCAAATATCTTTTGTGCATTTTTACTTTTAAAGCTAACTATTCCTGATAAATGCTTTTCAGGGAGTAAAAGCAAGGGTGAGTCATATCCAATTTTCGCAAGCTCGTCTATAAAATATTTGGAGTTGCTCAAAATCTGCTTTTCAATTACATCAAAGCCAAACTCATTAAATAATTTCATCGAAGAATTAAATGCATAAATTCCAAGATTATTCAAAGTTCCCGGTTGAAATCTTTCTGCAGTATCTTTTGTTGTTAAATCGAAATTGAGCAAATTCCAGGCATCTTTAACTGCAAGCCAGCCAATTGGAGCTGACTTCATTATTTCCTGTAATTCTTTTCTTATGTAGATAAAAGCTAATCCCTGCAAACCTAAAAGCCATTTCTGTGTTCCGTTTGCAAGAAAATCAATATTGAACTTTTCAACATCAAGCCTGACAGCACCTAAGCCCTGTATCGCATCAACTGAAAAAATAATTCTTTTCTCTTTACAGACTTTTCCAATTTTTTCTAAATCGATTCTGTAGCCGGATAAAAACTGCACGAAGCTGATTGATATTAATTTTGTCTTAGGTTGAATAGCATCAATAACTTCTTCGGCAGTTACAATTCCATTTGTTGATTTTATGAAATCAATCTCAACACCTTTTTCTTTCAATTGAAGGAAAGGATAAACATTCGCAGGAAATTCAACATCATTCAAAATAATTCTGTCTCCCTCTTTCCAATCAATCCCTTGTGCAAGCCAGATAATTCCATTCGTAGTATTATCGAGGAAAGCAATTCTCTCGCCGCTGCAATTAATCATCTCACCAATCATTGTTTTTGTTTCATCTGCAACCGATTTAAATGCCCAATAATCATCTAACGCTTCTTCACTTCTTTCCCTTATAAAATCATCTATCCGTGCTTTTACTTTTGTACTTATCGGCGCAGTAGATGCATGATTGAAATAGATGATTCCATTTTTCAAATATGAAAAATAACTACGGGCTTTCATTACAGACTGTAAATTCATTGGGGAAACTTACATTTATTGATATTAGCAACAATAATAATTAGATTTTGACTGAAGATTTTCCAATCATATATAAAAAATACCAACCAAAATTTAGTAAATGCGGATGGAAATATGACTTACCCGAAAGCCTTAAAACATAAAGAGCTTGCCCCGGAGGATTTACGATGGAAGTGCGATCCGAATGTCCTTGAATTCGATTCAACTGTAGACCTCGAACCAATTGAAGATATTATCGGCCAGGAAAGAGCCTTAAAAGCACTAAGACTCGGCGTTGAGTTAAGAGCGCCGGGGTATAATATTTTTATTGCAGGTTTATCGGGTTCAGGAAAAGCTACTGCCGTAAAAAAAATGCTAGAAAAAATGGGTGCTCAATGCCCGCAGCTTTTCGATTATGCTTACGTAAATAATTTTGCAGACCCTGACCGGCCCACACTGCTGATCTTTAAGAAAGGACAAGCACGTGCATTCAAGAAAGACCTGATTTCAGTAATTGATGTACTAAAAACAAAAATTCCACAAGCGCTTGAAAGCGAAACCTACCTGAACCGAAAGAAAAAAATAATTGCCGAGTATTCTGAGAGGGAACAACAATTAATGAATGATTTCGATACAAGGGTTAAAAAAGAAGGATTTTCCCTGGGGCAGGTGAAAATGGGTGAGATAGCACGACCTGATATTCTACCTATAATAAAAGATAAACCTGTTCCGATATTTCAGTTAAATGAACAGGTGGAACAAGGCAATATCAGCCAGGAAGATGCCCAGCAGATAATAAAAAAATACAACGATTATCAGCAGGAACTGCAGATATTATTTAAGCGAGGGTTGAGCATAAGCCAGGAATTCCAGGAGAAGCTTGCAGCATTTGAAAAGAACAGCATCGTTAATGTTGTTAAGGGAATACTGGATAACATCCGCGAAAAATATAATGATCTGAAAGTACTATATTATCTCAGCCAGGTTGAAAAAAACATACTTGATAACATTCAAATCTTCAAAGGAGTAAAACCGCAAGGCGATACTACAAGTGAAGGATTTCTTATTGATTACTTTAAGGAATACGATGTGAACATAATACTCGATAATACAGAAACTACCGATTGCCCTATTATTATAGAAACATCGCCAACTTACACGAACCTGTTTGGTACCATTGAACGAATAAATGACGGAAGAGGAAGTTCATATACAGATTTCACAAATATTAAAGCCGGCTCCCTCCTTAGAGCAAACGGCGGTTACATTGTCTTAAATGTTATGCATCTTTTTGAAGAACCCGGAGTCTGGAAAACTTTAAAGCGGATACTTACCTACAATAAACTTGAAATCCAGGAACCGCCAACCTTGTTTCAGCTGTCCTCCATCACGCTAAATCCTGAACCGATTGATATAGATATAAAAGTAATCCTGACCGGAAGCCAGCATATTTATTCACTACTCTCTGAATATGAATATGACTTTAAGAAAATGTTTAAAGTGAAAGCAGATTTTGATTACGAAATTAAAAGAAGTGGTAAAGTATTAACCGAGTATGCAAGGGTTATTAAAAAGCTGATAAAAGAAGAAGGACTAAAAGAATTTGATAAATCTGCAATAGCACGTCTGCTGGAAATTTCGGCAGTGTTTGCCGGCCAAAAATCCAAGTTAACAACACGTTTTTCTAAAATAGCCGATCTGGTTAGAGAATCGAGCTTCTGGGCAGCTGACGATGGATTTGATGTTGTTACTGCTGCTCATGTTGATAAGGCTTATAAAAATGCAGTTAACAGGCATGGTATGCTTGAAGATAAAATTTCTGAAATGTACGAGGACGGTACATTTCTGATGGATGTGAAAGGAGAACGGGTCGGGCAGGTAAACGGGCTTGCGGTTTATGAAGCCGATTTTTATTCGTTCGGTCGCCCGACAAGAATTACCGCCACTGTATCGCTTGGCAGTGGAAGTATTATTAATGTTGAACGTGAAGCCGGGATGAGCGGAAGATATTTAACAAAAGGTGTACTTATAATCTCCGGCTACTTTAAGGAAACATTCGGGCAGGATATACCGCTTGCATTTAATGCTAATCTTGTATTCGAACAATCCTACGGAACGGTTGATGGAGACAGCGCTTCCTGTGCGGAAATTTTTGCCCTGCTTTCAACTCTTTCTAACCTTCCAATTAAACAGGGAATTGCAGTTACAGGCTCACTTAATCAAAAAGGTGATGTACAGCCAATCGGCGGTGTGAATGAAAAAATAGAAGGCTTCTTTGAAATTTGCAAAGGTCAAGGATTTACAGGCAAACAGGGTGTTATTATTCCTGTCCAAAATGTAAAAGAGCTTATGCTCAGCAATGAAGTAGTGGAAGCAGTAAAGCTAAATCAATTTCATATCTACCCGATTACAAGAGTTGAAGAAGGTATTGAAATTCTTACCGGAATAAAATCCGGGAAGAAAACTTCCAGAGGCTACGAGAAAAATTCCATTTTCGATCTTGTTGAACAAAAGCTTAAAGAGATGTATAAAAAATCACGTGCAATAAAGAGTGAAGAATCAAAAACTTCAAAGCATAAGAAGAAAAGCGGAAAGTAAATTTCTTTTAATTAAAAATTAAATGTTGTACAGCGAGCATTAGTATCAGGAATATATGGAAAAAGTATTAGCAAAATGGTGGGAACCAACTGATGGCGGTAAGATCCTCTGTACACTCTGCCCCCGCTACTGCAAAATTGGCGATGGTCAGCCGGGTTTCTGCTACATCCGCCAAAATAACAACGGGAAGTTATACACAATCGGCTACGGCAGACCAACCGGTTTTGCGATTGATCCTGTTGAAAAAAAACCTTTAAACCATTTTTTGCCAGGTACAGAAATACTGAGTTTTGGAACTGCGGGATGCAATCTCGGATGCAAATTCTGCCAGAACTGGTCTATGAGCAAAGCAAAGCTCGATGACATCAATTCACTCCAGGCTTCACCGGAAGAAGTGGTTAATCTTGCAAAGAGGTATAATACTCCCTCAATAGCTTACACATACAACGATCCCACAATTTTTGGCGAGTATGTAATTGACATATCGAAGATTGCCAGAGAAGAAGGAATTAAATCTGTTATGGTCACAGCAGGATATATCGATAAAGAAGCACGTAAAGATGTTTACAGGTATATCGATGCAGCAAATGTTGATCTGAAAGGATTCACAGAAAGATTTTATTGGAAGAATACTTACTCTCATCTTGATGATGTACTTGATACTCTCGTCTGGTTAAAAAATGAAACAGATGTCTGGTTTGAAATAACAACGCTCCTAATACCGGATGAAAACGATTCAGCGGAAGAAATAAAACAAGAATGTGATTGGATATTAAAGAATCTTGGTGATAGTGTGCCATTACACTTCACAGCATTTCATCCTGATTTCAAGATGAGAGATAAAGAAAGAACTCCGGAGAAAACTCTTACAATGGCAAGAAAAATTGGAATGGATATGGGAATCAAGTATTGTTATGTGGGCAACGTTCACAACACAGAAGGACAAACTACATACTGTCCGAACTGCAAAGAGAATGTGATTAAAAGGGATTGGCATTCTGTAATCTCAAACAATCTGAAAGACGGTAAATGCAAAAAGTGTCGTGAGAAAATTGAGGGGGTTTTTGTTTAGTCAACCTCAAATCATTCTCCTCTGTTAGCATTTTATACAATTTTTTATTTTTATAAGCAGGTTCCATAATTTATTATTCGGGGTCTCAATGAATCAACTCAAAGACAAAACTATATTTATAACAGGTGCCTCCTCCGGTATTGGCAGAGCTTGTGCTGAAGCGTTTGCCAAAGAAAAAGCAAACCTGATTTTAGCTTCCAGAAGAATTGAAAGAATTAATACTCTTGCAAGAGCATTGGAAAATAAATATAAAATAAAGACTAAACGCATTAAGCTCGACGTTCGGAATTATGTTCAGGTTGAGAACGCCGTGAAATCATTGGAGAACAACTGGAAGAAAATTGATATTCTAATAAACAATGCCGGTCTTTCTCGCGGACTGGATAAAATTTACGAAGGGAAAAAGGAAGACTGGGATGAAATGATCGATACAAATATTAAAGGACTCGCATATGTTACTCGCCACATTCTTCCGCTGATGATCAAAAGGAAAAAAGGACACATAATAAACATTGGTTCAACTGCCGGTCATGAGGTTTACCCGGGTGGAAATATCTATGCTGCAACAAAGTTTGCAGTAAAGGCTCTCAGTCAGTCAACACGACTGGATGTGCTGGATAAAGGAATAAAAGTAACCAGTATCGACCCGGGAATGGTTGAAACAGAATTCAGCATTGTAAGATTCAGGGGGGATAAGGAACGGGCAAGAAATGTTTATCGTGGTCTTAAACCGTTAAGTCCTGAAGATGTAGCTGAGACAGTTCTCTTTTGTGCAACCCGTCCGAAACACGTAAATATTAACCAGGTAATATTAACACCCCTGGCACAGGCATCTTCAACGCAGGTAATAAGGAAAGGAAAATAGTTAAACGAAGATAGAAGTATCTCCTGCCCCTTCTCTTACAACAACAGGCTCTTCGCTGCTAAGGTCAATTACGCTCGATGGTTTTCCGCTAAGATTTCCTGAGGCAAGCATAAGGTCAACCTGAAAATTAAATACCGATTTTATCTCGAGAGGATCAACTAACAATTCTCCCTTTCTGGTTGTTGTGCTCGTACTAACAATCGGGTTTCCCAAACCTTCAACAATTTTCAATGCAATCTGGTGGTCAGGTATCCTAATCCCGACAGTTTTTCTCTTGCTCCACAATTTCTTAGGGACTTCTTTAGCTGCAGGAAGAATAAAAGTATACGGTCCTGGAAGAAGATGCCTCATAGTTCTGTAGGCATAATCTGAAACTTTTGCATATTTTGCAATATCCTTTAGATCGTGGCAAATGAAACTCAGTAACTTTATATCGGGGTTACTCTTTATTTGCTTTACTCTTTCAAGGGCTTCTTTATTAAATATATCACAGCCGATACCATAAACTGTATCTGTCGGGTAAATAATTACTCCCCCTTGCTTTAAAAGTTTTATAGCTTTGTTAATATACCTTAATTCGGGTGTTACCGGGTGTAATTCATAATATTCCATAATTTTCCCTTAAAAACATTATCAGATTTTTTACTTAATTGAATTGAAAAACTAATACAGCCTTGATAACTGTCAAATTAAAAATAGAGTAAAATAAATTTAAGCTAAGAGCAAAAATACTTAAATATACTTTTGGATAAATAAAAAATCTTTATATTTACGCCTCAAATTTATCAGGATTCAGATACAAAGGAGTATAAAATGTCAAGAAGATGCCAGATTACGGGGATTGGGCCGAGGTACGGAAGCAGCATTTCCCATGCACATAATAAAACAAATAGAAGATTTTTACCGAATCTTCAGACAAAAAAAATATGGGTGCAGGAGTTAAACAGACAGGTTACTGTTAAATTATCAGCCAAGGCATTAAAAACAATCGGCAAGAACGGAACTTCTCAACTAGCAGCATTAATACGAAAAGGGAAGATAAAGGTTCATTAAAGTTTATTCTTTAAAATTAAAAAAGGAGGTAGAAGCCTCCTTTTTTGTTTTCATCAAATTATTCTTTTACGACCCAGACTTTGATTTTGGAATTCACTTTTGGATGAAGCTTAATATTTACACTGTATATTCCTAAAGTTTTTATTTGCTCTTCCAAATCAATTTTTCTCTTATCAATTTTAAAATTCTTATCATTTAATGCATCGGCTATCATCTGCGCTGTAACGGTGCCAAATATTTTATCTTCTTCGCCAACCTGAACAGGAATTGTAATTGAAGTTTTTTCCAGATCCAAAGCAAGAGCTTCGGCCTCACGCAGTTCCTGTTCGGTTTTCTTTGCCACTGTTTTCTTTTCCTCTTCAAGAGCACGAAGATTACCTTTATGAGCTGCATAAGCTATCTTGCGTGGAAGTAAATAATTAAGTGCATAGCCTTCTTTTACTTCTACGGTATCACCAATTTGTCCTAATGGTTCAAAATTTTTTCTTAAAATTACTTTCATTTTTTCTCCATGAGCCCAATTATCTTACAGTATCAGAAACGTAAGGCAGCAAAGCCATATGTCTTGCTCTTTTAACCGCAATTGAAAGTTCTCTTTGGTAAATTGAACTTGTTCCGGTAATTCGTTTGGGTATTATTTTACCTTGCTCAGAAATAAATTTTTGCAGAAGCTTTACGTTTTTGTAATCGATATATTTAACCTTATTCTGAGTAAATCTGCAGATTTTTTTAGCTCTTACTTCCTTTTTGCCAACCATTTTTTATTCCTTTATTAAATCAGATTCTTCACTGGAAAGAAATTTATCGAATGAATCTTCGGAATAATCAGTTCCGTTATCATCTTCTACGATATGATTATCATCTTCAATGAATTCTGTTTCTTTTCCTGTTTCAGCATCAACCAGCTTACCTCTTTTATTAAGAAATTGAATTCTGCGTGCTTTTATTTCAACAATGCTTCTGTTATGCCCGTCGTCAGTTTTCCAGGTCCGGCTCTGTAATTCTCCATCAACTAAAACCGCTGATCCCTTTTTCAACCTGTCTTTACAGCTATCGGCAAGTTTATTCCAGGCAACAATGCCAACGTAGCAAACATCCTCCTGCCATTGATTGGTGCTATCTTTAAATCGTCTGTTAGACGCAAGTGAAAAATTTACCACGGGAGTTCTGTTAGTAGTTTCCCTGAAAATGGGATCCTTGGTTAAGTTGCCTGCCACAATAACGTAATTAATTTCAGGCATTTTCAAATCCGCCATTTTTTATACCTCCATACTATCATTAATAATTATTGATCCATCACTTTATTATTTTCTTCCTCAATATCTTCAGCATCTGAGGAAGGGACAATCAATTCATCAATTTCTTCTATTAATTGCGTTTGAACTTTATCGTTTTCAATTTGCTCGAGAGCTTCTTTTGTAAGCTTTACGGTAAGATACCTTAGTATGTTATCATCTAATTGATAAAATCTTTCGAGCTTGGGTATTAAATCCGGCAGGGCATTGAAGCGGAAAAATATATAATAACCAATCTTGCTTTTGTTAACTATATAAGCAAGTCTTTTCCTTCCCCAATCCTCAATTTCTCTAATCTCCCCCCCGTTTGTGGAAATGGTTTCTTTTATTCGCCCAATAATACTCTTTATAACTTCATCTTCAAGTGCAGCATTAAGCAGTACAGCACTCTCATAAACACGTTTTATCATAAAATAATGTACCTCCCTATGGACTTATGGCCTCCGGCTTTTAAAAGCAAGAAGCAGGGTTATCAACAATCATTTAAAATTAGGGTGCTAATCTATTTATTTATTGTTGTAATTACAAGTGGAATTATTAAAAGAATATCAGAGAAAATTTGCTGCTTACGGTTCGTCTCCCAAAATGTCTTATATAATCTCTGATCAGCCTTCATTGTTCAAAAACACCCCGGGTTCATTATCAAACATCTATGAACCCGATTTGACGAATTTCTTCACTCATTGCTGATAATGAATAATTTACTTAAGGAAGCGGTGATTTTTAATCAATTTTTTTATTTAAATACAGCTTGCTGTTTAAATCTAACATTGCCTTGCTGCCCCCGATAATAAATTCTTCCACCAATACGGCAGTCTTTTCAAAAACTTCAGTAAGCCTCCTGATTTCATCCTCCTCGAAATCTGATAATACAAATTCTGCCAGATTGCCTTTACACACATCTTTACCAACACCAATTCTGATGCGGGGAAATTTATTGGAATTCAGATTGTAAATTATCGAAGCTAATCCATTGTGACCACCATCCCCGCCAGATAACCTCAGCCTGAATGTGCCGATATCCAAATTTGTATCATCACAAAGAACGAGCACATCCTCAATTTTTATATCATAAGTATTCATTAATTGCGAAGCGGCCAAACCGCTGTTATTAACAAATGTAGTTGGTTTAATTAAAAAATAAGGGAAATTATTTAATGCACCACTCGCTTTGTAGTAATCACCTTTGGAGGGCAAAAACCGGAGAGATTTTATGCGGGCAAAAAAATCGAGGAATAAGAATCCTGCATTATGTCTGTTTACAGAATATTGATTGCCATAATTTCCGATGCCAAAGATTATGCGCAACTGATTTGGAATGAACTTAAAATTTATTCTTCTTCTTTTTCTTCGACGGCCTTACCTTTTCCGATCACTTCGGGCTCAGCACTTTCTTCGGCGACTCCGGCTTCAGCTGTAGTTGCAACAGTTTCTTCTTTAATTTTAGGATGAGTAACTGAGACAATAAGTGAATTCTTCGGGTTTAAGAAATCTAAATTATCTTTTGTTAAATCTCCCACGTGAACAGAATCGCCCAACTTTAACCCGGAAATGTCAATTTCGATGTATTCAGGAATGTCTTTGGGTAAGCATTCAACATTTAATTTATGGAGAATATGCTGAAGGATACCGCCCTCTTTTATACCAATTGCTGTTCCAACTAATTGAACAGGAATTTCAAGTTGTATTTTTTCTCCTTTTGTCAATCCAAGCAGATCGAAGTGTATAACTCTATCGGTAACCGGGTCAAACTGAACATCTTTAATAATGCATTCATGGTCTTCCTGCCCTTCAATTTCAAGAGAGATTAAATGAGCTTTTGAGGTAAAAACCAGAGGTTGAATTGCTTTCTCTGTTACATCAATGGCAATTGGATTGCTATGTTTGGAGTAGAATATACCGGGAACCCTGCCCGATTTTCTTATTTTTTTTCTTTCTGATTTTGTAATGTTTTTTCTTGTTGTGGCCTTTAAACTTACTTTTTCCATATAAACTCCAGGTTCTTTTTATCCTTTATCTATATTAAACAATGAACTAATTGACTCATTATTAAACGTCCTGCGTATTGCTTCCGCAAATAAATCTGATGAAGAAATAACTTCAATTTTCCCCGGTATCATCTTGCTTTCGAGATTTATTGAATCGGTTACGTAAAGCTTCAACATTTCAGAATTATTAATCCTGCTAATTGCTTCGCCTGATAAAACAGCATGTGTTACAGCACCGTAAATATTTTTAGCACCTTTTTCTTTTAACGATTCAACTGCACTTGCAAATGTTCCGGCAGTATCAATAAGGTCGTCAACTATAAGAATGTCCTTGCCTTTAACCTCACCGATAATATTTACAACTTCGGCAATATTTTGTCTGGGTCTGCGCTTATCGATAACTACAAGGGCAGTATCCAGAAATTTAGCATAAGCCCTTGCAATTTTAATTCCACCTACATCGGCAGAAACAACAACCAGCTTTTTATGCAGGTGCTCGATATGTTCTTTAAATACTGATGAGCCGTAAAGATGATCGAACGGAATATCAAAGAAACCCTGAATTTGCGCTGCGTGCAAATCCATGGTGATAATTCTGTTTGCACCTGCAATAGTTAACAAATTTGCTATAAGCTTAGCTGTAATAGCAACTCTTGGCTGATCCTTTCTATCCTGTCTTGCATATCCAAAATAAGGGATTACCGCCGTAATAGTATTTGCAGAAGCACGTCGGGCTGCATCGATCATAATCAGCAGCTCTATTAAATTATCTGCCGGAGGATTTGTTGATTGAATAATAAAAACGTCCAATCCCCGGATGTTCTCGCGAAACTTAACCCAAATTTCTCCATCACTGAATCTTTTAAGTTCTATTTCACCGAGTGATTTACCAATCTTTTCAGAAATTTTTTTTGCAAGGGGAAGATTAGAACTTCCCGCAAAAATCATATAATCACTTGTTGCCATTAAGCAGTTTCACGGATAGAAAGTATGAAAACAGGCAGTAAATATATACAAACCTCGCAGCTAAGTCAATAAAAATGAGCATTTAAATTCATATTGCAATTGTAAATCAGCCAACCTTTTTCTTTTTAAATAAAAAGATCAAAACTAAAAGTAAAACAGCACCGGAAAGATAATAAATCCAGTTCGGTGTTTCCTTTAACTTAAAGGGTTTGAAGGTAACAGAAATCGTTTTCCCTCCCCCGATTTCTGACAAATTATATTCCCAGAATAATTTTCGGTCTTCAGAAGTATGAGCATTATGCGAGATTATATCACCGGAAAAGGTATAGCAGTATACTATACGAAACCCGGCAGCATCGATACCAAATCCACTGGCAATTGGCGGCACAGATTGTGTAAAAACTATTTCACCAGCTGAGCTTTTTTTAAATGAAAAGTCTGCATCCCGGAAAGCTTTGGTTTTATTAAGAGAATCAATATGATCAAATGAAAAATCGATGAGAGCGTGCGTTGTGCTATCTGTGGTATCGTGGTAAACCGCTATGTTTTCGATGTTAATATGTTTTGATTGAAATTCGGATCTTATTGAATCCGGATTAAAAATACCGATATCATTTATAACTGCTTGGCTTTGCTTGTTTAATATTTTCATCCAGTAATCAATGTGCATTTTCCCCGAGCCATCCGGATAAAGTTTTACTTCCTGGTAAAAGTTTAAACAGCCGGTAATCAATAAGTGCACGGCTGCGAATAAAACAATCCAATATAATATCTTCAGAAGATTAATAACTGCTCCAAAAAAGTTATCTTACACGGCGTGAATCGTCTTAAAGATCTGCTAATCAAATTTATGTAAAAAATAAATTATTTCATTATTTTAAGGTCTGTCAAAAGAAAAAGGATTTTATATGCCAACTTATGATTATAAATGTACGGGTTGTAATTATACTTTTGAAATTTTTCAGCAAATGACTGCAGAGCCGCTTAAAAATTGCCCTAAATGTGGTAGTAAGTTAAAGAGAATTATCGGAACCGGTGCGGGCCCGATTTTTAAAGGAAGCGGGTTCTATCAGACAGATTATAAGAATAATACAAAAACAGAAGAGAAAAAGCCTAAATCCACATCGGCAGCAAAGAAAAGCTAAATCAGGAAAACTCCGGAATTAGTTTTTATTTTTGTGTAATACTCTATCTCCGGGCTTAAAAATCTGCCCCAAGTGAAAAATAAAATTTCGGAGATGAAAAGCCTTCAATATTATAAGCCCATGCTACATCAAATCTCAGCAGAAAATAGAGGAAATATAATCTGGCTCCCAGACCGGTACCCAGAAGCAGGTCATCGGTAATGAGATCACCCATCTGATTTCTGCCGAATAACTTGATTTTACTGTTATCATACCATGCTGTTCCTGCATCTACAAATGCCACTCCAATTATATTATTAAACAGAAACGGTATTCCTCCTGTTAATAAATAACGAATAAGCGGAAATCTGAGCTCCATATTAGCAAGTAAATATCTGGTTCCTATCTGCTCGGAGTAGTTGTATCCTCTTAACGGGAGAACTGCAGTAAGAAATGCAAAGTCGGCAGCAGATTCAATAGGAATCTCGGTAGTTGCAAAGGTTCTGTTAATCCAGTTTTCGATTCCGCCAATGAAAAATCGCTGAGGATTTTCGCCGCCAGAATAACCTCCTGATAAACGAAGTGCAAGGGAGTGATCAGTAAAAAATCTGAAGTAAGTTCTGTAATCAGCCATCAACGAGTAAAAGCTTTTTGAAGGATCACCGATGCCCAGGTTACCAAAAGCATCTAACCGGTATCTTGTGCCCTGGATTGGTGAAGTATAACCCCATAAAACATTATCATGCACAAAGCTTACTGAAGGTACTGTAAAAGATACATTTTCCTGTGGCAGTCGCAGATCATCCAGGTTTTCACCTGAAACACGCAGCCAGCTCATCCCAAAATCAAAACGGTAAAGCTTGTTAAGCGGAAAGCTTGCTAAACCAATCAACCCGAAATTTCTGTACCTGTATAAATTCGAAACGAGAAATCCCTCTTGATTAGACACAGCAAGCCGAACAAATCTAGCTGTATGAAAAGCTTCAATTCCCCAATTAATCCTTTTTGCCAAATAGTAGTAAGCCAATCCATAATCACTGTTTTTCAAGTCAATCTGCAGGCCGGTAATTCCTATGAGCCTGTGATTACCAAGCACATCGCTGAAAGATATATAAGTAGTTCCTATAAAACCGTATAATGTGCTGTAGCCGGCATTTGCATAAACGAGATCAGGGGCGAATGTTATTTTATATTTATAAACTTTAAAGTTGCCGTTCGGGTCTAAATTATCATTCGGGTTAAAAATTTCATCGTCAGGATTCTCATCAACAACTAAAGTTTGCTCACCGCCAAAAACATAATTACCGAAATCGATACTAACTGAATCCCCGTAAGATTTTGATGAGTCAACAAAGCTGCCAGTAAAAAATAAACCGGAAACTGATGCATCCGCCGAAGTGGAATCATTACCGAAATTCTTCTGTTTTAGAGAATCGACGGGCTGCATTTCAAGCTCCAATTTACCCTGCCGGAATTTTGTAAATGGTAACTCTGTCATTTCAAGCTCAAGCTCGAATGGATTATTTAATAAGAATATGTTGAATGAAGATTCATAAAGGGATGAGAAAGCTAATTTTTTCCCGTCACGCGTGGCTGAAAGCTGATAGACTCCGGACTGCGAGTTTGTAACGGGAAACGGCTTCAGGTCTTTTATGTCGTTAACATATTCATCATCACCTGAAAAAAACAATCTTTTTTTATAGATATTATTGATTCCGTTAAGATCAGAAATGAATAAAATTTCGTTTTCAGATTCGCTGATAACAGGCGAAGTTTCATTGCTATAGGGCATATCAGTTATTCTCTTAACCTGTTTTGTTTCAATATTTATATTATAAATTTCTGTTTGTGTAAAGTTATGCTTATATATTTTAAAGCCTTCGGAAACATCATTCATTGTAAGATAGCTATTCCTGTCGGATACAAAATATATCGTACTTCCATCAACTGACCAGCAGGGATCGCTGTCAGTAAATAGATCATTCGTAAGGTTCTCAACTTCCCCGTTTTCAAGATTATAAATGTATACATCGGTTTGTTTTGGTGTTTGCCCAATGAAAGCAAGGTATTTGCCATCCCACGACCAGGTAACACTATGAATTGCATCGAACTTTACGGGCAGAGTGTAATAATCTTCATTTTCATAGTTGAAAATGTAAATTACATCGTAGCCATAGCTAAGAGCAGAGACTGCAATCTTTGATCCATCCGGCGACCAGGTTAATCCCGGTGTCAGGATATTCAATTCTTCAAAATTAGGCGATGTATTAGCCTCAGCCAATTTTTTAATTATTTCGCCGGTATTTGAGTCCATCACATAAAGGCTGAAGAAATAATCCCGATTTGTTATAAAGGCTATTTTATCACCCTGCGGGGAGATTGCAGGGCTTATATTGTAGAAGCCATCATCTTCATCCGGATCTGTAAGTCTTTTTGCATATTCATCCGGGTCTTCCGTAATTTCTATATCCGGCCAGAATACTCTTTTAATGTCTTTCTTCCATCTTTCGTTAAACTCTTTTAAGGATAAACCAATTGTTTGCTCGAAGGCAGCATCGACATTTCCAACACTTCTCAGGGCATTTAATATTTCACCGATTTTTTCCTTGCCATATTTTCTTGCAATGTAATAAAAAACTGCCTGACCGCCGCGGTAAGCAAAATATCCGCTAAGATTTTGAACGTCGGGTATGTATTCCCCGATAGCAGCGTCACGAATAAACATATCCGTATCCTCATCCCATCCTAAAGCCTGGTACTCAGCCATACCTTCGCTGAACCAGGTTGGTATTTGAAGAGTGATATTGTTAGAGATGATATTTTGCAATGAACCACCATAGAACATATCATTCATTACCGCATGAACTAATTCATGGTGAATAAGATGCCTGAACTGCTTGAAAGAACCATGAAACTGAATGACAACCCTGTTCTTGAATAATTCCGTAAATCCTTCAATTCCCTCACTTAAGTAGGTATCAGTCACATTGGTTTCCTGAAAATCGTTCTGCGAATTGTAAGTAATTATTGTAATGCGGTTATTTACCGAATAATTAAAACTCTCCTGTATTTTCGCAAGTGCATCCTCGGCAGCGAATGCAGTAAATTCGGCAAGAGTTTCACCATTATTTGTAAAATATATATCGAAATGATCAGTTTGGATGTAATACCAGTTAAAATATTTATACTGAACTTTGTTTTTACCAAACTGGGCAAAAAGCGCACTGACCGAAAAAATTACAATAATCAGAATTTTGAGTAGGTTTTTCATTTTATTTGATCTGCTTGTTTTCCTTCATGATAAAGTCCAATTCAGAATTATCTGTATCAGCCCGAATGAGTTGAACTAAAATTCTATCTCCTAACCTGTATTGCTTTTTTGTTCGCCGCCCAATTAACGAATATTTTTTATCATCAAAAACATAAAAATCTCCCTCTAAATCTTTAACTCTAATCAAGCCTTCGGCTAAAATATCCGTTAACTCTACAAAAATACCAAAACTGGCAACACCTGAGATAACTGCATGGAATTCTTCACCTAATTTATCCTTCAAAAACTGAACCTGTTTTTGCTTTACAGAAAACCTCTCAGCTTCCAAAGAATTTCTTTCAGTTGCTGAAATATGCTCGCAAATTTTATCCAATTGTTCAAGGGAATAATACTTTCCACTTTTTTTATTTATCTGCCTGTCTAAAATTCTATGCACAAGCAGGTCTGAGTAACGACGGATCGGAGAGGTAAAATGAGTATAGTATTTAAATCCCAAACCATAATGACCGATATTTTGCGTCGAGTATATGGCTTTAGCCATCGATCTTATTGCAAGTTCATTTACCACACTTTCTTCCTCCGTACCTTTAACGCTTTCCATCAGCCTGTTAAACTGCAAAGCAGCTTTGCCTGCATGCAAATTAAAAGTATAACCAAGGGATTTTACAAACCTGGAAAATTCCTCCAGTTTTTCCTTGTCGGGAAAATCGTGCACCCGGTAAATAAAGGGGACAGAGTTTAGCTTCGAACATTTTTCTGCAACTGTTTTATTTGCCAGCAGCATAAATTCTTCTACAAGCATGTTGCTTTCTGAAATATCCTTCTTTTTGATAGAAAGCGGATAGCCCTCAGAATCGAGTTCAAATTCAACTTCCGGAGTAAAGAACTCAAGGCTTCCATCCTTAAATCTTTTTTGCCGGATTAATACGGCGAGCTTATTCAGCATCCCGATTTCATGATTAAATTCGCCTCTGCCGGTTTCTATTATTTTCTGTACCTCATCATAAGTGAATCTTCTCTTGCTTTTTATTATTGTCTTTGCTATCTGATAATTAATAACTTTTGACTTTGGTGAGATTTCGAAAAGTACGGAAAAGGTTAATCTTTCCTGCATTGGTATTAGCGAACAAATATTATTCGAAAGTTTTTCGGGCAGCATTGGAATTGCTTTACTAACAAGGTAAGTACTGTTGCCTCTTTCTTTGGCTTCTTTATCCAATTGCGATCCCGCCTTAACGTAATAGCTTACATCTGCAATATGAACACCAACTTTGTAGTTACCGTTATCAAGTTCTTCGATAGAAAGTGCATCATCAAAATCCTTTGCATTAGGGGGATCAATTGTAAAGACATTTTTTTCTCTTAAGTCTATTCTTTTTGCAATAGCCCGTTCACCTATGGTAAAGTCGATCAATTCTGCTTCTTTATATGTTTTTGTGCTAAACGAAATTGGAATACCGAACTCTTTGCAAATTGAATTGACTTCTGTGTCCAGTGAATCTTTTTTGCCTAAAACTTCCTTAACTTTTCCCATCGGATTTAACATTGAATTTTCCCAAATAATATCTCCGACTATCACTTTGTCGCCCGCTTTGGCTCCATTCAAATCAGCAGAATTAATATAAATATCGCGGTGCAACCTGGCATCGTCTGGCGAAATAAAATAAAACGATTTAGCAAAATGAAGCAGACCAACTACTTCTTTTCTTTTTCTTCTAATAACGGCAGTAATTTGTCCTTCCAGATTCCTCCCTTTTTGCTTAGCAAAAAGTTCAACTTCTACCAAGTCACCGTGAAATGCGGTGCTGCTGTTTCTGGCAGCGATAAAAATATCTTTTATTTCCGGATTTTTAGGTATGACAAAACCAAATCCACGATTATTTAATTGAAAATATCCCGTAATTTTATTCGCAGCAGGGAAAGAATGCAGCTTATATCTCTTGCCGATTTTAGAAAGAAACTTTTCCACCTCGAGCTGATGAATACTTACTTTTAGGGCCTGGTAATCATCATCCGTTTCCAGATTCAGCCGTTTCGCAATCTCTTTTCTTTTAAATGACCTGTCCGGATTCCTTTTAAAGAGCGATCTTAATTTGTTCTTCATTAAAAATTAAAACTGTATTTAAGGCCAAGTTCGTTAATCATTTCATTGTATGTACTGGATTGGAAGGAAGGTTCGCGTCTTTCAAGCCTGAGGATAAGCCTTGTGAAAATAAATGGATATTCAATTTTAATATTTGCACGGCTCAGATCTTGAAACACCTGTGATGTGCCGCCGATTTCATATCGTATATCACCAACTTTGCCAATAAGACTGAATTTTGTTTCCGAACCCACCTGCTGAACATTTACGCTACGGACAAAATCCCCGAGCTGTTCATTAAGGTAACCGCCGACAATTGTACCTGCTACCGACATTGCAGTTGAAACTGCAACATTGGTTTCCTGCAGAGAAGCATCTTCCGGAAATTTACCGACGATGATAAAAAACATTGCATCGGAAGCTGTTTTTGTACCATCGAGTTCGAACTGACCGAAACTTGTCCGTCGTTTGTAAACCTCTACATTTCTTTCATCTTTTATAAAATTTGTGTTAAGATTTCTTACGGGTCCTTCAAGCTTTATTTTAATTTGCACTTCGTACTGGTTGGTTCCGGTCGAAAGCGTGTCAGGGTTATAGTAGCCCTGATAAGTTGAGACAACATTTAAATACGGATTATCAATTTCGTCCAGAAATTTAACCGAACCTTCTGCCTGAAACGTTTTTATAAATTCCAGCTTTGATCCTTCAAGTAATTTTAGTTCCCCGCGTGCTTTGGAAACATTATTAATTACCGAGTAATCAAATTCGCCCCCCAGATATGCAGTTAGGTTTTGTTTAAATTCTCTTGACAATACAAAAACCATTTTAGCTTCATCCTCAACGCGTATATTTATATCCATATCGACAGGTGTGGCAGTGGTTGAATCCTGAGAGCTCGTAGTTGTGCCGGAAATTAATATTAAGCTGTCAATTTCTTTTTCACCAGATTCTGCAGCGCCGGAAGAAACAAATTTGTAAATAAATTTATCCGTTTCGTTTGTAAAAGCTGTTTGAGTTGTGGAAAATGTAACATTTGACCCTTTTTTTAGTATAAGACCAGCACTTAAATAGTTCTGGTTATCATTCATAATGTAAACAATGTCCTTCCCGGTTTTAATGCTTACATCACCATACAGGTTAGGGTTTACAGCTTTAGTGCCGGTACTAAGCAGTTTCAAATCACCCGATGCAATTATATTTATTTCTGCCGGATCAAAATTATCCAGTTTAATTTTACCGGAAGCAGTAATAATGCCCCCACCTTTTGTTTCTTTTGAATTAGATAAAGTAAAATCTAAAATTGAAAGCTCATCATCTTTAAGCAAAAATCCTGTTTCAAGCAGATAAGAAAGATTATTTGCATCGAGGAGAAATGAACCATACTTCAGCTTCAAATTACCATCTGATGAAATGTCGTTGTAATTTCCGGTGAGTTTAATATTTCCCTCCAGAATCCCGTTTAATTTTGAAATACCGGGCAACAAATCGCCGGCAAAACTGAGATCAAAATTATCCGCAAGGAAATTCAATTCTAATTCCTTTTCAGCCGGCAGACGATCTTCAGAATTTAGAGAAAGATCCACCGGAAGCCTGCAATCGAGAATAAGCGGGGGGGTTGGTAATTTTTGATTGAATTCATGAAAATTAATCTTTGCATTTAAATATTTATCATCATAGTTCAGAGTACTTTTAATATACCCAAGGGAAACATTTCTGTTCAGAATGCTGTCAAGTGTGAAATCAACAAAAATTTCCGGGTTATTTGCTGTTCCGGTGTAACTAAGGTTTAAATTAATATCTGCCGACGGCGTTCTGTTAACCGGAATGCCAAACAGACTTGCCAACAGTTCTTTGCCATTCATATTGGCAATTGTCAGACTGAGGTTTATATTATTTTTGAAAGAAAAATTCCCCGATAAGTTAACCGTTCCGCTGCCGTGCATTAATGAAAATGAATTAAAATTAAATTCGTTATTGGAATAGGTGAAATCGATTGAGCCGTTATTACTCAGCCCGAACTTATTATAATTAACCAGCAGCTTGTTAAATATTATTCGAACCTCGCTTTCAGATAAATCGATGCTTCCCTTAGCATCGGCAAAAAGGTAATCATTAAGCGAGGTGCTGAATCCGAAATCCGCATATTCACCAGCCATATTTAAATCAAATTCCAGGTTGCGGAATTCACTTCCTATAAATACTCTTTTTGCAGACAAACGGATTTTACTGTAAAAATCCTCAAACGAGGTTCCCGATATTTTGTCATCGATATCCGCAAAGAGGTTAAAACCGGATAAGTAAAATAGATCAGAGCCATCCCAGAATTTTAACTGGCTTATATCCGATTCCAGATTTAATGAAATCGAATCCTGCCTGAGAAAGAATTTTCCGTAAAGTTCACCATCAATATCAATTTCCGCGCCGCCAAGCAGTAATGATAACAACTGAAAATCTTTAAATTCAATCAGGTAGTTGACATCAAAGTTATGAGCTGACAGCAGTTTATTGAATTGGTAATCGCTTGAACTTTTATCTTTAAGATTTTCAATAACTCTTAAAGGACCGGGAAGCTGAATTGCTTCAATCTTTCTTTCGATTGCAGCTATCATAAGATCTGTTTCAAGCCTGGAAGCTTCAGCCAAATCCTGAATATTAAAAGAGCCGGATATAGTTAAGTCTGCAAGATCAGATACAATATTAATTACTCTTTCGTTTTCAGAACTCCTTACATCAACAATAATTCTTGTGCTGTCTAAAAGCACTCCGTTCAGGTCAGAACTATCAATCTGAATTACACTAAATAGGTTTAAGTGGTCCGGGTCAAAATTTTCGCCATCACCATAAAGTTTAAGATTAAGGTTTGTAGAAAAATCACTTTCAGTATTAAAATCTTTCAGGTCGAATCCATTAATACTAGCATTAAAGCTGTAAGCAGGTGAATCTTCGTTAACAAAGTTAAGTTTAGAGTCAATCAGCCCGCTGGTTTGCCTGGAAATAAATGTGATTCTGGAATCAATTATTCCGCTAGCACTATTAGATTCTATTTCTATTTCATCAAAAAATTCTTCGCCAATTAAAGATTTTGCAACTCTGAAATTTATATCTGAGGTAAGCGTTGAGGGGGAAAATCCTTTGCCGCTAAGCTTTCCGGAACTGTTTAAATTAGTGGTAAATCCCGTAAAGGGCTGCAAATTTAGACTAAAAGTTTCAATCCGTCCATCATAAATGATTTCGTCTTTGCTCAAATCCAAATACAGATTACAGTTCAAACCACCTAATTTCGTATTCATTTTTACTCCGGCATTAAAAATCAGTGGTTTGCCTTTAAAGTAAAGTGAATCGAAGCTAAGAACGCCATAATCTTTATACAACGGAATTCCAATTTCGGGAAGAAGGTTTGTGATATCGTCCTGGTTGACAATACAATTGCTGAACTCAGCATTAATATTCATACCGGTACCTTCCAGAATATTCTGCAGACGCCCGGTAAGTTCAAATTCAGTTTCACCAAATTCAGCTTTGAGTTTTTCAATATAAAGATCTGAAAGATTACCCGATGCATTTAAGAAAGTTGAAACGTTACCTTTAAGCAGACTGGTGCCTTCGATAAATATGGTGAGATCATCAAAATTGAAATCGGTTGCAGCCAGGTCAGCTCTTAGTGGTGCTCTGCTTATATCAAAATTTTCCTCTGTAAAAACAGGCAGGTTACTTATAACAGCACTTAGAGAAATATCGGATCTTTCAGTAACAATATTTAAATCCTTTGCAACAGCCTGTTCATCAAAGTAAATAAAATTTCCGGATAAATTTTTAATTCTGAACCCGGCAAGATTGGGTTTAACATTAAGTTCTTCGAGATGCAGACTAAACTCGTGATTGGCTATATCGGCAAATGCTGATAATTCAATATTGAGACTATCCAGCCTCAGATCGTTCATATCTGGATGATTATATTCTGCAAAGCTGAACTTCCTATCAAAATTTTGAAGTTTAAAGCCAACGTTTTTAAAGGAAAGATCTGCAACCTGCAGCTTCCAGTTAAACTCCGAAGCTGTAGTATCTTCAGGTTCTTCCGAAGGTTTAATGATGCGGGAAATATTCAATTGCCCGTTTTCATCCCTTAAAAATGATATCTGAGCGTCAGCTATTTCAATTTTCCTGAAATAAAATATTTTAAAGATCAGCTTAAGCGGGCTGGTTTTTACTTCAATTTTTTCAGCAATAAAAACAGTATCATTATCAAGTTTATAAAGCGTATTGTTTAAAATTATTGAAGACAGGATTGTGCCATCTATTCTGCCTATTGAAAGCACACCATTAGTGGATGAATTTACCTGCTCAACTATAACATCTTTAAGCCAGCTTCTGAAAGATGAAGTTTGTGTAAAACCGAAAGCGATGAGCAGCAAAACAATTATTCCCACTCCAAGATAGATGAAATAATTAATGATGCGCCTGAATAGCGGACGTTTTTTATCTTTTCTTATAAACCACATAAAGGCAATTAAGCTAATTACAGAACCTGTTTACTATCAGTTCAATAATTTTGGAGGAAGATTGGTCGTTGACGAATTCAATTGATTTTACTGCACCGCCGTTTTTTTCAACGATTTCCCTGCCAACGATTTTTTCTAGCGGCCAATCGGCACCTTTAACAAGAATATCGGGAACTAACTCGGAAATTAATTTTTCGGGTGTGTCTTCATTAAAAAAGATTACGTAATCAACAGGCTTAAGACCCGAAAGGATAAATGCACGTTCTTCCTGTTTGAGCACGGGTCTTTTTATCCCCTTTATGCGCCTTACAGATTCATCTGTATTTAAACCAACTATCAATACATCACCGAGCAATTTGGCTTTAGACAGGTAATCGACGTGCCCGGAGTGCAGGAGATCGAACACGCCGTTTGTAAAGACTACTTTCTTACCTTCATTTTTAAGTTTTAAGCGGATAGCTTTTAATTCGGAAAGGGTTATAGATGGATTCATAAATTATCTTTCAGCACTGTATCGAAAAGTTTATCCCTGTTAACGGGCACAATACCGACTTCACCACAGACAATTCCGGCAGCATAATTGGCGAGCAAAGAAGCTTCATAGATATCGGCACCTGCTGCAAGCGCAATAGTTAGCGTAGAAATAACCGTATCACCCGCGCCTGAAACATCGGCAACTTTTCTGGCTTTTGTGGGCATACGTTTTTCTGAACCATCCTGTTCAAAAACTGCAATACCGTTTTCACCGAGTGTCATTAAAACATATTTCGAGTTCAGCTCAAGGAGCAGTCTTTCACCGGCAAAGGAAATATCTTCATCGGAAAGAATTTTCATTCCCAAAACAGCTTCAGTTTCTTTCCGGTTGGGTTTGAATACGGTAACATTTTTATACTCGAAGAAATTATCAAATTTCGGATCGACGGTAATTAACATATTTTTACTGTTTGCTATTGAAATGATTTGATTTATCAGCGAATGGGTTAATACACCCTTGTTGTAATCCTGTAAAATAATTCCATCAAGGCTGTCGATAATTTTAGCAATTTGTAAAAGTAACTTTTCCTCAATTTTTTTATTAACCGGTGTTCTATTTTCTTTATCTATTCTCACTATATGCTGGTTGTTTGCAATCACACGGGTTTTTGTAGTTGTTCGACGGTTGTCATCTGTAATTATGGCTTCAGCATCAATATTATTTTCTTTCAGTAATGAAAAGAAGATTGTACCATAACTATCATTACCAATTACACCAACCGGGAGCGGAATGCCGCCAAGCTTCTGAATATTCAGCGCTACATTTGCCGCACCACCAAAACGGAAAAATTCTTCTTCAACTTCCAAAACAGGAACAGGAGCTTCCGGCGATATCCTTTTTACATCTCCCCAGTAATAACCATCGAGCATCATATCGCCAATAACCGCAATTCTTTTACCGTTGAGTTTATCTTTTAATTCGTTCAGTCTTTTTTCTGAAATATCAACCATTTTTCACCTGATTATTAAAAAAAACTGAAATTAAAATAAGTATAAATAGACAGGTTAGAAAGACCCGAAGCACTATATTTGATTCTTCCGGGAAAACATAAAATTTTTTAGTTGGTATTAATTCTGTTACAAAATTAAACTGTATTATTGAACGGGCAGCGCAGATTTAGTATTTCTTCAGAGCTATTCTGATAAAAATTGCATATATACGTTAAGAGTTCTATCATCAAAACAAAAAAAAATTACTTTCTCAATCGATTCACTCTTCACTGAAAATTTCTTTACTTCTCCAACTGCAATCTCTGTTGCTCTCTCCTGTTGAAAGCTATTATTGGTGCAATCGTGGCTGTGGTTGGAGCAGCGATTATATTCCTGAGATGATGCTGCCTATTTACTCTTCGGGAAAAAATAATTATAGCTCAAATAAATCGTCAACATTCAATTTAAGAAATTCTTCCCAGGGCAATGAGTCATCACTAATTAGTATTGTCTTAAAAGGTTTGTATTTCTTTTTGAATGATTCTAAACCAGCGTGAAATTTAACTTTTCCTGATTTAACTTCGATGGCAATTACTTTTTTATTCTTAGTAATTACAAAATCAACTTCAGAATTTCCGTCACGCCAGTAAAAAAGTTTAAAATTCGCCAGCCGTGATTGATTCAGAAGATGAGCTCCGATCGACTGCTCAATCCTTCTTCCCCAAATATCAAAACGATTTTTTGTGCTGGAAAAACTTTCACCGGAATAAACTGAAAGTAAGGAAGTGTTATAAGCCAGCCATTTAGGGGAAGAAGACTTAGTCGAAATTTTCGAACCGGAAAATTTTTGCAAGCCCGTTACAAGCCACACCCGATCCAGTAAGTTTTGATAATGAGCCAGTGTGGTTGTGTTGCCAGCATCGGTCAGCTGCCCAAGAATTTTTGTATATGAAAGAATTTCACCGCTGTAAATGCGGGCAAGTTCAAAAAGGTTTTTGAGTAATGCAGGCTTCTGAATTGTGGTAAGCTGCAGAATATCTTTTGATATTGTTGTTTCGATAATGGAATTCTGTATATAGTCTTTCCATCTGACTTCATCATCAATAAAACCTGAAGCACCGGGGTATCCACCAAAATAAACATATTCTTCCGGTGTGAATCCAAATGCCTCGTGCATCTCATTTAAACTCCAGTGAGGAAGTTTTATAAGTTCGAACCTTCCGGTCAAAGATTCACTTAATCCTTTATCTATCAGAAGAGTTGATGAACCAAGTAAAAGTACTTTTACATTGATATTATTAATTCTGTCCTTATCCCATTCCTTTTTAACTAGCTCACTCCAATTATTGATTTTCTGAATTTCATCAATAATAAGGAGATAAGAATCTGAGCCAGTGGATTTTAATTTAATTCTTGCTGCTTCCCACTGCTGTTCTATCCAAATTGATGAAGAGGAAGGAATACCATCCGCAGATACATAACTAAAGGGAGTTCTAATATTCTTTGTTAGCTGTGTGGCTAAAGTTGTTTTACCTGATTGTCTGGGTCCCGTTATGACCTGAATCAGGCAGTGCTTTTCCTGAATTCGATTTTCTAATGTGATTATTTGTTTTCGTTCAAACATAAAGTGTTACTCAATTGACTGAGCAAATTTACTCAATCAATTGAGTAAAATCCAAAAAACTGTAAATAGCATCATTCTTCAAGGATTTTTTTGTAAATCCTAAAAGCCTCCTCATCAAAACAAACAAAAATTACTTTCTCGATTGATTCATTCTTCTTTAAAAATTTCTTTACTTCATTCACTGCAATCTTTGTTGCTCTCTCCAATGGGAAGCGATAAACTCCTGTGCTGATTGCCGGGAACGCAATTGTTCTGATTCCATTTTCAACAGCCAGCTTCAAAGAATTTCTATAACAATTTGCAAGAAGATTGTCC
The DNA here is from genome assembly GCA_964639955.1 of uncultured Ignavibacteriaceae bacterium. Classification (GTDB taxonomy): domain Bacteria; phylum Bacteroidota; class Ignavibacteria; order Ignavibacteriales; family Ignavibacteriaceae; genus IGN2. The sequence goes on from CAZXGJ010000026.1 coordinate 39,278, forward strand.
TCATTATTTTTTCCTCCATTCCAAACCGGACCAACAGTATGAATAATATATTTTGCAGGAAGATTAAATCCGGGAGAAATTTTTGCTTCACCGGTTGGACAGCCGCTAAGCTTTCTGTTGAACTCAAGTAACTCAGGTCCGGCTGCACGATGAATTGCACCATCAACTCCACCACCACCAAGCAGGGAAGTGTTTGCTGCGTTAACAATTGCATCAATTTTTTGCTTGGTAATATCACCTTTTTCTATTTGAATTCTTTCACTTATTTTCATAACAGATAATCTTTTATATTCAAGTTTATTATCAATCAAAAATTAATAAAATATTTCTTTGAGAAGAAAAATCAGCACAGTGGTAATTGCCTTAATTGCATTAACTATTACCGGGCTACATTTTAGTCCATCGGAGAGTCGTTACGTTACTGCAAATGTTTGTTCTGCCTGTCACTCTGGTGATAGTGTAAATTTTGTTTACGAAAAATGGCAGGCATCTGCTCATGCTAAAGCGTACCAAACTTTAAAGACTCAAAAAGCAAAAGATGTGGCTAAAAAACTGGGCATCGGGGATCCTTCGGAAGCGGCGAAGTGTTTGAAATGTCATGTAACAAATGGTGGAACCGGGAAGAATATCGATCTTGAAGAAGGCGTTAGCTGCGAAGCATGTCACGGGCCGGGTTCAAAATATATTATGAGAGAAATTATGTCGGACAGAAAAAAATCTGAAGAGAAAGGATTAAAAATTCCAGCTAACGATCCGGTGTTTTGCAAAACCTGTCACAATCCCGCAAGCCCGACTTATAAGGAATTTAAATTTGCATCCTCTTGGGAGAAAATAAAACATCCGAAACCGGTAAAGAATTAGATTTTCTGCTTTGCTTGATATGTATCTGATATTCGTCTTCCAATTTCAATATTTTTTCCGCTAATTATTTTTTGAGCCAGAGGCTCATCAACCTTTGGCTGAAATTACTTCAAAAACTTAAGTGATACTATGTTCCGAAGAATCAAATACAACTTATAGCCTGAATTAAATTCTCATCTCCTTCTTAACTTCTGAAAACTTCTCAACTGCAAAATCCAGATCTTCTTTTGAATGTGCGGCAGATATCTGCACACGGATTCTTGCTGTTCCTTTTGGAACAACGGGATAAAAGAAACCGATAACATAAATGCCCTTCTCAAGAAGTCTGGCAGCCATATTTTGTGAAAGCACAGCATCACCTAACATAATTGGAACAATTGGGTGAATGCCTTCCTTAATTTCAAAGCCAGCGGCTTTAATTTTTTCTCTGAAATACTTTGTGTTTTCTTCAAGCCTATCCCTGAGATGAGTTGTTGAACTTAACATTTCCAGCACTTTAAGTGAAGCGGCGACAATGCTTGGAGCTACTGTATTTGAAAAAAGATACGGGCGGGATCGCTGCCTTAAAAGATCTACAATTTCTTTTCTTGCGCTGGTATAGCCGCCGCTTGCCCCGCCGAGTGCCTTACCAAGTGTTCCTGTTATAATATCAACTCTTCCCAAAACATTATTGTATTCGTGTGTGCCTTTACCATGCTTACCCATAAAACCGACCGCGTGTGAATCATCAACCATTACCATTGCATTATAATTATCTGCGAGATCACAAATTCCTTTAAGGTTGGCAATATATCCGTCCATAGAAAAGACACCATCAGTAGCAATTAATATTTGTTTAGCGTTATTCGATTTGGCTTCCTTTAATTTTTCTTCGAGGTCGTTCATATCACTATTCCTGTAACGATACCTTTGTGCTTTACATAAACGTACCCCGTCTATTATGCTTGCATGATTCAGCTCATCACTTATAACTGCATCATTTTCTCCGAGAAGTGTTTCGAACAATCCGCCGTTAGCATCAAAGCAGGAGGTATAAAGAATTGTGTCTTCTGTTTCTAAAAACTCAGAGATTTTTTTCTCAAGCTCTTTATGGATTTCCTGTGTACCGCAAATGAAACGAACTGAAGAAAGTCCGTAGCCCCATTTATCATAACTTTCTTTTGCTGCTTTAATTATTTCGGGATTGTTGGCAAGTCCGAGATAATTATTGGCGCACATATTAAGAACTTTTTGTCCGCCAGTAACTTCAATATTTGCACTCTGCGGGCTTGTGATTATTCTTTCCTTTTTATAAAGCCCTTCTTTTTCGATGCCTGATAAAATTTCTGAATAGTACTGTTTAACCTGTTGGTGCATAACACTTCCTCAATTTATTAATGCTCGATGATAACCCCTGATACCGGATTATTAATATTACTTTTCACTTATATGTTTTTTTTCAATTGATCCTAAAAATCTAATTAGCTTCTTACCCAGCAGATTCAGCTTTTTTAATAAATCTGTAAACAATTTATTATCAGAAAGGGATTCGGTTTCGTACAAAGTTTCGAGATGATCTATTGTTTCATCAGTTGAAGCAACAGAAAAAGTAAGATAACGAATGAACTCATTCTTGTACCTTCTTCTTCCATATCCTTCGACAATATTAGAGCGGATTGATTTAGATGAGCGACGAATCTGACTTCCCTCTTCATACATTTCAAACTTAGGAAGCGTTAAAGTCATTTTGTGAATTTCGATTGATATTTCTCTTGCAAGCTGCCAGACTTCCAAATTTTTGTAATTCATTATTTAACCTCCAAATTATTAGTGTGCCTTCAAATGTAAATAATGTATTCAGAATCAGTATTCCGGTATCTGGAATCAGGCATCCGGAATCCGGTATTTCGGGCTATTCCCAGTCTAATATCACTTTCCCCGAATTCCCTGATTTCATTATTTCAAATCCTTCAAGGTAATCATCAA